>NZ_JBIAZE010000012.1:0-150536 GCF_042898825.1 Streptomyces sp. NPDC000345
GCCATCTGCGCGGCTCGATCAACGTGCCCGCCGACGGCCGCTTCGCCGAACAGGCCGGCACGGTCCTCACCCCCGCACAGGACATCGTCGTCATCGCACCCCAGGACCGCGAGGAGGAGATCGTCACCCGGCTCGCCCGCATCGGCTTCGACAAGGTCGGCGGCTACCTGCGCGAGCCCGAAGGCGCCTTCCCCGCCCTGGCCGACGAGATGGAACAGGCCGGCCGCCTCACCGCCGACGAACTGCGCCGCCTGCTGGACGACGAGGAACCCCCCCTCGTGCTGGACGTGCGCAACACCGCCGAACGCGAAGAAGGCCGCATCGAGGACTCCCTCCACATCCCCCTGGCCGAACTCGCCCGCCGCATCGACGAGATCCCCACCGGCCGGCCCCTCGTCGTCCACTGCGCCGGCGGCCACCGCTCCTCCATCGCCGCCAGCCTGCTGCGCCACCACGGCCGCACCGACGTCTCCGACCTCCTCGGCGGCTACGCCGCCTGGCTCACCCTGCCCGCACCGGCCGACGCCTGACCCACCCGGGCCGGGCGGCGGCCGAGTCCGTCGGCCGCCGCCCAGCCTCACCAGCCACTTCAGCCACTTCA
Source organism: Streptomyces sp. NPDC000345 (assembly GCF_042898825.1). Lineage (NCBI taxonomy): Bacteria > Bacillati > Actinomycetota > Actinomycetes > Kitasatosporales > Streptomycetaceae > Streptomyces > Streptomyces sp. NPDC000345. The sequence goes on from NZ_JBIAZE010000012.1 coordinate 602, forward strand.
GCCACTTCAGCCACTTCAGCCACAGCAAGGAACCCCGATGACCACCCATGCCGACAAACCACGACTCGATGCCGCAGCCCTGCACGCCCTGACCCAGGACGGCGAGGGCCCGCGCCTGCTGGACGTACGCACGCCCGGCGAGTTCCGCACCGCCCACATCCCCGGCTCCTACAACGTGCCGCTCGACACCCTGCGCGAGCACCGCGCCGAGCTGCTGCACCACCTTGACGAGGACGTCGTCCTCATCTGCCGCTCCGGCGCCCGCGCCGCCCAGGCCGAACAGGCCCTGGCCGAAGCGGGGCTGCCCAATCTGCGCGTCCTCGACGGCGGCGTCATGGCGTGGGAGACCGCAGGAGGCCCGCTCACCCGAGGCCCCGAACGCTGGGACCTGGAACGCCAGGTGCGCCTGGTCGCCGGCACCCTCGTCCTGGTGAGCGGCGTCGCGGGCCTGTTCCTGCCCGGACTGCACCTCATCGGCACGGCGGTCGGGGCCGGGCTGGCCGTCGCCGCGCTCACCAATACCTGCGCGATGGGCATGCTGCTGTCGAAGCTGCCCTACAACCGCGGCCCGCGCACCGACATCGACACCGTCGTCGCCGCCCTGCGGGGCACGTCATGATCGCCGTCATCATCGCCGCGTCACTGCTCATCGGGGTCAGCCTCGGCGTCCTGGGCGGCGGCGGGTCCATCCTGACCGTGCCCATCCTGATCTACCTGGCCGGAATGGAGACCAAGGAGGCCATCGCCACCTCGCTCTTCGTCGTCGGGGTCACCAGTGCCGCCGGGGTCGTCTCCCACGCCCGTGCCGGACGCGTCCGCTGGCGAACGGGTCTCCTCTTCGGCCTGGCCGGCATGACCGGCGCCTACGCGGGCGGACGGCTGGCCGAGTTCATCCCCGGCACCATCCTGCTGCTCGCCTTCGCCCTCATGATGATCGCCACCGCCGTCGCCATGATCCGGGGACGCAAGCAGCAGCCGAAGAAAGTCCACCACGAGCTCCCCGTGCTCCATGTACTGCTGGACGGCATCGTCGTGGGCCTGGTCACCGGACTCGTCGGCGCGGGCGGAGGCTTCCTGGTCGTACCGGCCCTGGCCTTGCTGGGCGGACTGCCCATGACCGTGGCGGTCGGCACTTCCCTGCTGGTCATCTCCATGAAGTCCTTCGCCGGCCTGGCCGGTTACCTCGCCAGCGTGCACATCGACTGGGGGTTCGCGGCCCTCGTCACGGCGACCGCCGTCGTCGGGAGCCTGCTCGGCGGTCTGCTCGCCGGACGCATCCCGCAGGATGCACTGCGCAAGTCCTTCGGCTGGTTCGTCGCCGTCATGGGCGTGTTCGTCCTCGGCCAGCAGGTCGGCCCCGACCTGCGGCACACCCTGCTGACCAGCCCCTGGACGTGGGCCTCCGTGGCCGCGGCGGCGGGAATCGCGTTCAGCTGGTACATGTTGCGCAGGAGCGACGGGCGAACCCCGATGGGGGTCCCCCGGCGATGGGGACACCTCCCGCTCGAGCGCAGCCGAGAGCGGGACAGAAGCCGAGCGTGAGGGAGGGCAGGCGAGGCTCGTGCGCCGATTCCCGGAGGTCCCGCGAGAGGCGCCGGCGAGAGCGGCTGCATCGGAGACGGTCATCGCAGGCTCCCCACTGAGGAGCGCGGATCCGGACACCCCGCAGGGCGTCTTCGCGGAGCGAGTTCCTGGAGGGCCGGGACGGCCGCATCAACCAGCCCCTCACCCTTGTGCCGCGGCTGTCCGACCGAGCCACCCGCATCACGGGAGAGCCGCCGGCCCGCGCGAGCACGGGAACAATACGGCCTCGCGCGACGCTTCCACCTGTACCCGCCAGGTATTGAAGTCGCGGAAGACGCCCGCCGGGGACCGTCACCGCCCCCTGCAGAGGAGCGTGAGAACGATGGCAACGACAGGACCTGACCGGCTCCCCACGAGCGAGCGCGAGGACGGCTCTCTCGTGACCACCTGCGGGCGCAGGATCGCGGTGCGATGCCTGCGGCTCGCACCCGCGGACCGGCCCATCAGCCGGGTCACCCTGCGCGTGGGACGGGACCAGGGGGGCGAACCGGGAGTGTGGGCGGCGCTCACCCCTGGCGAGGCTCGTGACCTGGCCCGTCTACTCCTCGCGCAGGCCGGTCTGGCGGAGCGCGGAACCAAGCCCGCCGGACCGTCCCGAAAGGGCTCCCCCGCCTTCTGATCCCAGTTGACGTGCGGCACAGGCGAGTTCGTCCGAGCGCACGGTGTGCAGGTCGCCGGGCAGCAAGGCCGGTGGGCGCCCGGCCCCGGACGGCTCGTCGTCGGGACGGGCGGCCACGGTCGGCACCGCCCCACCCCCTCCGGCAGGCCGGGTACGGTGCCTGCCACCTCAGGTGTAGATGATCTGGCCGCCGGCCGCGTGCTCGTAGAACTCGCCGACGGTGATGATGCCCTGGACCTGCTCGACGAGGTCGCCCTTGTCGAGTTCGAACAGGTCGACGGACGCCTTGCAGGCGTAGATCCCGGCGCCGGTGTCGGAGATCATCTCGATGAACTCGGGGATCGGCGGGATGTCGAGCTTCTCCATCTTGCGTTCCATGTACCGGGTGACCAGGTCCGGCACCCCCGGTATGCCGCCCAGCAGGGTCGGCAGGTGCAGACCGGGATTGCCGACCGTGGCCAGCTTGATGTGCTCCCAGCGCTTCTTCGTGATGGCGTCGAGGCCGAAGAAGGTGAAGAACAGGTCGGCCTCGATGCCCTCGGCGCGCGCGCCGTTGGCCATGATCAGGGCCGGGTAGATCCCCTCCAGGGATCCCTTGGAGACGATGATCGAGACCTTCTCGATCGTGGCGGTTCCGGACATGGCGGGCCCTCTCCTTCTCAGATGCAGCCACGGGGCTTGGGAATCCCGGCGATCTTCGCGGCGGTCTTGGCCGGGCCCTTCGGGAACAGCTGGTAGAGCTCCTTGACGCTGACGCCGGAGGTCTTGCCGAGCACCCGCACAGTGGGTCCGGTGCCCTTGGCGGCGTACTGCTCCCGCATGAAGCGGATGACCGTCCAGTGCCGGTCGGTCAGTGTCTCGATGCCCTGCTCGCGGGCGAGCTGTTCGGCCATGGGCTCGGTCCACCGGCCGGGGTCGGTGAAGAAGCCCTCGTCGTCGACGGGGACGGGCGTGTCGCCATAGGTGGCGGTGGGCATGGTGGTGCTCCTTCGGTTCAGGCGTGGATGTGGTGCTTGCCGTGCTCGGGCATCGCCGAGCCGATGCCGGGCAGGTCCCGGCCGGGCAGCAGGCTGTGCCAGTAGAGCCACTCGAAGGCGAGCTTGCCGAGGTGGGCCGCGTGGGACTCCTTCAGCAGCGGCAGGCCGACGGCGGCCGGGAAGTGGCCGGGCAGCGGCTCGGTGGCGTAGTTGAAGTCGATGAGCAGCGCCTTGTGGAACCCGGTCTCGACGAAGCAGTTGGCGTGTCCGTCGAAGGAGGCGTCCAGCGGCTGTCCGGCGAGGAATCGGGTGACGTTGCGCACCAGCACCTCGCCCTCGAAGTGGGCCACCGACCCGGCCTTGGACGCGGGCAGGCCCGCCGCGTCCCCGATGGCGAACACCTCGGGGTGGTCGGGGTGTTGGAGGGTGTGCGGGTCGACGGGGACGAAGTCCAGCTCGTCGCCCAGCCCCTCGGAGCGTCCGACGTACTGCGCGCCCCCGTGCAGGGGCACGACGACCGCCAGGTCGAACGGCACCTCCCGTTCGTCGTAAGAGACCAGTCGGCCGCCCTTGCCGTCGACCTCGCCGAGCGTGAACTCGGTGACCAGCTCAACGCCCTTCTCCGACAGCAGCCCGCCCAGCGCCTTCGCCGCGACCGGCTTGGTGAAGGCGGCGTCGAGCGGAGTGGCGTAGGTCAGCCGGACCTTGTGGCGGATGCCGCGCCGCTGGAAGTACCAGTCGGCGAGGAAGGCGAACTCCAGTGGCGCGACGGGACACTTGAGCGGCAGGTCCGCGACGTCGATCACGACACGGCCGCCCTCGAAGCGCTCCAGCGCATGGCGCAGACCGACGGCGCCGGGCAGGTCGTAGAAGGTGAAGACGTTGTCGCCCCAGCCGGGACCGGTCAGCCCTTCGGTCTCCTCCGGCAGCAGCCGGGCTCCGGTGGCGACGACGAGGACGTCGTAGGTCAGCCGGATACGGCCGGCGAGGTGCACCGTCCGCTCGGTCAGGTCGACCCGCTCGATCCGGGCCTGCTTGTAGTCGACGGCGGTGTTCAGCTGCCGCGGGCGGGAGCGGACGAGGTGGTGCGGCTGGGCGAGCCCGAAGGGCACGAACAGCAGTCCGGGCTGGTAGACGTGGTCGTCGTTCTGGTCGACGACCGTGATCCGGAGATCCCGCTCGTCGTACACGCGCCGCAGGCGGTTGGCCGTCATGGTGCCGGCGGTTCCGCCTCCGAGAATCACGATGTGTTGGCCCATGTCCCCACTGTCATGCGGCAGATGAGAGCGGGACATGGGCCGCTGGTCCCTACTCGGGTACCCACCGGGGTATGCCTTCACCCAGCCCATTCGCTCGCCGCGGCCGACTTGCCCGCCGCGAACCCGCTGATAAAATACCCGGCAGGGTATACCACCGCGGCAGCTTGCACGAGGGCCGAACGCCCCCTGCCGCACCCCGTCGGCCTCTCGATCCGCCGTGCCGTCCGTGGTCGACTGGGATCCGGCAGCAGTCGGCACGCGCGAGAAGGGCCCGGCCATGACCGCCAGCACGCAGCAGACCCCCGGCACGAACCGGCCGCAGTCCACGGATGTGCACCGTTTGGAGGTCACCCACGTCGATCGCGACGCCTACACCGTGGACATCCGCGGCCACCGTCTCCAGGTCGACCAGCCCCCCGAGGCGGGCGGCACGGACACCGCGCCCACCCCCACCGAACTCTTCGCCGCCTCCCTGGCCACCTGCGTCGCCTTCTACGCGGGCCGCTACCTCCACCGGCACGGTCTGCACCGCGCCGGCCTGCGGGTCCGTACGGAGTTCACCATGGCCACCGACCGCCCCGCCCGTGTCGCCTCCCTGCGCGTCGTGGTCATACCGCCGCCAGGTCTTTCCGAGCAGCGCCGGGCGGCCCTGCTGGCCGTGGCCTCGCACTGCACGGTGCACAACACCCTCCACGAGCCGCCCGAGGTCGCCATCGAGCTGGAGCCGTGAGCACCTCCCCGGCGCCCGCCGGGCCGGCTCTGCTGGAGCGCATCCGAGCCGGCCTCATCGGGGACGACGAGGTGCTGGACGGCCCGTACGGCCCGAAGCGGATCGTCTACGCGGACTACACCGCCTCCGGCCGCTCGCTGGACTTCGTCGAGGACTTCATCCGAGAGCAGGTCCTGCCCCGGTACGGCAACACCCACACGGAGAGCTCCAGCACCGGTCTGCAGACGACCCGCCTGCGCGAGGACGCCCGCCGGATCATCCGCGACGCGGTGGGCGGCACCGAGGACGACCTCGTCATCTTCTGCGGTTCGGGCGCGACCACCGCCGTCAACAAGCTGGTCGGGGTCCTCGGCCTGCGCCGCCCGGGCCGACTGCCGGAGGCACGGCGGCCGGTCGTCTTCGTCGGGCCGTACGAGCACCACTCGAACGAACTGCCCTGGCGTGAGTCGGTCGCCGACGTCGTGGTCATCGACGAGGACCCGGACGGCCACATCGACCTCGCCCTGCTGGAAGCGGGACTGCGGCGGTACGCCGGCCGGCCGTTGCGCATCGGCAGCTTCTCCGCCGCCTCCAACGTCACCGGCATCCTCACCGACGCCGACCGCGTCGCCCGGCTGCTGCACGCGCACGGCGCCCTCTCCTTCTGGGACTACGCGGCGGCCGCTCCGTACGTCCCGATCCGGGTCGCGGAGAGCGAGCCCGGCGCGGGCGATCACAAGGACGCCCTCTTCCTGTCACCGCACAAGTTCGTCGGCGGCCCGCAGACCCCGGGCGTGCTCGTCGTACGCCGCGAGCTCGTCCGCGACCGGGTGCCCACCGCGCCCGGCGGAGGCACCGTCGCCTTCGTCGACCCCCTCGGCCACCGCTACCTCGACGACCCGGTCGCCCGGGAGGAGGGCGGCACCCCGGCCATCGTCGAGTCCATCCGCGCCGGGCTGGTCTTCTCCCTCAAACAGGCCGTCGGCACCGACACGATCCAGGCAGCCGAGGAACGGCACTGGCGGCGGGCGCTGGCCCGCTGGGACGCCAACCCGCGGATCGAGGTCCTCGGCAACCACCACGCCCGGCGGCTCTCCATCGTCTCCTTCCGCATCCGCCACGGCGACCGCTCCTCACTGCACCACAACTACGTCGTCGCCCTGCTCAACGACCTGTTCGGCATCCAGGCCCGCGGAGGCTGCTCGTGCGCCGGACCGTACGGCCACCGCCTGCTCGCCATCGACGCCGCCACGTCCCACGCCCTGCGCGACGAAATCGTCCACGGCTGCGACGGCATCAAACCCGGCTGGGCCCGCGTCAACTTCAATTACTTCATCAGCGACACGGTCCGCGACTACCTCATCGACGCCGTCGACCTGATCGCCCGGTACGGCCACCGGCTCCTGCCCGACTACCGCTTCGACCCGCACACCGGGCAGTGGCACCACCACGCCGGCGCCGCCGATCCGCCGCTGCGCCTGACCGGCGTGTGCTTCACCGCCGACGGACGCGTCACCGCCCCGGCCGTCCGCCACCGTCGGCTGCGAGAGGAGGCACTGCCCGGTCAACTCGATCGCGCCCGCGAGGTGTTCGCCTCCCGTCCCGACCGTCTGGACGACGGCCCCACCGGGCTTTCGGCCGACTTCGAGCGCATGCGCTGGTTCCCCCTGCCGCCTGTCTGCCTGTCCGCCTGGAACAAATCCGGACCGGCTCCGGTTGAAGCAGATACCCCACCGGGTATATGAGAGGAGACCGGAAGCCATGCCGACGATCGAACTGACCAAGGACAACTTCGAGGAGACCGTTGCCGGTTCAGAGATCCTGCTGATCGATTTCTGGGCGGCCTGGTGCGGACCGTGCCGGATGTTCGGCCCCGTCTACGAGAAGGCGGCCGCCCGCCACCCCGACATCGTCTTCGGCAAGGTCGACACCGAAGCACAGCCGGAACTCGCCGGGGCCTTCCGGATCTCCTCCATCCCCACCCTCATGGCCGTCCGCGACCGGACCGTCCTGTACTCGCAACCAGGCGCGCTGCCGCCCCAGGCGCTGGAGGAGCTCATCGGCAGGATCCGGGCCGTCGACATGAAGGACGTGCGCCGACAAGCCGCAGGCCAGGCGGGAGCGAACTGACGCCCAGGGCACCCGGTGGAGTCCACGGGTGCCCTTCGGCGTGCCGGTCAGCGGCCGCGCAGGGCGGCGAGCGCGGTGTCGAGGTCGGCCGCCCGGGGGCGGTTGTGGGGCAGCCTGCCGAGGAGGGCCGCCATGCCGCAGGTGTTCGTGAGCGCGGAGAAGACCAGGCCGCCCGCGATACCGGCCGAGATCAGCTGGAGGAGCGGGTGCACGAGCAGACCGAGGACGAGGCCGGTCAGGACCAGGCTGCCCGCGGTGAAGCGGACCTGGCGTTCCATGCTCCAGCCGGCCCGGGAGTCGCAGGCGGCCGGCGTGTGCAGGTCGTGTCCTCCCGCGGCCCAGGCGCCGGTGCCGCCGGTGAGCGTGGCCGTGGGGATGCCCTGCGCGGCCAGCAGTTTGCAGGCGTTCTCGGAGCGGGCGCCGGAGGCGCACACGACGAGGACGTCACCCTGTTCGGCGGCGTGCCGTATCTCCGGCAGGGCCCGCCGGATGTGGTCCAGGGGGATGTTGACGGCGCCGGGCAGGTGCCCGGAGGCGTACTCGGCGGGCGTGCGCACGTCGATGACGGTGAGTTCGTGGAGCCGGGCGCGGGCCTCGTGGGTGGCGAGGGTGACCGGGGCGGGGGAACTGGTCATGGCAGGTGTGATCCTTGATGGGTCGAGATGGTCGGGTTGGTTGATGGTCGACGCCGTCCCGAACCGGGACGTACAGTACCCCTAGGGGTATTTTTCTAGGAGTGATCGTGGAACTGGAGCTCGAGGGTGCGGACCTGAAGTCGGTGCTGAACCGGCTGCGTCGTGCGCAGGGTCAGATCTCCGGCGTGATCCGGATGATCGAGGAGGGACGCGACTGCGAGGACGTCGTCACGCAGCTCGCCGCCGCCTCGCGCGCGCTCGACCGGGCCGGTTTCGCGATCATCGCGACGGGTCTGCAGCAGTGCGTGGCGGACATCGACTCCGGCCGCAGGAACGGTGAGGACACGGACGCGATGCGTGCCCGGCTGGAGAAGCTGTTCCTGTCGCTCGCGTGAGAGCCCGCGCCGCGGCGGCTGTCACAGCACCGCGTCGATCAGCATGAACGCGGCCACGGCCAGCAGCACCAGGGCGAAGATCCGCTGAAGGGTGTGCCCGGAGACCTTCCCGGACAGCCGCTTCCCGTCCCGGGCGCCCAGGATCGCGGCCCCGACGAACGGTCCGACGACCACCCAGTCCAGCCCCTCGACCGCTCCGGCCCGCATCGTCAGCGCGGCCAGCGAGTTGACCGTGATCACCAGCAGACTGGTGCCCACCGCGTGACGCATCCGCAGGCCCAGCACTCCCACCAGCGCCGGTACGGCGAGGAACCCCCCGCCGACGCCGAGCACGCCGGTGACCGCGCCGAGCCCCGCCCCGGCCGCCGCGGCACGGCCCGGCCGCACCGCCACGACGGTGTCCGCGGACGGGCGGCTCCGCAGCATGCGCAGCGCGGCGGCCGCCGCCACCGCCGCGAACGCCGCGGTCAGCACGGCTTCCGGAACACGGCCGGCCAGCGCGCCGCCCAGCATCGCCGGCCCGATCCCCGCGGCGGCGAACAGCAGTCCCGTCCGCCCGCGGACGTGCCCGTCGCGGGCGTGCGCGGACAGGGCGGTGACCGAGGTGAGCGTGACGATGACCAGACTCGCGGTGGTGGCCGCCACGGGGGTGAAACCGAGCAGGTAGATCAGGGCGGGGACCGCCAGCACACTGCCACCGCCCCCGAGCGCGCCCAGCGCCAGACCGATCACGGCCCCGGCGGCCAGGGCGAGGACCAGAGCGCTCACGCGACGGTGCCGTTTCCGCCGCGCGCGTCCACGACCGGCAGCCCGGCCGCGGCCCAGTCCCTCATACCGCCCACCACGTCCACGGCCTCGGAGCCACGGGCGGCGAGGATGTCGACGGCCTGCAAGGAGCGGTTGCCGGAACGGCAGATCACCACCAGCGGCCGCGCCTGCGCCGCGTCGGGAAGCCCTGCCCCGGCGTCGAGCGAGGACAACGGCACGTGCACGGCCCCGGGGGCGTGTCCCGCCTGCCATTCATGGGCCTCGCGCACATCGAGGAGCACGGCGTCACCGCGGTCTTCGGCGGTCCCGTGACCGGTACGCGCGGCCGCCTCCTGCACGGTCACGCGGCCCGGACCTCCCCGACCTCGTCGGAAGATGCTCATCTCGGCTGGTCACTCCTGTTCCCGTTGTCGGTATGAAAGTTCGACGGAGGTCTGTGCGGCGCCTCGCGCCGTCAGGGGTTGCGGACGGTGAGCCCGGCTTTCTCGGCGGCGTCGAAGGAGTCGTCCACGGCGACGACGTCCCGGCCCGCGGCGTCCAGCAGGGATGCGGCGATGGCGGCGCGCATGCCACCCGCGCAGTGCACCCACACCTCGCCCTCGGGGACCTCGTCGAGGCGGCGGTGCAGGGTGTGGACCGGGATGTGGACCGAGTCCTCGATGTACCCGCCGCCCCGCTCCGACGCCCGCCGGACGTCGAGGACGACGACGCCCCCGGCCGGGTGCCGGTCCGCGAGGTCGGCGAAGGTCGCCCGGGGGAAGGAGACCGGCTTGTCGCCGTCGCGCACCCAGTCGGCAGGCTCGCCGGTGGCCGCGGCGGCCGGCCGGTCGATGCCGACGCGGACCAGCTCGCGCTGGGCGGCGGCGAGCTGCCCGGGCGACTCGGCGAGCAGCGTCACCGGCTTGCCCCACGGGATCAGCCAGGCCAGATAGGTGGCGAGCTGTCCCTCGGCCTCGAAGTTGAACGAGCCGGACACGTGCCCCGCGGCGAACGCGACCCGGTTGCGCAGGTCCACCACCCACTCCCCCGCCGCCAGCCGGGCGGCGATCTCCTCGGCGTCGGCGACGGCGGGCGGGGTCAGGTCGACGGCCGCGGGTCCCGCGGCATTGGCCGGCCCCATGTGCGCGTAGTAGGCGGGTACGTCGTCCAGGCCGGCCAGCAGGTCGGCGACGAAGGTGTCCACGTCCCGGGTGAGGGCGTCGTTGGACGCCTTCTCCTTGCCGATGGTCGTGGCACTGCCCTCCGCCTGGGACGACGAGCAGAAGCTGCCGAACCCGTGCGTGGGCAGCACCGCCGTCTCGTCGGGCAGCTCGGCGGCCAGCCGGTGCGCGGAGGCGTGCTGGGCGCGGGCGAGCCGCTCGGTCAGCCGCGGCTCGACGAGGTCCGGGCGGCCGACGGTGCCGATGAGGAGCGAACCGCCGGTGAACACCGCGACCGCGACACCGTTCTCCTCCAGTACGTAGGAGGTGTGGTGCGGGGTGTGACCGGGTGTGGCCAGCGCGCGCAGGGTCAGGCCGGCGTCGCCGTCGATCTGCGCCCGGTCGCCGTCGTGCACCGGAACGCGATCGAAGGAGACGCGGGCCCCGGCGGGCACGAGGTAGGCGGCGCCGGTGACCCGGGCCAGCTCCAGGCCGCCGGTGACGTAGTCGTTGTGGACATGCGTCTCGACGACCTGCGCGATCCGCACCCCGCGCCGCGCGGCCGCCGCGATCACCTGGTCGATGTCGCGCGGCGGATCGACGGCCACGGCGGTGCGCTCACCGCCCGCGAGATAGCTCCGGTTGCCGAGCCCGGCCACCTCGATCGTGTCGACGAAGAACACGAGGTACTCCCTTCCAGCGACGAATTACCCCAGGGGGTATGTCTTCGACGGTAACATGAGTACCCCAGGGGGTATTTCCAGGGGCAGTGAAAGCCCCGGGAAGCGCCACTGGAGCACCCGCACGCCCGCACCCGGCCGGACACCCGTCCCGCGCCGCACGAACCGCCGAGAAGGGCCCATCCCCATGCGCTACGACCGCACCGTCCGCCTCCACACCGACTTCGCCACCGCCGTCGCCCGCACCCGCGACGCCCTCGCGGAGCAGGGGTTCGGCATCCTCACCGAGATCGACGTCGCCGCCACCCTCAAGGCCAAGCTCGACCACGACATGGAGGACTACGTCATCCTCGGCGCCTGCAACCCGCCCCTGGCCCACCGCGCCCTGGAGACCGACCGCTCGATCGGCCTGCTGCTGCCCTGCAACGTCGTCGTCCGCCGGGAGGGCGACCACACGGCCGTCCAGGCCCTCGACCCGAGCACCATGGTCGCCCTCACCGAACTCGACGCCCTGCGCCCCGTCGCCGAGGAAGCCACCCGCCGCCTCGACGCCGCGCTCACCGCCCTCACCGCGGCCGACGCGGACCGCTGACACCACCCCGAGCGAGCGCACGCCTCCGATGCCCGGGTCCGTCCACCCCGCACGTGCGACGACGATCCGGGCCCGGGAATGTCCGGGTCGGACGTTCGCCCGTCGTCGTCAGCGGGGGCCGGCATGATGCGCGGCCATGGGAACGAGAGACGACAGTGACGAGGCGCCCGTGGTCGGCCTGTGCGACCGGGTCCTCGGCGAGAGTGCCCTGACCCGGCACAAGTTCGACTGGCTGCTGGGGGACCCCGGCACGGGCGGACGGCGTGCCAGGCTGCCTGTCGACGCGTACTGGCCCGGTCACCGGCTGGTTGTCGAATACCGGGAGCTTCAGCACGACCGGCCGGTGCCCCACTTCGACAAGCCGGACAGAATCACCGTCAGCGGCGTGCACCGTGGCGAGCAACGGGCGCTGTACGACGCCCGCCGTGACACCGAGATCCACGCACACGGACTGCGGCTGGTCGTGGTCCGGCCGGCCGACCTGGACGCGGACGGCCGCGGGCGGCTGCGCCGCAACCAGGACGCGGATCTGGCGGCGCTGCGGAAGATCCTGGCACGCGACAGCGACGAGGACCGGGTCACCGGTGCTTTCCGCACCTGGCTGCTGGCCGAGGGGTGGACGCCGGTCGATCCCGCCGACCGCTGGACCGACGTCGAAGCGGTGCGCGGAGACGAGCGGTTGATCTGCGAGGCCGAGGGCCGCACCGGCGAGAAGGGCATCGACGCCGACATCGCCTACGGGCAGCTGCTGCGTCGCATGACGGGCCAGGACTCCCGCACACGGTACGCACTGGTCGTGCCGTCGTCGTCCGTGCAGGCCGTCGAGCGCGTTCCGGTTCACGTCCGTGAACTGCTGCGCATCGACGTGTACGAGGTGACGGACGACGACGTGGTACGTCGGCTGCCGGCACAGGCGGCCGCGGCGGCGTCCCACGACACGTGAGCCAGGACACAGCCGCGAGCCTTCTCCTCCGGCACCCGGGACTACCGGCGCCGCAGGAATTCTGCCGCCGCGGGGTGGTTGGTGAGCCACCACTGGCACACGTTCCAGTGGTTGTCCTTGCCGCCGGCGTCGTCGAATGTCACGACGGCCACCACCGGGCCGCTGCAGTTCGGGCTCGGCACGCTGTGCATGCTGCACGTGCGGCCCTCGTCCGGGGACACCTCGTCGATGGCCGTGATGACGGACTTCATGGGCAGGAGCGTACGAGGTTCTCCCGCTGTTGCCCACGTCTTCGGCGATACGCCGGTGGCTCCGGGACGCGAGGGCCCCCGGGGTCCAGGGTGCGACGGCGGTGACGAGCCGGGTCGCCGAGGCCGGCGCGCCGCGCGTCTCCCTGTCCCGGATCGCCCCACGCGGGTCCATGACCGGGCCGCCGCCCGCCGTCAGCGAGGCGGGTGGGACGGGAGGGTATCGGGGCCTGCGCCCTCGGCCTTGGCGGCGTCGGCGAGGGCGGCGGCAGCGGCTTCTTCCGCCTGAGCCTTGTCGTTGGCGGCCTGGGCGGCCATGTCGTCCGAGGGTTTCTCGCGGGTGGCCGGCGACTGGGGCAGCACCTCGCTGAAGGCACGGGACATCCCCTGAAGTGCGGAGGTGATCTCGCTGGGGATCACCCAGAAATTGTTGCCCGGGCCCTGCGCGAGCTGGGGCAGCGTCTGGAGGTACTGGTAGGCGAGCAGCTTGGGGTCGGGGTCGTTGCGATGCACGGCCTGGAACACCTCGTCGATGGCCCGGGACTGGCCCTCGGCCTGGAGGATCGCAGCGGTACGGTTACCCTCCGCGCGCAGGACGGCGGCCTGCTTGTCGCCTTCGGCGGTGAGTATCTGTGACTGGCGTTGCCCCTCGGCTCCGAGAATCGCGGCCCGCTTGTCCCGCTCCGCTCGCATCTGCTTCTGCATCGCGTCCTTGATGGTCTGCGGAGGGTCGATGGCCTTGATCTCCACCCGGTTGACCCTCAGCCCCCACTTCCCGGTGGCCTCGTCCAGCACGCCACGGAGCTGGCTGTTGATGGTGTCCCGCGAGGTGAGCGTCTTTTCCAGGTCCATGGAACCCACCACGTTGCGCAACGTGGTGACGGTCAACTGCTCTACGGCCTGCAGGAAGTTCGCGATCTCGTAGAACGCCGCCCGCGGATCGGTGACCTGGAAATAGAGGACGGTGTCGATCTCGACCACCAGATTGTCCTCGGTGATGACCGGTTGCGGTTTGAAGGAGACGACCTGCTCCCGCAGGTCGATCACCGGATGCACGCGGTCGATGTACGGGATGACGAGGTTGAGGCCGGGATTCAGGGTCCGGTGGTAGCGGCCGAGTCGCTCGACGTTACGAGCGCGGGCCTGGGGAACGATACGGACCGCACGCACCACGGTGAAAACCGCGAACAGCGCGACGATCAGGCCGGCAATGAGGAACGCCGAGGTCTCCATGGTTTCAGTCCCGGGGGTAGACGATCGCGGTGGCGCCGCTGATCTCCATGACGTCGACGGTCCGTCCGGCAGGAATCACGAGCGTCTCGTCGTAAGCGCGGGCCGTCCATTCCTCGCCGTCGATGAGCACCCTGCCGCCCCTGCCCGTCACCTCCGAGACGACATGGGCGGTCCTGCCGACCAGGGCGTCCACCCCGAACCGCGCCGCTTGAGGCTGGAGCACGTGCCGCAGCGCGATGGGGCGCACGAACAGCACGGTGACGGTCGCGACGACGGTGAACACCAGGAACTGGAACGGCAGCGGCAGCCCGACCGCGGCCGACCCCGCCGTGACCAGCGCGGCCGCACTCAGCATTCCGAGCGCGGCGGTCAGGGTGAAGATCTCCACCACGGCCAGCACGGCCGCGATGATCAACCAGATCAGCCATGGATCCATTGCGTGCCTCTTCGGACCGATGCGGGTACGGAAGGGCCGGCCCGGCGATCCGGCGGATGTGGCTCAGTACGGCACACCCGAAACGGTCCATTCGCACCCAATAGATCGATTTTACGCTGCCGGGTCGGTCCCGAGCAGCGAAGGGAGTCGTCGTCCGCACACCGCGGCGTACAGGGGACGAACGGCCCCTTGTGGCACGGCCATGCCGGAGACGCAGACTGGATGGCGTGGGGCGCCGATCTCATCGTCCGAAAGCGGGTCTGACGCATGAACGGGCAGGTCACGGGCTTGGCCGAGACGCGGGTGCTGGTCGTGGAGGACGACCGCGGCATCGCGGAGTCGCTGGTGCGCGGGCTGCGGCAGGCAGGATACGCGGCCGAGGGGGTCCGTACCGGCAGGGCGGCCCTGACTGCCGCGTCTCCCGACGTCGTACTGCTCGATCTGGGGCTGCCGGACATCGACGGGGTCGAGGTGTGCCGGATGCTGCGCGCGCGGTCGGATGCCGCGATCATCGCGGTGACCGCGCGGGGTGAGGAGGCGGACCGGGTGGTGGCCCTGGACGAGGGCGCTGACGACTACCTGGTCAAACCGTTCGGGCTGGCCGAGCTGCTGGCGCGGGTCCGTGCCGTACTGCGCCGCAGACGTCCCGTAGGTCCGGAAGTCCTGCGGCACGGGCCGCTGACGCTGGACCTGCGGACCCGGCAGGTGTCGATGGGCGGCCGCCCGATCGCGCTGACGCCGAAGGAGTTCGGGATTCTGGAGTGCCTGGCAGCCGATCCGGGCCGGGTGGTGAGCCGTCGGCAGATCCTGGAGCGGGCCTGGGACGCCCACTGGTACGGCCCCACCAAGGTCCTGGACGTGCACATCGCGGCGCTGCGCCGCAAGCTCGGCGCGCCCGGACTGATCGAGACCGTCTACGGGCACGGTTTCCGGCTCGGTGCGGCCGAAGGGGCGCGGGAGCAGCCGTGACCCGGCGCATCACCTGGACGCTGCTCGCCCTGACCTCCGTCCTGCTGGTGCTCGCGCTCGTACCCCTGGCCGTGTTGATGACGGCACGTGAGCGCGTCGCCTTCCGCGACGACCAGCGGGCGG
This sequence comes from Streptomyces sp. NPDC000345, assembly GCF_042898825.1. NCBI lineage: Bacteria > Bacillati > Actinomycetota > Actinomycetes > Kitasatosporales > Streptomycetaceae > Streptomyces > Streptomyces sp. NPDC000345. The sequence goes on from NZ_JBIAZE010000012.1 coordinate 16,041, forward strand.
CCACCCGCGTGGTGGCCGCGGCGGCCGAGGAGCACCTCTCCGACCGCAAGCCGCAGACGGGCATGCGCCGGGAACTGGACGCCGCGGCACGGGCCGGGGACTGTGCCACCGTGTACGACGCCGCCGCGCGGCTGGTGGCGAGTACCCCCTGCACCGCCGCCCAGGGCGAGGAGGCGGAGGAGCTGGTGAAGGACGTGCTGGCCGGGCAGGAGCCGGAGCCGCCGGAAGACGAGGGCCGGCTGCTGGCCGCGGAACCGGCCGGTGAGGTCCACCGGCCCGCCGGCGCCGTCGTCCTGGCCCGCTCCGCGGCCGCGCTCGACGCCCGTACGGCCGCGATCTGGGGATGGTCCGCGGCGATCGGCACCGCGGGGCTCGCCGCGTCCGTGCTGCTGTCCGTCCGTCTCGCCCGCTGGGTGAGCCGCCCGCTGTCGGCACTCGACGCGACGGCACGGAAGCTGGGCGAGGGCTCCCTCGACGAGCGGGCCGAGGCCGGCGACGGACCCCCGGAAGTACGCCGTCTGGCCGCCACGTTCAACACCATGGCCGCCCGTACGGAGGCCCTGGTGCACGGCCACCGGGCCATGATCGCCGACGTGTCCCATCAGCTGCGCACCCCGTTGGCCGCGCTGCGGCTGCGGCTCGACGTCCTGGGCACCGGTGCCCGGGGAGACGTCGCGGCGGAGCTGGACGCGGCCCAGGACGAGATCGCACGGCTGTCACGGCTGGTCGACGGGTTGCTCGCGGTCGCCCGGGCCGAGCAGGCGACGCCCCGGCCGACCGCCGTCCGGGTGGATCAGGTGGTCACGGAGCGGGTCGCCGCGTGGTCGCCGGTGGCCCAGGAGCGCGGCGTGCGTCTGAGCGCGTCGGAGGGGCCCGCCCTGACCGCCTCGCTGGGCGGTGGCCACCTGGAGCAGATCCTCGACAACCTGATCGCCAACGCCCTGGACGCCGTTCCCGACGAAGGGAACGTGACGGTCGGCCACCAGCTGGTGGGGAAGTCGGCCCAGGTGTGCGTGACGGACGACGGCCCCGGGATGCCCGCCGCGGCCAAGGCGGTCGCGTTCCGCCGGTTCGGCAACCCCGAGGCCAGGGGCACGGGGCTGGGGCTGGCCATCGTCCACCGGCTGGTCACCGTGAACGGGGGCGGCGCGCGGTTGCAGGACACGCCGGGCGGCGGGCTGACCGTGGTACTGGACCTGCCTCTGTGGGCGGGAGAGCCCTGAGATCTTTACCGGTTCTGAAGAAGACGTGAGCAGGTTCCCCGGTGCCGTGCGCGCAGCCTGGAGGTGCACGCAGCCGATTCCGGGCCGCCGATCCACCAGGAGCCGCTGCCATGTCCCCCTCGCCCGACGACTTCGACCAGCCGCTGCCCCCTCCGGACCCGGCACGCGCACGCGACCGCGATCGCGGCCTGCGGCGGGGCCGCCGTCTCACCCGCTGGACCGCCGCGGTCGCAGTGACCGGCGCGGCGGCCCTGGGCAGCCTCTACACCCATCTGCCGGGGAGTTCGGCCTCACCCGTGCCGTCGAACCCGCCCCTGCACAGCCCCTCGGCGCCGTCCGCCGACACCCCGAAAACCGGCGACGACGGGGACCACGGCGACGCGGCCCGCCACGAGAACGACGACGAGGGCGAGGGCGAGGACGACGACGCGGGAGTGGCCCCCGTGTCGCAGCCGGCCCCGCAGCCCCCGGCGCAGCCGCCCGCTCCCGCCCAGCAGCCGCCCCACACCACGACGGGGGCGTCATGACCATCCGTGCTCCCGCACCGTCCCCCGCCGAGGCAGTGTTCCCGGCGCTCGGCACCACGGCCGTGCTGCTCGTGACCGACCCGAAGGCCTTGCCGGCCGCGGAGGGCGTCCTGCGGGCCGAACTGGCCGCCGTCGACCTCGCCTGCAGCCGTTTCCGGCCGGACTCCGAACTCACCCGCGTCAATCTGAACGCGGGAAGGCCGACGACGGTGAGCGAACGCTTCGCCGAGGCGCTCCAGGCCGCTCTCCGCGCCGCCCGGCTCACCGACGGCGCCGTCGACCCGACCGTGGGGCGCGCCATGAGCGCCCTCGGCTACGACCGGACCTTCGCCGCCCTGCGCCCCGAGGACGCCCGTCCGCTGCCGGCTGCCGTGCCGGCACCCGGATGGCGGCGGATCGTCTTCGACCCACGCTCCCGGCGGCTGCGTCTGCCCCCGTACACCCACCTCGACCTGGGCGCGACCGCGAAGGCCCTCACGGCCGACCGTGCCGCCCGCCGCGCCGCCGAGGCCGCCGGGTGCGGCGTTCTGGTCAGCCTCGGCGGCGACCTCGCGGTGGCCGGTCCGGCCCCGGACGGGGGCTGGCGGATCGCCCTCGCCGACGACCACGCCCGGCCCGCCGCGGAGCACGGCCCCGCCGTCGCGGTGACCGGCGGGGCCCTCGCGACCTCCGGCATCCGGGTACGCACCTGGCACCGGGCCGGGCGCACCCTGCATCACATCGTCGACCCGGCCACCGGTGAACCCGCCACCCCCGTCTGGCGCACCGTCACCGTCGCGGCCGCCACCTGTGTGGACGCCAACACCGCCAGTACGGCGGCGGTCGTGCTGGGCGACAGAGCGGCCGACTGGCTGCGCGGCGCCGCTCTGCCCGCACGGCTGGTGGGCCTGGACGGCCGTCTCGTGTGTCTCGGCGGCTGGCCGCCCGACTCCGCCTCCGCCACCTCCGCCACCGAAGTCGCCTCTGGAGATCCGCGATGACGACCCTGGCCCTGACCGGAAGCCCCCTGTGGTACGCCGCCCGCGCGAGCGGAACCGTCGCCCTGCTGCTCCTCACCGCCACCGTGGTGCTCGGTATCGCCTCCGGCGGGCGGGCCCGGCCGCGCCGGCTCGGCCGCTTCGAGCTCGGCGTGGTGCACCGCAACCTGTCCCTGCTCACGCTGGCGTTCCTCGTCGCGCACGTGGGGACGGCGGTGCTCGATCCGTTCGTCCACCTGGGGTGGGCGGTGTCCGTGGTGCCGTTCGGGGGCTCCTATCGTCCGCTGTGGCTCGGCCTCGGCACGGCCGGGCTGGACCTGCTCCTGGCCGTCGCGGTCACCAGTGCGCTGCGCCGACGCCTTGGGGCCCGCCGCTGGAAAGCCGTGCACTGGCTGGCGTACGCGGCCTGGCCGCTCGCTCTCTTCCACGGGGTGGGCACCGGCACCGACACCCGCCTCCCCCTCCAGCTGTGGCTGTACGCCGGCTGTCTCGGCTCGGTGGTCGCAGCCGTGTGGTGGCGGCTGGTGCAAGCCGGTCCGGGGCGGGCCGCCGGGCGCCTGGCGGCTGCCGTGGCCGCGACCGCCGTACCGGTGGTGCTCACCGCCTTCCTCGCCACCGGACCGCTCCAGCCCGGCTGGTCCCAGCGCGCCGCCTCGACGGCGGTCCTCCTCGGAGGTGGAAGGTGAACTCCTCGGCCGCGGCGCGTCCCGCCCTCCACCGCCTCTCCCCCGGACCGGGCGATCCGGCCGCCGCCCGGCTGCTGGCGGGCTGGTACGCCACCGGCCGACCGGCCGACCTGACCGATCATCTGAGGCGCCACGGGCCACCTCCCACCGGAGACGGCTCCCTGCCACTGGTGGAGGCCGTGGCGGCGGCCGGGCTCACGGGGCGCGGCGGCGCCGGGTTCCCGACCGGCCGCAAGCTGGGCGCGGTCACCGCGCGGCCGGGCCGCTGCGTGGTCGTCGTCAACGCCATGGAGAGCGAACCGCCCAGCCTCAAGGACCGGTTCCTGACCGCCGTCGCGCCCCATCTCGCCCTGGACGGCGCCGTGCTGGCCGCCACGGCGGTCGGCGCGGACACCGTCCACGTGTGCCTGCCCCGCGACCGCACCGCCCAGTACCGGCAGTTGAGCACCGCCGTGGACGAACGCCGCAGCGCCCGCCTGGACCAGGTGCGGCTGCGGCTGCACGCCCTTCCGCACGCCTACGTCTCCAGTGAGTCGACCTCTCTGGTGCGCTGGCTCAACGGAGGCCCCGCCCGGCCCCAGGGTCACCCGCCGCACGTCCACGAGCGGGGCGTCGGCCGACGCCCCACGCTGGTCCACAACGCCGAGACCCTCGCCCATCTGGCTCTGATCGCCCGCCACGGCCCGGCCTGGTTCCGGCAGGCCGGCACACCGGACGAGCCGGGCACCCTGCTCGTCACCGTCTCCGGCGCCGTCCGCGCCCCCACCGTGCTGGAGGTGGCGCTGGGCACGCCGCTCGCCACGGTCCTCGCCCAGGCCGGCGGTGCCACGCGGCCCCTGCGCGCGGTCCTCCTCGGCGGCTTCTCCGGCACCTGGCTCCGGCCGGAGCAGCTGCACACCCCGCTCTCCCGGCGCGGTCTGGCCCCGCTGGGCGCAGCACCCGGCGCCGGCGTGCTGGTCGCGCTGCCCGAGGCGTCCTGCGGGCTGACCGAGACGGCTCACGTCCTCACCTATCTGGCGGCGCACAGCGCCGGCCAGTGCGGACCCTGCCGTGTCGGGCTGCCCGCCGTGGCCGAGGACTTCACCGCTCTGGCCACCGGACGGGCGGACGCGGCCCTGCTGTCCCGCCTGCGCCGCCGCGTCGGCCTGCTCCCGGGCCGGGGCGCCTGCCGCCATCCCGACGGCGCCGCCCGCCTCGCGGCCTCCGCCCTGGACGCCTTCGCCGACGACGTCGCCCGCCACCTCGCCCACGGCACCTGCCCGGCCGCCGGTCGGCCGCCCCGGCTCTCCGTGCCGCCCGCCACCGCACCGGAGACCTGGCGATGAGCAGGAGGAGCCGCACCCGTACCCTGCGCGTCGACCGCATCGCCTGCACCGGGCACGGCCTGTGCGCCGAACTGCTCCCGGAACTGATCGACCTCGACGAATGGGGATACCCGGTCCTCAAGGGCGCGACCGTCCCCGACCGGCTTCGTGCCCACGCCCGCCGCGCCGTCGCCGCCTGCCCCGTCCTCGCCCTGCACACGGACGACGACCGGACCTGACCGGCGGGCGTCCACGCCTCCGGTCGGCCCCGGCAGCGCCGACGTACGTCCCCTGCCGGAAGGACGGGGCATCGAACGGCCGATGACGCTCACCGGCGACCGCGTCCAGGCGCCGCCCGCGGGCCCGGCCTCGGCACGCCTGTCGGCCTGCGCGGATCCCGCCGGACCGTATGCGCCGGCCATGCCGTGGGCCGATCGGCGCGCCGGTCGGATCGGAACGCTTCCCCCGACGTCGGTCCGGCTCGCGTGTCCGCCCGCTCCCCCTCGCGGCCCGGGCGCCGCACGGCGAGGTCCCGGCCGCGTCGCCGTCGTTCCTCGGGTCGAACGATCACGGTGCGGGGCGCGCGTGCCGGGCTGGACCGCGCGCCGCTTCCGACAGCCCCTTGAGCGCCCGCGCGGCGATGTCGTCGATCGGTCCGACGGCCTCGACGGTGAGCAGGATGTCCGCGTAGTGGTCGAGCAGAGGGGCGGTCTGGTGTTCGTAGACCCGCTGACGGTGGCGGATGACGTCCTCGTTGTCGTCCTGGCGTCCGCGGTTCAGCAGCCGCTCCACCACGATGTCCTCGGGAGCGGTGAACTCGACCACGGCGTCCAGGGCGACCCCGGCGGAATCCAGGATCGCGGCGAGTTCCCGCGCCTGTGGGACGGTGCGCGGGAAGCCGTCGAGGAGGAACCCGCGCCGCGTGTCCGGCTCGGCCAGCCGCTGGCGGACCATGCCACCGGTGACGTGGTCGGGTACGAGTTCACCGGTGTCGAGATACCGCTCGGCGTCCTGCCCGAGGGGCGTCCGGCGGGTGACGTGTTCACGGAACAGGTCTCCGGTGGAGACGTGCGGGATGCCGAGTCTCTCGCTGAGTACGGCTGCTTGGGTGCCCTTGCCCGCTCCGGGAGGGCCGATGAGGACGAGTCGCATCAGCGTGTGCGTGCCTTCCAGTCGTCGTTCTTCGCTCTTCTTTTCGCCGTCGTCGGCGTGCTTCGGTCAAGCGGCCGTGCGCGGCCCTGCGGCGACAGGAGGCTCGCTGCACGCGGGGCAGCGACTTCACAGGGGCGGCCGCTCCGGTGAGGAGTACGAATCCGCCGGGCCCACAGGCCGCCGCCGCTCATGCGGGGCCCGTCGTCTCGTGCGGCCCGCCGCCGAGACCCGCGTTGATCGAGTCCATCACGGAGGCGTCGGCGAGCGTGGTGACGTCTCCGACCTCCCGGTGCTCGGCGATGTCGCGGAGCAGCCTGCGCATGATCTTCCCGGACCGGGTCTTGGGCAGTTCGGGGACGATCATGATCCGGCGGGGCTTGGCGATCGGGCCGATCTCCTGGGCTACCTGCTCGCGCAGCGCCGCCGTGAGGTCCGCGTCGGTGCCCGCACGCAGGATGACGAAGGCGACGATGGCCTGCCCGGTCGTCGCGTCCGACGCGCCCACCACCGCCGCCTCGGCCACCGCGGGGTGCGAGACGAGCGCCGACTCGACCTCGGCCGTGGAGATCCGGTGCCCCGAGACGTTCATGACGTCGTCCACACGGCCCAGCAGCCAGATGTCGCCGTCCTCGTCGTAGCGCGCGCCGTCGCCGGCGAAGTAGTAGCCCTGGTCGGCGAAACGGGACCAGTACGTCTCCCGGTACCGCTTGGCGTCGCCCCAGATCCCGCGCAGCATGGACGGCCAGGGCTGGTCGATGACCAGGTAGCCGCTCTCGCCCTTGCCGACCTGACGGCCCTGGTCGTCGACCACCCTGGCGGACAGACCGGGCAGCGGTGCCTGGGCCGAGCCGGGCTTCGCGCCGGCCCCTCCCCCGGGCAGCGGGGAGATCATGACGGCGCCGGTCTCGGTCTGCCACCAGGTGTCCACGATCGGCGCCTTGCCGGCCCCGATGTGCGTGCGGTACCAGCGCCACGCCTCGGGGTTGATCGGTTCGCCGACGCTGCCGAGCACCCGGATCGAGGAGAGGTCGTAGCGGGCGGGAATCTGCTCGCCCCACTTCATGAACGTGCGGATGACGGTCGGGGCGGTGTAGTAGACCGTGACGCCGTACTTCTCGATGATCTCGAAGTGCCGCCCCTCGTGCGGGGTGTTGGGCGTGCCCTCGTACATGACCGAGGTCGCCCGGTTGGCGAGGGGCCCGTAGACGATGTAGGAGTGACCGGTGATCCAGCCGATGTCGGCGGTGCACCAGTAGACGTCGGTCCCGGGGTCGAGGTCGAAGACGGTGCGGTGGGTGCAGGCGGCCTGGGTGAGGTAGCCGCCGGAGGTGTGCAGGATGCCTTTCGGGCTGCCCGTCGTCCCGGAGGTGTACAGGATGAACAGCGGGTGCTCGGCGTCGAAGGACTCCGGGGTGTGCTCGTCGGACTGGGCGTCGACCAGGTCGTGCCACCACAGGTCGCGGCCCTCGGTCCACGGCACGTCGCCGCCGGTGCGCCGGACCACCAGAACGTGCTCGATGCTCGGGGAGTCCCCGGTCGCCTCGTCGGTGTTCGCCTTCATGGGCTCGGCCGTGCCCCGCCGGTACTGGCCGTCCGCGGTGATCAGCAGCCTGGCCCCGGCGTCTTCGATGCGCGACTGCAGGGCGGCCGGGGAGAACCCGCCGAACACGACGCTGTGCGGCAGGCCGAGGCGGGCACAGGCCAGCATGGCGAAGACCGCCTCGGGGATCATCGGCAGCTGGATGGCGACCCGGTCGCCCGGCATCAGACCGAGGGAGAGCAGGGCGTTCGCCGTGCGGCAGACCTCGCGCCTCAGCTCCGCGTAGGTGATCGTGCGGGTGTCACCCGGCTCGCCCTCCCAGTGGAAGGCGACCTGCTCGCCGTGGCCCGCCTCGACGTGCCGGTCGACGCAGTTGTACGCCACGTTCAGCTTCCCGCCGGTGAACCAGCGGGCGAAGGGCGCGTCCGTCCAGTCCAGCACCTGGTCCCAGCCGGTGTCCCAGTGGAGCTGTCCGGCCTGCCGCGCCCAGAAGGCAAGACGGTCGGCCGCGGCTCGCTCCGGCAGTCCGGACACGGCAGCGCCCCGGGTGGCAAGCGGGTTCTCGGGAACGTCGGGACGGGCGGAGCGCGACATTCGGGATCCTCCAGTGGGGTGCGGGTGCTGACCGGCATGGGGCCGCCGGTCCGAGGCGGGCGGCCGACCGTCGCCAGGTGGACACGGTGGCCGGTGAGGGTTGGCGTGAGGTTGGCGGCGGAGCCGGGCCCGCGGCCGCGCTCGTCCGCCGGGGGGCGGCGGCTCACCTCGCGCGGCGGTCAACCGCGGGGGCCGGCGCCACCGCCGCCCGGCCGCCTCGAACAGCTCCCCTCCCCCGGAGTGCACCGTGGCGCTCGTCACGGCTCCGGTCGGCGCTCGGATCATTACCGCTGGTCACCAGCGCGCGGGACGTGAGCGACTTGTGACCTCCAGGAGGGCGGGAAGTCCGTAACCTGTGCGAAACCTTGATTTCACTGCTTCATTCGCCGATAACACTGTCGTCCGACGCGGACGAAGCCGGGGGCGTGCAGCCGGGCGCGGCACCGGCCCGTTCTGATGGGGTGACCTGCCTGATCGGGCGGCGCGCTCCGCGCGTCGAGGCGGATAATGGTTGCCGGCCCCTTTCACGACAGGGAAGCACATGTCACAGCGCAGTGACCTTCGGCGGCGCAGGGCCACGCTGGAGGACGAGTGGTCCCGTGCGGTGTCGCTGGTGAAGTCCACGGGCTCGGCGCCGAGCAGCTACCAGGCGCTGCGCCACGAGGTGGCCGAGTCGTGGGTGCGCTCGCTGCCGAGCGTGGACCCCGCCCGGGACAGCGCCCCGGTGACCGACGGCGGCGCGATACAGCACCGCTGGACCGACTCGCTGCTGCGCCGGCCCGTCAGCGCCCTCTCCGACGAGCTGCGCAGCATCGCCGACGACGCCGGCTTCGTCACCGCGGTCACCGACGAGTCCGGAACGATCATGTGGACGTGCGCCGGGCAGGACATGCGCCGACGGGCCGAGCGGGTCAACTTCGCCCCGGGCGGTCGCTGGGACGAGCAGGCCATGGGCACCAACGCTCTCTCCCTGGCGCTGCGCACCGGCCGCCCGAGCACCGTGTTCTCGGCAGAACACGTGGTGAACGCGTTGCACGGCTGGGTCTGCTACTGCGCCCCGATCCACGGCCCCGACGGTCACGTCCTCGGCGTCCTGGACCTGTCCACCACCTGGGACCGCTCGCACCCGCTGGCCATGTCCACGGTGCGCGGTCTGGTCTCCGCCATCGAGGCCGGGCTCCGCAGCGAGTCGCCCCGCCCGTCCCGGACGGACCTGCCGCGACTGCGGCTGTCGTGCATGGGCGAGGAGAAAGCCGTACGCGAGGGCGTGACGCTCCCCCTGCGTCCACGGCAGCTCGAGATCCTGACCCTCCTCGCGCTGGAGCCGGACGGCTTCTCACCGGAGCGGCTGCGCGAGGCCCTGTACGGCGACCGTCCCGTCACCGCCTCCACCTTCAAGGCGGAGATCTCCCATCTGCGGCGCGCCCTCGGCGGTGGCGTCGCCACCCGCCGCTACGCCCTCACCGCCCCCGTGTCCTGCGATGCCGTCGACGTACTGCGCGCGCTGGAGAGCGGTGACGCCGACACCGCCCTGCGCCTCTACCGGGGCCCGCTGCTGCCGCGCTCCGAGGCGCCCGGGATCGAGGAGTGGCGCACCCGCCTGGAGGTGGCCGTACGGGAGGCGGTCCTGGCGAGCACCCGCCCGGAGCACGCCCTGCGCTACGGCGAACGCGCGCCGTACGACGCGGAGGTGCACGAGCACGCTCTGCGCCTGCTCGACCGGGCCGACGCCCGCCGCGCGATCCCCGCCGGCCGCCTGACGACGGCCCTGCGCGACTGACGTACACCGGGCGCCAGGCGCCAACCTCGCGCCAACCTTGCGGGCTCACAGTGATGCGCACCACGACGGCAAGGGCCGTCGTAGCACCGCATCGTCCACTGAGGAGAGCCGCCATGGTGTACGCGCAGCCTGGGACAGAAGGCAGTGTCGTCAACTTCGCCCGGCGTTACGACAACTTCATCGGCGGCGAGTGGGTCGCCCCCGTCGACGGCCGCTACTTCGACAACGTCTCGCCGGTGTCCGGCAAGGTGTTCTGCGAGGTCGCCCGTTCCTCCGCCGCCGACATCGACCTGGCGCTGAACGCCGCGCACGCCGTGGCCGACCGCTGGGGCCGCACCTCCATCGCCGAGCGGGCCAACATCCTCAACCGGATCGCGGACCGGATCGAGGAGAACCTCGAGAAGATCGCCGTGGCCGAGACCTGGGAGAACGGCAAGCCGGTCCGGGAGACCCTCAACGTCGACATCCCGCTCGCCGTGGACCACTTCCGGTACTTCGCGGGCGTGGTGCGCAGCCAGGAGGGCACCGTCGGCGAGATCGACGAGGACACCGTCGCCTACCACTTCCACGAGCCGCTGGGTGTCGTCGGCCAGATCATCCCGTGGAACTTCCCGATCCTGATGGCGGCGTGGAAGCTCGCCCCCGCCCTGGCGGCGGGCAACTGCGTGATCATCAAGCCCGCCGAGCAGACCCCGGTCAGCCTGCTGGTGGTCGTCGAGCTGATCGCCGACCTGCTCCCGCCCGGCGTGCTCAACGTGGTCAACGGCTTCGGCGTCGAGGCCGGCAAGCCGCTCGCGTCCAGCCCGCGTATCGCCAAGATCGCCTTCACCGGTGAGACCTCGACCGGCCGGCTGATCATGCAGTACGCGTCCGAGAACATCATCCCGGTCACCCTGGAGCTGGGCGGCAAGAGCCCGAACATCTTCCTGGCCGACGTCATGGACGCCGACGACGCCTATCTGGACAAGGCCATCGAGGGCTTCGTGATGTTCGCGGTGAACCAGGGCGAGGTGTGCACCTGCCCGTCCCGGGCCCTGATCGCCTCCTCGATCTACGACGAGTTCATGGCCCGCGCCCTGGAGCGCACCCGCGCCATCAAGGGCGGCAACCCGCTGGACCCGGAGACGATGATCGGCGCGCAGGCCAGCATCGACCAGTTCGAGAAGATCATGTCCTACATCGACATCGGCAAGAAGGAGGGCGCCGAACTCCTCACCGGCGGCAACGCGCGCACCGTCCCCGGTCTGGACGGCTACTACGTCGAGCCGACCGTCTTCAAGGGCACCAACGACATGCGGATCTTCCAGGAGGAGATCTTCGGCCCGGTCGTCTCGGTCACCACCTTCGACTCCCCCGAAGAGGCCGCGAAGATCGCCAACGACACGCCTTACGGCCTCGGCGCCGGCGTGTGGTCCCGCAACGGCAACCTCGCCTACCGGCTCGGCCGGGAGATCAAGGCGGGCCGCGTGTGGACCAACTGCTACCACGCCTACCCCGCCCACGCGGCCTTCGGCGGCTACAAGGGATCCGGCATCGGCCGCGAGACCCACAAGATGATGCTCGACCACTACCAGCAGACCAAGAACCTCCTGGTCAGCTACTCGGAGCAGAAGCTCGGCCTCTTCTGATGGGAGCCCGGGTGGCGCGCGTGGAACTGACCGGCGCCGCGGAGGAGTTGGTGCGCCGGCTGACGGCTCGTCACGGACCGGTCATGTTCCACCAGTCCGGCGGCTGCTGTGACGGCAGCGCTCCGGTGTGCTACCCGCGCGGCGAGTTCCGCATCGGCGCCGCGGACGTCCTGCTCGGCCATGTCGCGGGGAACACTCCGTTCTGGACGAGCGCCGACCAGTACGCGTCCTGGCGGCACACCCACCTCACCGTCGACGTGGTTCCGGGACGGGGCAGCGGCTTCTCCCTGGAAGCCCCGGAGGGCGTGCGGTTCCTGCTGCGCTCCCGGTTGTTCACCGACGAGGAGCGGGAGCGCGGGGAGGCGGAAGCGCCACTGGTGACCGGGGCCGAGGTGACGGGATGACCTGACGAGTCGAGCGCGCCAGGCCGTCGGGCAGCCGCCGACACGGCGCGGGCGGTGGTGACGGCGGGGCCGGACGTCAAGGCGTCCGGCCTTGCCCGTGCCCGCGGCGCTCGCACCGCCCGCGCCCCCGCCCACCGCGCGGTCCTGGCAGCCCGACCCGCCGTCTCCCCGCCGCCCCGTCGTTCCTTGGGCCGCACGGCCCACGTGGAGTACCCGAACGGCCCAGTGCATCCGTCGGCCCGACGCGCATGCTCGGAGAAAGGGCCTGTGGGAAGGAACGACGTCATGACCAGAGCGACATGGACCACACCGGACGTGTTCGCCGGGCGGGGAGGCACCCGCACGGACGAGGGCGGTGTGATGAGCGGCAACCTGACCGTGCGCACCACATGGGACGGTGTCCAGGCAGATGTGCTGGTGCGGTACACCGGAACCTCCCAGTGGCACACCCTCGCCGGCAGCCCGGTGCCCTGCCTGTCCGAGCAGGACAGCAGGCGGCTGCACCAGGAGGTGGTGGACGCCGTGCGGGCCGGCGGGGCCGCGACCGTTCCCCGGGATGACCGGGTCGGCTCGCCGGTCGGGAGCCAGTGACCCTCGGGGGAGGGAGCCGGGGCGGTCCCGCACACCGGTAGCCGCCGGATTCCACCGGGGGCGCCGTGGCGTGGCGGCTCCCCACGGCCGGGGTCACGCTGGAAGAACGGCGGCACGCGAATCTGCTGGAGGTGTCATGAGCGCTGGGGACGGGCGTGGGCCGATCGTCGTGGGGGTCGACCGGGATCCCTCGAAGCGGCTGGCACTCGCCTGGGCCGTCGACGAGGCGGATCGACGCGGCCTGCCGGTACGGCTCGTGCACGCCCAGGGCGTACCGACGGGTGGGTACCGGTCGGGCGAGGTACGGCCGTCCTGGGAGGAGTGGAACCGGACGCTGCACGAAGAGGGTGCCGAGGTGCTCAAGGAGGCGGTCGCCTTCGTCGAGTCCCGACGGCCGTCGGTGGAGGCGTCGACGGTGCTGGCGGAGGGAGAACCGGCCTGGGTCCTGCGCGAGGAGGCCGGCAACGCCTCCCTGGTCGTGGTGGGCTCCTGGCATCTGAGCACCCGGCGCGAACTGTTCACCTCCGCCGCCGTGGCGCTGCCGCTCACCGCCCACGCTCCGTGCCCGGTCGTCGTCGTTCCGGAGCCGGAGCACATCACCCAGGAGCCCGCGTACTTCGTGGTCGGCGTCGACGGCAGTGCGCACGCGGCGGCGGCGGTGGACCTCGCGTTCGAGGAGGCGGCCCTGCGCGGAGCGGCCCTCAGGGCCCTGTACGTGTGGCATCCGCCGCTCCTCGGTGTCCTGGACGAGGACGCGGCGGTGCGGGAGTGCCGCCGGGTGCTGTCCGAGACGGTCGCGGGCCGCACCGCGACGCACCCGGACGTGGAGCTGCACCACGAGGTCGTCCGGGGCCACCCGGTGCGGGCCCTGACGGAAGCCTCGGAGCACGCGCTGGGCCTGGTCGTGGGAACCCGCGGGCACGGAGGTTTCACGGGCATGCTGCTGGGCTCGGTGAGCCAGGGAGTGCTGCATCACGCCCACTGCCCGGTCATCACGGTCCCGGTGTGAGGTCCGATCGGTTCGTGCCGGACCCGGAGATCCGGATCCGTCCCGGTGACGAGATCCTGCTCGTCCCGCCCACCGCGGCCGAGCGGGACATCCGTGCCGCGTTTTGGTGAACGCTCACCGCTCGATGCTCCGGGCCGCCCAGCGACGCCGTACGCCGTCCTCGTGTTCGGCCTGTTCCAGGGCGAGGTCGGCCCGGTCGAGCGCCTGGCGCAGGCGGGGGATCCAATGGCGCCGCAGGGCGCGGACCCGGTGCCGGGTGCTGGTGACCTCGGCGCCCAGCAGTTCGGCGGCGGTACGGGCGGCGGCGTACTCGGCGGCGGCGCGCAGGGCGCGGCCGTAGGCCGCCTCGGCGTGCACGAGAGCGGTGTTCGTGGGAGCGGCGGCCGTGGGCGGGCGGCTGGGCACGGACACCGTGGCCGCGGTGGGGTGGCGTACCCCCATCGAGGTGGTCCAGTCCACCGTGACCTCGGCGGGACCGATACCGGCGGTGGCCGTGCCGAGAGCCTGCTCCCCGCTCAGGAGGAGCCCCCGCAGCAGCCAGTCCTCGGCCTCGGGCAGCAGGTCCCGCCAGGCGCGGGCGGCTTCCGTCTCCACGCTCCGCAGCCGCTCGTGCTCGGCGCGCAGGATGCGGAGTTTCTGCTCCAGCAGGTCGGCTCCGCGTTCGGCGACGGCGAGGCTGTGCCGCAGTCTCAGCCGTCCCGCCCGACCGGGCGGTGTCCGGCGGGCGCCGGTCATCAGAGCGCCTCCGTCTCCGGGGCGCCCTTCGCCCCGTGGGCGTCGAGGAGCGCGGCGGGGAGCATGGAGAGCTGGCCGCGGGGCAGGGTGAGCAGGGCCCGCCAGCCCCGCTCCAGCGAGGCGTCCAGGCTTCGGGACTCGTCGCTGCGCTGGTCGGCGAAGTCCCGCAGGAACGCCTCGTCGAAGTCGAGGTAGCGGCGGTCGGTGGGAGTCAGCGCCCCCTGACCGACCAGGTCCGCGAGATCGCGGACCTGCCGGGCGCGGGCCAGGGCGGCCAGCAGCTGGGCCGCGACGTCGAGGTGGTCGTCGCGGGTACGGCCGGGGCCGGCGCCCTTGCGCATCAGCCGGGAGAGGGAGGACAGGGCGTCCAGCGGCGGATACACACCGCGCGCGTGCGTCTCCGGCGAGAGCACGATCTGCCCCTCGGTGATGTAGCCGGTCAGGTCGGGCACGGGATGGGTGATGTCACCCGCGGGCATGGTGAGCACCGGCAGCACGGTGACCGAGCCGGGCCGCCCGCGGATGCGTCCGCAGCGTTCGTACAGGGAGGCCAGGTCGCTGTACAGGTAGCCGGGGTAGGCGCGGCGGGCGGGGATCTCCCCGCGGGCGGCGGAGACCTCACGCAGGGCTTCCGCGTAGGTCGTCATGTCGGTCATCACGACCAGGACGTGCCGTCCTTCGGTGAAGGCGAGGTGCTCGGCGACGGTGAGCGCGATCCGCGGGGTGAGGATCCGTTCGATCACCGGGTCGTCGGCGGTGTTCAGCAGCAGGACCAGTTCCCCGGCCCCGGACCGTTCCTCCAGGGCGTCGCGTACGAAGGAGGCGTCGGCGTGGGTGAGTCCCATGCCCGCGAAGACGACGCAGAACGCCTCTCCGCCGACGGTGGCCTGCGCGGCGATCTGGGCGGCCAGTTCCAGATGCGGCAGCCCGGCCACCGAGAACACCGGGAGTTTCTGTCCGCGTACCAGGGTGGTCAGGGCGTCGATGGCTCCGACGCCGGTGAGTACCGGTTCGGACGGCGGCTCGCGGCGTACCGGGTTGAGGGGAGCGCCGCCCACCTCGGCCATGTGGGAGCCGAAGACGGGTGGTCCGTCGTCGACGGGGTCGCCGCGGCCGTTGCAGACGCGGCCGAGCCAGTCCGTGCCGACCGGGACGCGCAGCGGGCTGCCCGTGAAGACCGCGCGGACGCCCTGCGGGTCCATGCCCGCGGTGCCCTCCAGCATCTGGACGACCGCCAGGCCGCGGTCGGCGTCCAGGACCACGCCGTGGCGCCGTTCGCCCGAGGCGAGGGTGAGGTGCGCGTACTCGTCCCAGCCGACCCCCGAGACGCCCTCGACGACCGCGAGCGGTCCCCGCAGTTCGCGCACCGCCGTGTACTCGATCCCGCCGGACAGGCTCATGGCCGCACTTCTCCCAGGCGGGAGAGCATGGCGTCCCGCCGCGCCGCCACGCCGGTGGCGTCGTGCGGGCCGGTGTCCTCCCGGGCGCGCAGCAGCGGACCGAAGTCGACCTCCTCGACCGATGCCGCCGGTACCCCGGAGTCCACCAGTTCCCGGCAGCGGTCGACGACCGCCAGGACGGCGTCGGCCAGCGCGGCCGTCTTCTGCGGCCCGCAGTACGCGTCCCGTTGCGACAGCGCGCTCTGCTGCAGCACGCCCTCCCTCACCAGCCGGCCCGCGAGCACGCTGATCCGCTCCCGCGCCGGAAGGGCGGCGATCCCGATCAGGTCGACGAGGTCGGCCAGCCGGTCGGCCGCCGCCAGCGCCGCTCCCACCCGCTCACGGCGCCGGGACCACGCCGGATCCCCGGCCGCCCGGTGTCCGGCGGCCAGCACGGGTACGTCCCGGGAGAAGGAACCCGCCCAGGAGAGCGCCGGGTAGTGGCGGGCGTAGGCGAGGTCGCGGTCCAGGGTCCACAGGCAGCGGACGAAGCGTTCGGTGTGGGCGGTGACCGGTTCGGTCATGTCCCCGCCGGGCGGGGACACGGCGCCGATCACGGTCACCGAGCCCCGGTCACCGCCGAGCGTGGTCACGGCGGCGGCCCGCTCGTAGAAGGCCGCGATGGCCGAGGCCAGTCCGGCCGGGTAGCCCTCCTCGGCGGGCAGCGCGCCGGTACGGGAGGCGAACTCGCGCAACGCCTCGGCCCATCGGGACGTCGAGTCGGCGATGACCACCACGTCCAGGCCCATGTCACGGAAGTACTCGGCGACCGTCACCCCCGTGTGGACGCCGGCCTCGCGGGCCATCATCGGCATGTTGGAGGTGTTGGCGATCGTCACCGTGCGGTCCGCCAGGCGTCCGCCCGTCCGCGGGTCCTGAAGCTCGGCCAACTCGGTGATGACGTCGGCCATCTCGTTGCCGCGCTCGCCGCAGCCGACGTAGACGATGACATCCGCGTCGCACCACTTCGCGATCTGCTGGAGCAGCACCGTCTTGCCGGTGCCGAAGCCACCGGGCACCGCGACCGTGCCGCCCCGGGCCACGGGGAAGAGCAGGTCGATCACCCGCTGGCCGGTGTCGAGGGCCTCGTGGGCATCGACGCGCTCCCGCACGGGCCGGGGTCTGCGCACCGGCCACAGGGCGCCCAGGCCCACTTCGGCACCGCCCACTTCGGCCACCACGGCGTCCGTCGCATGGTTCCCGGGAGCGGCGATCTCCGTCACCGTACCCCCGCAGCCGGGTGGCACCAGGACCTTCACCCGTACCGGCACCGCGTCGCGGATCTCCCCCAGCGTCTGTCCCTCGGCCAGTTCGTCGCCCTCCGCCACCAGGGGAGAGAAGGACCAGGTGCGTTCCGCCGCTCCGGTCCGCCGTGTGTCCGGCAGCAGCCAGTCGCCGACGTCGGACAGCGGGCGCAGCAGCCCGTCGAAGATTCCGCCGAGCAGGTGCGGACCCAGGCGCACCGACAGCGGACGGCCCTGGGGCAGTGCCGTCTGCCCCGGGGCGAGCCCGCCGGTGTACTCGTACGCCTGGACGGTGACCAGGTCACCTCTGATGGCCACCACCTCGCCGGGCAGTCCGGCGGGGCCGATCGAGACCAGGTCGTACATGGCGGTGCCGCTCGTGTACTCGATCTCGACCAGCGGCCCGGTGACGCGCAGGATCCGGGAAACCGGCCGGCGGGAGGTGGGCGGCCGGTCGTCCGTCCCGGTGGACTCCGTCACGGCTCCCACAGGCCTCGCACCTCCGCTCCCATGCCGTCCAGGGCCCGCTCGGCCAGCGCGGTCAGCGACAGGTCGACCCGCTTTCCGGGCACCTGGGCCACCACTCCCCCGTCGGCGTGCTCCGTCACCCGGGCGTCAGGGCCGAGGAGCGTGCGGGCCCGCTGCTCCAGTCGCTCCCGGAGCGACGCGTAGCCGTCGGCCCGGCGCAAGGCGCGGACCCGTTCGGCCGCCTCGCGGCGCACCTCCTCGTACGCCTCCCGCCGAGCGGACAGGGTGCGGGACCTGGCCTGCCGCCGGGCCCTGACGAGGAGGTCACGGGCGGCGTCCAGGCCGTCGGTCTCGCCCTGCCGACGGGCGTCGTCGAGGATCGCCCCGGCCTGGGCCCGGGCCTGGGCGATCGTGGCGGCGGCCTCCCGCTCGGCGCCGGCCAGGAGCGCCTCGGCGTCGGCGTGAGCGGCCCGCAGCAGTTCTGCCCGGACGGGCTGGAGCGCGTCCGTCGTCTGGTCGGGAGCACGGGTCGTCACGGCGGCATCACCACGGTGAGACGGCGGTCCGCGGGCAGTACCCGATCGTGCCCGAGTGTCTCGGCCGCGGCGGGGGTGAGGATCACCAGGTCGATGCCGTCCGGGAGGCTCCGCCAGCCCCGGCGTACGGCCTCGGGGTCGTCGGCGACGAGAACGACCGCGCCGGCCAGGGCGAGACCGGCCACCCGGGACCGCTCGCCGAGGGCGGCGACGCGTCCCATGGTCATGCCTTCCCGATGAGGATGACGGCGACGACCAGGCCGTAGATGGCGATGCCCTCGGCCAGCCCGACGATGACCATGGCGCGGCCGAACAGTTCGGGCCGTTCGCTGAGAGCCGCGAGGGCCGCCGCACCGGTGTAGGCGACGGCGATGCCCGCCCCGATCGTCGCTCCGGCCACCGCGATCGCGGCGCCTATCAGCGCGGCGGAGCCGGAGCCCGAGTCCTGGGCCGCCGTGGTCGCGGCCTGCGCCGATCCGCCGCCGAGCGCCAGGGTCAGGACCACGGTGGCGGCCGCCAGGAGAACGGCGTCGGCAGCGATCATCCACCACAGGGCGGTGCGGCCCGAGCGCCGCAGCGCCAGGCGTGCGGCGACGAATCCGGCCGCGATCACGGGCAGGGCCAGGAACCAGGTGCTCACGGCTGCTCCTCCCTCACCGGGCTGTGCTCGACGGGCAGATGCCAGGGTCTGAAGGGACGTCCCTCTCCCTCGAAGAGCCGGGAGAAGAGTTCGTAGTACTCCAGGCGCAGTGCCTGGACACCGGCCACCAGCGCCTCCAGCGAGAAGGCCAGGGCGTTGCCCGCGAGGAACACCACCAGCGCGGCGGCGACGCCGACCGGGCCCCGGCCCGCCAGGGCGGTCGTGGCGTCCCAGACGATCGCGCCGAGCGCCGCGTGCGTCAGCCCGAAGGCCGCGAGACGCGCGAAGGACACGACGTTGGAGCCGATCCGGACCACCGCGTCCAGGAGCTGGACGCCGGTCTGCACGGCGCCGCCCGGCCCGCCCGCCGTGGTCGCGTACAGACCCGCCGCGACCAGGATCAGACCGGCGACGGCGGCCACGACCCCCGCGGCGGCGAACGCCGTCCGGCCGAGCCACACGCTTGCGGCGCCGGCCGCGAGGCCGAGGTAGAGCGCGGCCCCGGCGATACCGGTCTGCGCGTACAGGGCCGCGGACGGTCCGTTCTCGCGCCACCGGTTCACGATCCCCGCGGCATAGGCGACGGCCAGCAACACGGCACCGAGGACGACGGCGGCCGCCAGCAGCCGCATGGGCTCCTCCAGCGGCGCCAGCCACAGCACCGGCAGCACTCCGGTCGGGCCGAAGAACTCGCCGTACGCGACGCCCGCCACGGTGGCGGCCAGCCCGGCCCAGGCGACGAAGGGCCACAGCGGGCGCAGCGCCGCCGGCCGGCGCGGTCGGCCCGTGCGGAGCACAAGGGCGAGGGCGACGAGCAGCAGCCCGTGCCCGGCGTCACCGAACATCAAGCCGAACATCACCCCGTAGACGATCCCGGCGGGCAGCGTGGGGTCGAGGTCGGCGTAGGGCACCGTGCCGTACGTCCTGACCAGCGGCGTGAAGGAACGGCGCACGGTTCCGGCCGGCGGTGTCGCCGCTCCCGTCAGCAAGGTCGGCGGGTCGACGCCGCGCGGGGACCTCAGCACCACCAGCGCGCCGCCGGCACCGGCGATGCGCGCCGCCGTGGTGCCCACCTTCCCCTCGGGGCACCAGCCCGCCAGGGCGGCGGCCTCGCCGTGGCGGACAGCGCTGCCGAGTCGTTCCTCCAGTTGCGCCTCGCCCGCCAGCAGGTCCGTCCGGCCCGCGCGCTCCAGGGCGTCCAGGTCGGGAGACGTCTCGCTGAGGACCGCTCGCCCCGGCTCGGTGCGCAGCTGCCGCAGGCGCGTCGCCGCGGACCCGCTGATGTCGTCCGGCCCGCCGTCCCCGGCCAGATCGATCTCGACGCAGCCGGCCTCGGCGATCCGTACCAGGCTCTCCCGCAGCGCCTCCTCGGGAGCCACGACGGCCACCCGGCGCATCCTGACGGGAACCGCCGCCTCAGCCCGGAGCACCGAACACCTCCCCCGGCCAGTCCCCGGCGCCGCCGCCCCGCGTGGCCAGCTCCAGCGCGCCGCGGGTCCGCCACGCATCGGCCGACAGCAGCGCCACGGCCCCCACGACCGGATGCGGACCGAAGCCGGCCCGGCGCAGCAGTTCACGGCCGTCCCGCTCGACCGCGTCCCACCAGTGTGCTTCCGCCCGCCACAGGTCCGCCGCCTCGCCGACGTCGGCGAGCAGCCATCCGGCGGCGGCCGGCAGCGCCTGCCGGAAGTCGGCATACGTTCCCGCGCCGACCGCTCGCGGGCCGAGCAGGCGGGCCGCCCGGCGTGCGGAGACGTCCGGCAGCCGACGGCCGACGACGAAGACCTCACGGCCGACGAGCAGGGCGAGCCGGGCCGCCGCCCAGCGCGCCGCATCGGGAACGGCGGAGGCGAGCCGTACGGCGGCGGAGACGCGCATGCCCGTGGCGACCGCGGCCGGCGAGTCACCCCCGGGGTCGCCCCAGGCGGAGGCTGCCAGAGCGGTGCGCAGCTCCGACGGCGAACGGGTGCGGGCGAGCCGCGTCCAGGCGACCGCCAGCGCGCCCAGGCGGTGGGGCGGGGGGTGGAGGCGTTCCGTGCCCGGCTCTCGCGGGCCGGCCAGGAGTTCGCGCAGTCGGTGCTCGGTGTTGGAGATCTCGAATCCCGCGGCGAGGGCCCGGACGGCGTGGGCGCCGGTGGCCGGCTGCCAGCCCGCGAGGACCCGCAGATGCCACAGCAGTGTCGCCGAGACCGCACGCTGGGCTTCTGCGAGCGTGGCGCCCGGCGTGACCTCGTGCCGGTACGGGGTGGCCGCCAAGTAGCGCAGGGCGTCGTCGAGTTCGCGGGACGCTGCCACCTGCCCGGCGCCGTCGGCACCCAGGCACCTGGTCCGCAGAGCCCGTGCCCGGGTCACGCCCGCCACCCAGCCGGCGCCCATCAGGAACCGCCTCCCCGGCCCTCCGGCGCCGCATCCGCCTCGATGTCCTCCCGTACGAGGGCGAGCACCCGGTCGACGAGCGCCGGTGTGCGGCTTCCGGCACGGTCGCGCACGGCGGCCGCCTCACGTTCTGCTTCGGCGAGGAGCGCCGCGGCCTCGCCCTCGGCCGCACGCACGACCTGCTCGGCGGTACGCGCCTGTACCTGGCGGGCCTGCTCCCGCGCGGAGGCCGCGATCGCCTCGGCCCGCTGCCCCGCTTCCCGCCGGCGCGCGGCGGCGGTCGCCTCGGCCCGTTCGCGTATGCTCCCGGCTTCCGTCTCCGTCTGTTCGAGCAGGGCCAGGGGCGGCGCGAGTTCGGCACGGAGTTCTGCTGAACGGTCCGTCGGGACACCGGCCGGTGCGGCGCGGCCGGGCGAGGCTGCCGGCCGGAACCGCGTCAGAAAGTCCCGGAAACCCGTCACACGCTCTCCTCCAGGTGGGCTTGGGGCCCCGCTTCCCAGTCTCCCCGGTGGGCGGTGACCTGTCGCGTCGCGCCTGGCCCGCCCGTCCCCCGCCAGTGCCGTTCGGCCCAGAGGCCGCACGGGTCCAACGATGCGAAACTGAGCCCGTAGGCGGACGGCGTCCCCGGGAGGCAGCCGTGAGCGACTTCGACCACAGCTCCGCGGAGAAGGAAGCCCGCCGTACCCAGCCGGGCCGTCCCTGGACCCCCCAGGAGGAGCCTCGCCAGGAGGCGCTGCGCCGCTACCTCGCGGCCATCGCGGGAGCCGCGTCGGCGAGGACCGCCGAGGAGTCGGAGCGCCCGCACGGCGCGACGGGTTCCGAGGCGCCCGCCACGGCCGCGCCCCGGCCGCCCGCCCGGAAACCGGCCGTACCGCGCGTGCGGGACGTCATGCGGGTGCCGGCGGCGTCCGTACCCGGTGACATGCCGTTCTCGGACGTGGCCCACGTACTCGCCCGGGAGCAGGTGAGCGCCCTGCCGGTGGTCGACGCCGACGACCATGTGATCGGTGTCGTCTCGGAGTCGGATCTGCTGGCCAAGGCCGCCGTGCTGGCGGAGCCACGCCGGCACGGAGCGGTCGGCAGGCTGTGGCAGCACCGCCTGTACGACAAGAGCCACGGTGACACGGCCGCCACGTTGATGACCTTCCCGCCCGTCACCGTCCACCCGGAGCAGAGGGTGGCGGACGCGGCGTGGACCGCCGCGCACGGCCGGTTGAAGCGACTGCCCGTGACCGACCATCACGGTCGGCTCGTCGGCGTGGTGAGCCGGCTCGATCTGCTGCGTGCCCTGATCCGCGACGACGCCGAGATCCTCGCGGAGGTCGAGTCCCTGGTCGGCCGGCACCTGTTGGATCCGCGCGGTGTCGAGGTCGCGGTGAAGCACGGCGTGGTGACCGTGTCGGGGAGGGTGGAGGAGGCTCTCGTGCCTGAACTGCTCGCCGCGGTACGGGACATCGACGACGTGGTGGGTGTCGTCGACAACACCGTGGTGGTCTGAGCCGTTTCCGGCCACGGGGCGCGCGCGTCACCGTGCGCGGGTGACGACGAAGTCGGCACTGCCGGACAGCGTGGTCAGCCGTGGCGTGTCCTCGTCGTCGATGCGGATGCCCGAGCGTTCGCTGAGCACCTCGACGAAACTCAGGAAGTCCAGGGAGTCCATCTCCAGGACGTCACGGAACGCGTCGTCGGGCCTCAGGGCGGCGACGTCCGCGTCCGGAACGACCTGGGCGATCGATTCCCTCACCATGTCCAGTGCGTCGGTCCGGTCGATGTTCACAGCTGCTCCGGGTTCTGCAGGAGGCGGGTGACCGCCGTGAGGTAGCGGGCTCCGACGGCGCCGTCCGTGGCCCGGTGATCGGCCGAGAGGGTCGCCGTGACCACGGGCCGCACACCCAGCAGGCCGTCGACGGCGCACGGCCGGTCGACCAGCCGCCCGAAACCGACGAGGGCCACCTGCGGTGGGTGGATCACTCCGAACACGGTCTCCACGCCCTGGTCTCCGAGGTTGGTGACCGTGATCGTGGCGTCCGACACCTCGGAGCCCCGCAGTCTGCCCGTGCGGGCCCGGGTGACGAGGTCTTTCAGGGCCGCCATCAACCGTGGGAGCGCCAGAGTGTCGGCGTGGTGCAGTGCGGGGGCGACCAGCCCGCCGCCTCGCAGGG
Organism: Streptomyces sp. NPDC000345; assembly: GCF_042898825.1. Taxonomy (NCBI): domain Bacteria; kingdom Bacillati; phylum Actinomycetota; class Actinomycetes; order Kitasatosporales; family Streptomycetaceae; genus Streptomyces; species Streptomyces sp. NPDC000345. The sequence continues at coordinate 39,056 of NZ_JBIAZE010000012.1, forward strand.
ACACGGCCACGCCGAGGTGTACGCCCGCGCCGCCCGTGAAGTGGTCGTCCGTCCAGAAGCCGTTGAGCTCGGGGACCTCCCGGGCGGCCAGGGCCCCCGCCTTGAGGAGCAGGGCGGCGGGGAGCAGCCGTTCGCCGACCGGGCTGCGCCGGTTGTGCTCGTGCAGCCAGTCCATCGCGGCGCCCATGTCCACGGTCGTGGAGAGGTAGTAGTGGGGGATCTCCCGGTTGGCGCGGCTCATCAGACCGGCGATCGCGCGGCGGACGGCCGGTCCCCGGTCCTGTGGGAGACGCTCGGCGGCGGGACGAGCCGTGGGCGGGCCGGCGTGGGCACGCGGGGCCTCGGTCGCCGGACCGGGAGCCGCGCGGCGTACGTCTTCGGCGCGGACCGTCGAGTCCTTGCCGGTCCCCCTCACCGTGGTCAGGTCGACGCCCAGTTCGGCGGCCAGCCGCCGGGCGAGGGGGGTCGCCCTCGGGCGCGGTGGCCGGGACGTGACGTGGGCGGCCGCCGCTTCTTCGACGTCGGTCCGGGTGACGCGTCCTCCGGGTCCGGAGCCGTGCAGGGATTCCAGGTCGACGCCGCTCTGCTCCGCGAGGTGCCGGACCAGGGGGCCCGCTTCCAGGTGGCCGCCCTGTCGGGCGGTGGACGGCACCGGGGCCGGGACCGTGGCGGGTGCGGACGGCGGGGGCGGGGGCTCGGACGGCTCGCCCTTCTCCGGTGGGCGAGCGGCCGCTCGTCGCTTCTCCTCCTTCGCCTGTCTCCTCTCCGCCTTCGCGAGCTTCTTCTCCGCCTTCTCAGGTTCTTCCGCCGCCCCGAGGGGCTTCTCCGTCGTCGTCCCGATCAGTGCGAGCGGTGTGCCCACCGGCACCGTCGTACCGGGCTCGACGAGCAGCCGGGCCACGGTTCCGGTCTCGAAGCACTCCACCTCGATGGTCGACTTGGCGGTTTCCACGACGGCGACCGGATCGCCCTTGTGGACGAGGTCGCCGGCTCCCACCAGCCACTCCAGGAGCGTGCCCTCGTCCATGTCGGCGCCGAGGGACGGCATGGTGAACTCGGCCATGGTCAGTCCACCGCCCGGCGGGCGGCCGCGACGATGTCGGAGGTCTGCGGCAGGGCGGCCTCCTCCAGCCGCCGGGCGTACGGCATGGGCACCTCCGCGCTGCACACCCGCTCCACGGGTGCGTCCAGGTCGTAGAACGAGTCCTCGGCGATACGGGCGGACACCTCGGCGGCGAGGCTTCCCGTGCGCCATGCCTCGTCGACGACCACCGCACGGTGGGTACGGGCCACGGAAGCCGCGACGGCCTCGGCGTCGAGGGGCCGGAGCGTGCGCAGGTCGATCACTTCGGCGCTGATGCCCGCGGCGGCCAGCTCGTCCGCCGCCGCGAGGGTCTTGGGCAGCGAACCTCCGTACGTGATCAGGGAGATGTCCGTGCCGGGTCTGCGGATCGCGGCGTGGTCCAGGTCCACGGGTGCGATGGCCGGCAGGAGTTCACCGGAGACGTTGTAGAGGCTGCCGTGCTCGAAGATGAGTACGGGATCGGGGTCCGCGAGTGCGGGGGCCAGCATGTGGCGTGCGTCCTCGAGGGTGGCGGGGGCGAGGACACGGATGCCGGGGATGTGCGCGTACCAGCCCTCCAGGCTGTGCGAGTGCTGTGCGGCGAGCTGCCGCCCGGCGCCCGTGGTCATCCGGATGACCAGCGGTACGGCCAGCTGGCCGCCCGACATGTGCAGCAGTGTGGCGGCGTTGTTGAGGATCTGGTCGAGGGCGAGCAGGCTGAAGTTGACGGTCATGATCTCGACGATCGGCCGCAGCCCCGCCAGGGCGGCGCCGATTCCGGCGCCCACGAACGCGGACTCCGACAGCGGTGTGTCACGGACGCGTTCGGGGCCGAACTCCTCCAGCAGACCGAGGCTGACGCCGAAACATCCGCCGTAGCGGCCCACGTCCTCGCCCATCAGGAAGACGCGCTCGTCGGAGCGCAGGGCATCCCGGAGCGCCTCGCGCATCGCTTCCCGGTAGGTCGTCTTCGCGGCCTCCGGTCGCTCGCCGTCCCCCATGGTCAGCTCACCTCCGCCGGGGCGCTGGTGACATGGTGCAGGAGATGCTCCACCGGTTCCTCGGGCGCCTGTTCGGCCGCCTCCACGGCATGGTCGACCTCCGCGGCGATCCTGCGCTCCATCCCGGCGAGTGTCTCGTCGACCGGGTCACCGTCCTCGCGCATGCGGTCGAGGAGCCGGTTGATCGGGTCTTGGCCCTTCCACCGCTCGACCTCCGCCTTGTCCCGGTACCGATCCGGGTCGTACATGGAGTGGGCGCGGAAGCGGTAGGTGCGCAGTTCGAGGAAGTGCGGCCCGGCACCCGCCCTGATGGCCTCGGCGGCCCGGCGGGCGGCCTGTTCCACGGCCTCGACGTCCATGCCGTCGACGGCCCAGGCGACCATGCCGTACGAGGCGGCCCGCATGGCCAGGTCGGTCTGCGCCTCGTGCCGCTCCAGGGCCGTGCCCATGGCGTAGAGGTTGTTCTCGCACACGAGCAGCAGGGGCAGTCCCCACAGGGCGGCGAGGTTCGCCGTTTCGTGGAACTCGCCCTCGGCGAAGGCTCCGTCACCGAAGAAGCAGCAGGTGACGCGGTCCTGTTCGCGCATGCGGTCGGCGAGCGCGAGGCCGGCGGCCAGGGGAAGTCCGCCGGCGACGATCGCGTTGCCGCCGTAGAAGCGCCGGCTCGCGTCGAAGAGGTGCATGGATCCGCCCCGGCCGCCACTGCAGCCGGTCGTCCTTCCGTACATCTCGGCCATGACGGCCTCGGCCGTGATCCCGCGGGCCAGGGCGTGGCCGTGTTCGCGGTAGGTGGCGACGATCGCGTCCTCGGGTGTCAGCGCCTCGTTGACGCCCACGGCGACGGCCTCCTCACCGATGTACAGGTGGACGAAGCCGCGGATCTTCGTGGCGCTGTACAACTCGACGCACCGCTCTTCGAAGCGCCGGACACGGAGCATGGACTCCAGCAGATCCGTCCGGTGCCCGTAGCTCGTCCTGCGCTGTGTCTTCTTGGCCGTCGCGTTCTTGGCCGTCGCGCTCTTCCTGCCGGATCTGCGGGGCGCCGGGTCCTTCCGCGTGTGGCCGGGGCGGGCCAGGCTCATGTGGATCCCTCCAAGGTGGACAGGTCGCCCGTGGGCAGGCCGAGTTCGCGTGCGCGCAGCAGGCGGCGCATCACCTTCCCGCTGCGGGTCTTGGGCAGGTTCTGGTCGAACGTGATCTCCCTGGGTGCGACGGCGGGCCCCAGCTTGCGGCGGCCGAAGGCCAGCAGCTCCCGTTCCAGATCCGGGGTCGGAAGGACACCGGGGCGCAGTGACACGAACGCCTTGACGATGTTCCCGGCGACCGGGTCCGGCCGTCCGATCACCCCGGCCTCGGCGACTGACGGGTGTTCCATCAGGGCGCTCTCCACCTCGAACGGCCCGATCAGATGGCCGGCCGACTTGATGACGTCGTCGGCGCGCCCCACGAACCAGTACCAGCCGTCGGCGTCCCGGCGGACCAGGTCACCGGTCAGGTACCAGCCGTCCGCGAACGCGGCGTCGTAGCGCTCCTTGTCGTGCAGATAGCCACGGAACATCGACGGCCAGCCCGGACGCAGTGCCAGTTCGCCCTCGGCACCGTCGCTCGGCACTTCCCTCACCCGGCCGTCGGTGACCAGGGCCCGGCCGTCCTCGCCCTGCTCCAGCACGGTCGCCTCGACGCCGGGCAGCGGCCGCCCCATCGAGCCCGGCCGGATCTCGCAGGCGGCGAAGTTCGCGATCATGATGCAGCCGGTCTCGGTCTGCCACCAGTTGTCGTGCACCGGCAGGCCCAGCACGTCCCGGCCCCACAGGACGGCCTCCGGGTTGAGCGGCTCCCCGACGGAGGCGATGAAGCGCAGGGCCGACAGGTCGTGGGAGCGCGGCAGGTCGTACGGCCCCTGGCGCGGTGTGGCGCGCATGAGCATGCGCAGGGCCGTGGGGGCGGTGTACCAGACACTGACCCTCTGCTCGCCGAGGATCCGGTACCAGCGGCGGGCGTCGTAGTCCCCCTCGTCGACGACGACCGTCACGCCGTGGACGAGGGGGGCGATGATCCCGTAGGACATGCCGGTGACCCAGCCGGGATCGGCGGTGCACCAGTACACGTCCTCGGGGTGCAGGTCGAGGGCGTACGCGGCCGTGGCGTAGTGGGCGACGACGGCCTCGTGGACGTGGACCGCGCCCTTGGGGGTGCCGGTGGTGCCGCTGGTGAAGTGCAGCAGGGCCATGTCGTCGGGCGAGGTCGGCGGGATGGTGAAGGTGTCGGGGGCGTCGGTCATCAGGGCGTCGAAGGAGGTGGTGCCGGGCAGTTCCGCGGCGCCGGGCCCGACGATCAGGACGTGTTCCAGCCCGGGAACGGACGCGCGGCGCTCGGCGACCTTGCGCCGGTAGAGGGCCGCCGTGGTGACCAGGACCCGGGCGTCCCCGAGGCGCAGCCGCTGCGCGACCGGGTCGGGGCCGAAGGCGGAGAAGAGCGGGCAGACCACGCTGGTGTTCTTCAGCGTGCCCAGCACCGTGGTGTACAGCTCGGGACAGCGGCCGAGCAGGGTGAACACCCGGTCGCCGCCGCCGACACCGAGCGAGCGCAGGACGTTCGCGAAGCGGGACGTGCGGCGGGCCAGTTCCGCGTACGTGACGGTGACTACGGAGTCGTCCCGGGCGACGCAGCGCAGGGCGGCCTTGCCCCGGTGGCCGGACGTCGCGTGCCGGTCGACCGCCTCGTGGGCGATGTTGAGCCCGCCGCCGGGCAGCCCGTCCAACTCGGTGCGGACCTGCCGCCAGGTGAAGTCCGAGCGGGCACGCTCGTAGTCCGCGAGACGGGGCGGGACACCGGGTGGGGTGTCCTTGCGGATGGTTTCCGCGTGCATCGGTTCTCCTCCCGGCACCGCGCCCCCGCCCGCTTCATGGCCGAGGGACCGGCCGGGCCGTTCGGGCTGCTGCTCCCGGTGCCCTCGCTCACTCCGCGACCTGAGGGGACTCGAGGTGCGGTGTGGACGGTCTGCCGTGCGCGCCGACGTGGGCGATGTGCCCTCCCGCACGGAGCGCCTGGGCGCACTGGGCGAAGCCGTCCGTTGCCCGATGCCTCGACTCTCCGGGCCCGGCTCACTCCCTCGCTCTGCCTCACCTCCACGGTCACCCCGGCGGCACACCCCGGCAACACGGGCCTTCCCGGCGGGAACCTCGCGTCGCCGCGACGTCGCAGGCCACGGCCTCCGCACCGACGGCCCGATCGGGCCCCCACCCGTCGGGCCCGTGCGGCGGCTCCGTGACGGGCGGAGAGTGGAAGGAGGAACGCACGCGACAGCGGAAGGCGGGAGCCATGTGGCACCGGACGGTGAGCGATCTCATGACCACGTCGGTCGTCCGGGTGCGCCGGGACACCGGTTTCAAGGAGATCGCCAAGCTGCTCGCCGAGTACGGCATCACCGCCGTACCGGTCGTGGACGACGACGAGCGCCCCGTGGGTGTCGTCTCCGAGGCGGACCTGCTGCGCAAGGAGGCCGCGCAGTCGGACCCGGCCGGCCTGCTGCCGGTTCTGCGCCCCGGGCCCGCTGCCCGTGCGAAGGCGGAGGCGGCGACGGCCGAGGGCCTGATGAACAGTCCGGCCGTGACGGCCAGGCCGCAGTGGACCGTGGTGGAGGCCGCCCAGGTCATGGAGCGCCACCACGTCAAGCGCATGCCGGTGGTCGACGAGGCCGGCAGCCTGGTCGGCTTGATCAGCCGGGCCGATCTGCTGCGCGTCTTCCTGCGCGGGGACAGCGCCATCCGGGAGGAGATCTCCGGGGACGTACTGGTCCGGACCCTCGGGATCACACCCGACGCGGTGACCGTGCGGGTGGTCGACGGCCGCGTCTCACTCGAAGGCATCGTCGAGCGCAAGTCCCTCGTCCCGGTCGTCGTACGGCTGTGTCGGGGCGTGGACGGCGTGGTCGACGTCACCTCCGACCTGCGTCACCGGATCGACGACACCTCCGAGGCCCCGGAGTCCGGCGCCTCGCGCGGCGCCGGACTGGCGACGTGAGCGGGACGGGCGTCCAACGCCATGCCCCCGCGCGCCCTGTTCGACCGGGCGGCGACGAACCGGTCGTCCTGCGGGCCCCGTGAGCCGGGATGCGGCCGCGTCCGGCCACCGCCACGATGAACACATGGTTCCCGTCGGCCCTGCCGACCGTTTCGACGCGCTCCGGGCCCTGGCCGGCCGGCACGGGCGGGCCGGAGCAGGGCTGATCGAGTCGCTGGCCGAGGCCAGGGCCACCACCCCGGACGGGCCGGAGGTCTGGGCGCCGTCCGTGGCGGCCCGCGCCGGACTGCCCGGCGCGGCCGGGCTCGGACCGGCCAGCTACTACTCCGACCTCGCGGCCCCGCACGGCCGCCGTCACGTCCGGGTGTGCGCCGCGACGGCCTGTTTCGCGGCGCGGGCCGGACGGCACCTCGTGGACGTGGAGGACGAGCTGGGGGTCCCGCCCGGCACGGCCTCGCCGAACAGTGACGTCTCGGTACAGACCGTCCGCTGTCTCGGCTACTGCTACACGGCGCCTGCGGCGCTCGACGGTGACGTACCGTGCACAGGTTCCGGCCTCGCCGCTCAGCTCGCAGGGCGGGAGCCGCCCAGGGCACCGGCGATCCCCGCGAGCGACGCCACCGGCGACCCGGTCCTGCTGGGCGGTGTTCTGGCAGGTGAGCCCGCGTGGCAGACGTGGCCGGCGACGGTGACGGCGGGCTCTGCGCAGGACGTGCAGCGGGAAGTGGCGGCGTCGGGGCTGCGGGGACGAGGTGGCGCGGGTTTCCGGGTGGCGGCGAAGTGGGAGGCGGCCGGTGGCGCGCCCGACACCGTGGTGGTCGCCAACGGCGACGAGGGCGATCCGGGATCGTACGCCGACAGGTTGCTGATGGAGGCCGACCCGGGGCGGGTGCTGGAGGGGCTGGCCCTGGCCTGCTTCGCCTGCGGCGCCGGCCGGGGCGTGGTGCTGGTGCGCTCCGAGTACCCGGCCGCTCTGGCGCGGATGCGCGAGGCGGTGCGTCAGGCGTACGCCGAGGGTCATCTCGGCCCGTCGGTGCACGGCACGGCCACCGGCCTGGACGTTCAGGTCGTCGAAGGCGCCGGCTCCTACGTCGCCGGTGAGGAGACGGCGCTCATCGCGGGGTTGGAGGGCGGTCGCGGCTGCGCCCGCTCCCGGCCTCCGTATCCGACCGGGCGTGGCCTGTGGGACGCGCCGACCGTGGTCAACAACGTCGAGACCCTGGCGGCCGTCCCGTGGATCATCCGGCGCGGCGGCGCCGCGTACGCCCGGCGCGGCACGCCCGCCGAGGCGGGGACCAAGCTGGTCTGTCTCTCCGAGCGGTTCGCCCGGCCGGGTTGTCACGAGGTGGACATCGGCACGCCGGTACGGCGGATCGTCACCGATCTCGGCGGTGGCCTCAGGGACGGGGCCGAACTGGCCGTGCTCCAGGTGGGCGGGCCACTGGGCGGCTTCCTCGCCCCTGACGCGCTCGACGTCCCCCTGTCGGAGGAGGGGCTGTCGGCCCGGGGGGCTTCCCTCGGTCATGCCGGTCTGGTCGCCTTCGACCACGGCGTGGCGCCGCAGGAGGTGGTGCGGCACGTGTGGGAGTTCGCCGCGGCCGAGAGCTGCGGCGCCTGCTCTCCGTGCCGGGTCGGCTCGCGCCGCGGCCTGGAGTGGGCGTCCGGCGGCGCGCCGCCTGGCCGGGAGTGGGAGCGTCTGTCCCGTGTGCTGGTCGAGGCGAGCCTGTGCGCCTTCGGGCGGCGGATCCCGGCCGCCGTGCGCAGCCTCGCCCGCGCCTACGGTGACCGTTTGACGGGATGGGACCCATGACCGGGATCGGCATCGAGGTGGACGGCATCGGTCTTGCCGTGCCTGACGGGGCGTCCCTGCTCACGGCGGTGCGGGCGGCCGGGACCGAGTTGCCCGCGCTGTGCTCCGACGACCGGCTCAGCCCTGCCGGGTCCTGCCGTACCTGTCTGGTGCGGGCGGACGGGCGGGTCGTGGCGGCGTGCGTCACCCCCGCCTCCCCAGGTGCCCGCGTCGAAACCGCCACCGACGATCTCGCGTGCCTGCGCAGGGACGCGGTGGAACTCATCGCCTCCGCGCTGCCGCCCCGGGCACTCACCGTCGACAGCCCGAGCGAACTCGCCCACGTCTGCCGGTCCATGGGCATCGGCCCCGAGGCGGCGCGGGGTGCCGACGGCCGGGGCGAGGACGACTCGCACCCGTACGTCCGTCTCGACCGGGACCTGTGCATCGCCTGCGGCCGGTGTGTGCGGATGTGCTCCGAGGTGCAGGGCACCTTCGCCCTCACCCTGGTCGGCAGAGGCGGTGACACGGTCGTGGCCCCCGGGGCCGGCGGAACCTGGGCCGAGTCGGACTGCGTCGCGTGCGGCGGCTGCGTCGACACCTGCCCGACGGGGGCGATCACCCAGCCGGGGCCCGCGCGCGGACTCACGTCAGGCATGCGCCCCGCAGCCGCCCGGACCCTCACCACCTGCGGCTATTGCGGGGTGGGCTGCACCCTCGACGTGGTCACCCGGGAAGGGGAGATCACGGCGGTGCTGCCCGCCCGGGACGGCCCGGTCAACCACGGGCACGCATGCGTGAAGGGCCGCTTCGCCCACGGTTTCCGTACGTCGCCCGAACGGCTCACCCGGCCGCTTCTGCGGCGCGGCGGAGTCCTGGAGCCGGTCGGCTGGGACGAGGCGCTGGCCCACACCGCACGGGAACTGCGCGTGGCCGTCGGGGCCGGTGGCCCCGACGCCGTGGCGGCGATCTCCTCGGCCCGTGCCACCAACGAGGACAACTACCTGGTCCAGAAGTTCATGCGGGCCGTCCTCGGCACCAACAACGTGGACAACTGCTCCCGGCTGTGCCACTCCCCGTCCGCCGCCGGCCTCACGGCGTCCTTCGGTCTCTCGGGTGGCACGGACAGCTTCGACGACGTCCAGCGGGCCGACTGTCTGCTGGTGGTCGGGGCCAATCCCGTCGAGGCCCACCCGGTGGTGGGAGCGCGGCTCCTCAACCACGTGCTGCACGGGGCGGCGCTGGTCGTCGCCGATCCGCGCGCCGTCGGCCTCGCCCTGCACGCCGACGTACACCTGCGGCCCCGCCCCGGCACCAACGTGGCGCTCTTCCACGGACTCGCGCACATCCTGCTCGCCGAGGGTCTGGTGGACGAGGAGTTCCTGCGGGAGCGGGCCACCGGTCTGCCGGAACTCGTCGCGCTCCTGGACGACTACCCACCCGAACGGGTCGCGGGCATCACCGGCGTGCCCGCCGAGGACCTGGTCGCCGCAGCCCGCCTGTACGGGAGGGCCGAGCGGCCGGCCGTCGTCTACGGCCTGGGCGTCACCGAGCACCTGCACGGCACCGACGGGGTGCGGTCCCTGGCCAACCTGGCGATCCTGTGCGGCGCCGTGGGAAGCGACCGCGGCTACGGGGTCAACCCGCTGCGCGGTCAGAACAACGTCCAGGGCGCCTCCGACATGGGCGCGTTGCCGGACGTCCTGCCCGGGTACGGCAAGGTGACCGATCCCGCCGTCCGCTCTCGCGCCGAGGACGTCTGGGGCGTCCCCGTGCCCGAGCGGCCGGGCCTCCGTATCCCGGACATGTTCGCCGCCGCACGAACCGGAGACCTGCGCGCACTGTGGGTCGTCGGCGAGGACGTCTGCGCCACCGATCCCGACACCAACCGGGTCACGCAAGCCCTGGACGCCTGCCCGCTCGTCGTCTGCAACGAGTTGTTCCTGTCCGAGACGGCACGGCGTGCCGACGTCGTACTCCCCGCCGCGTCGTGGCTCGAGAAGGACGGCACCTTCGTCAACTTCGACCGCCGGTTCCAGCGGGTCCGCCCCGCCGTGCCCCCGCCCGGCGAGGCACGCACCGACTTCGACATCGTGCGGGCCCTCGCCGCCGCCATGGGAGCCGACCTCGGCTGCGCGACCCCCGCCGAGGCGCTCGCCGAGTGCGGTCGGCTCGCGCCCGTCTTCGCCGGTCTCTCCCACGACCGGCTGGACCGCGAGGGCGCCGTGCCGTGGCCCTGCCCCGACCCCGGACGGCCGGGCGAGGCCAAGCTGTACACGAGGCGGTTCGCCACACCGGACGGCCGGGCCCACCTCGCCGCCGCCCCCTACCTCCCGCCCGGCGAGGAGCCCGACGACGCCTACCCGCTGCTCCTGGTCACCGGGCGCCGCTGGGCGCACTACAACTCCGGCAGCATGACGCGGCACGGCGGCAACCTCGCCCTCGATCCGGTCGACTTCCTCGACCTCCACCCCGACGACGCCCACCGGTACGGTGTGCGCGACGGCGAGCGGGTCGCGGTGGAGAGTCGGCACGGCCGGGCCCGGCTCGTCGCCCGCATCGGTGAACGGACGGCCCCCGGCCAGGTCTTCTGTTCCTTCCACTTCCCCACGAGCGGGGTGAACCGCCTCACCTCCGACCACGCCGACACGGTCACCTCGTGCCCCGAGTACAAGGTCACGGCGGTCCGGCTGGCCGTGCCGTGAAAGCGGCGGTCCGAGGCGGTCGGCGATGAGCAGCGGATCCGCGGCCCCGTCGCGCCGGGCGCTCCGGCGCATGACCGGGGTCTACGGCGTGCCCGGCCCGGCCCGGTTCAGTCGTCAACCAGGTGCGCCGCCGCCCTTCGCGCAACGGGCCACGCGGTCAGGCATCCGAAGGGCGCGGCAGCGGCAGCGGCAGCGGCAGCGGCAGCGGCAGCGGCTGAGCGTCCTGGGCAGCCGCCGGCCGCAGTGCCTGAGCCGTTTCGGGTCGGTCGGGTCGGGTGGTCGGTTCGGTGATGACGGCCGCCGTCCACGAGCAGCGGGTGGACAAGCGCGTCATGGCCGGCCGCGGCCGCGCACCCCGGACGTCGCACGAACGCGGACTGCCGGGCGGTGTCCCGGACACGGTCACGGCCCCCCGCGCCGCCCGGGAGCGGTGTTCATCAGCCAGGTCACGGTGCGGCTGACGTCCGAGAGCGAGACGATTCCCACCAGCCTGCCGCCATCCACGACCAGGACCCGGTGCTCCGCGCCCGGTTCCATACGTGGCAGCAGATCCGCCAGCGGGCCGTCCGGCCCGGCCACCGTGGCCTGCGACAGCGGCACCATCACCTCCCGCACCCTCACGACACCGGCCGCGGCCTGCGGCACCTTCCTGGCGCTGTCGAGGGTCACCAGCCCGACCGGGACCCCGTCGTCGGTCACCGGGAACGCCGAGTGCCGGTAGCGGAAGCGCTCGCCGGTGAGGAATTCCGCGACCGTGGTGTCCGCGGGAACCGTCAGAGGTTCGGGTGTCATGGCGTCCCGCACCGGCACACCGGCGAGCACGCCGCGCAGCTGGGCCTGCTGTCCCTCGGCGGTGGCCGTCGCGATGAGGAACCAGCCGATCAGTGCCAGCCAGAGGCCGCCGAACGCGGCGCTCGTCAGGAACGTGATCACACCGAGCGCGACGAGCAGCCACCCGAAGACCCGCCCCGCCGCGGTCGCCCCGGCCGTCGCCCGAAGCCGGTCCCCCGTGCGCCACCACAGGAACGCGCGCAGCAGCCTGCCTCCGTCGAGCGGGGCGGCGGGCACCGAGTTGAAGACCGCGAGCAGCACGTTGATGCCTGCGAGCCACGCCGCCATCTCCACCACGACCCCGGACGCGGACGCCAGGTCGAGCAGCCATGCGCCGAGGGCGAAGAGCCCGCCCAGCAGGAGGCTGACGAGGGGGCCGACTCCGGCGATTCTCAGCTCCGCGGCCGGGCTGGACGCCTCGGTCCTGAGCCGGGCTGCTCCGCCCAGCAGCCACAGCACGATGTCGTCCACATCGACCCCGTTGCGCCGGGCCACGACGGCGAGCGCCAGCTCATGTGCGAGCAGGGAGGCGAAGAAGACCACGGCGGTGCAGAGGCCGGCCGCCCAGTACACCGCCCAGGCACGCCCCGGGTGCGTCTCCGGGAGGCGGCCCTGCGAGAGTCCGAACGCGATGATGCCGAAGACGAGCAGCACGCTCCAGTGCACCCCGACCCGCACGCCCGCGATCCGTCCCAGAACGAACGTCGCCCTCACAGCGCTCTCCCAACTTCTCGCTGCGCTGATCCTGCCCACTTCCAGTGGAACCCCCGCCGCCCCTCCGGCGCAGCCCGTGAGCGAGCCGGCGGGGCCCGGCGTGCGTCGAGTGGCCGCTGCGGACCGAACGGGGGGAGGCTGGAAGCAGGCGGTCCGTGGTCCCGGCAGCGGCCCTGTATCGCCGTGAGGGCCGCGACTGCGCGGGCCGTCCAGCGGATGGGAGTGAACCCATGAGGGTCGGAGTACTGACCGGCGGCGGTGACTGCCCCGGCCTCAACGCCGTGATCCGCAGTGTCGTCCGCAAAGGCGTCGACCAGTACGCCTTCGAGTTCGTCGGGCTGCGGGACGGCTGGCTCGGCTTGCTGCAGGACAACGTCATCCCCTTGGACATCGCAGGCGTGCGGGGAATCCTGCCGCGCGGCGGAACCATTCTCGGTTCCTCCCGCACCAACCCGTTCACCCATGAGGACGGGCTGCGACGTGTACGGGACACCCTCGCCGCGCACGACGTGGACGCGCTCGTCGTGATCGGCGGCGAGGACACCCTCGGTGTGGCCACGGAACTGAGCCGTCAGGGAATCGCCCTGGTCGGGGTGCCGAAGACCATCGACAACGACGTCTCCGGCACCGACTACACCTTCGGCTTCGACACCGCGGTCGGCATCGCGACCGAGGCCATCGACCGCCTCCACACCACCGCCGAGTCGCACATGCGCGCGCTGGTGGTGGAGGTCATGGGGCGGCACTCGGGGTGGATCGCCCTGCACGCCGGCGTCGCGGGCGGGGGCAACGTGATCCTCATCCCGGAGCGGCCCTTCGACATCGATCAGGTCTGTGAGCAGGTGAAGAACAGATTCAAGATCAACTACGCGCCGATCGTCGTGGTTGCCGAGGGGGCCGCTCCGAAGGAAGGGCAGATGATCCTCAAGGACCAGTCGCTGGACGAGTTCGGCCATGTGCGGCTGTCCGGCGTCGGTGAGTGGCTGGCTCGGGAGATCTCGGAACGCACGGGCAACGACGCCCGCACCACGGTGCTGGGGCACATTCAGCGCGGTGGCACCCCGAGCGCCTTCGACCGCTGGCTGGCCACGCGCTTCGGGCTGCACGCCATCGACGCGGTCAAGGACGGTGACTTCGGCGTCATGGTCGCCCTGCAGGGCACCCGGATCGTCCGCGTCCCCCTCTCCGATGCCACGGCGAAGCCCAAGCTCGTCGATCCCTCGCTGTACGACGAGTTCGAGGTGTTCTTCGGCTGACCGGCCCGCCGCCCGCTGATGGACCGCGCAGCCCGCGCCCGGCGCGCCCGCACGCTCGCCGGCGGATCCGTCGATCCACCGGCACACCTGTGGGACGGCCGTCATCCGGCGTGCGGTACGACCGCCACCGGGCAGCGGGCGTGGTGCAGTACGGCGTGCGTGACCGGGCCCAGTCGGCCTTCGGCGGCCTGAGGATCGGTACGGCGGCCCACGACGAGCAGGGCTGCTTCCAGGGACGCGTTCACGAGTGCTTCCGCGGGCTGGAGCAACATGACATCGGTGCGGGCCGTCACGCGAGGGTACTTCGCCTGCCAGACGCGCAGCGCGTCCGAGAGCCGCAGGACCTCCTCGTCCTCCCACGTGGCACGGTCCTCCTCGGTCACCACCAGCGTCCGCGGAGAGACCGCCTCGGCGGGAAACGCCCATGCCTGGACCACCCGCAGACGTGCTCCACGCTCCTCAGCGGCAGAGAACGCGAAGTCCGCCGCCTCCCCGACCGGGCGATGCGCATCGAACCCCACCACCACCTGGGCAGCGCCGACGTCCGCGCGTGTCACCTCCCCGAAGGCGCTGGGCCGCTGGGGAACGAGGACGACGGGGCACGGGGCCGCCGCCGCCATCCGCAGCGCCACCGAGCCGACCGCGAGACCGTCGAAACCGCCCGTCCCCCGGGTGCCGACGACGAGAAGCCCGGCATCGCGGGCCGCAGTGAGAAGCGCCGTGGCCGGGGCGTCGTCGGCCTGCTCGCCCCGCACCTCGACATCCGGGTAGCGGTCGGCCAGCTCGGAGGCCATGCGCTCGAGCATGCGCGCACCCATGTGACGCAGCCGGTCCAGAGCCGGGCGGGGCACGACGCTGCCCGGAAGCGACGGAACGGCATGGAACAGGCGCAGGGGAACGCCGCGCAGCACGGCCTCCCGAGCCGCCCAGTCGGCTGCCGTCGAACTTCGTTCGGACCCGTCGACGCCCGCCAGCACAGGGTGACTCATCGCGTCCTCCTCCTTCGCCGGGCCTGGACCTTCGCGGGCGGCACACCGTTCTGCCTCGCCTCTTCCACTGTTCCACGGCAGGGCCTCTTAGGCCCCTGGACCGGCAGCGGGTCCGCGATGGTCCTGGCAGGGCCCTCATCGGAGCTGATCCATCAGATCGTGGCCGGGCCGGCGCCCGGAGAAGGCCAACGAGACGGCACGCCGCCCTATTTCTTCGGGGTGAACAGGAGCAGGCGGTCCAGGAGCAGTGAGGAGAGTGCGGGGCGGGTGAACGTCTTGGGCTGCATGTAGGCGCGGGCGACGACTTGGACCGTGCTCATGTCGACGCGCCTGGTGCCGCCGTATCGCGCGCAGTAGTCGGTGTGGGTGGACGGCAGCGTGGTCACGTGCGCGCCCGTCGGTCCGGTCTTGCCGGCCCGGCTGAAGGCCCAGGCGTAGAACTTGTCCGCGTTCGGCTGGTCGCGGATGAAGTCACGGGCGCTGCCGCGCAGTTCGCCGTTGTTCTTGGCCGCCAGGGACACGGCCGCCTTGGCGTCGGCGTAGACGGTCACACTCGAGTAGCTCGCCTGCCGGGTGGCCACGTGGTTCGTGCCGTAGGTGACGAGGAAGGACCCCTTCGGCAGTTTGAAGCTGGGGCTGAGCGGGTCGTCGGCGTCGTTCGACAGGGCGGCCACCCCCGGGCGGCCGGGCGGATCGGTCAGCAGGTTCTCCTGGAGCCCCGGATACGACTCCTCGAAGCCTCTGCGGACCACCAGGTCGCGTGCCGTGAACCCGGGATAGGCCTTGACGATCCGCCGGCGCAGCAGTTGCAGCGTCGGGTTGAGGCCGAGTTCGGTGGCCCCGGTTCCGGAGACGCGCAGCGGGGGAACGGGCAGGGGATCGGGTGAGTACACCGGCTTCGTCCGGTCTGCGGAACCGCCCTTCGGCCGGACGCGGAAGACCTGGAGCGGAGGCGCGGCGCGGTAGCGGTCGAGCGCCTTCTTGTAGCCGGGGTCGGGCTCGATCGTGCGCACGCCCATCAGGAACTGGTCCGAGTGCTTGCCGAGGCCCAGCCGGAACATGGCGGGCGGAATCGTCATGTTGTTCGTCGAGCCCCGCAGCCCGGCGGCGGCGAGCATCCTGTCCACCTCGGCCCGAGTGCGCTTGTGCCCCGTGACCACGAGGGCGAACGGCCGGTTGTAGGGCGTCGAGCCGGTCGTGCGTACCGTCTTGTTGTTGATCGGGTCGCCCACGGAAGGCCAGAGGAGCGGGCCGGTGGGCAGCGCGCCCCTCATCATGGTGAGGTCGAAGGAGAAGTACGCCTCCGGCGGTGGCGTCCTCCCGATCATGACGATCGCCTCGTCCTGTCGGAGACGCCATGTCACGGGTGGGTTGGTGTTGGGCGCCTGTCCTGGTACCTCCGGCAGTCTGGTGATGATGTACGGCGACTGCGGATTGGGCCACATGCCGCTGAAAACGGCTCCCTCGCAGTACCTCCGGTTCAGGTCGAACGTGGCCTCGGCGCCCGACTGTGACACGTAGCCGGATTTCGCCAACTGGCGCTTGAACTGCTTCACCTGCCGACTGAGGCCGTCTGCTGGACGGTGCTTCCCGTCGCCCGGGGCCTGGGCCCCGGGGAGGGAGAACTGATGCGACGCGGCTGGTGCCGTGGCGGCCGTCAGGCACGGTGCGGCCAGGAGCGAGGCGGCGATCACCGCGAGGGGGGCGGGACGTCGGCGCGGGGAGAGTCGGACCATGGCACACACCCGTATCCGGTCCGCCCTCCGAATCCGCTGCACCACACCGCTGCCGGCAGGTCCGTTCACCCTCTCAGAAGACACGAAGCCCGTTTCAGCGGACCCGACCGCTTGGCTGTGTGCGCCGCTCAACCGGCCACGGCGTCGCCCGGCCTGCCGCGGTCCGCCAGCACCTCGGCGGCCCGGCTCCGGTACGCGCGGAAACGGCGCAGGTACGACCGTGCCATGGGGCCCGGCGGGACGCCCCGGGCGAAGGCCCGCATGTTGCGTTCGCCCGCGTTGTAGCCCAGGGCGAGGAGTTCGTCGCGGGTGTAGCGGCGCACGTGCCGCGGGGGAAGGCTCCGGTCGAGGTCCTTCAGATGCAGGGCCGCCGCGTGGATGGCGAAAGCGGGGTCGTCGCGAAGGTCTTGCCACCGCTCCGACAGGCCGTGCGTTCGCCGCACCCCCTCGAACGTCGCACGGTGCATGTTGGCCAGTCCGAAGGACGCCTTGGGCTTCCACCACTGCCACAGCCGCTCCAGCAGCGGATGGTGCGGCTTGTAGGCCTCATTGTGGAGGACGGTCATCACGAGCAGGGCCGAAACCCCGGCCTCCCCCGCGCTGCGCACCACGCACGCGGCGTAGTCGGCCGGATCGTAGCCGCCGGGCCGCAACGGGGGCGTCCGGACGCCCTCACGGTCCACCGGCCGCGGCCGTTGCTTCGACAGCGCCCTCGGCCGCTCGGGCATATCCGCTCACCTCTCCCCTGCCGCCTGCCGTCCCGAGGTGCGCGTGCCCGCGCGGACCGGCCTCAATCCAGCACGCCGGCCCGCCGATCCGCACTGGCTCCGGGCCCCGTCGGGACGCCGGCGCGAGTCAGCTCAGAGAGGTGGGCGTGAAGTGGCGCACCTGAAGCGGTGCGACGAGGTACTCGTCCTCGCCCGGCAGAACCACGGGCTGGTCACGCCAGTGCTCGCCGGCATAACCGACCAGATCCCGCTCGCTGCGCCAGCGACTGACGTACAGCAGCGAGTCCGGCGGCGCGATCATCACCTCGTGGTCCACCAGCCCCGGGTAGCGGCTCGGGAACTCACGAACCGCAGCAACGATCATGTCGCGGAACGCCTCGAAACGTTCGGGCCGTACGCGTGCCTCACTCACCCTGATGATCACGGTCCTCAGACTGTCACGCAAGCAGACGCGATGCCACCGTCGTGCCGCATGCTGCCGTGCCCTCGGCCGCGGCGGCCGGCGGTTTCGACCTTCGCGGCAGGACACGGCGTCGTACCGCACCGGAGCGACGCACGGTCGGATCGTGGTTCTGCCTCTGCTTCAGGGGCACTCGGCCGGTGGGACTGTGCGGAGGTACTGATATGAGCGCCGGAGAGAAGGCCAAGGCAAGGGCCGAGCAGATCGTCGGAAAGACCGTACGAAAGGCGGCTCACGCGCTGCACAAGGAAACCCTCGCAGCGAAGGGCGCCGCCCTCGAATCACGGGGCAGGATGCGGGGCGGGAAAGAGAGGACCAAGGACTCCTTCAAGCACTGACAAGGTCGGTGGCTGGGGCGGGTGCCGCCGGAAGCCCGTCCCCGCGACCGGGACGGGCTTCGCCGACCCGGCCGGGCCCACGGTGGTTCAGACGAAGGCGCTCTGCCCGGTGATCGCCTTGCCGACGATCAGCGTGTTCATCTCCCGGGTGCCTTCGAAGGAGTAGATGGCCTCCGCGTCCGCGAAGAAGCGCGCCACGTCGTACTCCAGGACTATGCCGTTGCCCCCGAAGATCTCCCGGGCCCATGCCACGACCTCGCGCATGCGGGCGGTGACGTGGGCCTTCGCCAGGGACGAGTGTTCGTCCCGGAAGACCCCGGCGTCCTGCAGCCGGGCCAGCTGAAGCAGCATGCCCCAGCTCGAGGTGATGTTGCCCAGGCTCTTCACCAGCAGGTCCTGGACGAGCTGGAAACCCGCGAGCGGACGGCCGAACTGCTGCCTTTCGGTGGCGTAGCGCAGGGCCAGCTCGTATGCGCCGATCATGACGCCGAGGGCCTGCCAGGCGACCCCGCTGCGCGTGGCGCGCAGGATCTCCGCGACGTCACGGAAGGAGGACGCGTTCTGCAGCCGGTCGGACTCCGGCACGCGGACGTCGTCGAGGGTGATGTCCGCGTTCTCCACGATGCGCAGAGACGTCTTGTGGGCGATCTTCTCGGCCCGGAACCCCGCCGTGCCCCTGTCGACGACGAAGCCCTTGACCTGGTCGTCGTCGGCGTCTCGGGCCCAGACGACGATGTGGTCGGCGAAGGTCGCATTGCCGATCCAGCGCTTGGCGCCGTTGAGCACCCATGTGTCGCCGTCGCGCCGGGCGGTGGTGTGCATGCCGGCCGCGATGTCGGAGCCGTCGAGCGGTTCCGTGAGCGCGAACGCCCCGACGGTGTCCATCCTGGCCATGCCGGGCAGCCAGCGGTCTCTCTGGGCCTGGTCGCCGCAGGCGTGGATCGCGTACATGGCGAGTCCGTTGTGGACGCCGAAGAAGGTGGCGACCGAAGCGTCGACCCGGCTCATCTCCATCGCCATCATCCCGGTCAGCAGGTGGCCGGCGGCGGGGCCGTGGTCGCCGTAGCCCTCGTACGGCAGACCGACCAGCCCGCTCTCACGGAACCGCGTGATCAACTCCTTGGGGAATGTCCCGTCGGCCCATTGCCGGGCCACCAGCGGCTGCACCTCGTCGCGCATGAACGCCCTTGTCCTGAGCAGGACTTTGCGCTCGTCCTCCGTCAGGGCGGCCTCGAAGTCGTAGAAGTCGGCCACGTTCTGCTGTTCCGTGAGTGAGGTCATGGGGCCCTTGTTCCACGCTTGTGCCGTGCAATGCGCACTGCGGGGATCGTCACGTCCGAGGGGGAGGCAGGCCCGCACGGGCGGCGCGACGGGCCTCGCACGCGACGGGCAGGAAGCGCAGGCGCTCCGGCAGGAGCGGGACGACGGTGCGTACGACGGCGCCCAGGCGGCGCATTCTGCGCTCGTCCCGTGCCGTCCACGCAAGCCCCAGGCGGTCACGGGCGACGGGCGGCAGCAGGCCGGTCGTGACGAAGACGTGCAGGCGGGCGAGGGGTGGATGGACCAGCGGCCAGAGCCTGCGCACGAGTGCGCCCGAGCCGTCGGGCGGGGGAACCGGCCGCCGTGGGTCGAGCAGTTCACGCAGGACCACGGTGTTCTCCAGCTCCTCCCGCACCATCCGGTCGAAGTAGGGCCAGTACTCCTCAGGCGTGGCCGGCATGTCCCGCCGCCTGATGCCGAGGATGTCGCCGAGCCGGAGCAGTTCGTCGTACAGGCGGCGTTCCTCCCCGTCGTCGAGGGGACGGGACAGATAGCGGGCGGACGTCAGGAAGACGGGATAGGCGGTGGCGTGCACCCAGGCGTAATTGGCCGGGGTGAGCGCATGGTAGGAGCGGCCGTGGGAATCGGTGCCGCCGATACGCCTGTGCACCGTGCGCAGCCTGCGGCCCTCCTCGACCGCCCGTTGACCGCCGTAGATCCACAGCTGGAGGGACTCCAGGGAGCGGTGTGCCCGGCCCCAGGGGTCGGTCCGGAACACGGAGTGTTCGTCGACTCCGGCTCCGACCGCGGGATGGGCGACCTGGAGCACGAAGGCGGCGGGGAGGGAGAGCAGCAGCCGTACGTCACCGGCCCGGTCCCAGAGCAGGGTGCCCGGGCCGAACGGCTCCGGTTCGGGGCGGGTGTCCTCTCGGGCGGGCCGGGCGGCCCTGGTGCTGTGGTCGGGAGAGGCGTTCATGTCACCACGCTCCCAGGGGTGGGCGGGGTCGGCGTCGAGATCGGCGAGGCCGGCGCCCTCGAGGGGCACACCACTCAGCCTGCCCCGGTCCCGAGCGCGAGGCGAGCCACGCCGAGGCCGCACCTGCCTCAGTCGATCTCCGTGGTCAGCCTGTCCCGTGAGCGGCCGATCGCCTCGTGTGGTGTGCCCAGGGGCTGTCGCCGACCATGTGTCGTCACTGCCGCCGGGTGCGGTGGAGCACCCGGCGGCGGGAAGGTCGGCGCGGGGCGGACGTCACAGGTCGGCGGCGTCCACGACATAGCCCAGGTCGACGAACTTGAAACCGGTCGCCGTGCGGACATCGCCCTCGCCGTCGGGGACCTCGGGGGTCTCGTGCCCGTCCTGGACGACCAGCAGGCCGTCCGGGAAGCGGCTGCCGAGCGGGGCGTTCAGCACGGCGGCACCGTCGCATTCCTCCGAGCCGTCGAGCGTCGCGGAGGCCGCGCCGATACGGAAACCGCCCTCGTACTCGTTGCGCTCACCCACCTCACGGTCGTACAGGGCGAAGGTGTCGTCGCCCTGGCTGGAGGCGAAGAGATGGCCGTCGCCGTCGGCTTCCTGGAACAGGGTGAGGCCCTCGACGTCCGCGGTGAGCCGCTCGCCGCCGAATCCGGGGTCGGCGCCGGCCGTGCACTCCTCGGTGGTCTCGTCGTAGACGCCGGGGACGCCGTACTCGCGGACCTTGTCCACCAGAACAGGCTTGCCGGTCAGGTCGGCGGGCAGCCGCCAGATGCCGACGTCCTCCTGGGCGGCGTAGAGCGTGCCGATGGCGGCGTCCACCACCATGCCCTCCACCTGGGGCAGTTCACCGGGCTCGGCGCAGGGGGACCAGGTGGTGCCGTCGGGCAGGCGGAACGACGACGGGAGGTCGAGGGTGCGGATCTTGCGGTAGCCGACCGTGCCGCGCGCGGTCGGGGTCAGTTCGACGAGGGCGAGCCGGGTCCGTTCCCGCCGGCTGACCACGGCGTAGGAGCGGCCGGTGGCTCTGTCCCGCCAGGCGGCGAGGCCGTACGCGGTGCGCTGGTCGTTGATCTCGGCCTGGTCCTGGGAGAAGACCGGGACGGCGGCCGGGTCGGTGATGTCCGCGAGCGGGGCGTCCGGCAGGGACGGGTCGACGCGATAGATCCGCAGCCGGTCGTTGCCCCGGTCGCTGACCACGGCCACGTCGGCCCGGCCGGTGGAGGTGCGCAGGCCGGTGACGAGGTCGACGTTGTTGAACCGGCCCGGGGCGTCGTCCTGGGCCGGCGGACGCGGCACGGGCAGCGACTGCACCAGGCGAGCGTCCAGGTCGTACACCCGCAGGCCGCCTTCCTTCGCGGTCGCGATGACGAGGCTGGCGTCGGGGTCGCCCGCATTGCGCCAGATCGCCGGGTCGTCGGCGTCGGAGTTGCCGCCCGCCTCGTCGTCGTAGAGCGCGGGAGTCTCGCCTGCTGGGGTGACCGTCGGCAGGCGCTCGTCGCCGGCCCCGGCGGGGGCGGCGGTCAGAAGGGCGACCAGTGCGGCACCCAGGGCGAGGGCGGACGCTCTGCGTAAAGTGCGATGCGTTGTCACAAGCGCTTCCTTAGTCGGTGTCGAGGACATGCCGATCTTGCGGGGAACACTTGGCGAACAGCGGACCGTGAGCTGTACAGGTGGTCACAGAAGAGACGACCGTACGCCAACTGTCGTTCAGCCTCGCACCATCCGCGGATGCGGCCTCCCGTCACGGCGGGACACCGCGCCTTCCCACTCCGTGACGATACGGACAAAGCATATGTTTTCGGGTAGACAGACAGGGGTGGGTCCCGGCGGCGGCAGCAGCGAGGAATGAGGCGACATGCGTGACATCGACGGCACCGGGGGACACCGGTCCTCCCCCGGCACACCGCTGAGCGGGCGGGTGGCGGTCGTGACCGGCGCCGCCCGCGGTGTCGGCGCGGCCCTGGCACAGCGCCTGTCCGAAGCCGGGATGCTCGTCGCCCTGGTCGGGCGTGAGGAGCAGACCCTCCGCCGGGCGGCCGCCTCCTTGCCGAACAGGAGCGTCTGCCTCGAAGCCGATGTCACCGACAACGCCGCGCTCGAGGTCGCCGCCCACCGCGTGGAGGATGCGCTGGGTCCGGCAAGCGTGGTGGTGGCCAATGCCGGCATCGCCGCCAGCGGCCCCTTCACCCGCACCGCGGCCGACCTGTGGCGGCGAGTCGTCGACGTCAACCTCGTCGGATCCGCCAACACAGCCAGGGCCTTCCTCCCCCAACTGGAAACGACCCGAGGCCACTTCCTTCAGATCGCGTCCACGGCCGCCTTCGGCTCCGCCCCCATGATGAGCGCCTACTGCGCCTCCAAGGCCGGCGCGGAATCCTTCGCTCTCGCCCTGCGCGGCGAGGTCGAACCGGACGGGATCACCGTCGGCATCGCCTATCTGCACTGGACCGGCACCGACATGGTCGCCGACATCGACGATCACCCCGTCCTGCGAGCCCTGCGACGCAACCAGCCCTGGTTCGCACGACAGGTCCACACGCCCGCGCGGGTCGCCGACTGGCTGGCCGCCGGCGTCATCCGTCGCGCCCCCTACGTCTACGCACCACCGTGGCTGCGCTGGTGCCAGCCCCTGCGGCCGCTGTTCCCGGCGATCGTCGGCCGGATCGCCCGGCACGAGATGCGCGCGCATCCCCCCGGCGAACTGGCGGGCGAGGTCACGGTTCTGGGCGCCGGAGGCCGCGCCGACTGGGAGTCCCACGTGTCCACCCCCCGCCCCTCCCCCGGTCCGTAGACACCTCCGCCCCGGGTCTTCGGATCCGGAGGGTGCGCGCCGGAGACGACTCGACGAAGCCGCATCACGTACGCGAGGGTGTCCAGCGGTGGTTCAGGGCGGGGCCAAAGTCCTTGAGGGCTGTCGACTTGAGGGGGTGGACGCACCTACGGTTCAGCCTCGAGATCTTCGCGCATGGCGGCTCGCAACGCGTCGAGCGCGGAGTCGTATCGGACGCGGTGTTCCGCGTAGTCGCCGCCTTCGAGGAGGAGCCCGTCGGCAACGGCGTTCCGGAGGTCACGGAGTGTGCGGTACAGGTCTTCCGATGGCTCGACCACCTCCCTGGCTGCGGAGATCGTCATCTGGTGGCGGAACCCGGAGCACGGATCGAAGGCATCCCAAGCGGCCTTTCTGCGCTCCGCACGGGACGCCTCCGCGTCTCTGCAGAGGCGACTGAACGTGAGCCTGGCCTGAGACAGGGCGGCCAGGTAGTTGCCGTACAGGACGCGGCGCGCCTCGGTCCGCTGGTCGATCCGGTCGCGTTTCCAGCGCCGGCGCTCGAGGTAGCCGGCGGACATCGTGGCGATCACACCGCCGACCATGGTGCTCGCGAGGGTCATCCACTCCACCGTCGAAAGGATAGGAGGAGTGCCGTCCGACGAGTAGGCCGCAGTGGCCGGGCGGGCCACAGGAGTTGCCGCCGGGTGCTGTTTCCTCACGGAGCCGGGCCGGTGGGGGCGCGCGGGTATGGGGTGGGAGGAAGAGACCGTGGCCTGTTCCTCCCACCCCATACCCGCCCGCGCGTGTCAGACGGTCTGCGCGGTGGGGAGGACGGTGATCTCGGTGAGGTTGACGTGGCGGGGGACGGCGGCCATGAAGGCGACGGTTTCGGCGATGTCGGCGCTCTGGAGGACGTCGATGTCGTGGATGAGGCCGGCCATGAGCCGGGAGGCGTCGGGGTCGGTGACGTGGTCGGGGAGTTCGGTGTCGACCATGCCCGGTTCGACGGTGGCGACGCGGACCATCTTGCGGCCGAGTTCGACGCGCAGGAGGCGGGTCAGGTGGCTGATGTAGGCCTTGGTTCCGGAGTAGACGGAGAACTTCTCCAGGATGCGGGTGGCGGCGATGGAGGAGGTGTTGATGAGGTCGGCCGGCCTGCCCCGGGCGGCGGAGTCGGTCAGGTGGGGGAGGAAGGCGGCGATGACGTTCATCAGGCCGGTGATGTTGAGGTCGATCTGGCGCTGCCAGTCGTCGACCTTGAGTTCCTCGATGCCGGAGATGAGCTGGACGCCGGCGTTGTTGAAGACGAGGTCGGCCTTGCCGAACCGGTCGGCGACCCGGTCGGCGGCGGCCTGGACGGCGGCGCGGTCGGTGACGTCGACGGCGAGGGCGTAACCGGTGCCGCCGGCTGCCTCGATGTTCTTGACCACCTGGTCGAGCCTGTCCTGACGGCGGGCCAGGACCACCACGGCCGCTCCGAGTTCGGCCAGGCGTTCGGCGGTCGCGGCGCCCATACCGCTGGACGCACCCGAGACGACGGCGACGCGACCGGACAGCGGGGTACCGGAGAGCACGACAGCAGACATGATCGTTTTCCTCTTCACGTGGAGTTCAGGGGGTGACAGCCGGAGGGAGGAACCGGGGCCGGACACCTCGGTGGAGAAACCGGCCCCCGGTGAGGCGACCGCGCGAGTCAGGCGGCGTCGTTGTGGGCGGTGGCGGCGGACTTCTCGCGCCAGTCGGTGAGGTCGTCGTGGACCTGCTGGTACTTGGCCTCGAGGCGTTCGAGGGTGTCGCGGCCGAGGTAGAGGTGGGTGGGGAGCTTGTCGGTGGTGGTGACTTCCACGATGAGGGCGGCGCCCTTGACGGGGTCGCCGAGCTGGGCGTGGTTGGCCTGGTCGATCCAGTCCAGGGTCACGTGTGCGGGGGTGCCGTCGTAGTCGGGGATGCGGTTCGCGGCGACGGAGAGGGAGCTGGAGTCGAGGAAGTCGGTGCGGAAGACGCCGGGTTCGACGACCATCGACTGGATGCCGAACGGGGCCATCTCCGCGCCGAGTGCTTCGCTGATGCCGGCGACGGCGAACTTGGAGGCGGAGTAGAGGCTGACGCCGGGCTCGCCCTCGAAGCCGGAGCGTGATCCGATGTGGACGAGCTTGCCGGAGCCCTGCTCGCGCATGACCGGCAGGACGGCGCGGGTGACGTTGATCAGGCCGAAGACGTTGAGGTCGAACAGGGAGCGGGCCTCGGCGTCGGTGATCTCCTCCAGGGCGCCGAGCAGGCCGCGGCCGGCGTTGTTGACCAGGACGTCGATCCCGCCGAACCTCTCCACGGCCGCCTCGACCGCGGCGGGGATGCTGTCGGTGTCGGTCACGTCCAGGGCGACCGGGAAGACCGCCTCGGACGCCTTGAGGTCGTCGGGGACGCGGTCGGGATTGCGCACGGCGACCACGACGTTGTTGCCCTCCCGCAGCGCGGCCCGTGCGATCTCCGCACCGAGCCCCCGCGACGCACCGGTCACGAACCACGTAGCCATGAATTGTCCTCTTCCGAATTCTCCGCTTCCCTCGCGGGGAGCTTTTCCTTACGCATTCGAGTCTGCTCGCCGGAAGAATCCTTATGAAGGCCGTGAATTTCCTGGGAGTCCCACTCCCAGGAACAGCCGGGGCCTGTGGTCGGGCACAGCGTCCCGGATGATGAACGGGTTTTCGTGAGGCGTGCGGTGAATACACCAGGGCCGCCGCCGGCAGCGGGATGACATAGGGGTCCGGATAGAAGCGAAGCCTCAGTCGGTGTCGATCACGGCTGAACGGCGGCGCGATTCTCCGCGTTTCGAGCCGTTCCCGGACCGAGGGCTACGACTCCGTCCCCGACCGGCCCTGAGGACTCTCCGACTGACGCGGGCTCAGCCCAACTGACGTGTCTGTCAAGGAAGGCTCCGATGCGGTGATCACAGCTGTAGCCGGGCCTCGTCACCGGGTGCGACGCGATAGGTTCCCGGTGTCTGGCCCATGGTGCGGCTGAACGTGTCGATGAACGCACTGGTCGTGGCCCATCCGCACTGGCGTCCCGTTTCACTGACGCTTGCTCCTTCCGCCAGCAGCACCATGGCGTGAAACACCCGGACGTTGGTCCTCCATTGTGGATAGGTCATGCCGAACTCGCTCCTGAACAGCCGGGCCAGGGTGCGCTCGCTCACGCCGATGCTCCGTGCGAGCCAGGCGGCCGTCCGTGGCTGCCGCAGATCGCCGGTCACCAGCGCGCACGCCTGCCGCAGCAGGGAGTTGTCGGGGACGGGCAGCGTCAATGGCTCCACGAGGGCTCGCCGCAGCCGGTCCCGCAGGACGGCGCGCAGGTGGCGTGCCTCCTGCTGCGGGAGGGACGGTTCACTGCACGCGATGATCAGTTCGCGCACCAGGGTGTCCACGGCCACAACGACCGGCGTCCGGGCCCTCAGCAGGGTGTCGTGGGCGGCGAAGCCGAGCGTGTGCACGGAGCTGTGCCCGTGTACCCGGTGCTGATGCCAGACGCCCGCCGGAATCCACACGGCGCGCGCCCTGGACGCCACCCAGGATGCCTCGCCCGTCTGCACCGCCAGCACACCGGCGCTGACGTAGAGAAGCTGGTGATAGCCATGCTGGTGACGGCGGATGACCTCACCCGCGAGGTGGGCATGCGTGGTGTCCCTGGGCTCCGCCGCCGGCTTCTCCGCCTGACTGTTTTCCGACACGTGACGGCAGAATATCGGAAGCGCTGCAGCGTGTGGTCCTGCCAGCGTGGTGACCATGCCCACGACGCCCCGCACCCCGCGCGATGTTCCTCCCGCGGGCCCGCCCGCGCTGAAGGCCCGGCCGGCCTCCGGTCTGCGCGGCGTCGCCCTCGACACCCGCCCGCTGGCGCACCCGGTCTTCCGTCGCCTGCTGATCGGGCAGGGCGCGGCATACGTCGGGACCATGGTCACCGGCGTCACCATCCCGGTACAGGTGTACGCGCTGACGTGGTCGTCGCTGTCCGTGGGGCTGACGGGGCTGGCCGGCCTCGTACCGCTCGTGGTCTTCGGCCTGTACGGCGGCGCCATCGCCGACCGGTTCGACCGCCGTACGCTCTACCTGGCGTCGGCCTGCCTCACCTGGGCGATCACACTCGCCCTGCTGTTCCAGGCGCTTGCCGATCTGCGCTCGGTGCCCCTCGTCCTCGCCCTCGTCGCTTTCCAGGCCGGCGCCTTCGCCGTGTCGTCCGC
This sequence comes from Streptomyces sp. NPDC000345, assembly GCF_042898825.1. Taxonomy (NCBI): domain Bacteria; kingdom Bacillati; phylum Actinomycetota; class Actinomycetes; order Kitasatosporales; family Streptomycetaceae; genus Streptomyces; species Streptomyces sp. NPDC000345. The sequence goes on from NZ_JBIAZE010000012.1 coordinate 65,932, forward strand.
CGCCCGGGGCGCGATCATTCCCCGCATCGTTCCCACCCCGTTGGTGCCCGCCGCGAACACGCTGTACTTCACCGCCGGCAATGTCGGGCAGGTCACCGGGCCCCTTGTGGCGGGCCTCCTGATCTCGCTGCCGAACGGCTACTGCTGGGCCTACGGCGCCGACGCCGTGCTGTTCTCCGTCCTGCTGTATTCGGCCGTCAACCTGCCCTCGATCCGGCCGACCGGCTCGGGGGCCCGCACCGGCGGGCTGCGCTCGGTCGTCGACGGGCTGCGGTTCATCGCCGCCGCCCCCGTGCTCTGGATGTCCTTCGCGGTCGACATCGCGGCGATGACGATGGCCATGCCGACCGCCCTGTTCCCGGCAGCGGCACAGCTGCGCTTCGGCGGAGGAGTGGGACTGCTGTACGCGGCCATCGCCATCGGGTCGGTCGCAGCGGGGCTGTTCAGCGGATGGATCGGACGAGTGCGCCGCCAAGGCCGGGCGCTGGCGATCGCCGTCACCACCTGGGCGGCGGCCATCGCCCTCGCGGGCACCGTCCGCCACCTCCTCGCCGCCGTGGTCCTCCTGGCCGCCGCCGGAGCGGCGGACCTCGTCAGCGCGGTCTACCGCGAGACGATTCTGCAGACCTACGCACCGGACGCCATGCGTGGCCGGCTGCAGGGCGTCTTCACCGTCGTCGTCGCCGGCGGTCCGCGCCTCGGGGACCTACGTGCCGGCGCCATGGCCTCCGCCACCGGTCTCGGTGTCGCGTGGACAGGCAGTTCGCTGCTCTGCATGGTCGTCGTCATCGTCGGCGCAGCGCTTGTACGACCGTTCTGGCACTACACCGTCACCCCGGCACAGCCGCCGCCCCCGCCGACGCGGCCCGAAGCCGCACACCAGCCGTAGGGCGCGAGCATGCGCCGCATGACACGGGCGACGACACCGCCGGGCGTGCGCCCTCGGTGCTGCCCTCGTCCCCTGCGCGCAGCCGATCCCCTGGAATTGATCATCTAGGGCCGGATGAGCGTGCGGGCGTGGGCGATCCACTCCAACACGGCCTTGGCACCACACCCTTCGGCGACCGACTCGGCTTCATCGAGGTGGTCGAGCGCCGCCGATCGGTCGCCGGTCTCGGCCGAGAAGTAGGCCAGCGCCACCAGGCCGGCCGCTTCCCCGGCCCTGAAACCTGTCTCCCGGCGCAGCGTCACCGATTCGGTCAACCGCTCACGGGCCTGATCGAACCGGCCTGCGTCCTTGTCGGCAAAGCCGAGATGGCGTATCGCGTAGGACATCGTCATCCGGTCGTCGACGGATTTCGCCAGCGCGTACGACCGCTCGAAGTACGGCCTGCCGGTGGCGCCGTCGCCCTTCACCACCTGATACCAGCAGCCGACCCAGAACAACGCGTCCGCCTCGCCCGACGCGTCCCCCAGACGCCGGTACAACTCGGCCGCGCGCTCGAAGAGCACCAGTTCCTGGTCGTTCTCCTCGCGGTCGTTCAGGAAGCGGACGTGCAACACCTTTCCCCGCGCCAGGGAGAGCGGTGCCTCGATCGCGTCCAGCGCTTCGTCGGACCGATCGAGCGCGGACGTGTCACCGCCGAACATCGCCGCCTCGAACAACTCTCCCGCACGTTCGGTCCAGTCCTGCCCCGGCATACCGTGCCCCTCCCCGTCGGACGATTCGCCTGCTGAGGCTATCTCCGCCCTCCCGCCGGGATCCGGCAATTTCCGGGGGCGACCTGTCTTTTCCGGTCTTGGGAGTGCCCGGGCGCCGTCCCGAACCGTCCGTACGCGCCTACGGCCTGTCCGGGCTTGCGGGTGCAGGCGTCTTCGACGGGGCGGACGAGTGCGGGCTTCCGCGGCTCTCTCCGCAGGCCCCTACTCAGCCCTGTCGCGCGGGTCCCCGTGGAGGCGGAGGCAGCTGTGCAAGCCGTCGGGCCACTCGCTGCGCGTCGTTCGTGAATTCCAGGCGCCGCAGCTCGTCCACCGCGCGCTGCCAGTGCAGCCGTGCCTGCTCGTGGCGGTCCAGCGCGGCCAGGGCGTCGCCGAGGGCGGTCAGGGAGAGGGCCGCGAGGTGATCGTGGTGCACTGCACGGCTCAGCGCCAGGGCCCGTTCGGCGTGACCGAGGGCCGCGGCGGCTTCTCCGGTGCGCAGGTACGCCTCCGACAGCCGCATGTGCGTGCCGCCCCGCAGGAAGTCCTGCTCGCCCTGTTCCAGGAGGGCCAGTGTGCGGTGGTGGGAGGCGATCGCGTCCTGGGCCAGGCCTTGCCGCAGCAGCACTTGGCCGTGACGGTAGTGACCGGTGGCCTCGCCGTAGCGGTCGGCGTTGCCGCGGTACAGCTCCAGCTGACGCAGGGACGCGGCGACCGTGTCCTCGTCGATGCCTGTCATGAGCAGCCGCGTCTGCACCATGTTGCCGAGGGCGACGGCCTCGAGCGAGGAGTTGCCACGCTGGTGGGCCAGTTCGGCAGCCTGCAGGTGGTGACCGATACCGGCGACGGGATCGTGCCATCCGACGATGACGCCGTGCAGGTTGAGCGCCATGGCGTGCACGTCGTCGTCGCCGACGCTCTCGGTCAGCTCAAGGGCGCGCAGCACGTGACCCCGGGCGTCCTCCAGGCGGCCGACCTGCGTGAGCGCTCCGGCGAGCATGTAGCGGGCGCGTCCTTCGGAGCGGTGGTCGCTGCCGGCCACCGCCGCTTCGCAGACCGTGGTCGCCACGGGAATCAGCTCGCGCCATCGGTGCGCGTTGATGGTGGCGGCGCCGAGCATGAGCAACAGGGTCGCCGCCCGGTCGGTGTGCGAGGCCGCTGTCTGGGTGATGAGCCGGAGGACGTCACCGAGCTGGGGTCCCCAGGACCGCGCTCCCCGTCCTGCGCGGCGGGCCGCTGTTCGAGGATGTCCGCGACGTGCTGGCATGGACCTCCTCCGTGTGTCCGGGGAGCAGGAAGTGGTAGGCGCCCGCCGCGGTGATCAGGTGGTGATCGAGCAGTCGGCCGAGCGCCGCGTGGCGCTCCACGGTGGAGTCCGTTCGGGCGGCCAGGCGCTGCGCGAACAGCAGGACGAGGTCGTGGTAGCGGTAACGGTCCGGTGCCGGGGATTCCAGCAGTCCCGCGCTCACGAGTCTCTCCAGCGCCTGCGCCACGGCTGCTTGCGGCCTGGCCAGGACTCGGGTGGCGACGGGCACGTCGAAGCCGCTCTGCGCGGGGACGGCCAAGAGCCGGAATGCGCGGCGTGCGCAGTCGTCCAGTTGCCTGTAGCCGAGGGCGAAGCTGGATTCCACGGCGACGGATTCCACGCTCAGTTCCGACAGCCGGTGCTGTTCGTCGGCGAGCCGTTCGGCCAGTCGGGCCAGGCTCCACTCGGGCGCGCCGCAAGCCGTGAGCCGATGACGCGGATGGCGAGGGGCAGGCCCCCGCAACTGGCCAGCACCTGGCGTGCGAGCTGTGGTTCGGCTGCTACGCGTGCGCTGCCCACCAGCCGGGTGAACAGGTCCAGCGCTTCGTCGTCGGGCAGGGCCCCGAGGGTGACGCGCAGGCTGACGGGGAGCGGCGCCAGGCTGTTGCGGCTGGTGACGACCACGGCACAGGTGGGCGAACCCGGCAGGAGCGGCAGGATCTGTTCCCTGTCGGCCGCGTCGTCCAGGACGATCAGCACGCGTCGCCGTGCCAGAACCGTCCGGTACAGTGCCGCGCGTTCGTCGAGCTCGTCCGGGATGACGGAGTCCGCGTGGCCGAGGGCGCGCAGGAATGCCGCCAGGACGGATCCGGGATCCGCCGGTGTGCCGCCGGCGCCGCGCAGGTCGGTGTGCAGCTGCCCGTCGGGGTAGGAGGCCAGGACCGTCCGCACACTGTGCATCACCAGGGCCGTCTTTCCCACACCGCCCATGCCGGTGACCAGCACGATGGGCATGGCGTGGGCGTGATGCCGCAGCAGTGCGTCGTGGACGCGCTGAGTCTGCGGGACGCGACCGGTGAAGTCGGCTGCTGCGTAGGGAAGTTGACGCGGGACCGGCGTCCGGCGCCGCGCGGTTTCGGGGTTCGGCGGTGCGGGGGCGGGACGGCCGGCCCGGAGGATCCGGGCGTGCAGCGACCGCAGGTCCGGACCGGGCGCGATGCCGAGTTCCTCGTCCAGGATCCGGTGGACCGTGCGGTAGGCGGCCAGAGCGTCCGCCTGGCGTCCCGCCCGGTACAGGGCGTGCATGAGCGCCTGGTGCAGACCTTCGCGCAGCGGATGTTGTTCGACGAGAGCGGAGGCACCGGTGATCGCCTCGGCGTAGTGGCCCGCGTCCACTTGGAGGTGCAGGCGTTCCTCCAGCACGTCGAGGTGCTGGGCCTGGATGCGGAAGCGTTCGCGGTCCGCCAGCGGACCCGGCACCGAGGTCAGCGGATCGCCCCGCCACAGCGCCAGGGCCCTGTCGTAGGAGAGCAGGGCCGCTGCGTGGTCACCGTCCAGCCGCCGGGCCCTGGCTTCCCCGACGTGCCGCTTGAACGCCTGCCAGTCCACGCGGTCGTCGTCGACGTCCAGCAGGTAGGCGCCGGCCACCGACCGCAGGATCCGCCAGGGCTGTGCCCGGAGATGACCTGGTTCCAGCGCGTTCCTCAGCCGCCACACATAGGTCCGCACCACCGAGGCGGGCGAGTTCGGCGGACGCTCCCACACCGCTTCGACAAGGTCGTTCACGGTCAGGGGCCGGCCCTGAGCGAGCAGCAACGCGGCTGCCACCGCTCGCTGTTGCGGCGAGCCGAGGTCGATCTCGTGGTCGCCGTGGTGCGCGCGGACCTGCCCCAGCAGCGAGAAGCAGGTGCGTGACTTCCCTTCGTCCTTCATCCCACACCTCGCTGTCCTGTGCGGTCGCTCATCATGACGGCCGCTTCGGGAAGGAACGCGTCGCCACTCACCCTCCAAAGGTTGTCACGTCAACAATAGCCCCTCGGATCTTGCTGATGCATCAACAGCAAGCTTCCCCGCGGCCTAGACCAGGTACTGCCACTTGGTCATGCGCGACTTGAGGTCGACGACCGGGCCGTCCAGCGTGAAGGTCCCGTCGCCGCGGTGGTGGAACAGCCGGGGAGCCTCCCGCGAGGGGTCGGTCCAGGCGCGGACCGCCTCCAGAAGGAAGAGGGAGTGGGAGTCCACCAGACGGGTGTCGGCCACCCGGCACTCGATGTTCGCCCAGCACTCGGCGACGAGAGGTGCCCGGACCGCGTCACCGGCCACAGCCGTGAGGCCGAACTTCCCGAACTTGTCGACATCGGCACCTGAGCAGTTCCCGATGTCGACCACCGTGGCGGCCATGTCGGCCGTGGGGATCGAGATCACGCACTCGCCGGTCTCGACCAGCGCCGTGTAGCTGTGGTCCCACGGACCGATGGTGCAGGCGATCAACGGCGGCGCGTGGTGCACCATCATGTTGAAGCCGTTGGTCATGACGTTGGGTGTCCCCTGCCACTCCGTGCTGACCAGGATGACCGGGCCGGGTTCGATCAGTCGGTGCACCTGGTCCAAGGGGTGGACCCGCAGGTCGTTCACAGTGATCATGTCCGCTCCTTCGCGTCGCGCGGCGCACCCGCCGACCGAGAGGGCGGTGCGCCCGTGTCTCGATGGTCGGGTGAGCCGAAAGCGGCAGGAAGGCCGGGACATACCTGGGTGCGCCACTACCAGGCTGCGTTTCCGCTCCGCAGGAGGCCACGCGTCGTGGCACGCGCGGGAAACGGACCGCGCGCGCCACGACCCCACGCATCGCGACCGCTATGCGGGGTCGGCGTCCGCCGGCTCGGCAGCGACGTCCTGTGCGTTCTTCGGCGCCGGGGCCGTCGCGCGCAGCGCCTCGAAGGCCGCTGCCGTCGGACTGGCGGGCTCGGCCTGGTACACGACGAGTTGCTGATGCGGCGCACCGTTGACGGTGAAGGCGGCGAACGCGATGTGCAGGTCCCCGACCTGTGGATGCTTGAGGTGCTTGCCCTCCTGCGACTTGCCCTTCACCTCGTGCCGTTGCCAGAGGTCCGCGAACTCCTCGCTCTGTTCGGAGAGTTCGGCGACCACCTCCGCGATGCGGGCGGAATCCGGGGCGAACCCGTAGGCGGCCCTGATCTCGGCGACGCACGAGTGCGCGGCTCGCTCCCACTCCTGGTAGAAGTCACGGCCGGCGGGGTCGACGAACACCATGCGCGCCAGGTTGTCGAACGCGTCGAAGCCGCCGTGCAAGGCTGTGGCCAGCGCGTTGGCGGCGAGGATGTCGAGGGCCGGTCCGACGACGAAGGCGGGGGTGTGGTCCCATCCGTCCATGAGCTGGAGCAGCTGAGCACTCACGTCGCCGTGGCCGTACTCACGAGAGCGCTGCGAAGCCGCGAGGCACAACCGGTTGAGGTGGTCGGTCGCCTCCGCATCCAGCTTCAGCGCCTGCGCCACCGCGTCGAGAACCTGCGGGGAGGGACTGCGTTCACGTCCTTGCTCAAGCCTGATGTAGTAGTCGGAGCTCACCCCGGCCAGGAGCGCGACCTCCTCCCTGCGCAACCCCGGAACCCGACGCCGCCCGTGTTCGGGCAGGCCGACGTCCTGCGGCTTCAGCGCTTCGCGGCGGGCTCTGAGAAAATCACCCAAAGGCGTCCCCTTGCTCATGGAATCCAGACTAGACCGCATGCGGCTGGTCAAAAGTGTCGACCATGTAATATGGCGAGCGGTTCAGCACCCCTTACTTTGTGTGACACGTCGTCTTGATCCTTGAGCTTTCCCCCGGTCAGAGACGGACGATCACCGACCAGTCGGCTCACGCGATGCAGCCCCCGGGACACCTGATCCTGGGAGTGACGCACCCACGGTCGGCACGTTCTTTTGAGGCGGCTTCCCTCTAGCCTCGATGGCATGGACAAGCACGCGCCCCCTGACCCGGTGGAAGGGCTGGGCCGTTTTCTCCGCTCCCGACGGGCACTGCTGAGCCCCGCGGCGGTGGGACTGCCCAGTACCGGACGCCGGCGGGTGCCGGGTCTGCGGCGCGACGAAGTGGCTGCCTTGGCCGGTGTCAGCGCCGGCTACTACATGCGGCTCGAACAGGACCGCGAGCTGAATCCGTCCGAGCGTGTCCTCGAAGCGGTGGCGCGGGTACTTCAACTCAGCGACGAGGACAGGACGCACCTGTTCCGAGTGGCACGGCCCACGGCCCGCCGCATGAAGCCGCCCGTGCGGGTCGAGCGCGTCAGCGCCCCGCTGCGGCAGATGATCGAGGGCTGGACCAGAACACCCGCTTTCATCATCGGTCGCGCACAGGACCTCCTGGTGACCAACAGCCTCGCGGCAGCCCTGTACTCGGACTTCACCCGCCAGGACAACGTCCTGCGCATGCTCTTCCTCGACCCTGCCGCCAAGGCCTTCTACCGCAGTCCGGAGCGGGCCCGGCACCGCGCCGTGGCCGATCTCCAGCGGACGGCGGCGCAGACACCCGACGACCCGCGCATCCTCGAACTCGTCGGTGAACTGGCGGTGCGCAGTGGCGAATTCCGCTCCCTCTGGGCACGGGAGTACTCACGGGTCCCCCCGTACCAGGTCAAGGAAGTGCGTCATTCCGCAGTAGGGCCGATGGAGTTGCGCCACGAAGCGCTGGACATCCGCAGCGCCCCCGGTCAGCAACTCGTCATCCTTCAGGCCGAACCCGGTTCACGGTCGGCCGACGCGCTCGCCCTGCTGGGCTCCATCGGTGCGCCGCCCCTCCCTCCACAGCAGCATCCCGGCGTCGACGGCTGAGAGTCGCGCTCCGCACAGCACCGTCCGTCGAACGGCGGTGGTGCGCGGAGCGTTGCGCTTTCCGGCCTCACCGGCGGCGACGCCGGTTCAGCCTTTCGCGGCGGCCGTGTCCCGCGCCGTGACCACGGCGTCCCAGGCGCTGCGCGGCGGCCCCGCGGGGAGCTGAGGCGCATCGGCACGGGCCCTCAGCCACCGTTCCACGCGCACCCGCACGTCCTCGGCGCCGAACGCCTCGCTCGGCGTCCGCAGCATGTGCCGGGCCTGCGCCCAGGCCCGCATGACCACCGGGTCCTCCAAGGCGCAGGGGAACCTCGCCGCCCTGTACCGCGCCTCCCGGTCCGCCGCGACCCCGGCCGTGGCCGACAGGCGCGTCTCGTTCTCCCGGTCCGCGGCCACCTGAAGGTCGAACCAGGGCTTGAGCTCATCGTGCGCCCATCGGTCGTAGGACCGGGCGAACTCCTCGTGGCGGTGAGCGTCGTGCGCTGTGTCCGCGACGCGCGCGGCCGCCCACAGGGCGAGTGAGATGCCCTGTGTCAGAGTCGGATTGGTGTGTACGAGGGCGTCACCCACGCGTACGAGGCCGGTGACGACGGGCCCGGACGCATCGGCTGTGGGGCTCCAGCGGTTGTCGAGGCCGGCCATGATGTGGACGTCGCCCACCGGCCGTGGACCGGCGGAGAGCCATGCCGCGGTGGACGGGAAGAGGCGGGCCAGCGCGTCGAAGGTACCGGGATCACGCAAGGCCCGCAGAGTGGGGTCCTTGACGGCACACACCAGCGCCGCGCCGAGCAGGTCGTTGTCGGAGGGGAAGGCGATGCTCAGCGCATACGGCGCCGCGGAGGTGTAGGGAACCCGGGGCGACGGGGCCGTACGGCTGGACCGCACGCGGTACCAGCGGCAGGCATAGGCGAGACCCACCCGATGTGTCTCCGTCTCGGGTGGACGTGCCCCGGCCGCGGTCAGCCAGTCCACGACCGGCGAGCGACGCCCTGACGCGTCGACGACGAGGTCGGTGTCGACTTGTCCACTGTCCAAGAGCACTCCGGTCACCCGCGGCAGGCCACTCCGCTCCGGCGTGGTCACCAGCCCGCGCACCGCCGCACCGGTCTCGTGGCGGATGGTGCGCTGCGCGTCCACCGCCGCACGCAGCGCCGTCTCCAGGACGATGCGCCGCGTGCGTACCAGGACCAGATCCTCGTCGCCGGGCCGGTACGGGGGGCGCTCGGGGAACCAGTCGAACTCGTGCTGTTCCCAGGCGCCCAGGCCGAGCAGGTGAGCATGGACATCGGGAGTCCGCGCCCTGAGCACGGATCGGGCCGGGCCAAGCAGGGCGTGCGGCTGGACGGCATGCGGGACGCGTGCGCGCGACCGCCCGAAGAAGTCGTCGTCCAGGTGGCCGCCGGGCTTTTCGGTGTCCTGCTCGAAGAGGAACACGTCGTGCCCGCGGCGTGCGAGGAAGAGTGCCGTGGCCAACCCGGCGATGCCGCCGCCCATGACAGCGGTGCGTGTCATCCGTGCTTCCTTTCGTACTCACCGTCGCTCGTATCCTCGGCGGCCTTGCCGAAGCGCCGCATCGGCGACTTGTGCCGAGCAAGTCCCTTGGCGCTCCTGCCGCGTCGGTGTGCACCCGCCTGTCGGCCAGAGGCGCAAAACGCCTACGTACCAGTCGCCGATGCGAGGCGCGAAGTGCCGGTGCGATCTTGAAACGGGCGGTCGCACCCGGCCGTCGCCTCGAACGATCCTCGGAGATGACATGGCAGCCAACCACATCACCTACACCGGCCTCGACGCCCTGCTCACCCCTGAGAAGTCGGTGCTGCTGCTGATCGACCACCAGGGCGCCCAGTTCGCCGGCATGCGCAGCATGGACGCCAACCTGGTCGTCAACAACGTGACGGCGCTGGCCAAGGGCGCCAGGCTGTTCAATGTGCCGACCGTCCTCACCACGGTGGTGGAGGACCGGGGCGGTCACATCATCCGCCCGCTGCAGGAGGTCTTCCCCGACCAGACGCCGATCGACCGTACGGCGATCAACACGTGGGAGGACCAGCGTGTCGTGGACGCCGTCAGGGCCACGGGTCGCAAGGACCTCATCATGGCCGGTCTGTGGACGGACATCTGCCTGGCCTGGCCGGCGATCCACGCCCTCGCCGACGGCTACCGCGTCTTCGCGGTGACGGACGCCTCGGGCGCCACCACCACCGAAGCTCACGAGCGCGGTATCGAGCGCATGATCCAGGCCGGGGTCATCCCGACCTGTTCCGGCACCGTCATCTCCGAGTGGCAGCGTGACTGGGCCCGCGAGGAGACGGTCCCCGGCATGACGGAGATCCTCCTGGAGCACGGCGGCAGTTTCGGCACCAGCCTGGCCTGGGAGCTCCAGCTCCTCGGCCAGAACAAGGGCTGAACTTCGGTCCTCCCCCGCACCAACCGCCGCGGGTGCCACGGCACCGGCTTCCACGCCGTGCCACCCGCGCCTCGGCCGTACCGGGCCGCCGCGCGCCGAGGGCACCGCGCGCGCCGCTTCCCCATCTGCCCGACAGGAACACGGATGACCGACACCTCGCCCATCGGACCCCCACCCCCCTTCGACCCCGAACTGGTTCCCGTACTGCGGTCGTTGGCGCGGACCATGCCTCCCGCCGTCCTGCCGGAGATGATCCCGGCGCTGCGCGAGTTCATGAGGGCCGCCGCGCCGACCGACGACGAGCTGCGCCGGGACGGCGCGATCGACTTCACGGAGCGGCGGGTCCCGGGCCCGGAAGGCGCTCCCGAGATCTCTCTGCTGATCTGCCGCCCGACCAACTCGCCCGGGCCGCGGCCTGCGGTCTACTTCACGCACGGCGGCGGCATGATCCTCGGGGACAACCGCAACCTCCTCGGGGAAATGCTCGACTGGGTGCAGCACCTGGGGATCGTGCTCGTCTCGGTCGAGTACCGGCTGGCCCCGGAGCACCCCTTCCCCGCGGGCCTGGAGGACGTGCACGCCGGACTGCGCTGGACCATGGCCCACGCCGACGAGCTCGGCATCGATCCCGGGCGTCTGGTCGTCTCGGGGCCCAGCGCGGGGGGCGGGCTGACCGCGGGCCTGACGCTGCTCGTCCGGGATCTCGAAGGCCCCGCCCCGGTGGGCCAGTTGCTGGTCTGCCCCATGCTCGATGATCGCAACGACGCCCCTTCGGCGCACCAGATGGCCGGCGTGGGCGCCTGGGACCGCACCTCGAACGACACGGGGTGGAGCGCACTGCTGGGGCCTCGGCGCGGCGGCCCGGACGTCACGGCGTACGCGGCACCCGCCCGAGCCGAGAACCTGGCCGGCCTGCCTCCCCTGTTCATCGACGTCGGTTCCGCGGAGACCTTCCGCGACGAGGTGGTCACCTACGCCTCACGCGTCTGGCAGGCCGGGGGCGAGGCGGAACTGCACGTGTGGCCCGGCGGCTTCCACGGCTTCGACGCGCTCGCCCCCGACGCCGAGTTGTCACAGCGGGCGCGCGCGGCGCGGGTGAAGTGGCTCCGGCGGATTCTGCACCTCTGATCACCCTCCCGTCGAGCTGGGATTGCTGACGTGACGGCAATCATCGGCGGCGCTGACCACGTCCATGACGACCAGTCGTCCGGCCACGCCTGGGTCATGGCGGTCCGGTCCATTGTCCGGGTCCCCGGTGAGTCCGGCGATCGAAGCCGAGCCTCAGGGCGGGGGTGTGCGGCTCGGCGGGAGGCGGCTGAGGCGTCAGAAGGTGACGGTCACCTTGCCGCGGATGTGCTTCGAGGCGAAGTCGACCAGGGCGCGGTCGGCTTGCCCGAAGGCGTAGTCGGAGTCGATCTCGACGCGCAGTCGGCCGTCGGAGGCCTGGGCGGCAAGTTCTTCCAGGCGTCCTTCAGGGGTGCGGGTGCCGGTGTAGACGGCGGTGACGCCCCGCTCGAACGAGGGCGGCCCACCGAGGGGGGACACGAGCACTCCCCCCTCCTTCGCCGCGGCGGCTGTGGTCGCGAGTGCCGGACCGGCGTTGGCGAGGTCGATGACGACGTCGGCTCCACCGTCGACCAGGGCGTGCGTCTCGTGGGCGATGTCGACCTCGCGGTAGTCGAGGACGTGGTCGGCACCGAGGCGGCGCAGGAACTCCACGTCGTCCGGGCGTCCCGTGGCCAGGACGGTCAGACCCGCACGCTTGGCGAGCTGGACGGTGAAGGAGCCGACTCCACCGGCGGCACCCACGATCAGGACGCTGCCGCCGGTGTCGACCCGGGCGGCGTCCAGCAGAGCGGCTGCTGTGAGTCCTGCGGTGGTCAGGGCCGCGCCTTGCGCCGGGGTGAGTCCGGCGGGACGCCGGGCCACGGAGGGGGCGTCCGCGACGACGACGTACTCGGCCAGTGCTCCGGCGGTCACGCTGTTCCACGCGATGACGGCGTCGCCGGGCGAGAACCGGGTGACGCCCTCGCCGACGGACTCGACCACTCCGCTGACGTCCACACCCGGAACGAAGGGGTGGCGTACCGGCAGTGCGTCGCGCATGGCACCCGTGACGAGGCACCTTGTCGACCGCGTTGAGAGCGGTGGCCTGCAGCCGGACCAGCAGCCGGCCGGGACCGGGGGCCGGGATGGGCAGGTCAGCGAACTCGAGGGATTCCAGGGGGCCGTACGACCGGGCGATGAGCGCCTTCATGACCTTGCTCCTGACACGTGGGTGATCAGCCGTGGTTTCTGGAGCCGCGGCCGTTCGATCAGGGTCGGAACACCTCCGACCATTTGGTGATGCGTCAACAATACGCTCGATTGTTGATACGTCAACATCGACGGTGGCGCTCTCAGTCGGCGACGCGGCCGGCGGGTCGGTGACGCCAAGGCTCGTAGGCCGGATTACGGTCCGCCCAGGCGGCGATGAAGGGGCAGACGGGCAGGAACTTCAGATCGGCCCGCCGCGCCATCTCCAGGGATGCCTTCGCCAGGGCGGACCCGATGCCCTGCCCTTCGCGCTCGGGCAGCACCTCGGTGTGCACGAACGCGATCAGCCCCTTGGCCGGGATGTACTCGACGAGGCCTGCCAGCCGGCCGTCCACGTACGCCTCAAGGCGGTTCTCCTCAGGGACCTGGGTCACCGTGACCTGCGGCTTCTCGCGTTCCATGCTGTCTCCGTTCCGAGCAGGCACGGCGCGAAGGACCGCCCGCGTGCACCGGCACCCACGGTTCCAGGAGCACGGGCGGCAGGCATCGGCGATCACCGCCTAGGAGGTGTGCCTGCGCGGTCAACGGCCGCCTGCCCGGCCCGAGTACATGGACGCGCCCGCCGGGTAACCGTCGCGGCTGCGGTATCGTCGGCCGCGTTTTGTGAGGAGTCCACCCGCGACAGCGATGCACACACCAACCTTCGCCGGACGTGCCGGCCAGCTCGCCGAATTCACTCGCGCCCTGCGCTCATTCGCCCACTCCCCCGACAACCGCGCGGTCCTGTACGTGCACGGACCGGCGGGGATCGGAAAGACGGCGCTGCTCAGCCGCTTCGCCGCGATCGCCCGCGCGGGAGACCGCCGGGTGGTCGAGATCGACGCGGCCCGATCCGCCTCGGCCGAGGCCCTGTGGGGTCAGATCCGGGAGGCGGCCGCCGTCCCCGGCACGGTCCTGCTGGTGGACGACGTCGATCAGGTCGGCGGAGCGGACGGCGCCCTGCCGCCCATCGTGCCGGCCGAAGTGGGCGAGGCCCTGATCGTGGTCGCGGGACAGAACGCTCCGTCAGCCTCCTGGCGTGCGGCAGCGAGGCGGCGAGGCGGGCTGCGGGCGCTCCGACTCGGGCCGTTGTGCGATGCCGACGCCCGTGCTTTGGTCTCCGGCCCGGGAACCGACGGGGACCAGGAGATCTCGGACCTCGTCGTCGGCTTCGCACAGGGACACCCCCTGGCCCTGGTCCTGGCCGAGGCGGCACGTGCGGAAGGCCGCTTCCGGTACGGAGAGCCGCCTCAGGAGCTGGTGCTCGCCCTGCTCGACGAGGTGATCGGTGACGTGCCGAGCCCGGCCCACCGCCAGGCGCTGGAGATTGCCGCCCACAGCAGATGGACCACGGAGGACCTGCTGCGCACGGCGCTCAGCGAGGACGGCGGCTCCGCAGCGGACGTCTTCGACTGGCTGCGTCGGCGCCCGTTCGCCCACGCCCAGCGGAACGGGACAACCCTCTTCCCTCTTGTGCGCGATCTGCTGGACAACGATCTGCGCTGGCGCGATCCCTCGGGCTATCGCAGCATGCACGAGCGCATCCGGACCCACCTGCTCGAGCAGATCCGGCAGGCTCTCCCGCATCACATCCTGCCCGCGACAGCCGCGCTGACCTATCTGCACCGGCACAACGGGTTCGTCGCGCGGTTCGTCACCTGGCAGGGCGGTGACCGCTTCCAGGAGCTGCCCTACCGGCAGGAGCTGCGTGACGACGTACTGCGCTTCGTCGCCTCTGCGGAAGGGGCCTCGACCGCCGCCGAGACGGCCCGGTGGCTCGACGCCCAGCCGCGCGCCTTCCACGTCTACTGGGACACCGCCGCGCACGCCCCGGCCGCCGTGCTGGCGTGGCTGCGACCGGACGTCGCCGGCGTGGACGGTGCGACGACCGACCCGCTGGCGGCGGCAGCCCGGCACCACGCGCACACCACTCGGCCGCTGCGCCCGCGGGAGCACCTCGCGCTGGCTCGCGTCTACGCTCCGCCCGCCGCCCACCACGCGGCGTCCGAGCTGATGGACCTGGTGATCTACCGGATTCTGGCGGGGTTCCTCCTCAACACCCCCGCATGGTCATTCGTCGCGACGGCCTCCGGATCGTTCCTCGATCCGCTGATGCGCTACATCGATCAGAGACCTGTCCGGCCCCCGGTCACCGTGCAGGGGCTGTCCTTCACGCTGTACGCGCACGACTGGCGGACGGTCACCCTCGAACGCTGGATGGAGGTCGGCCACCTGGCCGAACTGGCCGGCCCCGCGGCCCGGCCCGCGGCCCGGCCGCGCAGCGGCCCCGGCGCGTTCACCGTCCTCACCCGGGAGGAGTTCGACAGCGCAGTGGGTGACGCCCTGGCCGCTTGGCAGCGCAAGGACCTGCTGGCCGGCAATCCGCTGCTGCGCACCCGCCTGGTGGCCCGTCAGGGCGGCGACGATCCCGTGGCAGCGCTACGGAAGATCATCACGGAGGCCCTGGACGCCCTCGGCTCCGATCCGCGCGCCGTGAAATATCACCGCGCTCTGGTGACGGGGTTCCTGCGGGGGGCTCCGACCAGAGAGGCGGCCGCGGAGCGTCTGGGGCTGCCGCTGAGCACGTTCCGCCGTCACATGAGCCGCGGGCTGGAGCGCGTACGGTCCTCGCTGTGGGCTCTGGAGTCGGCGCCGCGCGCCACGGGCACGGATCCGCCCTCCGAACCGCCGCCCGGCACTGCTTCTGAGGTCTGAGGCCCTGCTGACGTCTATGACTTGAGCGGCTCTGAGCATTCCAGGGCGCGGATTCGGCACGTCGTCCCCGGCGCTTCGCCGGCCACGGGGGCGATGCTGGTCGCGGGGTGCGGTGATGAGGGACTGCTCGTCGTCCGCCCCAGGTCCGGCCCGCTGTCGAGCCCTGCGTGACCACGGCCGGTACCCTCGTCGCCGACTCCGACCAGGACGGATGGTCCGACCTGGTGGTGGCCACGGGGGAACGGCAGGGCGACGACCCGATCGTCCCGCGCGTGGCAGAGCTGGTCTTCGGGCCGTTCTCGGTTGCCGGGCGGGGGCAGCGGACCCGGCGCCTCGTCCTCGGCGAGACACGCGGTATCGCCGTCGCGGACTACGATCACGACCGCCACCCCGGTCGGGCGGTTCTCACCCACGCCGGCGACGGGGTCCATCCGTGCTGACGGCCTAGTCACCGGTCCGCGCGGGCGGGGCGTGGCGGACTGCCGCCAGCACACTGTCGAGCAGGCCGGGGAAGCGGCTGTCGAGGTCTTCTCGGCGCAGGCTGTGCAAGATGATCCGGCCTTCGCGCCGGGCACGCAGGAGACCCGCCTCCCGCAGGACGTGCCAATGGCGGCTCGCCGTCGAGGGAGACACGTCAGGCAGCGTAGTGGAGCACGTGAGCTCCTCCCCGCCGGCGAGACGCTCGATGATCTTGAGCCGGGTGGGATTGGCCATCGCGTCCAGTACTGCCTCTATCCGCAGTTCCGCGCGACTGGGGTGGGTCAACGGCTTCACCCTTCGATTGTACGCACCTTCGCCAACTGTCGAAGGGTTGTGCCGCAGCTCACGCTCCGGGGATTTGGCAGGGACGAGAACCGAAGCTTCAATAGTTCACGTAGTTACGAACTGACGAAGGATTCAGCGATGAGTGCCTACATGGTCATCAGCGTCACCCCCCGGGACGACGAGAAGATGCGGGACTATGAGTCCAGGACCCTCGAGGTGGTCTCGCGCTACGGCGGCAAGCCCGTGGCCCGCGACACCGAGTGCTTCGTCCTGGAAGCCGACGAGCGTCCCGCCATCGGAGTGATCCTGGAGTTCCCGGACAAGCAGGCTGTCCTGAACTTCTACGACTCCGAGGAGTACAAGCCCCTCAGGGAGTTCCGGCACACCTTCGCCACCGCCAGTGCGCTGGTGGTCGACTCCGTCTGAGAACGAGGAGCGGACGGAGGGCCGAGGCCCTCCGCCTCTGCGCGGAGAGGTACGGGCTCGGCCGGCCAGGGCCGGTGGAGTTCATCGCCGCCTGAGGGAAAGAGCGACGGCGCCACGCGGGGTGGCGCCGTCACTCTCCCGGACCTGGTGCTCAGACGTCGGCAGGGGCGTTGAGGATGTGGTCGCGGGAGGCGGCGACTTCGTCGCGCAGGGCGGCGAGGTCGACGTCCAGGAGACGCCCGTCCCACTTGCGGACCTGCCCGGCGACGAAGACGGTGTCGACGTTGCGGGCGTCGCTGCCCAGGACCAGCGTGCCGACCGCGTCGTTCAGCGGCATGTTGTTGACGTCCTCGGCCCGGATCACGAGCACGTCGGCCTGCTTGCCCGGGGTGAGCGAACCCGTCACCTCCCCCAGCCCGTTGGTCCGCGCGCCCTGGAGGGTGGCGAAGTCCAGCACGTCGAGGGTGCTGATCCGACGCGGTGCGACGTCGGTGCCATAGGCCGCGTTGACCGCCCGCATCCGCTGGATGGCGTGAAGGGCCCGCATCTGAGTGAACATGTCGCTGGCCAGTGCCACCTCCACGTCGATGCTCAGCCCGGGCCGCACGCCCACCGCCAAAGCCTCGTCCACTGCCGGGATCGCCGTCTCCAGACCGATCTGTGCGTCCGAGGTGGGCGCCAACGCGATCGTCGTGCCGCTCGCACCGATCGCCCGCCAGGCGTCCCGCGTCAGACCGGTGGAGTGGATCAGCGTCAGGTCCGGGCCCAGCAGCCCTTGGCGCTCCCACTCCAGGACGGCCCGCGAGGACGTCTCCCCGAACACCGCGTCCACGCTCACCCCGACCCCGAGTTCACGGGCCGCGGCCGCCAGCCGCGGACCGAACTCCCGCTCCGGACCGGCGATCTCGCCCGTCGCCAGCGCGGCTATGCGGAAGGACAGCAGGCTGTTGCCGAACTCCTGCCGCAGCCGTGCCACATCCTCCGGCCACTGCTTGTCCCAGTCACCGAAGTGGGGCGCCATCGCCGCGTGCACACCCCGGATACCGGTGTCGAGCAGCGCCCGCACCGCGGCGTCGGAGTGGGCGGCGGTCCGGGAGTTGTGCGAGAAGTCCAGCATCGTGGTGATCCCGCTGTCGATCGCCGTCAGCGCCGCGAGCCGCGTCCCCACGTACATGTCCTGCGGGCGGTACACCGGCGCGTACCCCAGGAGGGTGGTCGTCACATAACCGCCCAGGTCGTCCACGTCCGGCATGATCCGGCGCAGTTGCGCCTCCCACGCGTGCCGGTGCGTGTCCACGAACCCAGGGGCCACGATGCAGCCGGCCGCGTCGATCACCACGGCGTCCGTTTCCGCGCCCTGTGCCCGCAGGTCCGTGCCCACCGCGGCGATCACGTCGCCCTCGATCAGCACGTCGCCCTTGTCGAGCACACCCGTCGCCGGGTCCATCGTCACCACCGTCGCACCGGTCAGCAGCACCCGCCGCCCGCGTTCACCGGCCGACGCTCGCAGCTGCTCCAGCAGAGCCTCACGCACCGCACCCTCGACATACATGTCACAACCCCGATCCCGAAGTGGAGAACATCGCCGGCCGCCTTGTCCGGCCGGCGCCACACACCACACTTCCGCTCGCCGCAGACCCTCACCAGGCCGCCCTTCACCTGGGACCAGCACACCCAGGAATGCAGCGCCCAGCGACTCTCCGGTCTCAGGCACGGAGCCGCCGGCCGGGGGCTCGGCCGGTCAGCACGCTCAGGTGTCCCGCTGAGCCACTGTTCGCAGGGCGCGCTCGCCGGTCGCCGGCGGCATTCTGGACTCCTTCACCGACAGCCGGACTTCCTCTGCGTCCAGTACGTCCTGGACGCTTCGCAGCACGATGTCGTCGATGCGACCGGCGTCGCGGAGTTCCGACAGGGCCCGCCGCTTGACGCGCAGCAGTTCCATCTCCATCTGATGAGCGCTGCGGCTGCGCCGGAGCGCGTCCTCGCCTCCGTCGATGCGGTCGCTGATGTCGCGCTCCAGTTGCGCCACCGTGCCCGGTGCGACGGAGTAGCGGCGGGCCAGATCGGGCAGCGCGCGCAGGGCGGCGGTGCCGAGGTGCCGGTGGGCAAGGACGGACTCGGCGGTCTGCTCGTCGTCGGCGTCGTACCGGGCCCGGCGGACCATGGCCGGGAGGGTGGGCGCCAGCACGGTGAGGGTCACCACGATGACCACGACCGTGGTGAACACGATGGCGTCCCGATGCTCCACCGGTTGCCCTTCCGCGGTGACGGTCGGAATGGTCAGCGCGGCGGCCAGCGAGATGGCGCCGCGCATTCCGGCCCACGCCAGCGGTAGGCGCTGCGCCGCCCCGATCCGGCGTTCCCGCTGCACCGGCCGCCGGTCCACGACGCGCACGGCGTAGGGAACGGTGTAGAACCACAGGAAGCGTGTTCCGACGACAGCGGCGCTCACGGCGGTCGCCACTGCCACGGCCTGCACGAGGTCCGTGGACGTCAGTGCCCTGACGGCGGCTGGCAGTTGGATGCCCACCAGGACGAACAGGGCGCTGTTGAGGAGGTGGCTGGTGACCTCCCAGAAGGCCGTGGCCTGCACCCGGGCGTCGGAGCCGATCACCCGGGGGCCGTACCGGCTGCTGACGAGTCCGCAGGTGACGACGGCCAGTACACCGGACACGTGCGCGAGCTCGGCGGGCAGGAAGGCGAAGAACGGTGTGGCGACGCTGAGGACGCTGTGCAGCAGCGGATCCCGCAGCCGGAGCCTGACGTGCCTGAGCAGCAGGGCGACGGCGACACCGATGGCGATACCGCCCGCGTAGGACTCGACGAACCGCAGGGATGTGTCGGTCCAGCTGAAGGGGACGTCCTCGGCCACCACCTCGACGGTGACGGCGAGCAGCACCAGGGCGGTGCCGTCGTTGAGGAGGCTCTCGGTGCGCAGCATGGTCAGGATGCGCCGGGGCATGGCGCGGGCCACCGCGGCCACGGCGGCGGCGTCGGTGGGCGCGAGGACCGCTCCCAGCACGAGAGCGACGGGCCAGGGGTAGCCGAAGGCATGGGCCACGGCTCCCGAGGCCAGTGCGGTGAACAGCACCAGGGCAGTCGACTGGAGGGCGATGGAGCGCAGGTTGTGGCGGATCTCGCGGACCGAGGAGGTCAGTGCCTCCCAGTAGAGCAGGGCGGGCAGGAACAGAAGCAGCACCACTTCGGGAGCGAGGACGATGTCGTCGAAGGCCGGCGTCAGGCCGAGAAGACAGCCGGCACCCAGGAGGAGCAGTGGCTCGCTCAGGCCGGTGCCGCGGGCGAGCCATCCGGAGAAGAGTACGGCGGCCGCGACGGCGACGATCAGTTCAAGGCTCTCCATGTCGAGGTGCCTTCCGTTTGCGTTGGAGCCGCGACCGGAGCGCGGCTCCGCCCGGGGCCGCGGAGCCGGGGGGCGGGGCGGGTGAGGGCGGGGCGGGTGAGGGCCGGGGAAAAGAAGAGGCTGTCCTGCCGGCGGAACGGCGGGACAGCCTGTCGGCGTGCGTTACGGCCGCGGTGCCTCGTCCTCGCGGTAGAGGACCAGGTGCTCGTGGTGGAGGATTCCGTCCCGCACGTCGCCCGTGGCGGTGAATCCGGTGTCGTCGACGTAGTCGATGTGATTGCCGGTGACGGTGTAGCTGCCGGTGTACGCGCTGTTCCGAGTGCCGCGGGCCTCGTCGTAGCGGCCGTCGGGAAGCAGCTCCTGGCGGATGTGGCCGTCCGCGGTCACCCACATGCCCACGTAGGGGTGCGGGGCGCGGGAGGAGGTGTTGTCGCTGTTCATGGCATCCACGTTCACCCGTGGCACCACCGGGTAACCAGGCCGCGGCTTTCCTGGGTGTGGGCCACCCTGTCTGCTGAGGGTCGGGCGGGCCCTGGCCGCGCCCAGATCAGGCCGTGTCCAGGGCCTCCGCCTCGACCTGGGCCAGGACGCGGTCCAGGAACTCGCCGAACAGGCGGACCTCTTGGGCGGTGAACGGGTCGAAGAAGAGCCGGCGCACGGTGTCCGCGTGGCGCGGCGCGGCTTCCTCGATGGCCTGCCGTCCCTTGGGGGTGAGCCGGACCATGGAGCCGCGGGCGTCCTCAGCGCATGCCTCGCGTGTGACGAGACCGCGCTTCTCCATCCGGCTGATCTGATGGGACAGGCGGCTGCGTTCCCAGTCCACCTCCGCCCCGAGGTCTCTGGCCCGCAGGACGCCGTCCGCCGATTCCGACAGCGGGGCCAGCAGCGCATAGTCCGCCGCCGACAGTCCGGAGTCGCGCAGGAGCTGACGCTCTTGGGCTCGGTGCAGCTCGCGCCGCAGGCGCCGGTACTTCGCCCACACGTCGGCCTCTTGCGGAGTCAGCCATGACGGTTCGGTCATGCCCGAAGCGTACCATATTGTTGACGTATCACTAAAATCTCCGGCGGGGGTACGCGCGAACGCAGGTGGTCGGGCCCGGTGTTTCGTCGACAGGGCCTCGACAACGGCCCGCTCCTGGGCGGCGAGCCGTTCGACGAGGGGCGAGGTCGAACACGTGGGCGCGCGGCCGTGCTCACGCCGTGGGCGGCTCGCCGGGGCGCACTCACCGCCTCAAAGGCAGGCTGCTCAGGCCCCGGTCCGGTCGGTGGGGCTCAGCCCCTCGACATGGCGCAGGTGGCGGCGTGAGGGGACCTCGAGCTTGCGCAGGATGCTGCGTACATGGGCGTCCACCGTGCGGGGACTGACGAAAAGGGCCGCGCCGACCTCCCGGGACGTCTCGCCCCGCGCCACCATCCGCGCGACCCGCAGTTCCCGGGCCGTCAGCGTCTGGACCCCGCTCGTCGGCCGCACCGTGCGCTCGCCGGCCGCTTGGAGTTTCGCGGCGGCTCTCAGCCGTAAGGCGTGCGCGCCCGCCGTCGTGAACTCCGTCCACGCGCGGCGCAGCGGTGCGCGTGCCTGGGTCCGCCGCCCGGTGGTCAGCAGCCATTCTCCCCACAGCAGTTGGGTCCGGGCCGTCTGCAGGACCGCTCCGGCTTCGATCAGTTCTTCGGTGGCCCGCCGGAACAGTGCCTCCGCGGCCGGCCCGGGTTCGACCAGCGCCCGCGCTCTCAGGGACATCCCCTTCGCCCAGGGAGTGTCACATGCCCGTGCGTCGTCCCTGAGCATGTCGCACGCGGACTGCGCCGAGGCGGTGAGACCGCAGGCCGCGGCGGCCTCGACCCGCTCCGCCGCCAGGAGACCCCCGTACCCCGCACCGGCGCCCTCCCGCAGTTCCCCCATGGCCGCCAGAGCGGCCTCTGGTCTGCCCGCCGCGTTGTGCAGGACGGCAAGGGCGTACTCCGTGGCCGTGTGCAGCCGTCCTTCACGGCGATCTGCGGCTTCCCGTGTCGCGCGGTCGGCGAGCGAAGCCGTCCTCGGCTCGTCGCCCTGCCACGCCGCGAGGGCGAGGTCGGCGTAACGCAGTGGTGCCGTCCCGTTGGCTTCGGTGATGCCGTGAGCCTGTGCCACATGTTCCGCCGCTTCGTCCAGGCGCCCGGCGTGTATGTCCGCCATGGCCAGGTTGTTCAGGGCGATGGGCAGAGCGGCGAGGTCTCCGGTCGTGCGTGCACCGCGCACCTGCCGGTCCACCAGGTGCAGCCAGGCTTCCGCGTCCCACGTGTGCAGGGCCGCACTGCAGACGAGCTGCACCGCGCCCGGGTCCTCCAGCAGCCCGGTACCGGAGTCGCCCCGGCAGGTCCTGACCGCCCGCGCCATCAACGGCACGGCGTCGGGGCTGTTCGTGCAGGAGGCGATCAGCGCCTCCAGCAGTGCCGCCACCGGCTCGTCCGGGTCGACGGCCCGGCCCAGTCGTCGGGTCTGGGCAACGATGTCACGCAGTCGATCCGGCGAGATGTACCGCCCGGCGAAGGACATGGCCCCGAACGCGTCCAGCAGAAGGCGCCGACCTGCCGCGGGGTCGTGACCCGCCACCTGGTGTGCTGCATCGAGCAGTGACTCGACCGCCTCGTCGTTGCGCCGGACGGCATAGACGGAGCGTGCATGCATCACGACCACTCGGGCACGATCGGGGTCGGGCATCGGCTCATGTCGCAGGGAGGCCAGGATGGTGAGGGCTTCCTGGAACGCCCCGGTCTCGCGCTTCGCCCGCGCTGCCGAAAGCAGCCGTGCCGCTCTGGTCCGGCGATCAGCGGTGAGCGCGGCAGCCAGCTCCCAGAACCCTCCGGCGACCGCCACGCCCGCGCGCCGGGCGGCCCGGCGTGCGGCGTCCTCGAGCCGGCCGGCCGCCTTCTCGTCGAATCCGGCCGCGGCCTGGCCCCGGTGCCAGGCGTGGCGATCGGAGTCCTGGACGGCATCACAACATGCGGCCAGGGCGGCGTGGGCCCGCCGTCGTTCGGTCGCGGAGGCCGCCGCGTAGACCAGGGATCGCAGAAGGGGGTGCCGGAAGCACATCCGTGTGCCGACGTCGAGGATGCCGGCGGTCTCCGCCATTGCTGCGACGTCAGGGCCCATGCGCATCAGCTCTGCGGCCCGGCGCACCAGGAGGGGGTCGCCGTCAGGTTCGGCCGCCGCGAGGAGCAGAAACCGTCTCACGTCGGGTGGGAGCTGGGACAGCCGGATCCGAAACGTTTCTTCCAGTCGCTTGGGCGCCCGCACGCCTGGTGCGGTCGACCGGGCCGCCATCTCGGTCGGCCCGATCCAGCGCGGGAGGTGGATCAGGGCCGACGGATTGCCGCGCGCCTCGGACAGGACCCGTTCCCGCACCCGCTGGTCCAGTGGGACACGGAGCGTGCTGTCCAGCAACTCGCGGGCGTCCCGGTCGCCCAGGGGCCTGACGGCACGAGCCGGCAGCCCGGTCAGTTCCGCGAGGCGCTCGGTGCCCTCAGCCGTGATGACGAGGGCGATGCGCCCCTTGGTGACACGCCGCGCCACGAACGCGAGCACGGCGAGGGAGCGTCGGTCCATCCACTGCGCGTCGTCGACCAGACAGACGACCGGTTCCTCTTCGGCGGCTGGCGTCAGCAGACCCATTACGGCCAGCCCCAGATGCAAGGGGTCGGGAGCCTGACCCGAACGGCGCCCCAGAGCCACGCCCAGTGCCTCACGTTGCGGCTGTGGCAGACCGCCGAAGTGGCGCAGCAGTGGATCCGTCAGATGCTGGAGCCCGGCGAAGGACAGCTCGGCTTCGGTCTGTGCGCTGTCCACGCGCAGGACGCGCAGCGCCGTGTGCTCGCTGTGCACGCTGTCCAGCAGCGTCGTCCTGCCCATGCCCGCTTCCCCGTACAGCACGAGAGCACCGCCGGTGCCGGCGCGGGCGGCTGCGATGAGGCCCCTCAGTTCTGCTTGCTCCTCGCTTCGGCCGAGCAACCGTCGTGTCGCGGGCGTGTGCGCTGGTCGAGCGCACAGCGCGCCGCCCCCCATGATCGTCCTCAAGACTCGTTTCCTGTGTAGGTGTGCCCCGTCGTCACGGACGAGGGTGTGCCGCATCCGCCTCGATCCTCGGCTACGCCCGTCTACGGCTCGTCTATGAGCCGTGGACGGGAGTCCCCGCCCGGGGGTCACCGGGGGGTGAAGCGAACGGGCAGCCGCACGGGACCCCGGGTGATCCCGGCGGGCAGCCGGGCGACGTCGTACGCGGGCCGGATCCATGCGAGGTCCGGCAGGCGGGTCAGCAGGACCCGCAGCGCGATCGTCGCCTCGAGGCGGGCGAGCGGTGCCCCGATGCAGTAGTGGATCCCGTGGCCGAAGGCGACATGTCGTGCGTTGCTGCGTGACACGTCCAGCAGGTGCGGATCACTGTGCTCCTCGACCGGAGCGTCCCGCCCCGCGGAGGTCAGCGCCACCGTGACCGTGTCACCCGGCTCGATGACCTGCCCGCCGAGCGTGAACTGCCGGGTGGCGAAGCGTGTGGGGCTGGTCTCCACGGGCGCGTCGTACCGCAGGAACTCCTCCACGGCGCCCGGGATCCGCTCAGGATCCGAGCGCAGCGTGCGGGCCTGCTCCGGATGATCGAGCAGGGCGACCATGGCGTTCCCCAGCAGATTGACGGTGGTCTCGTGACCCGCGGCGACCAAGATGACGGCGGTGCCGAGGAGTTCGGTGTCCGACAACCGTCCGTCGTCCGCGTCACGGACCGCGATCAGCCGCGACAGCAGGTCGTCAAGGGGCCGGCGGCGCTTGTCTTCGAGCAGCCGCCGCAGATAGGTGTTGAGGGCGAGAAGGCTCGCGCGCTGCCGGTCGGACGGGTTGGTCATGGCCGCGCGGGTCCACGACTGGAGGTCGTCACGGCGCTCTGCGGGGACCCCGAGCAACTCGCAGATCACAGCCATCGGCAGAGGGCCGGTGTACGCGGTGACGAGGTCGGTCTCTCCGTCAGCGGCGAAGCGGTCGACGTACTGATGGGCCAGTTCCTCGACGCGGGGCGCCAGCGACTCCACCGCGCTGGAGGTGAACGCACTGGAGACCAGCCGGCGCAGACGCGTGTGTCGCGGCGGGTCGGCCATGAGCATGTTGCCGCCGAATCCGGATCCGGCCAGCAGGATGTGGCGGCCGGACGAGCGCAGTTCTTCCTCGAAGGGTGCCGGATCCTTGCTCAGCAACGGATGGGCGAGTGCCGTGCGGGCCAGTTCGTAGCCCACCACGAGCCAGCCGGGCGACCCGTCGGGCATCCGGACCCGGTGGAGGGGAGCCTGAGCGCGGAGTTCGGCGTACCGCTCGTGGGCGTGAGCTTTGAAGTCCGGGGTCCCGACCTCCGGAAGGTGGTGGCAGGCGACGGCGTCTTTCTTCAACGTCATGAGGGCACTGTCCGCCGGGCAGACGCTCAGGGGCCAGTCCACGACCGTGTCACTTCCCGCTCATGGCCGCTCAGTCATGGCTGCCCAGCGGGGGGCAGCCCGCGTCAAGCCGCACCGCGCCCGGGCGACAGGCGAGCGTCGCCGCGCAACGCGCCGCGGAACCGTGCAGGTCCCGATCTCCGCCGGCGCGGGTCATGCTCCGGGTCAGGGTGCGTGGGTTCCCTTCAGTGCCTCCGTGAGGAGCGAGCGGAGCGCTTTTGCGGTCACCGGGCGCGGGTTGGCACAGGGCCGCGCTTGCGCCTGGGCGACGATCTCGTCGAAGTCGCTCTGGGTGAGGCCCAGTTCGGCCAGTGAGCGGGGGGCGCCGAGTTCGGTGGCGGCTCGCGCGAGGTGGCCCGGTACGTCGTCGGTGGCCAGCGCACGGCGCAGGGCCTGCTCGGCGGCCGGTGCGGCGGGGAGGTTGAAGGCGGCGACGTACGGGAGCAGGACCGTGTGCACGGCGGCGTGCGGAAGGCCGAAGGTGCCGCCGAGGATGTGGCAGAGCTTGTGGTGCAGGGACATGGTCGTCGCGCCCAGGCACGCCCCGCACAGCCAGGCTCCGCGCAGCGCGTCGGTGCGGGCCTGCATGTCACCGGAGTCGGCGGCGACGACCGGCAGGGCCGCGGCCAACGAGCGCGCCCCTTCCTCGGCCATCAGGGACACGATCGGGGAAGCGTCGGGCGCGTACAGGGCTTCCACGGCGTGCGCGACGGCATTGAAGCCGCTCGTCACCGACGTGTCCACGGGCAGGCGGAGGGTGAGTTCGGGGTCGTAGACCACGCTGCGCGGCAGGACGGCCCGGTCGCGGCCGGTGTGTTTGCGGCCGTTGTCGGTGAGCCCCCAGACGGGGGTCATCTCGGAACCCGCGTACGTGGTGGGCACGCTGATCACGGGCAGGCCGGTGGTCAGGGCGATCGCCTTGCCCAGGCCGATGGCGGAGCCGCCGCCGATGGCCAGACAGCCGTCCGCGCCGGCCTCGCGTGCGGCTGCGCGGGCCGCTTCCGCGAGGTCGGCCGGTACGTGCATCCGGGCTTCGGCGAACAGTCCGGCGTACGCCTCACCCAGCAGGGCGCCGGCCCGCTCGGCGAGCGCGCGCCGGCCCGGGGAGGACAGCACCAGGATCCGCCGCAGTCCCCACCGCGCTGCTTCCTCGGGCAGTTGACGCAGGCTGCCGGTGCCGAAGACCACCCGCATCGGCAGGGCATCGTAGGTGAAGGTCATCGCGTCGTCTCCGGCGCGGTGAGGGCTTGCGGAGCCAGGACGATGTCGGACTCGGCGTGTGTGAAGGGCACCGTCACGCCGAAGCGTTCGGCGGCGGTGCGGAATTCGGGGACCGCCGGGGTCGCCGGGGCTCCGTTGACGACCACCGCGCCGACGCGCGCATCCGCGGCGGCCAGGTGGGCGGCGAACAGGCCGCCGAACCGGCTTCGGGGCGGTGCGCTCGTATGTGAGCGCGGGCTCCAGGTGGATGTGAGCATTCGCTCGCATCCACAGCCCTGTCCCCGCATCCACAACCCTGTCCCCGTCTCGTGCGGCTTCGCGAGCCGGCGCTGCATTGCACGCCGGGTCAGCTGACGGTGCAGTCGTTGCAGTCGTCCAAGGTCAAGGCCTGGTCGGCCGCATACGCGGCGCGCGCCTGCCGGTCCTCCTCGGTGATCTCGGGGTGCACGGGGGGTGTGGGGGGAGCTCGCCAGAACTGGACGAGGTGGCGCTCGCCGTGGTCGCCGATGCCGGGGGTGGGATCGTCGGTGTGGCAGTACAGCCTCATGCGCACCCCTCCGCCGCTGTCCGTGGAGGGCGGGAGCTCAAGGGGTGCCTCGTCCTGTGGCCAGGCATCGAGGATGTCGCCCTGTTCCAGCGTGGCGAGGTACAGGGTGGGCAGGTCGGTGTGCAGGCTCATCTCCTCCGCCGGCTCCCAGTCGCCGCCGGTCTCCGGGGCCGGCGGAGCGTCGTGGGCCTGGACGGTCAGACGGAGGGGGCCGGTGTCGGTGGTGGTCAGGATGACGGCGCTTGCGTCGGTGGCCGGTCCGCAGCGCCATCCGAACGGCATGGCGGCGGGGTAGACGTAGTCGTCGGTGAAGCCGATGAGGTAGCCGTTCTCGCCGAGGTCGACGGTGAACGAGCACGCTCGTACCAGCATGGAGGGCCTCCTCAGCCAGGGCCGGGCGCCCGGTCCCCAGGGACGTGGGTACGGGGCACCCCTGCCGGCGGGAGCCTATCGGCGTCGGGCGATCACGTGGAACGGTTCGTGGTCTCTGGGGACCGCTCCGGTGCCGCCGGCGTCGGTCGCGCGGCGCGTCACCGGCGTCGGCCCGATTCACGAAGCACCGGTTTTGAGCCTCGCCGCCGCGGCCAGGTAAGCCTGCACCAAGGGCCGCTCGTCGTCACGGCGGGCAGCCACCGCGAGTCGGCACGGAGAGAGGCCCCGGACGGGCACGGCGATCACCTCGTCCCGGACGACCAGCGGGGCGTTGCCGCTCGCCAGCAGCGCCACTCCCTGCTTGTTCGCGACAGCCTCGTGGGTCTCCTCGGCGCTGGCCACCACCGCGCCCGTCCGCGGTGCACGGTCGCCTCGGGCGTCCGAGGCCAGCCAGTGGTCCCGCAGGGGACCGGCCTCGGGCGGGAGAGCGAGGAACGGCTCGTCGAGGAGATCGGTGAAGTCCACCGCCCCCTCGCGATCAGCTGCGGCCCGCGCCGCCAGGGGGTGATCCTGCGGCAGCGCCACAAGACGTGGCTCCTGAGCGACCACCACGTATCGGTAGCGGTCTTCGTCCGGCAGCGGCAGCCAGACGAAGGCGACATCGCTGGCCCCGTCCGCCAGCCCGGCGCTGGGATCGGCCCAGTTGACCTGCCGCAGGACGAGCCTCGCCTCCGGGTGCCGGGAGATCAGCCGGGTCCTCAGGGCAGGCAACAGCCCGCGGCCCGGGCTGGTGGACATGCCGATCACCAGAGTGCCTCGCTCGACGCCCTTCGCCTCCTCCACCGCCGCCTCGGCGGCCTTCCACACGGCCAGCATCTCGCGGGCGTACGGCAGCAGGGCGGAACCCACCGTGGTCAACCGCACCGCCCGCCGGCCCCGGTGGAACAGATCCGCGCCGAGCTGCTTCTCCAGCATCCGTATCTGCTTGCTCAGCGCCGGCTGGGAGATGAACAGTCGCTCGGCTGCCCGGGTGAAGTTCAATTCCTCCGCGACCGCTGCGAAGTAGCGCAGATCCCGCCCATGGACATCCATAACGCATGGCTATCACAACAGGTCTTGGACATGATCCCGGTCGCGGCGAAGGATGGGACTGTCGGCGGGGAGGCCCCGAACGACAGTCGGAGAGGGAGACGGACAGATGACCCGTAAGGGCAAGGTTTGGCTGGTCACCGGGGCGACGAGCGGCTTCGGGAGGGCCATCGCCGAGGCCGCGGTCGCCGCCGGTGACACGGTGATCGGCACGGCCCGGCGGACCGGGACACTGGCTGAGCTGGTCTCCGCGCACCCCGACCGGGTGGAGGCGATCAGTCTGGACGTCACCGACGGCGAGCGGATCGACGCGGTGGCCGCTGACGTCCTGGCCCGATACGGCAGGGTGGACGTGCTGGTGAACAACGCCGGACGCACGCAGGTCGGGGCGTTCGAGGAGACCACCGACCGGGAACTGCGCGACCTGTTCGAGCTGCACGTGTTCGGCCCGGCACGTCTGACCCGGGCGCTGCTGCCGCAGATGCGGGAACGAGGCAGCGGATCGATCGTCAACATCAGCAGTTTCGGCGGCCAGTTGTCCTTCGCCGGCTTCTCCGCGTACAGCGCGACCAAAGCGGCGCTGGAGCAACTGTCGGAGGGACTGGCCGACGAGGTGACGCCGTTCGGCATCAAGGTGCTGATCGTGGAGCCCGGCGCGTTCCGCACCAATCTGTTCGGCAAGGGCGCGGCCTACTTCTCGCAGGAGCACCCGGCGTACGCGGAGAAGGTCGGCGCCACCAGGAAGCTGGTACAGGAGGGCGACGGCACCCAGCCCGGCGACCCGGCGAAGGCCGCTGCGGCCATCCGGCTGGCCCTGGACGCCGAGAACACCCCGCTGCGGCTCGCCCTCGGCGGTGACGCGGTGGACTTCCTCGTCGGACACCTGGATGCGGTGCGGGCCGAACTCGCCACGTGGGAGGGGGTCTCCCGGGGAACGGACTTCGACACCCGGTGACAGGTGACCGGAGAAGGACGGAGACGGCACTGTCGCGGTGACGGCGAACCGTGATGCGCCGCAACCGTCGACCGGCCGTGGGGATCGGAGCCGTCAAGTGCTGCCATGCGCAACCGGGTTGATGCACGGCACCCCGAACGTTGGCAAGTACTGGCCACAACTTTCGCTAGTTCGAGTGGCATATGACCCTGCCAAGGCAGCACGCGAGTCAGTTCTCTTATCGTCCTGTCTCTGCTTGAGCCGTACCGGATGTTCTTCGTCTGGTTCCGGGCTCGGTCTTCCTGGGGGTTCACATGATCCAGAGGTGGGCCGGTCGAGACGGTGCTGACCACACCGTTCGCGCGGGCCGGCCGGGTGTCGCCAGCGTGCGCGGGATCCTGTCCGCACACGGTCTGTCGGCGGCCGCGGTGACCGGGAGCGTTGCTGCGGTCGTCGCCGTGTCGGCGGACATCGGGGTCCCCATGGCCTACGGGGCGGCATCCGTCTCCCTCTTCATACGCGCCCGGACCGTCGGGGGAAGAGCACGTCTTCGTCTGATGTCCTCCGCCGTGTCGATGGGCGCGGGTGGTGTGCACCACCTCGTGCTGGAGCGCTTCGCCTTCCGGGGGCTGCTCTCCGCCGTACTTCTCGATGCCCTGGTGTGGGTCCTGGCGACCGTCGTGATCGCTGCGGGCGTCACGGCGACGCTGGTGATGGCCGCGGCGGACAACGACACGGTGCCGATCCGTCTGCGTCGGCTGTGCGACGGCTGGCTGATCGCGGGTTCGCTGCTCACCGTGGGGCGAGTGGTCATGCTCTACCGCGATGCTCAGGGCGCCGACGTGTCGATATCGCTTCTCACCCTCGCGCGCGTCGTGGCGGACATGCTGGTCCTGGGCCTGCTGATCGCGCTTCGGTACTGCCTGCACCGCACGGAGCGCAAGGCGATCACGGTGGCTGTCCTGGGGCTGGCCGGTGTCACCGCCGCTGACATGCTGCGCGCCCTGCGGCTCCCCTCGGACATCGGCTGTCTCACGACGGTGTGCTGGATGAGCGGGCTGATTCTCATCGCGGTGTCGCCCTGGCTGCCCGGGAGTGCAGGCGCGGTGGGGTTCGACCGGAAGATGATCCCGGTCATCGGCGTGGTGGCTCCCTTCGTTCCCCTGGTCCTGTGTCTGCTGGCCGTCGCCGTCCCCCCGCTCTTCGGAGTCGGCGGTGACGCCGCGATGTGGGGCCTGGTGGGCTCGATGCTGGCGGCGCTGTGCGTCCGGCAGGGCACCATCCACGCGGATCATCTGCGCCTCACCCGTGAGTGCACCGAACGCGGGGAGCACTACCGGACGCTGATCGACCACAGCTGCGACGTGATCACGATCGCCTCGCTGGACGGCCAGGTGCGCTATGTCAGCCCGGCCGTTCATCCTGCGCTGGGTTACCGGCCCGAGGACCTGGTGGGCGTCCGGCTCCAACGGCTCTGCCACCCCGAGGATGCGGAGGGACTGATGCGGGCGGTCCGTGGCCTGCGGAGCAAGGGCGAGGTGAACAGTCGCGGGACCGGCCACCGTGTGGTCACGCGGGTGCGGGACGCCGCGGGCCGGTGGTGCCATGTGGAGGCGGTGATCGGTCACCATCCGGAAGGGCTGATCGTCGTCAGCCGTGACGCGAGTGACCGGGTCGCGGAACGGGCCCGGCTGGAACACCTCGCCTTCCATGACGCGTTGACCGGTCTGCCCAACCGGATCCTCTTCTCCGACCGCCTCACACAAGCGCTGCGGGACCGGACCGAGAACACCGCCCCGCCCGTGGTGCTCTTCGTGGATCTGGACGGCTTCAAATCGGTCAACGACTCCGCCGGGCACGCGGCAGGCGACGACATCCTCGTACAGGCCTCCAGGCGGCTTCGGGCATCCGTACCGGCTGATGGCCTGGTCGCTCGTCTCGGCGGCGATG
Organism: Streptomyces sp. NPDC000345; assembly: GCF_042898825.1. NCBI lineage: Bacteria > Bacillati > Actinomycetota > Actinomycetes > Kitasatosporales > Streptomycetaceae > Streptomyces > Streptomyces sp. NPDC000345. Next base: position 97,191 of record NZ_JBIAZE010000012.1, read on the forward strand.
AATTCGCGGCGCTTCTGCACGGGAGGGGCAGCCCGGATCCCGCCGGCGCCGAGGAGGTCGCACGGAGGATCTTGGACGCGCTGGCAGAGCCGTACCGACTGGGCAGCATGACGGCCTTGATATCGGCCTCCATCGGGCTGGCGGTGGCGGTGCCCGGAATCACCTCGCAGGAACTGCTGCACCGTGCCGATCTCGCCATGTACGAGGCCAAAGCGGCGGGGAAGGGCCGGGTCCGCGTTCATGACCGGCAGCAACTGCCCGTAGGCAACCGCACCTCGACTCCCCGGTGACATCTCGCGGGGTCCGCCGGTGGCCCGGGGCGCCGGCGCGGTGTACGAGGACATCTGGCGCCATGCTCCGACACGGACCGGGCCCTGGGCGTGGTGGAGCCTTCGGGTACTCGGCCGTACCCCTGCGCGGCCACCCGCAGGAGCCATGCCCTCCTTCGGAGGTCAGCCGGACGCCGGGCCGGAGCGTTCCCCGGCCAAAGCGGCCAGGTGGACGGGAACCGGCGTGCCGTCGGGAAGGGCGGGATCCGGCTCCAGAGCGCCCCATGCCGACCGCACCGGCAGCACCCCGGCCCAGAGGCCCAGCGCGGCGTCGGGTCCCTCTCCGTCGTCCGGCGGCCCGGAGCGCAGCTTCACCGAAGCCTCCTCGAGCGACAGTGCCAGCAGGGTGGTGGCGGCCAGTTCCTTCCGGCTGGGCCGCCTGGCGTAGTCCCACTGGCCGGGGGCGATGTGCTCGGTCAGCACCCGCAGGCCGCTGAGCTTCTCCTCCGGGTCGGTCACGGCCCGGGGCACGCCGTAGAGCATCGCGCTCCGGTAGTTGACGCCGTGCTCGAAGACCGAGCGTGCCAGGACCAGGCCGTCGACATGGGTGACCGTCAGGCAGACCATGTCCTGGGACGAGGCGGTCATGCTGCGGCTGGCGACCGAGCCGTGGAGATACAGGGTGTCCCCATCGACGCCGTAGACGGTCGGTACGACCATCGGGGCGCCCTCCACCACCACGCCGAGATGGCCTACGAAACCCGCTGCCAGGACGGCATCGAGATCGGCGCGGCTCAGACTGCCCTGTTCGCGCAGGCGGCGGTGGCGGGTGCGCCGGGTCTCACGCAGGGCGGTGGCAGGGGAACCTGTCCGGTCGGTCATGGGTACCGGTCCTCGGGGCTGCACGGCAGGTCCGCACGGTCGAGGACTCTCGACAGCGATTGCGACCCTGGTTTCTCGATTCGGTTGATCGATCATGCTACAGCCACCGGATCAGTTGCAATAGGGATCCTGAACAACGAATTTCGTCGTCCGTGCGGTGCAGTTGGTTCAGGACGCCTGCCGCTTGCCGTGGTAGCGCCGGTCGAGCCGGGCCAGGGCGACCGCACGGCCCTGCACCGAAGAGCCCGAGACGGGCGAACAGCTCGCCGCACAGGACCGGGCCGGCGTCCTCGGCCTGCGGGAGCTCCGCTGCTGCGTCCGTCCGGAGCCGGCCCCCGCCCCGCCCGCGGCCTCCTCGATCTGAAGCGCGCGAGGCCCGGGGGCAGCCCCGGCACCGGGTCGTACGGCTCACTTGGCGGAATCGGAGGATGCCATGAGCCGTTGATAGGCCGCCATGCACGGCAGGCAATGCAGATCCGTCGTGTCCTGCTCGAAGCTGCCGGATCGTGGCACGCCGCACAGCGTGACCGCCTTGTCCGCAGCCAGTACATGCCACACCGGCCGCTCACCCAGTGGTGCGGCCCCAACCCACATTTCATGCATACGCGCTCGCTCCTCAAGGCGGGTCGACTACGCTCATCAGCCCTTGCAGCACGGCCGCCGCGACGATCACACCTGAGGGCCTCAGCCGGCTGTGCCCTCGTGCCCGAAGAGGAGCCGGCTCCCCCAGGCCTCACATGCTTCACCAGCGGGCAGCCGCCCGCACCCTCGGTACACCCGGTCGCGCACGAGCACCGGCACAGGAGGCACGGACGGACGGCGTGAGAGGTCGGACTCGCGGCTGCCTCGGCCCTCGTCGGGTCTCACCCGCCTGGTCCGGGATCCGGATGGACGGCCGATCGGATGCCGGCGCGGGCCGCTTCCAGCTGGGCGGCGAACGCGATGCCGAGGAAGAGCGCGACGGCGGTGAGGTTGGCCCACAGCAGTAGGGCGATGAAGGCGGTGAGCGGCCCGTACACGGCTCCGAAGGCGCCGCTCTCCTCGACGTAGAGCGCGAGCAGCCAGGTGGCCGACACCCAGAGCAGCAGGTGCACGGCCGAGCCGAAGGCCAGCCACGTGTAACCGGGCTGGCCACGGCGGGGTGACCAGCGGAAGATCACGGCGGAGGCCACCCAGGCCAGCCCGAGCCCTGCGGGGATGTCGAGCACACTCCACCATCGCGGCCCGGCGCCCTGGCGGCCGGCGGAGCCGGCCACCGCGTCGCCCACGGCCTCGCCGGCCACGAGTACGACGAACCCCAGCACGAGGGGCAGACCGGCCGCGACCGCGAGGACCATCGCCCGCGCGTACTTGCGCGGAAAGGGACGATCACGCTCGATGCCGTAGATGCGGTTGGCGCCGCGCTCGATCTGGCCCATGGCCGAGGCGAGGTTCAACAGCGCGAAACCCAGACCGAGCCACAGAGCCAGCGTGCCCCAGACATCACCGTGAGCGGTACGCCGCGTCCCCTCGAAGGCGTCCTGGACGATCTCGGCGCTGGCGCCGGGCACGATCCGGCCGAGCGTGAGCTCGATGATGCGGCCCCCGCCCTCCGTGTGCACCGACGTGGCCAGTCCGACAAGCGCCACAGTGCAGGGAACCAGCCCCAGCACCACCTGGAAGGCGAGGGCCCGCGCGTTGGTGAAGCCGTCCGCGTAACGGAACCGGGCGAAGGAGTCGGCCAGCAACCGCCATCCCCCGTAACGGCGCAGGGCGGCGAACGCCTCGTCTCCCGAGAGCTCGTCCCCGATCATGTCCCGGGTCTGCGGGACGTGGACGGCGGTACCCATGGGACCCCCTCTTCGTACGGCTGATGCTCCCTGTCCGGTTGCCCCGTAAACCTTCCCGGCCGACCTCGCGCTTCCCACCCGAGCACGGGCATCGGGAGAGGTGCGTCAGCCGCCCCGGCGGCGGCGCCCGCACCCGGCTCAGCGGACCCTGCAGGGAAGAAGGGGGCCGGGCTCAGTGGGCGTCGGGGCGGTGTTCGCTGATCCAGCGGGCGGCGAGCAGGCCCGAGGCCGCGGTGAGGACGGCGGCGGCGATGACCGTGGCGTCGAGCCCGAAGGCATCGGCGAGGATGCCGGCCACCAGGGCGCCGGCGGCGTAGCCGATGTCGCGCCAGAAGCGGTAGGCGCCCAGGGCGTTGGCGCGCCACGCGGGGTGGGCGTGGTCGGAGACGGAGGCGATCAGGGCGGGGTACACCATGGCGGTGCCGAGGCCGAGCAACACCGCGGAAAGGATCCCGGCGAGCAGGGGCCGGTCGAGCAGCGCGAGGGCCAGGACGAAGCCGACGGCCTGGACGAGCATGCCGGTGACGACGAGGGGTTTGCGGCCGATGCGGTCGGCGAGGTGGCCGGTGGGGATCTGGCCGAGACCCCAGACGATCGGGTAGACGCCCTTGATCAGGCCGACGGCGGCGAGGCCGAGGCCGTGGTCGGTGAAGAGCAGGGGGAAGACGCCCCAGGCCAGGCCGTCGTTGAGGTTGTTGACCAGGCCGGCCTGGCTGGCGCCCCGCAGGGAGCGGTCGCGCCAGGAGGTACGGACGAAGGTGGCTTTCAGGCCGGTGTCCTCGCCCGCGGGCAGGGGCGCGGTGTGCCGGGCGAGTTCGAGAGCGACGTGAGCGCCGGTGTCGCGGACGACGAGGGACAGGGCGAGTCCGGCGGCGACGAAGACGACGCCGATGAGTTCGGGGGTGGGGCGCAGGCCGTGGGTGGTGGCGAGGTAGCCGGTGAGCAGGGCGGTGGCGCCGACTGCGGTGTAGCCGGCGGCCTCGTTGAGGCCGGTTGCCAGTCCCCGCCGAGCGGGGCCGACGAGGTCGATCTTCATGTTGACGGTCATCGACCAGGCCAGGCCCTGGTTGAGGCCGAGCAGCACGTTGGCGGCGACGATCCAGCCCCAGGAGGGCGCCCAGGCGAGGGCGAAGGGCACGGGGATGCCGATCAGCCAGCCGGAGACGAGGAGTTGCCTGCGGCGGAAGCGGGAGGTGAGGGCGCCGGCGGCGAGGTTGGTCAGTGCCTTGGTGACGCCGAAGGCGATGATGAAGGAGAAAACAGCCAGGTCGCTGGTCAGGCCGAAGACGTCGGTGCCGATCAGCGGGACGGTGGTGCGTTCCAGACCGACCAGGCCGCCGACGCAGACGTTGACGACGACGAGCAGGGTGAACTGGAGCCGGTTCTCCCGCAGGCCCAGGCGGACGGGCCGCCCGGAGGCGTCGACCGGTGCGGTGGTCGTGGGCGTGGCGTTCACTCGCTGATGCCGTCCGTGTCCTGGGTGAGCCGCTGGTCGTGGGCCGCCGCGTAGTCGGCCGGTCCGCCGTCGAGGACGGCGATGTCGGTGTGGCCCGCGCGTTCCAGCAGGCTGGCGGCGGTCATGGCGCGCTCGCCGTGGCCGCAGGCCACGACCGGCCGCGCGGGGGCATCGACGGCCTGAGCGGCAAGGCCGCCGAGCTCGATGTGTACGGCACCGGGCACATGCCCGGCCGCGTACTCCGCTTCCTGCCGTACGTCGAGGTAGGGGCGCGTCCCGGCGCGGTCGGCGGTGACGAACGCGGTGGTGGCCTGTGGGTTCCCGGCAGCCAGCCAGGCGGGCATGCCGCCGGTGAGGCGTCCGGCGAGACGTTCGTAGCCGATCTTGTATGCCTGCCAGACGATCTCGTCCAGATCCTGGTCGTCGCCGGTGACGAAGGCGAGCGGGGCGGTGTCGGGCAGGAGCCAGCCCAGCCAGGTGGCGAACTGGCCGCGCAGCGGGACGGACAGGGAGCCGGGGATGTGGCCGACGGCGTAGTCGGCCGCCGGTCGCACGTCGACCACCTGACCGCCGTCGGAAAGCAGCGACTTGACCTGTCCGGCGTCGAGGGAGGGCAGCAGCGGGGTGGAGGTGAGGACGGCGGGGCCGCGCCGGTTGGCCTCGGCGAGCCGGCCGAAGTAGGCGGGGTAGCTGCCCAGGCCGGCTGCCAGCCGACGTACGAAGGTGTCCTCGTCCGGAGCGGCCAGCAGCGGATTGGTCTGCTTCTGCTCCCCGATGGTGGAGGTGCGCTCACTGCCGGGCGGCGCCGAGCAGAAGGATCCGGCCCCGTGGGTGGGCCAGAGCGCGACCTCGTCCGGCAGCGCGGCGAGACGCCTGAGTGAGCGGTACTGGGCGCGGGCGAGTTCCTCGGTGCGGTCCGCGCCGAGGAGGTCGGTGCGGGCGGCGGAGTTCACGATCAGCGAGCCGCCCGTGAAGACGCCGAGTGCGCGCTTGCCGTCCAGGAGCAGGAAGGACAGGTGCTCGTCCGTGTGGCCGGGAGTGGCGAGGGCCCGCAGGGTCAGGCCGCCGAGGTCCGTCTCGTCGCCGTCTTCCAGCGGCGTGTGGGGGAAGGTTCGCCGTCCTGCGGCGGAGGCCAGGACGCGGGCGCCGTCGTCGCGGGCGAGCTGGAGGGCGCCGGAGAGGAAGTCGGCGTGCAGGTGTGTGTCAGCCGCGTACGCCACGCTCAGGCCGCGCCGCTCGGCGGCCTCTCGCACAGCTCGCAGGTCGCGGCTCGCGTCCACGGCCAGGGCGCGGCCGTCGCCGAGGTCGACGAGGTAGGCGCTGTTGCCCAGACCTTCGTCGACCAGTGGCGTCAGACGGTCGTCGGCGAAGCCCATCGGGTCCTCCAGGATTCGGATGCGAGAGCGAGAGGGCGTGTCGTCACATCCCCCGTCGGCAACTACACTATTCCATGGATTTATGGAGGATACCTTGGCGGGAAACACCACGACCGGTACGAAGGCACGGCTGTACGACGCCTTCGCAGCCGGCGGAAAGGCCCTGGCCAGCGGAAAGCGTCTGGAGCTACTCGACCTGCTCGCCCAGGGCGAGCGCACGGTCGACGCCCTGGCCAAGGTGGCCGGGCTGAACCTGACGACGGCCTCGGCGCATCTGCAGACCCTCAAGCAGGCCGGGTTCGTCACCACCCGCCGAGAGGGCGTGCGCATCCACTACCGGCTCGCCGGGGACGACGTGGCCCAGCTGTTCGCGCTGCTGCGCAAGGTCGCCGAGCGCCACCAGGCCTCCGTACCCGCCGCCCGTGACGCCTACCTCGGCGAGGACGGCGCGGCCGAGGTCACCCGCGAGGAACTCCGGGCCCGTGTCGCGGCCGGGGACGTGGTGGTGCTGGACGTACGGCCGTCCGAGGAGTACCGGGCCGGACACATCCCGGGCGCGGTCTGCATCCCGGTCGATGAACTGGCCGACCGGATCGGTGAGTTGCCCGAGGAGTCGGAGATCGTCGTGTACTGCAGGGGCGCATACTGCGTGCTCGCACACGATGCCGTACGCCTGCTGACCGACCACGGCCGCCGCGCGATCCGGCTCAACGACGGCATGCTGGAGTGGCGTCTGGCCGAACTCCCCGTCGACTGCGGAGACCTGGCATGACCGGCGGCCCGCGGCACGGGCGCCCGGTGGCGATGTGAGAGCAGCAAGGCACGGGCCCGTGGCCGAGCGTCCCGTCGTGCGCCGGATCGGCGCCGCCGTCACGTCCCTGGCCGCTCTCGTGACGGCGACCGGACTGGGGTGGGCGCAGCCCCGGCAGGCACCGGCGGATCGGACCGCTCTCCGGGCCGACGTCGCCATGGCGCCCGTCGCGTCCATCGGCGTGTCCCAGCCCTCCTCGTCGTCCTCGTCGTCCGACTACACCCCTGTCACGGAACCCGTCAGGGGCAGGGTGGGGGACACCGTCGTGGTCCGGCTCGGGGTGGCGAATCTGGGGCCGGGCACCCCCGACGGCGAGAGCCTCGGATCCTTCGCGGTGGTACCGCCGCCCGGGACCACGATCACCTCCATTCCCTGGGAGGGGGACGACGACGACCGGACGTACTCGTGCCGGCCGCCGCAGGACAGGGACAACTACTTCTTCCTGTGCGACCTCTCGAACCGGAGTGCCCCAGGGCCCGGTTCCTCGATCACGATCGGTTTCCACATCCGCATCGACAAGCGGACACCCGGTGCCGAGGGCTCCGTCACCGTGTACGGTCCGGCCGACCCCGTGCCCGGCAACGACCGCGCCGCGATCCCCGTCGAGGCCGCACCCGCCCCGTTCTGGCACTGGCGGAATCCGCTCTGGCGCTGGCAGCACTGGGCCCTGGCGGCAGGGGTGCTCGCCTTCGTGGCACCAGTGGGCAGGCGGTTCGTCAAGAAGCGGCGGCAGGGGACGCTCCGCTGACCTGGGGCGGACGCCCCGGTACTGGAGATCGTCAGCCTTTGGGTACGCGCAGGGTCAGAAGGGCGACGTCGTCGTCGTTGTCGGTGGGCCTGACCCGGCGCAGTAGCTGGTCGGCGAACGAGGCAAGGGGCCGGTGGGCGAGAGCGGCGGCGTGTTGACGCAGTCGGTCCAGGCCCGTGTCGAGGCTTTGGCCAGGCGCTTCGATGAGGCCGTCGGTGTACAGCACCAGGGTGGAGCCGGGCGGGAGCAGCACGGTGGCGTCGGGGCGCCGGGTGTCTGTCCGGGTGCCCAGCAGGATGCCGTGGCCGTCGGTGAGGTAGTGCGTCAGGCCGTCCCGGCTGATCAGCAGCGGTGGAGGGTGACCCGCGTTCGTCCAGGACAGCCGCCAGTGCCCGTCGTGGGCCGGTTCGACCCGAGCGAAGATCATGGTGGCCATGGTGACGTCGGTGATGTGCTGGATCGCCTCGTCGAGCCGTTCGACGATCAGGCTGGGGGGTTCCTGCTGGAACCAGGCGTAGGCGCGGAGCATGTTGCGCACCTGTGCCATGCCGGCGGCCGCCTCCAGGTCATGGCCGACGACGTCTCCGACGGCCAGGGCGGTGGACGCGTCGGCCAGGGCGAAGGCGTCGTACCAGTCGCCGCCCACCTGTGAGGCGTCGGGTGCGGGCAGGTAGCGGACGGTCATCTGCAGGCCCGGAACGCTCGGCATCTGGGGCAGCAGATGGTTCTGCATGGTCTCGGCCACCTTGCGCTGGCGCTGGTAGAGGCGGGCGTTGTCCAGGGCGAGGGCGGCACGCCGTGCGATGTCCTCGATCAGAGGGAGGTCCGTGGGGGCGAAGTCCGTCGGTGCGGTGGCGCGGCCCAAGGTCAGCGCACCCAGGACGGAGCGGGTGCTGCGGATGGGGGCGATGGCCGCGGAGTGCATCCCCGTGGCGTCGAACAGGCGGCGCTGCTCGACCGCGATGCCGGAGTCCGGTGGCCCCTGGTAGGTCTGCGGGCCGGCCAGGGTGGAGGCGACGCCGCGCAACGCTCTGGACAGCGGCATCGGGGATTCCTCGGGAACCGGCGGCATCGGGCCCTGCAGGTCCTCGTGCCGCACGAGAGCGTCGCCGTCGGCGTGGACCACGACGGTGCGCCACACCTCGTCACGCTCGGTGATCAGGTCGACGATCACCCAGTCCGCCAGCCGGGGCACGACCAGCGCCACCAGTCGCTGCAGCGCCTCGTCGACGTCGAGGGTCGAGGTCAGCTGCGCGGTGGTCTCGGCCAGCAGGGCCAGCCGTTGCAGTTCCGACAGCGGCTGGGCCGTCGGCTCCGGTCGCGGGGCGGTGCCGGTGTCCTGTGCATGCTCGGGGGTGTGGAAGACGATGAGCGTGCCGCTCTGACGGTCGCCGATGTCGTACGGAGTGATCAGCCAGGATATGGGCAGCACGGACCCGTCGGCGTGTGCGAAGTAGTCCTCGTCGGCCTGGGCCGTGCGTCCCGCGTGGAACGCCTGCCGCATGGCGCACTGGGTTCTCGGCAGCAGTTGCCCGTGCGGACCGCGGTGGAGCAGGTCGTGCGCGTCGTGGCCGATGAGGTGCCCTGCGGGCCGGCCCAGCAGCTGCTCGGCGCGGGCGTTGACGGCGATGATGCAGCCCTGCTCGTCGACCACATAGGCGCCGGCGCCGATCGCGTCCAGCGCGGCGGGGCCTGCCGGCACGCACCGCCCGCGGGCGGTCTCCGCGTGCTCCGGCCCCGTCATCGTGACGCTCCTTGCTGATCAGGCCGCCCGGCAGCCGCTCGTCACCGGCGTGTCCAGCCGTGCCCGGCCCTTCCCTGCTCCCCTCCCCGTATGCCCATACGAGTGGAAAACCCACATCCGGGCGCCTGGCGGCACGGCCTCGCCCCGCTTCCCGGCGGGGCGGCCGAGGGGTTCGCCCGGCTCGGCGGAGGCCCTGGGCTCGCGGTGCGTACCGCGCGAGACCGCCGCCGGCTTCCGCCGGGCCGAGGCCGGCCGCCGTTCGTCCGTGCCCGGGGCGCTGCCCGCCGAGGCGGTGCGCCCGAGGAGTCCTCGGCCGACACGCCACGCTGTTCCGGCGCGGTCGCGTGCCCCGGTCGTCCGCCGGGCGCCCGTCAGTGATCCATTCCGCGCGGCGCTGCCCGCCGTACTCGACGCGGTCGGCGGACGGCCGGGCCGGGCTGGGGCCCGGCCTCGGCCGGTACGTCGGGGCGGGCCCGGCCGGGAGAGGTCGCGGCACGGCCGCTCAGGGAGTGAACTCCTCGTCCAGACGGTCGATCGCCCCGTCGGCGCCCAGGTGGTACTTGAACACCAGTCCGCTGTTCGGATGGGCTTCCAGCCAGTCCAGGAACTCCTGGACACCGATGTGCTGGTTCTCGGTGCTCTCCACGATGGGGTTGGTGACGGTGATGTACGCCGCCTGGTCCAGGGGAAGGTACGTTTCCTTGCCCACCGTCTCGAAGGGCGCGCCGTCGGAGTCCGCCGGGGCGCAACCCCAGTTGCCGTACTTGACGATGAGGCTCAGGGAGCCTCCTTCGGGGGTGTACCGGTAGACCGCCACCTCGTCGGGTGAGATGGGCATCTTGTGGTCGCAGCCGTCGTCGCCGCCCGTGCTGCCCGAGGCGATCGGATCGGCCGGGACCGGTGCCGAGGAGGCGGGCTCCGGGGCCGCGGATGTCGACGATCCGCCGCTGCCCGTGCCCGTCGTGGGCTTGCCGGCGGGTTCGGCACCGGCCGTCGCGCCGCTGCCGCTCGGCTGTGCCGTCGCCGTCTTCCCTGCGGAGGGGGCCGCCGTGGAGGTCCCGTCCCCGTTGCAGGCGGTGAGGACCACCGCGAGGACGGCGGCGGAGGCACCGATCACGCCTGTGCGGAGAAGGGTGCCGGGTCTGTGCCGGTCGGACTTCGTGGAGGTGGCCATGACGATCCTGTCTGGTGAGTGCGATGGACGGTGACTGTCGCAGGCACAAACGATTTCCGGCCAATCGGCGGTTGCCGCGGTCACCGGGCCGTTGCCGGGTCGTGACACAGACCGCGCCGTGCCGTGCCGGAAGCGGGTGGACGGCCGGTCACCGGGTAGCCGAGAACGAGACGGTGCCTCAGAAGAGCAGCGCACCCGGGCGGAAGGAGTGTGTCGTGGGCGGAGTCGTCGCACGCATCAAGCAGTTCGTGAGGAGTCCGCAGGGCCGGCGGACGATCGCGCAGGCGCGCCGCACCGCGGCCGACCCACGCCGCCGCGCTCAGGCGCAGGAGCTGGTACGGAAGCTGCGCGGGCGCCGATGAGCCGGCTCCCCGACCGGGGCCGGGCAGGCCCACGAGCGGTTCGGGGAAGGGCCTCGGCCTGACACACCGCCAAGCCGGGGACTCATACGCCCGGGGACTCATACGCCCGGGGACCGATACGCCGGGGGACGCGGCTGACGGCGCCTTGAGCGCTGTGCGCGCAGCGCGGTCGGTACGCCGGCCGTCGAGCGACGTGCGATGCGCGGGCCGGCGGTTCCCCGGCAGGGCGGGATCAGTGGGCATGGAGGGCGGCCCGGGTGTGCTCCTCGCAGACGCGGCCGTGGAGCGGGGCGGCGGCCGGGCGCTCCCCGGACGCCTCCCGGTCACGGCCGACGCCCGGCTGAGGCCGACGCGTGGGGAGCGTCCGTGGGAAAGGTGAGGGGGCGGGGCAACCCTGTCCCCTCCTCATGGGTCACACAGGCGTCACCTGTGTCACCTGTTGCCCACTGGTCCGGAAGGGGCCCTGCTCTCTGTGATGACTCGTACCCGGCTGATCGCGCCGGCCGCGACGGCCGCCCTCGCCGCCACCGGCGGCCTGATCACCGCCGCCCCGGCCTCCGCGGCCGTCACCTGCGCCTCCCCCGTCTGGAAGGCGCAGTACTTCGGCAACTCCACCTTCAGCGGCACGCCGAAGCTGACCGCCTGCGACTCCGCCATCGCCGAGAACTACGGGTACGGCGACCCGGCCGGCGTCACGCTGCCCAGGGACAACTTCTCCGTCCGCTGGTCGCTCACCCGGGACTTCGGCTCCGGCGGCCCCTTCCGGCTGTCCGCCGCCACACAGGACGGCATGCGCGTCTACGTCGACGGCGTGCGGAGGATCGACCTGTGGAAGAACGTGTCCACGACCGCCCGCAAGACCGTCGACCTGACCGTCCCGGCCGGCAACCACACGCTCCGCGTCGACTACGTCGCCTGGACCGGCCTCGCCCAGGCCGCGTTCACGTACACCCCGCGCACCGAGGCCGCCGTCGACACCGTCAAGCCGCTCGCCCCGACCGGCGTCACCGCCGCGTACAACCGGGACACCGCGAAGACCATGCTGCGCTGGGCGGCGAACAAGGAGATGGACCTCGCCGGTTACCGCGTGTACCGCCGGCTGAGCACCACCCAGTGGGCAAAGGTCAGCGGCTCGTCGCTGCTCACCACTCCCTCTTTCGTGGACGCGCCGCCCGCCACGGGCCAGACCTTCCTGTACGAGATCCGCGCCGTCGACAAGGCGGGCCGCGAGTCCGCCGGCAGCCTCGACGCCACCGCCGCGACCGTGGACCGCACGGGCCCGGCCGCGCCGGCCGGTCTCACGGTCGTCAGCGACGCGTGGTGGGCCACCCTGGCCTGGCGGGGGGACGCCGACGCCGCGACGTACGAGGTGTACGCCGCCTCCGCGGCCACCGGCCCGTTCGAGCTGCTGGGCACGACGACCACGACGTCGTACCGCACCGACGGACCCGTGAACACCGTCCGGTACTACCGGGTCCGCGCCCTCGACGCGCTGGGCAACCCGTCGGCGTACGCCGCGGTCACGGGTGACGGCGTCGACCGGACGCCGCCGAAGTCCCCGGTCTCCGTCGGCTCCGTCGTCCGCGTCGACTACACCGACGTGTACTGGAAGCAGCCCGACGGCTTCTACGAGGACTTCGACAACGGCGGGACGTACCACGTCTACCGCTCGTCCGGCAGGACCCTCGACCCGGCCGCGCTCACCCGCGTGACATGCGCCGAGGAGAGCGACGAGACCAGCACCGGCGGCATCTGCCGCGACCTGGACATGCCCGAGGGCACGTATGTGACCTACGCGGTCGCGGCGGTGGACCCGGCAGGAAACGAGTCGGCGCTGTCCGCCCCGCTCGTCGTCCGCACCGGCGACCGCGTCGCGCCCGGCCCGGTCACCGGCGTGCAGGCCACCCCACGCGCCGACGGTGTGCTGGTGAGCTGGGCGGCCCCGGCCGAGGACGACGTCGAGCGCTACGCGGTCTGGACCGGCGCCCGGCAGCCCGACGGCACGGTCAAGTGGCTCGGGTCCAGTTCCTGCCGGGAGGGCACGAGCGACCCGCTCGCCGTCCTCTGCGGCGACCTGCCGGACGGCGAGACGTATGTGTACGCGGTGGTCGCCAGGGACCTCTGGGGCAACGCGCTGCCCCCGAGCGACCCGAGGGTCACGGTCGTCCAGGCCACCGAACGGGACCTCCGGCCGTCCGTGACGGTCACCCGGGACTGGGACCTCGGCAGCATGGGTTACGGCACCGTGATCGGCGGACCCGACGAGAACGGGCCGTCCATCAACTGGCGGTGCGACAGGACGGCGGAGTGCGACACCGTCGCGGGCTACCGGATCAGCCGCTGGAACGCGGCCACGAACGCGTACGAGCCGCTGCACGATGAACCGCTGCCGGCGGAGACCCGCGCCTACACGGACACCACGGCCGCCCGGGGGACCACGCACTTCTACACCCTGGAGGCGGTGCGCGCCGACGGCAGCGTCGCGGGCACGCACGTGTGGAGCTGCGTCTTCCAGGACCGCGTCTAGTCAGGCGGTGTGACCGGGGTCGGGGTCTGGGGCTGGAGCGGAAGGTGCCGGTCCAGCTCCCGCCGAGCTTCAGGCGTTCACGCCCGGTCTCTTTCCGTCCTGTCGGCGGGGGTTGCCGTGCCAGTCCAGTATCAGGACCGTGGCGTCGTCCTTGAGGTTGCCGTGGCAGGCGTCGAGCACCGCGCCGGTCAGGCTCCGGACGGCTTCTCTAGGATGCAGCGCGCGGGTGTCGCGGACGACCGAGGCCAGGTCGACGGCTGCGGCACCGCGCTCCTGCATGCCGTCGGTGAGCAGCACCAGGCGGTCCCGGGGCCGCAGTTGCAGTTCCTGCAAGCGGTAGGTGAGCGGTGCCGCCACACCGAACGGGAGGTTGACGGCGAGTCTGACCTCCTCGACGGTGCCGTCGCGCAGCAGCAGGGGCCAGGGATGGCCGGCGTTGATGAGTTCGCACCGGCCTGTTTCGAGGTCGACGCACAGCAACTGGCCGGTGGCCAGGCCGCGGCTGTGGCTCAGCAGGGCCTGGTGCGCGTGGTGGGCCTGGTCGAGGGCGTCACAGCCGCTGCGACGGGCCCGCCGCAGTGCGCCGACCAGCAAGGTGGCCAGCAGGGCGGAGTTGGTGTCATGGCCCATGGCGTCGGTGATGGACAGGTGCAGGGTGTCGCGGTCGAGGGTGTAGTCGTAGGTGTCGCCACCGATGTCGTCCGCCGGGATCAGCCCTGCGGCGAGGGTGAACTGGTCCGCCTCGCAGCAGGCGGCCGAGGGAAGCAGTTGGTGCTGGATCTCCGCGGCCAGACTGGTCTCGGTGGTGCGACGGCCCAGGTGGTACAGATCGGTGAATCGCCGGTCCGTGACGATGATGTAGGCCAGTGCGTGTGCCGCGTCGCGGACCTGTCGCAGCACGGTGTCGTCGGCGGCCTGCAGGGTCACCTCCAGGACACCGATGCAGTCGCCGCGGTTGGTGACCGGCGTGATGACGCGCTGTCCGCCCTGCCCGTCCGGTTCCGCGAGCTGGCGCTGGCTCTGCAGGACGCTGTCGTAGACGCTGCCTCGCAGGTCGATCGGCTCGGCACGGTCCGTGCCATCGCCGTCGGCCGCCGCAAGTCTCACCAGTCGCTGGCCGACGAGGTCGACGAACAGGAAGGACACGCGCTCCGCACCGAATCGCTTTTGCAGATCGCGTGCCACCACGTCGACGGACTCACCGGGCGGGGCCGCCTCCGCAGCGGCCAGCAACTCGCCCAGTTCCAGATCTTCACCCTTCACGACAACCTCCCATCGGCTGTCGCAACTTTTTCCCCGAGTTTCCGCAACATCACCCCATGTGCCCGTGCTGCCTGGTCAGGGCGGCGGGCCGATCCCCTGCCCGGCACCCTGCGCATCCTGGCAGGGCGGCTCCGTTCACCCGGCTGATCCCCGGCTCGGGCGGCGCCGCCCGCACGCAGAGGGTGGTCGCCCGGCCGGGCCCGGATCCCGGCATCACACCGGCCGTCTCGATCGGGCACCGGCACAACCGTGAGGGAGAAGAGACGTTTGTTCGGACGTAATGGGTGCACACGACGAGTTGACACAGTCTTCATACGGAGAAGCGGAGACGCACCATGGGCATCATCGCGTGGATCATCATCGGCCTGCTCGCCGGCGCCATCGCCAAGGCCCTGATGCCGGGCAAGGACCCCGGCGGCATCATCGTCACCATGCTCATCGGCATCGTCGGCGGTCTGCTCGGCGGCTGGCTCGGCAAGGTAATCTTCGGGGTCGACTCCATTGACGGATTCTTCGACCTCTCCACCTGGATCGCCGCGATCGCCGGCTCCGTCATCCTGCTCCTCCTCTACCGCCTCGTCACCGGCAACCGGCACTCGCACCGGCACGCCTGACCCGCTGAGGCGCACGCCTCCGGCACGCCTGGACGGCTCCCTCTCCTGTTCGCAGGACGGGAGCCGTCAGCATGTCCGGGGAGGCGGCGCGGTGCGGACGCCGGCCCTCGTCCCGTCCGCACCGGTGATGGCATCACGCCACGCCGACACCACCTGACTGTGGCCGGATTAGCCGTCTGACGGATGTTCGAACGCGGCGATACTCGGGGCTGGGCAATCCGTCCCGAATTTCCGTCTCCGGAGGCCGCTGATGCCACAGATCAGTGTTCACAACGCCGTGCTCGAAGCCTGGCTGTCAGGTGCCGAGAGCGCGTACGGACAGGTCAACCCCGCCGGGCCGCTCTACGTCGGTGGCGCCGCCGCCGAGGCCGCGCTCACCGATCCGAGCGACTCCCTCTACGGCTTCTGTTCCAGCCCGAGCGGGTCGCGCGGCAGTTGGTGCTGCTGATCGTCTGAGTCACGTGTGCGGCCCTCGGCGGAGGGCTCTCCCCTGTGCAAGGCCTTCTCCGGGGCGCGTGGTCGGCCGTCGCCCGCGGGCTGAGTCTCTTCGCGGACGCCCGCAGGAGTGAGGTGGAACGACGGGAGTGGGGGAACTGCACCGTACCGGAACGCGTACCGCCCTTGGGGAGCGGGCTTGTCCGGGGTGGGCGGCGCAGTTCCCCTCTCCTCCTCCGGGCGCCTCGGCAGGCGAGCGCGCATATCGCGGAACAGGGACGGTGGATGGTGGACGGATCGGCTCCGGTGAAGCCGGCGGACGAGGACGAGACCGAGTGGTTCGCCGGTCCCGTACGCACCCTCGGCCGCCCGTGGCGTGAGGAACTCGCCCGGCGGCTGGCGGACGTGGACTCCCTCAGCGCCCGGGAACGGGACGTCGTCCTGGAGGCCGGTCACACGGCGCTGCTGAGGTCCCTGCACGCGAAGCTTTCCCGGCTGTTCCTGATCGAACTGCACGCGCTGCGCATCGCGGCGGACGGTGTGCCGGCCGGTCGGGCGGAGGAAGCCGCCGGATCCGACACGCAGACATGGGCCGCGTTCATCGAGCAGGCCGCCGAGGAGGGCTACCTCGACCGGCTGGCCGGCCGCTATCCCGTCGTCGGCCGCCGGATCGCATCGGTCGCGCGGCTGTCGGTGGCCGCGACGGCCGGCTTCGCCGAGCGGTTCGCCGCGGACCGGGAACTCCTGCGGCCGCTGTGCGGCGGGTCCGCGGTACGGCTGCGGGCCGTCACCTTCGGGGCGGGCGACACCCACCGGGGCGGACTGACCGTCAGCCGGGTCGATGTCGACGACGCGAGCGTCATGTACAAGCCCCGCTCCTCCCTCATCGACGGGGCGCTGGGCTCCCTGCTGGAGGACGTGTTCGCCGGCTTCACCGACGCCCCGGCGCCGCACGAGCGCATCCGGGTCCCGCGGACGGTGGCACGCGAGGGTTACGGCTGGGCCGAGTTCGTCCACCACCGCTACTGCGCCGACGACGCCGAACTCGCCGTGTTCTACCGCAACATCGGGCACTGGCTGGCCGTGCTGCGCCTGGCCGGCGGCACCGACATGCACGCCGAGAACATGATCGCGGCCGGCCCGGTCCCGGTGATCGTCGACGCCGAGACCCTCTTCGACTCCCCCGCCCCGTTCCCGCCCAGCGGGTGCGGCGACGCGGTGGACGTGGCGGCCGCGGCGATCCGCCGCACCGTGCTGCGCACCGGACTGCTGCCGGTGCGCGGTACCGGTTTCGCGCTCGGCGGGGTCGACATCTCCGGGGTCGGGGCACTGCCCGGCCAGCAGCCGCTGATCCCCCACCCCGTGATCGCGGAGGGCGGCACGGGCGCCGCCCGCTTCGAGGTCGACCTGGTGGCCATGCCCACCGCGGGCAACCATCCCAGCCCGACCCCGGTGCTGAGCGCGTACTGGGACCGGATCCTCGCGGGGTTCCGCGAGATGACCGCACACCTGCGACGCCCCGGCACGGACCCTTACGGACTGCTGCGCCGTTTCGAAGGCGTCCAGGCGCGCCGCATCCTGCGGCCCACCCAGGCCTACGTCGACATCGGCCGGATGCTGTGGCATCCGGCCTCGCTGCACGACGAGCCCACAGCCGTCGAACGGGCCAGGGACATCCTGCGCCGCAACGCCGCGGTACTCCCGGGCGCGCCCACCGACCGCGCGGCGATCGACGCCGAGATCTCCGACCTCCTTGTCGGCGATGTGCCGATGTGCACGTTCACCGTGGACAAGGCCGCCGTGGAGGCCACGCTGGAGGACTGGCACACGGCCGACCTGCCGTTGGAGGAATCGGTGATCCAGGACGCCCTGGTCGGCGCCTACCTCAACGAACGGTCGCTGCCCGGGCGGGTGCAGGCCGCCGCCCGCGATCCGCACGCCCGCGACCGGGAACGGCGCCGGCGCGACCTGGCCGCGCGGATGGTGGAGCGGCTGTGTGACGGGGCCGTGCGCGGCGCGGACGGCACCGTCACCTGGATCAGCCCCGTCTTCACGCCCGCCGGATGGTCCATCAGGGTGCTGCCCGCCGACCTCTACACGGGGCAGGGCGGCGTCGCGCTGGCACTCGCGGAGTATGTGGCCGAGGTGCGGGCCGGCCGGGCCGACGAGGTCCCCGGCGTCACGGACACCTTCAACGGGGCGCTGAGGGTTCTGATCAGCACCGAGGACCGGACGCCCGTGCCGCCCTCGGCCGGGGCCTTCAGCGGTGCCGCGTCCCAGGTGTGGACGTGGCTGGCGTTGCACCGGGTTCTCGGCGAGGGCTGGCTGCTGCGCAGAGCCGCCCTGCGGGCGCTGCCCCTGGCACAGGGCCCGCTCGTCGCGAACGACGTCGAGGTCGACCTGCTCAACGGTGCCGCCGGCGCCGTCGTCCCGCTGCTCGGTCTGGCCGCCGCGACCGGACAGGACCGCTGGCTGGCCGCGGCCGCCCGCATCGGCCGCCGGCTGAGCGGACTGGCCGTCGTCGACGACGCCGGGGCCCGCTGGACCACCCGGCTCAACCCCCAGGGCATCGGCGGCTTCGCCCACGGGGCCACCGGCATCGGCTGGGCTCTGGCGCGTCTCTCGCTCAGCGAGGCGGGCACCGCCGCGGAACGCGACGGCTGGAGACACCTCGCCGAGCAGGCCTTCGCCTACCAGGAATCTCTCTGGCAACCCCGCCAGGGCAACTGGCTCGACGCCCGCGTCGGCGCCGAGGAGGACTTCTTCACCAGCTGGTGCCACGGCAGCGCGGGCGTCGGCATCGCCATGCTCGACCTCCACCGGCGCACGGGCGATCCCGCGCACCTCGACATGGCGCGCCGCGCCGCCCGGGCGTGCACCGCCGAGGGCTTCGGCTGGAGCCACACGCTCTGCCACGGCGACCTGGGCCTCTGGGAGCTGCTCACCGCCCTCGACCCCGCCCACACCGCCCCTCTCGACGCGGAGATCCTCACGAGCCTCGAACAACGCGGCCCCACCGGCGGCCTGGCGCGCGAGGCCTTCTCTCCCAGCCTCATGGCCGGCCTCGCCGGAGTGGTCCACACCCTGCTGCGCATGAACCCCGCCGCCGATCTCCCCGACCCTCTCCTCCTGGACCACAACGCATCCGTCAGCCCGCCGCCGCGTCGGTGACACGGCGGCCGGCTCCCCCGTCCGCCCCGATCCACCACCGCGCGACCGGTCCAGAAGTCGCCGCGGGACAGCCGGCACAGTCCCGGCCCCGGTCAGTCCACCGGGTGACCGGGACTGATGTCGAGACAGTCGCCGAGCCTCAGCAGAGGTCCGTCGGCGCGTTCGCCCCACTGCACGGGCTCCACGACGAACCCCACGTGATCACCCCCGTCGAGGTGCCCCTCGACGGTGCCGACGAACCAGGCGGCCGTGTCCTCCAGCACCACGGCCCCGCCGAGCGCCCGCGTCCAGCGCACCTGCGTGAACTTGTCCACCCGGTCCCCCGTCTCCCCGCCGAAGCGGGCCGCCAGCTCGTGCTGGTCGCGGGTGAGCAGATGAACGGCGAGGTGGCGCGCCCTACGCGCCACCGTGTAGGTGTGGTTGGCCTTGGACAGCCACACGACGAACCGCACCGGCCGCATGGAACACTGAGCGGAGAACCCGACCAGGCACCCCGACCGCTCCTGCCCCGCGGCAGCCGTCACCACGCACATCTCGGGGTTCAGCCGGTTCATGAACGCGTCGGCGTCCGGCATGTCCTGACCTCCCGTCCACTGCTGCTCCGCCTCCACCGCTCCCGCACCGGTGCTCCTTTCGCCCTCGGCTCACCACACTGTTCCCCGCGAACGCCCCGCCCTCACCCGTGATCGTTAGGCTGTTCGCCGACCTGGGGCGTTTTCTCCTCCCTCCCGATTCCGACGTCCCTGACCTGTGTAAACGCCGTTGCCCCGTAGGCGATACGTCCGCCTGGGCGACGCGTGAGGCGATGCGTCCTGTTGCGGAGGTGACACAGCGTCGGTTGCCTCCTGAGTGGCGTACGACACAGGCGCCGCACAGACAAGCCGGACTCTGTTCCGTTGGAGGGATCTCGTGGGCTACACACACGTCGGCATCGGGATCGGCCTGATGGCCGGTGCCCTGTTTCTGCAAGCTCCCGTCGCCGCTGCTGCCGGTGACTCAGGTCTCGACATCCGTTCGCGGCAGACCGCCCACGGTTCCACGGTCACCGTCAGCACCACCGCCTGCGGGGCGGAGACCTACGGCAAGGGCGAGTCCGAGGTGGCAGGGGCGTTCCACCTCTTCGAGGGCGCGAGCAAGGGTGTGCTCACCGGCGAGTTCACCGTGCCGGAAGGATCCTCGCCCGGCACCGACACCGTCACCGTCAAGTGCCCACCGCGGACCAGGATCACGGATTCGTACGAGCTCACGGCACGCCGACCCGACGGTGCCGTCGAGGCCGGTTTCGGACAGTCGGGGAACACGGCCCCGCAGCTCGCTCTGGGCGCGGCGCTGGTCGCCGCGGCCGCGGGGGGTGGGCTGGTGAGGATGCGTCACCGCGCGAACCGGAACCCGAACTGACCGTCCGTATCCCCCGTCGGCTCCCGGGATCCCCCCTTCTCCCGGGAGCCGCGCGGGAAGCAGTCGCCTCCCCCGTCCCCCGCTGCGAGCAAAGACCCGACCGCGATGGCAACCAGGCACACCCCCCGCGCTTCCTCTTCGTCGTTCGTCCCTTCGATCAAGCTTCTGGCCTGGACCTTCGTGGCGGGCGTCCTCCTGGTGGCCGGCGCGCTCCGCGACGAGCAGCCACCACAGCCGTCAGCGGGCCAGGCCTTCTCCCCCCTGCCCGGCCCCACGGCACACCGCACCGTCGCTCCGGCGGGCCTCGCGGTCTCCCCGCTGCCGCCCGCCGAACCGCTCCGGCTCCGGATCCCCGTCATCGACGTGGACGCCCCCGTCACCACGCTGCACCTCGACTCCTCGGGGGCGCTCGAACCCCCGCCCGCCGACCAGCCCGGCCTCGCCGGCTGGTACGGGGAGGGCACGGCACCGGGATCCGCCGGGACGGCCGTCACCGCGGGCCACGTGGACCTGCGCACCGGCCGACCGGGCGTCTTCTACGGGCTCGGCGCCCTGGCCAGGGGCAACACGATCGAGATCGACCGGGCGGACCAGCGCACAGCCGTGTTCACCGTCGACGCCGTCGAGGTCTACGACAAGGAACGCTTCCCGAGCGAGAAGGTGTACGGCAGCTCCGAGCGGGCCGAACTACGGGTGATCACCTGCGGCGGCGGCTATGCCGAGCAGACCGGATACCAGGGCAACGTCGTGGTCTACGCGACACTCACCGCGGTCAGATGAGGGCACCGCCCCCGCCTGCCCCCTGCCGTGACAAGCCTATTGACCGGTCAATTGACTGATTGTACGGTCTTATGGTGACCGCGCCACTCTACGTTCAGATCAGGCGAGAGCTCGAAGCGAAGATCCGGGCCGGGGAACTGCCCCCTGGCGCGCGGCTGCCGACCGAGAAGGATCTCTCCGCCGAGCACGGTGTCAGCCGCGCCACGGCCCAACGGGTCCTCAACGACCTGGCCGAGGCGGGACTGGCGATCCGTCGGCGGCGCCACGGAACGTTCGTCGCGGACGTGAGGCGGCAGATCAATCTGCTCAACTTCGTCACCCCCGCCGCGGCCGCGAAGGGCGCACCCGGCAGACACGAAGTGGTCTCCGCGCGGATCGTCAGGGCCGCCGACGCCGTCCTGGCCCTCCCCGGTGCCTCCGCGGACACGGCCGTGGTGGAGCTGGTCCGCCGCAAGCTCGACGTACGCGAGCAGCCCCAGTCGGTCGAGCGGCACGTCCTGCTCTTCGCCGTGGCCCCCGACCTGCTGAACGAGAACCTCGAGGACGTCGTCACCCTGCGGTATCTGCAGCGCAGAGGAGTACCGGTCGACGCGATCCGGCTCTACCTCGACCCCGTGGCCCTCGGCGAGCGTGACGCCGCTCTGCTGCACAGCGAGACCGGAACGCCCGCGCTGATGAGGCGCAGGGAGTTGCGTGCCGAAGACGGAAGCACCGTCGAGGTCGTCACGACCCTCGTCCGTCCGGGAACCGCCGAGTTCTTCCTGGAGCTTCCGGTCCCCGGCCTCTGAGCAGCGTGTCGCTGCCGGAAAGGAGACGCGCAGACAATGAAGGTCATCATCATCGGTGCCGGCGTGCTGGGGGTGAGCGTCGCGAGGCAGCTCGCCCTCGCCGGCCAAGACGTCCTCCTGCTCGAACAGCGGGGAGCCGGCACGGGTACGAGCGCGACCACCTTCGCCTGGATCAACTCCAGCCGGAAGCCCGACCCGGACTACCACCGTCTGAACCTCGCGGGGATGGAGGAACACGCAAGGCTCGCCGGGCAACTGCCCGGCGCGCCGTCGTACTTCCCGAGCGGTGCGCTGCAGTGGGCGGACGCCGCGACCGAGCAGCGGCTCGCCGCCAGCGTGGAACGACTGCGGTCCCTCGGCTACCCCGCTCGCTGGGTCACGCGTGACGAGGCGACACGGATCGCGGGCGACCTGCGGATCCCGGCGACCATCTCGTCCCTCGCGCACTTCCCCGGTGAGGGATACGTCCTGCCGGACCTCTTGGTGAACAACCTGCTGACGGACGCCGAGCAGCACGGGGCGACGTACGCGCTCGGCGAGGTCGTCACCATCGACGACGCGCCTGACAAGGTGACTGTCACCCTGGCCGGAGGTGCGGTCCACCGGGGTGATCGAGTCGTCCTGGCGGCAGGGCGCTGGACGGAACGGCTCGCCGCACGGGCCGGGATCGACGTCCCCATGGTGACGGACACCGGTCGCGGAGCGCAGACCGTCGGGTTACTCGGGTACGCCAGGTCCCCGGCACTCGACCTGCGCTGTGTGATCCACAGCCCGGGCCTCAATCTCCGCCCCGCGGGCACCGGGCACACCGTCCTGCAGGCTCTCGACCTGAACGCCGACGTCGATCCGGCCGATCCTCCGTCCGTGGACGGGGACATCGCGCGCACCCTCGCCCGGCGGTTCTCCGCACTGCTGACCGACCCGAGCCGGGCACCGAGGATCGATCTGCGCGTCGGGCTGCGGTCACTGCCCGCGGACGGCCACACCGTCGCCGGCTATGCCTCCGCGCAGTCCCGCGTCTACTGCCTCGTCTCGCACAGCGGGATCACCTTGGCGCCGGTTCTGGGACGCCTGGTCGCCGCCGAGATGACAACCGATCAGGAACAGGACCTCCTGCGGTCGTTCCGGCCCACACGATTCACGGGCGTACGGCGCTCGGAGGCCGAGGTGGACCAACGCGCCACCGGTCTGGGCGACCAGTAGCCGACAGGCCGCACGTCCGTGGCGCGGTCGCGCGTGCGCGGCTCGTGCGGCATCCACCGCAGAAGCGCGCCGGGCGGCTCTCCGCGACTTCTACCAGATCAGGCACCAGTAGCCGTCGTAGGTACCCACGCCGATACGGCTGACCCGCGGCACGAGTCCTGGGTCGGGGTCACCCGTGGCCGACAGCGAGCACGCCGGGTCACCGACCGTCCCCGATGCGGCCATGCGGCGGGCAGCGGCCTCGGCCACGGGAGACGTGTACCAGACGGTCGTCGCCGGGGAGCTGCTTCCGGGCGTCGGTGACTGCGTCGGTGTCGGTACCGGGGCCGGGGCCGAAGACGCGGCGGACACGGTCGGCGTCGGTCGTGGCACCCCGGTCGCGGTGAGCGCACGCTGGGGTGACCGGGTGGGCGTCGCGGACGGCGTCGGCGCCGATGCCGTCCGCGGCACTCCCGAGGACGGCGAGGTGGGGGATGTGCTGCGTCCGGCTGACGCCTGGCCGCCGGGACGCGTCGGGTGCCCCGCCGTGGCCGTGGGCCGGGAGTCGGGGGTGTCCGTGGGTGAGGGACGCGTCGTGGCGGTGGTCTCCGGGGCGGCCGTCAGGGAGGGCAGTGGATCGAGCGTCGGCAGGGAGATGTCGCCCGAGGCCGAGGGCGCCGGTCGAGGGTTGCCGTCGTTCGACGCTGTCAGCGCCCAGACGCCCAGGCCGCCCAACGCGAGGACGGCTGCCGCGCCCACGATCCACGGCGACCTGCGCGGTGGGCGTCGGTGACGGCTCATGCATCCCACTGTCCGACTGCCCGCCGGTGTTCTCAAGCGGTGGGGCGGCGGACCGGAGCGGGGCCCGCCCGTACCGGTGTCCGCGGGCCGCGGCCGGAGAGCTGCCCGAGCCGTCCGTTCGCTCATGGGGTACGGCGTCGTGTTCCGTACCCTGGCGGCATGCGCATGCGCCCCACTCTGAGCTGGACCCCTACGGGGGGACTGTTGCCGGGCACCACGGATCTGGAGCCGGTCGTCGATGCCCTGGGCACGGGCCGTCTGCTCGTGCTCAGCGGGGCGGGCATCTCCACGGAGTCGGGCATCCCCGACTACCGGGGCAAGGGCGGGAGCCTGAGCCGGCACACCCCGATGACCTACCAGGACTTCACCGGCAGCGCCCGGGCGCGGCGCCGGTACTGGGCGCGCAGCCACCTCGGCTGGCGCACCTTCCGCGGCGCCCGCCCCAACGCCGGGCACCGGGCCGTGGCCGCGTTCGGGCGGCACGGACTGCTCGCCGGTGTGATCACCCAGAACGTCGACGGCCTGCATCAGGCCGCGGGCAGCGAGGACGTCGTGGAACTCCACGGGAGTCTGGCCCAGGTCGTCTGTCTGTCCTGCGGCGCCGTCAGCCCGCGCCAGGAACTCGCCCGGCGGCTGGAGGAGGCCAACAGGGGCTTCGAGCCGGTGGCCGCGGGAATGAACCCGGACGGTGACGCCGACCTCACCGACGAACAGGTCGGGGACTTCCGCGTGGTGCCCTGCGCGGACTGCGGCGGCATCCTCAAGCCGGACGTGGTGTTCTTCGGCGAGGCCGTTCCGCCGCGGCGCGTCGAGCAGTGCCGCGGGCTGGTCCGTGAGGCGGCCTCGCTGCTGGTCCTGGGTTCCTCACTGACGGTGATGTCCGGGCTCCGGTTCGTCCGCGAGGCGGCCAGGACCGGGAAACCGGTGCTGATCGTCAACCGGGACCCGACCCGGGGTGACCCGCACGCCCGCGCCCGGGTGGCGCTGCCGCTGGGTGCCGCCCTCACCACCGCCGCCGCCCGGCTGGGCGTACCGGTCGACGGTTGAGCGGCC
This sequence comes from Streptomyces sp. NPDC000345, assembly GCF_042898825.1. Classification (NCBI taxonomy): domain Bacteria; kingdom Bacillati; phylum Actinomycetota; class Actinomycetes; order Kitasatosporales; family Streptomycetaceae; genus Streptomyces; species Streptomyces sp. NPDC000345. The sequence continues at coordinate 121,854 of NZ_JBIAZE010000012.1, forward strand.
TTGTGCGGTAGGGGCCGCTCAGCCGGGGAAACCCTGAAGGCATGAGGCTGATCAGCGAGGACGGCGGCCGGAGGCCGGGAAGGGCGTGGCTGCGTTTCGGCGCCTGCGGGGCGGCCGTGACGGCCACCGCGGTGGCAGGCGCGCGGGCCGTCGATGCCGACAGCGCGTGGTACAGGTCTCTGCGCAAGCCGGTGTGGCAGCCGCCGTCCTGGGCGTTCGGCGTCGTCTGGACACCGTTGTACGCGTCGATCGCCTACGCCGGCGGCCGGGCCCTGGGCAAGGCCTGCGACCGGCACGAACGCCGCCGCCTGGCCGCGAGCATGGCCGTCAACCTCGCCCTCAACGCCGGGTGGAACTGGCTCTTCTTCGGCCTGCGGAGCCCCAGGGCGGGCCTGGTCGGCACCGTGCTGCTCGACCTCAGCAACGTCGACCTCATCCGCCGCACGGCCCGGACCGACCGGACAGCGGCCGGAGCCCTGCTGCCCTACGCGGCGTGGTGCGGTTTCGCCACAGCCTTGAGCAGCAGCATCGCCCGGCGCAACGAGAGGGAATGATCACCTGAACCAGAGCCGCCTCCGCCACCCCCTGGACGCGAAATGGGTCACACCGCAATCCGGCGGAACGGCTCTCCGCAGGGTGCGAAGGTGCTGCCTGGACCACATGCGCGTGCAGTATGCAACGAAGCGTTGACGACCCGTGAAGGGCGTCTGTCCCTCTACGGTCGCTTACTGGCCTGCCGCCGGCGCCGTCGAGCAGACCCGTCCCTGCCCCCGACGAAAGTAGGCGAGCGACGTTTTGCCGACTGCCACAGTCACCACTCCGCCCCTGGCTCACCCGACCTCCCCGAAGACCGCCACCGTCACCGACCCGGCTCTCGTGAAGCGCGCCGTGAAGGCCGCCGCGCTGGGCAACGCGATGGAATGGTTCGATTTCGGCGTCTACAGCTACATCGCGGTCACCCTGGGCAAGGTCTTCTTCCCGTCCGGGAATCCGACAGCCCAGCTGCTCTCGACGTTCGGCGCCTTCGCCGCCGCCTTCCTGGTCCGCCCGCTCGGCGGCATGGTCTTCGGGCCGCTCGGCGACCGGGTCGGCCGTCAGAAGGTACTGGCCCTCACCATGATCATGATGGCCGCGGGCACCTTCGCCATCGGTCTCATCCCGTCGTACGCCTCGATCGGCGTCGGAGCTCCGCTGCTCCTGCTGGCCGCCCGCCTGGTGCAGGGCTTCTCCACCGGTGGTGAGTACGCGGGCGCCTCCACCTTCATCGCCGAGTACGCGCCCGACAAGCGGCGCGGCTTCCTCGGCAGCTGGCTGGAGTTCGGCACCCTCGCCGGGTACATCGGCGGCGCCGGCCTGGTCACGGTGATGACCGCCCTGCTGTCCACCGAGGACCTGCTGAGCTGGGGCTGGCGGATCCCGTTCCTGATCGCGGGCCCGATGGGCGTCGTCGGCCTCTATCTGCGGATGCGTCTGGAGGAGACCCCGGCGTTCGCGGCCGAGGCCGAGAAGGCCGAGTCCAGCCGTCAGAAGGTGCCGCTGCGCCAGATGATCACAGGGCAGTGGCGGGCGCTGCTGCTCTGCGTCGGTCTCGTCCTGGTCTTCAACGTCACCGACTACATGCTGCTGTCGTACATGCCGAGCTATCTGACCAGTGAGCTCGCGTACGACGAGACGCACGGCCTGCTCGTCGTACTCGGCGTGATGGCCCTGATGATGGTCGTCCAGCCCTTCGCGGGCGCCCTGACCGACCGTGTGGGCCGCCGACCGGTGATCGCCGCGGGTTGTGCGGGCTTCCTGCTGCTGTCCGTCCCCGCCCTGCTGCTGATCCGCCAGGGCGGCCTGCTCGCGATCGCCCTCGGCATGGGCGCGCTGGGCCTGCTGCTGGTCTGCTTCACGGCGGCGATGCCGGCCGCGCTGCCGGCGCTGTTCCCGACGAAGGTCCGCTACGGCTCGCTCTCGATCGGCTTCAACGTCTCCGTGTCGCTCTTCGGCGGCACCACCCCGCTGGTGGTGACGGCCCTGATCGGGGCGACCGGGAACATGATGATGCCCGCGTACTACATGATGGCCGCGGCCGTGATCGGCGGTGTGGCGGTCTGGTTCACGGCCGAGTCGGCGGGCCGCCCGCTGCCCGGCTCGGCACCCTCACTGGAGGGCTGAGGACGTCCCGTCCGACGTCCGGACGGCGTGGCGGAGAAGATCTTCGGTTCCCGTCCCGTGCACGCTGTCCACGGGGTCCCGGTCCCTCTCAGCCGAGGCGGCGGAGGGGGTACCCGAACGGAGGAGAGTGCGGAAGCCGAGGCGGGGCACCAGTGCATCGACGCCCACCCCCCGTGGAGAAGGAGTTGCGAAGCATGGCCAAGGACCTCACCCCCAAGTACACGGTGCCGGGGATCGAGCGCGCGGCGGCAGGCAGGCTCATCGACGTCCTCCGCCTGCGGCTGCACGCCCTCAACGACCTCCACCTCACCCTCAAGCACGTCCACTGGAACGTCGTGGGACCCCACTTCATCGCCGTGCACCAGATGGTCGACCCGCAGGTGGACAGGGTGCGCGACATGGCCGACGACGTCGCCGAGCGCATCGCCGCCCTGGGCGGAGTCGCCCAGGGCACGCCCGGGTCCCTGGTCAAGGAACGCACCTGGGACGACTACTCGATCGGCCGCGAGGACGCCATCGCGCACCTCGGTGCGCTGGATGTCGTCTACACGGGCCTGATCGAGGACGTGCGTGCGGCGATCAAGACCGTCGGGGAGATCGACCCGGCGACGGAGGACCTGCTCATCGAGCAGCTGCGCGACCTCGAGCAGTTCCAGTGGTTCGTCCGGGCGCATCTCGAGAACGCCGGAGGCACCCTGGTGACGGCCCGGGCCGAAACGGAGGAGGCCGCCGCCAAGGCCGCCAAGGCCGCGGACGCCTGACGAACCGGAATCGTCGACGCACGGCAGCGGGTCCCGTGGGCGCATACCGCCCACGGGACCCGCTGCCGTGCGAGCGAGCTTTCCGAGCACACGACGAGCCGCGCAGGCGTGCCCTCATGTGGCTAGGAGGCGACGCGGTCGGTCCTCATGACGACCCGGATCGTCTTGCCGGCCGGGGAAGGTGTCACCGACACCTCGTTGCCGAGCCGCTGGATCAGAGGCCAGCCGAAGCCGCCCGGAGCGGCCGGGTGGCCGCGCGGCGTGGTGCGGGGTTCGACGGCCGAGGCATCGGAGACGTCGATGGTGAGGAGGTCCTCGTCGAGACGGACGTCGACGGCGGTCAGCCCGCCGCCGTGGCGCTCGGCGTTGGTGATCAGTTCGGTGAGCACGAGGAGGACGTCCTGGACGACCGTCCGCGGTGGGGCCGGGACCCGGGAGAGCAGGAGGTCGCGGACGTGAGCACGGGCCGACGCGGCGGTGACGGGCGGGTACAGCCTTCCCGTGGCGGGTTCTGTGGTGGTCACGTGCCTTCTCTGCTCCGCTCGTCCGTCACGCCCCTGTTGCTCCTGGCCCGCCTCGTGCGAGGTGCTCCGCTCACTGCGGGCGGGGGCGGTCGCCGCGGGTGCGGAGCAGCTCCACGGCTGCCGGGACGTCGTCGGCGAGGGTGAGGATCCGGGTGACGTCCGTCAGATCCAGCAGTCGCCGTACGACCGGGGGCACCTCGGCGAAGACGAGGGGGACGCCGGTCCGCTCGTGCTCGTTCTGAGCGGCGAGCAGCGTGTGGAGGAAGGAGGAGTCGGCGAACGTCACCTCGGCGAGGTCCGTGACGGTGCCCGACGTACCGTCGTCCGCGGGGAGGGCCAGGGCCTGTGCCAGGATCGGCGCGTCTTCGGCGTCGAACGCTCCGGTGACCTGCACGAACCGCACGTCGTCCACCACTCTGACGGTCACTTCGGCTTCGGCTTCGACGTTCATGAGGGCATTCTGGCAAACGGCCGGGCGGAGCGGGGAGCCGGGCGGGCCCCACCGCTGGACGGCCGCTCACGCTGTGCGCCGGCGGCCGGGCGGTGGAGGGGAGGAGGCGGGCGTCTCAGGGACGTCCGGACAGCGGCGCGACGCGGGTCGTGGTGGAGCGGTCGGGCTCACCGGGTGTGCGCGCGTGCGCGGCCGCCGCGGCGTCGGAGAAGACGTGCGCGGTGCCGGTGGTCCGCAGCAGCCGCTGGAGTACGTCCGGTCGCTCGTCGAGGTGCAGCCGGGTACCGGCGGTGGCGGCGTCCCGGTGGATCATCAGCAGCGTTGCCAGGCCCAGGGAGTCGCACAGGGTCAACCGGGCGCAGTCCAGGTGGAGGTGGCGGGGTGCCGGATCGGCGTTCGGGCATTCTGTCGCGGCCCGGCCGAGCTCGTCGTCGGTGTCCCGGTCCAGTTCTCCGGTGATGCGGATGCGGGCGTCACCTGCGGCGTCCAGGGTCGTGGCCGGCTGGGAACCGGCGTCCGAGTGCGTCGTCAGACGTCGTGGCGGGGTCCGGGAGTGGGAGGGGTCGGGGAGCCGTCGCCGTAGCGGGCGCGGCCCTGGGTGAGCATACCGAGGGCGCGGGGGAAGTCCTTGAGCTCCTCCCGGAGGAGGGCGAGAGCCGGGTCGATCACGCGGGCGGGCACCCCGCGGGCCTGGAGGATGTCACCGGTCCAGTCGAGGAAGTCGGTGAACAGACGGGCGTCGTCGGTGTAGAGGGCGACGGCGAGGAAGTCGACGATGTGGGCGACGTCTTCGGCGGTACGTTCGCGCTGGGCGTCGGTGTAGCGGCGCATGGCGGGCAGCCGTTCCTCCAGCCCGGCCAGGGTGTTCTTCACCAACTGGCGTTTGCTGCGGGACACCAGGGTGTATTCCTGGTCGGCGAGGTGGGGCAGGTCGTCGAGGCTCTGCCGGACGGCGCCGGTCCGCGGCTGGGGCAGCCCTCGGTCGAGGACGGCCGCGGCGGCGCGGGCGTCGGGGGCCCAGGCGTCGGCGCCGAGGCGGCGGGCATGGCGGCCGTCCTCGCCGAAGGCGGCGCCTCCGGCGAGGACGGGGACGCCGATGGCCCGTGCGGCGGTGATCACGGCGTGGGCGGTGGGGATGCGGGTGGGCAGGGAGGAGGAGACGGCGAGCGCGGTGGGGGCGGTCTGGTGCAGATGGGCGATCAGGTGCGGGGTGGGAACCTGGGCGCCGAGGAAGTCCACCCGGTAACCGTGGTGGCTCAGGACCTCTGCCAGGATCCGGGCGGGCAGGGCGTGCCACTCGCCGTCCACGCAGGCGACGGTGACCGTGCCGCGGGCCTCGGCCGGTCCGGTGCCCCGGGTGCGGTGGGCGAGGGCGGCGATGATCCGGTCGTGGACCGCCGTGGCGGCGTGTTCCTGGGCGACGGTGAAGCGGTTGGCCGCCCATTCGGCGCCGACCTTGCGCTGCACGGGGGCGATGACGTCCAGAAGGACGTCCTCGGCGCTGACGCCGGCGTCCAGCGCGGTGAACACGGCCTGGCCGGCGGCGTACTCGTCGCGGACGCTCACGGCCTGCCAGAGTTCCTCGCGGGCTCGCCGCACCAGGACGGCGCGGTCGGAGGGGGTGATCGGGCGGGTCATACGGTGAGCCTGCCCGGAGTGCTGCCGTCCAGGGCTGTCGGGTGCGTGGTGTGCGGCGCGGTGATCGCCATCACCGCGACGTCGTCGTGCCGGTTGCCCTCGATCCACTCGGCCACGAGCATCTGGATGCGCTCGACGACGGCCTCGGCGGGCAGGCCGGCGCACTCCCCCAGTCTGGCGCGCAGCCGTTCCTCACCGAACATCGCGTCGCCCAGCGGGCCGCCTCTGGCCTCGATGACACCGTCGGTGAACAGCAGACAGGTCTCGCCCGGCTGCAGGTCGATCTCGGCGGTGCTGAACCGGACGTCGGACAGGGCACCGATCAGCGTGCCGGCGGTCGCCGCCGCCTCGACCGTGCCGTCACGCCGCACGATCAGCGGGGCGGGGTGACCGGCGCTGGTCAGCCGCAGACGGGTGGTGCTGCCCCGGCGGCGCACCGACGCCAGCACGAGCGTGGCGAACCGGGTGTGACGGCTGCTGAGGAGAGCCTCGTTGAGCATGCCCAGCAGTTGGTGGTGATCGTCGGCCAGCGGCAGCAGCGCCTGGAGCGTGTTGCGGATCTTCCCGGTCAGCACGGCGGCGTCCAGTCCCTTGCCGCACACGTCCCCGAGGACCGCGAGGCTCTCCTGGTCGGCCCGGGCGGCGGGATGGACGTCGTAGAAGTCCCCGCCGACCCGTTCGGTGTCCGTCGAAGCGCGGTACCCGCCCGCGAACTCCACTCCGTGCACACGGCGCAGCACCGGCGGCAGCAGCTCGGCCATGAGCGTCACCGTGATGCGGGTCTGCTCCTGGTACAGCCGGGCCGCGGACAACGCGGCGCCCGCACGGGCGGCGAAGACACGGGCGAACACCTCCTCGGAGGCGTCGAAGGCGGCGTGGTCACTGCGCCGCAGCAGGATCAGTGCGCCGGCCGGGAACCCCGGGCCCGGCAAGGGGGTCACCACGACCGAGCCGACCGGACCGTCGAATCCGTCCGGTAGGGCCCAGCCGGGCAGCGCGGAGGCGTCGATCCAGCGCGAGGGCACCGGGGGGAAGCCCTGGAGGGCTTCGGCGAGACCGGGCACCATCGACGGATCGATGCGTTCCGCCCGGTGGGTGACCGCGCCGCCGAAACCGAGGGCCAGCAGGTGGCGCCGGCCGGAGGTGGAGGCGACCAGCACGGCGGCGTCCGCGAGGTGCTCGGCGGCCAGCTGGACCGTGACCTCCATGCACCGCTCGGCGTTCAGCGAGGCCAGCAGCCGGGAGGACGCGTCCGTGAGGAAGGCGGTCCGCTCGCGCTCGCCGTGCAGGGCCGCCTCGGCCAGGACGCGGTCGGTGTCGTCCAGCAGCCACCACACCACCTCACCGTCCGCGCCGAGCGTGGGGTGCGCCTCCAGCGACCACGGGCCGTGCCGGCCCCGCACCGGTCCGGCGAGATCCGCACCGCCCGTAGTGACGCGCCGGTGCCCCTCGACGAGCCAGCCGGGCGCGGTGTCCTCCAGCCGGGCGCCGCACACCGCTTCCGGAAACAGGGCGGCGGCACGGGCGTTGACCTCGACGACGGCACCGGCCGCGTCCACGACCAGCGCGGGACAGGGCGCCGTCATCCACGCAACGCCCACGGAAGACATCGGGCTCTGCGCCGAGTGCGGCGGGCCTTCGGCACTGTTCATCACTCCAGGGCCCGCGTTCTGGCGGGTCCGATCGCCTTCCATCAGGTGCTGTCGCCACCTTCCCCCACCCGGCCCCGTACATCAACCCGGCCTCCGGTCCGGTTCTCACGGGAGTCCCGCCAGTCCGCTGTCATGGATCCCGCCGGCCCCGCGGTGGCGGTCATCGGACGGCCGTCGAGGGGTAGAGGAGATGCCGTCGGGGCACGGTGCCCCGTGCACGGGAGGACCGCCGATGACCGATGACCCCTACCTCGTACTGCTGAACGACACGGGCGTTCCGATCGGCGTGCCCTTGTCGGCCGCCGGGGAGCCGGACTGCCTCGAGACACCCGCGGTGCGGGCGTGGCTCGACGCGCAAGGTGTCAGCAAGCGCTCTCCCGGTCTGCGTCTCGTGCCGCCGGAGGAGACGGCGGCCATCCCCGAGGACGCCGAACGGCTGCCGGTGCCGCTCGGCGAGGACGAACTGAACCTGCTGCGCCTGCGGAACGCGCTGGAGAGCGTGGCCCGGCTGGAGCGGGAGTTGCTGGACTACCGTTCCCGCGCCGACGGCCGGGACGCGCTGCTGGTCCGTGCGCTGGCGGCGGGTGTGCCGGCGCACCGGGTCGCGGAACTGACGGGTGAGGAGCTGACGGTGGTCAAGGCCGTGGCGTACTGACGCGGCCGCGGCGCCCCGTCCGTCGCCGGGGCGCCGCTCGCCACACGGGGGGCGTGTCCACCGGCCCGGCGCGCCGACGGCCCGTGTGCACGCCGACGCCCCGGGCGGGGCGGGTCAGGCCTCGGAGTCGATGCCCGTGACCACGGGCGGACCCAGTGGCGCCGAGTCGTCGTCGAGGCCGGCCGCCGTCAGCGCGGAGCGCGCGAGCCGGTGGGCTTCCCGCTCGGCCTCGGGTCCGCTGTCCGCCTCGACGGTGAGCCGGACGGTGAAGGTGTCGTCCTCGTTGACGGTCAGCGCGTCGAGATCCTCCGCGCTGCCCAGACGGGTGCGGTGCGGGTCGGCCGGGCGCAGCGCCCGGGCCAGTTCGGCCCGTGTTCCGGGCCCGGCCCCGTCGGCGAAGGTCCCGGGTACCGAGATGACGTACGTCGTCATGACAATCCTCCCTGGGTCTTCCTCCGGCTACCCAGGTCCGGCGGCAAGATCCCCGCCCGAACGGGTGGGGCGGCCGCGGTGCCTGCGGGACCCGGGTGCCGTACGGGTCAGGAGCTCACCGCACCGGCGGGACGGGAACGCGCACGGGCCGGCATGACGATCTCGGAGCCCCGGTGCGTGGGAGCGCGCCCTGCTCGTCCTCGGACATGCTCCGGTGGCCGCGAAGCACCAGCCGTCGCCTCCCCCTACTCAGGGGTCCTGTCGGCCGTGACCAGCAGATACTCCCATTCCATGGCGCCGTCCGCGAGGTGCCGGGCGGCCAGATCCGTGAGCGCCGTGTCGAGGGCGGTGACCTTCCCGGGGTCGTCGGCGATGGCACGGTAGACGGCGACGGTCGGGCCGTAGCTGCTCTTGAAGAACTCCCGGAAGTCCTCCGGGCGGGAGAACCGGTCGACGCGCAGCATCCGGCGACGGGCATTCAGGCCGGTGACGCGGTCACCGAAGAGCGAACGCACATGGCTCTCGTCGCCCCACAGCGGCGCGGGCTGCGCTCCGGGCGGTGGCGGTGGCGCGTACGGGCGCATGGCGGTGAACATCTGCCCGATGAACCCTTCGGGGGTCCAGTTGATCAGTCCGATGCTGCCGCCCGGCCGGCAGACGCGGACCAGTTCGTCGGCTGCCCGCTGATGGTGCGGGGCGAACATGACGCCGACGCAGGACACGACCGTGTCGAAGTCCGCGTCCGGGAACGGCAGTGCCTCGGCATCGCCCTCGCGCCATTCCAGTTCGGTGCCCTGCTCCGCGGCGAGCCGGCGTCCGGCTTCCAGCAGTTCCGGGGTCAGGTCCACGGCCACGACGTCCGCGCCGGCGAGGGCGGCGGGGACGGCGGCGTTCCCCGTCCCGGCCGCGACATCGAGCACCCGGCTGCCCGGCTGCACGCCGCTCTCCCGGACGAGCACCGGCCCCAGGTCCGGGACGACCTCCGTGGCCACGACGGAGTAGTCGCCCAGCGCCCACATGGCTCGGTGCTTCGCCTTCAGGGCCCGGTCGGCCTGCGTCGCCTCGCCCGACTCCGACATGACGGATCCCTCCGCTCCAGTGCCGTAGGCACACGGTTCCGGGCGGTGCCCACCGCCCGGGCGTGCGCCCGAGCATCGCCGACTCCGGCGCTTTCATACGACTGTCTCACGGGTCGCCCCGCTCCGCCGCGCGTCCGGGCGGGGGCCGTCCCTCCGGTCCGGGACGCACGGAATCTTCCGGTAAGTCGAACGGAGGCTCACCGAACGTACATCCATGCACACTCCCGGTGCGTCCAACAAGGCAAGTCCGCTGTCCTTGGGGGGATCCGATGCACCGACGCCTCTTCGCCCTGGCCCTCGCCGCCGCCCTGTGCGGCACCGCGCTGGCCGGAACCGCCGCCACGTCCGCCTCCGCCGCCACGTCTGTGACCGTCGACTGCCGCAGGGTGAAGTGCGTCGCCCTCACCTTCGACGACGGGCCGGTCGCCGACACCGTTCGGCTGCTGCGCATCCTGAAGGACCACAACGTCCAGGTGACCTTCTACCTCGTCGGCAAGAACGTCCAGAGCCACCCGTCGACGGTGCGCAGCGCGGCGCTCGCCGGCCACCAGGTGGGCAACCACAGCTGGGACCACGCCAAGCTGACCGGGCTCAGCGCCGCGAAGGTCAGGTCGCAGCTCTCCCGTACGGACGCGGCGATCAAACTGGCGACCGGCAAGAAGCCCACCACGTTCCGCGCCCCGTACGGCGCGCACAACGCGACCGTCCGCACCGCCGCCGCTCGACCGCTGGTCCACTGGAGTGTGGACACCCTCGACTGGAAGTACCGCGACACCGCCAGGATCATCAGGACCGTCAAGGCGGAGACCAGGCCCGGGGACATCGTCCTCCTGCACGACATCCACAAGACGACGGTCGACGCGGTGCCGGGCATCATCCAGGGCCTCAAGGCGCGCGGCTTCCACTTCGTGACCGTCGACCAGCTCTTCGCACCGGACCGGCTGCCCTCCGGGAGGGTGACGTACCACAACCGCGGCGCCTACCGGCCGTGATCACAGGCACGGGGCCGTGCGTGCGTGACGAGCCGCGTGAGTGCGCCGCAAGGAGCGCACGACGTCTGTCAGGCATCAGCGCTGCCGGCCCCCGGTGCCGAGTGTGTTCGACAGCCGGTACCGGACCCGCACGTTCCGGTGCTCCACGCCGACGTCGACCGGGTCGGGCAGATTCGTCCTCGTGCTCGCCGTGGCCGAGCGGGTGCCGGGACTCCCGCTGAAACGGACGTCCGTATGCGGTGCTTCGCGGAAACGGAGCCGGTCGGCCGCCGCGGTGGACGTGAACTCGATGTCCGCGTGCCGGTGTACAGGCCTTCACGGAGGCCGGCTGTCGTCCTCCGGCTCCTGCTCCCGCACGCGCTTCACCTTGCGACGAGGTGCTTCAGCGCCCTGTCGTACCCGCCCCTCGCCGCCCGCGGCGGCCCGTCGCCTGCGGGCGGGGTCTTCGCGCGCGAGCTTCCGTTCCGCGCGGCCTGTCGCGCCGCCGGCCTTCCGGGCGCGCGTGGCGCCGCCGCTCGCGGCCTCCGGAACGTCGGACACTTTCTCCGCGGTGTCGGGCAGCGTCTCGCCGACCTGCGCGGCGGCTCCCTCCACGGTGTCCCCGGTCCGTTCCGCGAGCCCCGTGACCGCGCTGCCCGTGTCGTCACCCACGCGCTCGACCGCGGTCCCGGCCCCACGCCCGACGCCCTCGACGGCAGTCCGGGCCCCACGCCCGACGCCCTCGACGGCAGTCCCGGCCCCACGCCCCACGTCCTCCACCGCAGTCCCCGCCCCACGCCCCACATCCTCCACCGCAGTCCCCGCCCCACGCCCCACATCCTCCACCGCAGTCCCCGCCCCACGCCCCACATCCTCCACCGCCCTGCCGGCGCCACGGCCGACCTCGTCGAGTGTGCGGCCCGCGCCGGCGCCCACCTCGCGTACAGCGGTCCCGACGCCCGAGGTCACGTCCCTGAGGATGTCCGGGTTGCGATCGATGGTGGTCAGAACCCTCCCGATGACCTCCACGACGTTGTCCAGCCGCACCTTCAGCAGCGCCTGCGCCTCCACGCCCTTGATGTCGAGGTGGACGGCGCCCAGTTCCACGTAGGCACCGACGTTCAGCCGGAGCAGGTCGAGCACATCCGCCTGGAGCGACACCTTCGCGCGCAGATCCTCGACGTCCAGGGCGATCTCGTCCACCTTGAGCAGGGGGATGTCGAGGAGGACGTCCGGCTCCGCGAGCTCCGTACCGACGGGTTCCTCGTCGACCTGGTCATCGATGTCGTCGACGTCGGTGTCCGTCACATCCTTCATGTCCTCGTCGTTCATACCGCTCCTCGAGAACAGGTACATAAAGGGATCTTTCCGATCCTTCCACCGCCCAGGGGAGGCCGCCAGGCGACGAGATGCCGGCGACGGCCCGTGCTCACGGCGGCCTCGCCTGGAAAACCGGGGTGTCCGCCAGTGCCCCGCGCGCGCCGAGGAGGGATCGGACGGGTCCCCCGAGCGGTGGCGGACGTTGCCTGGACGGCGAGAAGGTCAGGGTGCCGCCGGGGACGCCGTGTTCGCGGGGCCCGGAAGCAGGGTCCGGCCGCCACTGCTGCGTTTGTCATGGGTGACCGATGACAGCTGTGACTGTTCGCCGCCCACCCGGCCCCGGATTCTGGTGAGGTCCAGCGGAAGGTGGCCCATGGAGAAGCGATACGAGGTCTTCTGCCTCGCCGACGAGCACTTCTACGAGACACCGGACCGCCTCTTCGGTGCCGGCGACGGCATGCCCCGTCACTACGAGCCCGCCCGCCGGCCCGCGCCGGACGGCTGGCGCCGGCACCTGTCCGGTGACTGGCTGCATCTGTCACCGGTCGACGGGAGCGCCCCCGCGCAGGGCTGGAAGGTCCATGTGTCGGCCTGCCTGGACAACGCCGGGACGACGGCCGGCGTGGTCTGGGACTACTGCGTCTCCCACAGGATTCCGTTCAAGTTCGTCCCCGGGCCGCACCACCTCTTCCTGAGGAACTCGAAGTACGCCGGGAGGGGCGGCAGCGGGAAGTTCGCCACGCTCTATCCACGCGATGAGGAACAACTGCACAGCGTCCTGCGGGAGTTGGGGGACCTGCTGGACGGGGAGCCGGGGCCCTACATCCTCACCGACCTGCGCTGGCGACGAGGACCGCTGTATGTAAGGTACGGCGGTTTCGTCCAGCGGTTCTGCCCGGGCGCCGACGGGCGGCTCGTCCCGGCTGTCGAGGACGGCAGCGGCCGGCTGGTGCCCGACCGCAGGGACCCGGTGTTTCACGTGCCGGAATGGGTGGTCCTGCCCGCCTTCCTCGAGCCGGAGCTGGCCGCCCGCAACGCCACGACCCTCAGCGGCCTGCCCTACCGGATCGAGCGGGCGCTGCACTTCTCCAACGGGGGTGGCGTCTACGCCGGCCACGATCTGCGGACCGGCGAGAAGGTCGTGCTCAAGGAGGCACGCCCGCACGCCGGTCTGGCAGCGGACGGGGCGGACGCCGTCACCCGGCTGGAGCGCGAACGCGCGGCCCTGGAACGCCTGTCCGGATCGGGCGTGGCACCGGAGGTCCGGGACTGGTTCCTGCTCGGTGACCACCGCTTCCTGGTGATGGAGCACCTGGAGGGGAACACGCTCAACTCGTCCTTCGGCCGGCGCCATCCGCTGCTCGTCGCCGACCCCGGCCCCGGGGTGCTCGCCGACTACACCGCGTGGGCGCTGCGCGTGCACCGGTCCGTCGAGGAGGCCGTCGCCACCCTGCACGCGCGCGGGGTCGTCTTCAACGACCTGCACCTGTTCAACATCCTGATCGGCCCGGACGGGGAGTCCGTGCGGCTGATCGACTTCGAGGCCGCCGCGCACGTGGACGAGGGGCGACGGCAGGTCGTCGCCCACCCGGGCTTCCTCGCGCCGGCCGACCGCCACGGCTTCGCCATCGACCGTTACGCCCTGGCGTGCCTGCGCATCGCGCTCTTCCTTCCCCTGACGACGCTGTTCGCCGTCGACCGCGGCAAGGCCGCCCACCTGGCCGACGCGGCCGCCGGGGAGTTCCCCGTGCCGCGCGCCTTCCTGACCGACGCCGTGGACGAGATCACGGGAACGCCGCGGTCGCCCCGAACCGGTGCGCCCAGGAGCGATCGTCGTGGCGGCGAACGCCACCTGCCGGTCGAGCCGGGCGACTGGCCCCGCAGCAGGGCCTCGATGTACCGGGCGATCGTCGCGAGCGCCACGCCGGAGCGCGACGACCGCCTGTTCCCCGGTGACGTCGACCAGTTCAAGGACGGGGGCGGCACCGGCCTGGCGCACGGGGCGGCGGGCGTCCTGTACGCCCTCGCCGAGACCGGGTGTCCACGCCATGAACCCGGTGAGGAGTGGCTGCTGCGGCAGACCGCGGCGCCCGCGCCCGGGACTCCCCTCGGCCTGTTCGACGGGCTGCTCGGCACCGCCTGGGTCCTGGCGCGCCTCGGCCACACCGGACACGCGCTGAAACTGACCGAGCGCGTACTGGGCGAGCGGTGGCAGCGCCTGGGGCCCGATCTGTACGAAGGACTGGCCGGGGTCGCGCTCGCTCTGGACGGGCTGTCCCGTGCCACGGGAGAGGCGGCCCTGCACGACAGCGCCCTCGAGGCGGTCCAGCTGCTCGCGGACCGAGCCGAGCGCCTTCCGGAAGGTGCCGGCCCGCTCGGGGCTGCTCCCGCAGGGGGGAACGCGGCGGGCCGCGGGCCGCGCAGGGCAGGTCTGTTGTACGGCTCCAGCGGTCCCGCTCTGTGTTTTCTCCGGCTGTACGAGCGCACCGGGGCTCCGGCCCTGCTGGAACTGGCCGCCCGTCACCTCCGCGCCGACCTGGCGCACTGCGCGACGGACCGCTCGGGCGCGCTGGCCGTGGACGAGGGCCGCCGCTCCATGCCGTATCTCGGCCAGGGCAGCGTGGGCATCGCCATGGTGCTCGACGACTACCTCGCCCGCCACGACGACCAGGTCTTCGCCCGGGCCCGTAGCGCCATCCTTCCCGCCGCCACCTCACGCTTCTACGCCCAGTCGGGGCTCTTCGGCGGACGCGCGGGCATGGTGCTGCACCTGGCCCGCACCACCACTCCCGAGGCCGATCCCCGCCGGCTGGCCGACCAGCTCTCCCTGCTGTCCTGGCACGCGGTGCCCTGGCACGGACACCTGGCCTTCGCCGGCGACCAGGTGATGCGCCTGTCGATGGACCTCGCCACGGGGACGGCTGGCTGTCTGCTGGCGATCGGCGCCGCTCTCGACGAGCGGCCGGCCTGCTTTCCCTTCCTCGCGCCGCTCCGGCGGCCCCAGAGCCGGTCCCCTCACCGGGGGGCCGAAACGGAAGATCCACTCGCACCCGCCGCATCCGTACGGATCTCACCCGCGCACCGCACCGACGGCAACCCGGAGGGGCGGCGCCGCGGGGAGGCGCGAACGGACGCGGCAACCAGCCGAAAGGACGCACCATGACCTTGCTCGACCTGCAGACCCTCGAGACTCCCGAAGCGCCGGAGTCGCAGGACGACGCCGCTTCCACGGTCAGCAGCGCGAGCCTGCTGCTGTGCTCCGCGAGCACGTCGTCCACCACCCTGTGTCTGTGACCTTCCTGCCCCGCCGCCCGGCCACCCGTGCGGCGGCAGAGCACGGGTGACGGACCGGGGCCGGTCCCCCGGGCGACTGCCGTCGTCCGGGGGACCGCCCAGTCACCGCCGGGGCCTCGTCCCCTTCCCGGGAAGGCCGAAGCGATGCGCAGGGGCGCCCTTCGCCGCGACGAAGCCGGCTCCTTCGGCTCCCCGCTCGCTGCGGGAGGCGGTGCGTCACAGCGCCGGCCGCCGCACCGCGCTGTGTCCGGTCGGCGTGGCCACCCGCAGCCGCGGAACCGGCCCTGCCCAGTCCGCCGGGCCGCCCCGGACCCGCTGCTGACCGGCCGGCAGCCGCCGTCGGCCGGTCGGTGGATCCTGCTGGTCGTGGCCCTGATGGGCGCGCTCATCGCCGCCGAACCGCTGGTCCGCTCGACTCTCCACCGAGACGTGGTGGGCCGTATGGACACGGCGGCGTTCGTGGTGGAGGGCGGCCGGCGGGCCCCGGTGAACGGCACCTGTCCGCTCATGAGCCACGCCCGGCTCACACCCAGCCCGCCTCCTGGGAGATGCGGATGGCGTCGACACGGTTGCGAGCCCCTGTCTTGCGGGTGATGGTCGACAGGTAGTTGCGCACGGTGCCGTGCGTCAGGTGCAGGTCTCCCGCTATCTCCGCGACGGAAGCTCCCCGCGAGGCCAGCGACAGCACGCTCA
The DNA here is from genome assembly GCF_042898825.1 of Streptomyces sp. NPDC000345. Taxonomy (NCBI): domain Bacteria; kingdom Bacillati; phylum Actinomycetota; class Actinomycetes; order Kitasatosporales; family Streptomycetaceae; genus Streptomyces; species Streptomyces sp. NPDC000345. The sequence goes on from NZ_JBIAZE010000012.1 coordinate 137,484, forward strand.
ACTCCCGCTCCGTCAGCGGGACCCGGGCCGCTTGCAGAAAGTCCCAGCCCAACGAGGTGTCCACGAAGGGCTCCCCCCGCGCAACCCGTCTGACGGCTCCCACGAGCGCCTCGCAGGGCTCCCCCTTGCTGACATATCCGAGGGCCCGCGCCCGGGACACGCGATGCAGCAGCCCCGGTCTGCTGGGGGAGGTCAGGAGAAGCAGGCCGCATCTCCGCTCCGCCGCGCGCTCGGCCAGCGGCGCCAACTGCGAGAGCGTGGCCGCCGGTTCCGTACCGTCCACGTCCGCCACGCACACCCGCGGCCGCCAGGAGACCAGCTCGGTCACCGCGTCCGACCAGGACGCCGCGCTCACCTCCAGGTCCTGCTCCCGGCACAACGAAATGGCCAGTGCCTGCCGCAGCAGGCAGGTGTCGTGCACCACCAGCACTTTGATCACCGCGTCCCCCAGGGTCGTGCGAGCCACTTCCGGTTACCCGCCCTCTTGTTCGGCTATCCCGGCCGGGGTTCTCACCCGAGGGGTTTCGGTCAGTCCCACGCGGTCCACGGCGTCGAGGCGCCGCCCGTCGATCCGATCAGCCGCCACGAGCCGGCGGGGCCCGACGCACGAAGGGATGAACGCCCCGGTCGTGGCCTCGGCGTCGTGAGCGTCACCTCACGCTCCTGGCCGGCGTGGGAGAGGGCGGCCGCGGCCGCCGCAGGGCGCCCGCCGTCCGCTCGCCGCAGGCGTCCGCCTTTCCGACGCCCACCCCGGAGGCCGCGCTGCGGGCCGTCGCCGCACGGCGCCGGACCTGTCATTTCCGCACGCCGAGGGCGTGAGGTACGGTTCGCGTTTCGTCCCTTGGCCGCAAGGAACCGCATGCCCGGCAAGCCCCTCCCGACGTCCTCGCCCGGAACCAGCCGCAGTACCTCGGCCACCATTCCGCCGAACATCCTGCGCTACCTCTCCCTGGTCGCCGATGAGTACGGCCTCGATCTTCAGCCCCTGCTGACGGCCGTGGGCCTGGACCGCGGCGTGATGCGGTCGGCCGTCCTGCGGGTCTCCTACCGGCAGGGCAGCGCCGTCATCCGGCGGGCGGTGGAACTCACCGGTGAGGCGCATCTGGGTCTGCGCGTGGGCGCGGCCCAGCATCTCACCGCATGGGGGCTGCCCGGTTTCGCCCTGCTGGCCGCCGAGACGCTACGGGACGCCATCGAGACCGGGGTGCGCTTCCAGAACCTGTCCGGGGCCATGGTGGTCTGGTCGGCCCGGCCCGAGGACGCGGGCTATGTGCTGCGGGCCGCGTTGCCCGACCCCGCCCTCGATCCGGCGGTCGCCGTCTTCCTCGTGGAGGAGGCGTTCGCCAGCGTCGTCACTCTCACCCGCCTGAGCGCCGGCGACGAATTCGCCCCGCAGAGCGTCGAGTTCGCCTTCCCCACCCCCCGCGACACCCATCGGTTCGCCGAGCTGTTCCGCTGCCCGGTGCGTTTCGCCGCCGCGGAGAACCGCATGGTCTTCTCCACGCGATGGGCCCGCCGGCCCATGCCGGGCCGTGATCCCGTCACCTACGCGGCCGTCATGGAGCTGCTGGAGCAGCAGCTGGCGTCGCGCCGCGACCAGCAGGACCTGCTGGAGGTCCTGGAGATCTCGATCGCGCAGAGCCTCCCGGACGTGCCGTCCTTCGTCGAGCAGGCCCGTCGGCACTCCTCCAGCGAACGCACCCTGCGGCGCCGTCTGGCCGAGTGCGGTACGACGTACGAGGCGATCGTCGACGGAGTACGGCGCGAACGGGTCGAGCAGCTGCTGCTGCGACCGGAGACCACCCTGCGGGACATCGCCCGGCAGGCGGGGTTCTCCGACGTGCGCGCCCTGCGCCGGGCGGTGCACCGCTGGCACGGGGTCACTCCGGCAAGGCTGCGCGGGGAGACCGGCGAGCCGGAAGGGCGCGCCCGCCCCTGACCCGGGCGCCCTCCTCCGGTCAACGGGTACGGATCCAGACCGTCTTCTCCCTGGTCCACTGGGCGAAGGCGTCGGTGGACTTCTCCGCCCCTCCGAAGCCGGACTGCTTCCAGCCGCCGAAGGGGGTGGTGATGTCCCCCTCGCTGTAGGCGTTGACGGAGACCACGCCGGCTTCCACGCCACGCGCCAGCCGCAGCGCCGCGTCCAGGTCGCGGGTCCACACCGATGCGGCGAGCCCGTACTCGGTGGCGTTGGCCCGGCGTATCGCCTCGTCCTCGGAGCCGAAGGTCTGGACGGTGACGACGGGGCCGAACAGCTCCTTGGTGAGCACGTCGCTGTCCTCAGGGGCCCCGCTGATCACGGTGGGCGGGTAATAGGCGCCCCGTGCGGGCAGGCCGTGGGGCAGGCCACCGCTGTGAATCCCGGCCCCGGCGGAGCGGGCCCCGTCCACCGCCGCCGCCACCCGGTCGAAGGCGGCCCGGCTGACGAGCGGCCCCACCTGTGTGCGTGCGTCGGCGGGATCGCCGACGACCAGGCCCTTCGCGGCGGTGGTGAACCGGTGCAGCACCTCCTCGGCGATGCTGTGATGGACCAGGACGCGGGAGCCCGCCGTACAGTTCTGTCCCATGGTCAGGAACGCGGCCTCGATCATGTTGTCGATCAGCTCGTCGCCGAAGCCCAGCGCGTCCGGCATCAAAATCTGGGGGCTCTTGCCCCCCATCTCCAGGGAGACCCGCTTGAAGTTGGTCTCCGCCGCGTCGGCGAGGACGCGCCGTCCCGTGGCCGTGGAGCCGGTGAACGACAGCGCGCGCACCAGCGGGTCGCGGGCGAGTGCCGTACCGGTGACGGAGCCGTACCCGGGGAGCACGGTCAGCACGCCGTCGGGCAGGCCCGCGGCCGCGGCGAGCTCGGCCAGGTGCAGGGCGGAGCGCGGGGTCGCCTCGGCGGGTTTGAGCAGCAGGCTGTTGCCCGCCGCGAGGGCCGGTCCCACCTTCCAGGTGGCCATGGCCAGCGGGTAGTTCCAGGGCAGGATCGCGGCGGCCACACCGACCGGTTCCCGGACCGTCAGCCCGAGACTTTCGTGACCGGTGGGTGCCACGCGCCCGAAGACCTTGTCGGCCGCCTCCGCGAACCACCGGATCGACTCGACGGCCCCGGGGACGTCGCCCGACCGGCACTCCGTGATCGGTTTTCCCGCGTCCTCGCTGTCCAGCCTTGCCAGCCGCTCGGCGTGGCACTCCATCAAGTCGGCCAGCCGCAGCAGTACCGCGGCGCGCTCGCGCGGCGACCTCCCCGACCAGACACCGCTCGCGAACACCTGGTGCGCGCGTGCGGACGCCGCCGCCACGTCAGCCGCGCTCGCGGCCGGCATCGTCGCGATCAGCTCGCCCGTCGCCGGGTTGACGAGGCGCAGTTCCTCCCCGCTCATGCTTCCTCCACCAGTTCCCAGCGTCCTCCGGTCCGGCGCGCCAGTCCCCTGCGGCGCAGGTCCTCCAGGTACTGGGCCATGCCGCGCTCACCGCGCTTGCGGAACAGCGGGAAGAGCCTCGGGAGCAGGTTCGGGGCCAGCATCGCGGCCCGTACGAGACGGGATTCGCGGGGCCGCACGTAGGCCTCGAGGCGTGGCTTGTCCAGCAGGCTCACGACCGCCCGGACGACGTCGGACGGCTGCTGCGGCGGCTCCTGGAACTGCAGGGAGTTCCCGCCGTCCACCGCCTCCTGCCGCAGCATCCGCGTGTCGGTCGCCGACGGCAGCACCGAGCCGGCCTGGATGCCTTTGCCCCGCAGGTCCAGCCCGATGGCGAGCATCGCACCGCGCAGACCGAACTTGGACGCGGTGTAGATGGGGGTCTCGCCCAGCGGAAAGATGCCCCCGAGGGACACTGTGGTGACGACCCGGGGATCGTCGGAGGCCTTCAGCAGCGGTACGGCGACCCGTGTGGTGATCAGCGGCGAGACCAGGTTGAGGTTGATCTCCTTTTCGATGCTTTCGAGGCTGCGCACGTCGAAGCGTTCGGAACTGGTCATGCCGACGTTGTTGACCAGGACGTCGATCCGGCCGTGGGTGGCGGCGACGCGATCCGCCATCTCCTCCACGGCGGCGCGCTCCAGCAGGTCGCAGCCCAGCCCGAGGTGTCCGCTGCCGTGCAGGTCGGCGGCCGTCCGCTGGGCCCGCACCTCGTCGATGTCGACCACGACGAGGCGGGCACCGCCCCTGGCGAACCGGTGGCACAGGGCCCCGCCGATGCCCCCGGCACCGCCCGTGACCACGATGATCTTGTCGCGGAAGTCGTACGTCACGACGCCACCGCCTCGCGCGGCACGGACGTGAGCCGGGGCGGCCGTCCCTCGGTGCGCCAGCCCAGTGAGGCGGCGACCTTGAGGAGGTACTTCGCGAAGGCCTCGCTGTGGACGTACCCGGAGTGGCGCGGCGAGTCGACGAACTTCAGGCCTCCGGAGAGGTCGGGACGGTCGCTGCGGACCATACGGGCGAATCGTTCGGCGGTCGGCAGCCCGCTGTTCCCGTCGTGGATGAAGGAGGCGATCAACTGGGCCTGGGTGTCGAAGAGTTGATAGGCGCCGGAGTTGGTCTCGACGAAGCCGACGCCGAACAGGCCCTCGTGCTCGCGGGAGAACGCCGACAGGTACAGGTCCGGATGCTGCTCGTCGCCGAAGTACCGCTGCGCCACGGGCACTTTGTGGATGTATCCCGTGGCCAGCAGGATCAGGTCGAAGTCGTCCCTCGTACCGTCGGTGAAGTGCACCGTCCTGCCGTCGGTGCCGGCGATCCCGGGCTTGGCCGTGATGTCCCCGTGCTGCAGGTGGTGGATCAGCATCGAGTTGATGGCGGGGTGGGTCTCGAACAGCCTGTGGTCGGGCTTCTGCAGGCCAAGGCGGCGCGGATCGCCGTTGAGGATCCGCAGGAGACCGCCGAACAGCTTCTGCTGCAGCCACACGGGGACGTGCGGTCCGCCCGCCGCGATGGTGTCCACCGGGCGGCCGAACAGATGCTTCGGGATGAACCAGTAGCCGCGTCGCATGCTGATCACCGCGCGGTCGGCGGACCGGGCCGCGTCGCAGGCGATGTCCAGGCCGGAGTTCCCCGCGCCGACCACCAGCACCCGTTTTCCGCGCAGTTCGTCGCTGCTGCGGTAGGTGAGCGTGTGGCGGACCTCGCCGGAGAAGTCACCGGGCAGGTCGGGCACGTTGGGATACCACTGTGCACCCGTGCACACGACGACCTGACGGTGCACGCTCCGCCTCCCGTCGGCCCGGGTGACGGTCCACGTGCCGCCCTCGTTCTTCTCCACGCCGCGGACCTCGGTGCCGAACTCGATCCGCTCGGCCAGCCCGTACGCCTGGGCGAAGGACGTCAGGTAGGACAGGATCTGCCCGTGCGGCGGATAGTCGGCGAAGTGGTCCGGCATGGGGTATCCGCCGAATCCGGACAGGGTCCTGCTGGAGATGAAGTGGGCGGACTCGTACATCGGACTGCCCGGGTTGTCGATGTCCCACAGGCCGCCCGGCCCGGTGTGGCGCTCGATGTGCGTGTACGGCAGGCCGCGCTCCGCCAGCGCCCTCGCGACCGCCAGCCCCGCGGGACCCGCCCCTATGACACACGTGTCGTACTGGTTCTCGCTCATCCTGCGCTCCGTTCCCCGACGTAACAGGTGTTGCGGGGAACCTACGGAGACGGGGGCCGGGCGCGAACTGACCCGTGCGGCCACGGAGGGGACCTCAGCGGCCAGCGGACCGCCGTCGGCGCAGGCCCCGCGGGTGCGGGTTGCCGACGGCGGCCGCGGACGTTCCCTGCCCGCGAGTGCCGCTGACGGGGTCCGCCGGGGTCCCTCCCCCGAAGCTTCTGAGCAGGGACGGACCCCGGCGGACACGCACCGCGTCAGCGGGTCACGACAGGGGCGGGTACGCGTTCGACATCAGCTGCTGGAACTGGGCGGAGAACCAGTGTCCGGCCAGCGGCGAGTCCGCCAGCGCGCCCGTGGGGTTGTTGCCGTTGCGGGGGTTGCCGCCGTACGTGGGGTCGCACATGCGATCGAATCCCTTGCCCTCGTCGTTGGGGACCACGGCGCTGTTGCCGTCCGACTCCCCCGGCGGCTTGACCCACACGTAGGCGTCGATGCCGGCGGCCGGAGCCGCGGTCGGCCGCTCTCCGAGACCCGCTCCGCTCTGGTTGCACCAGTTGCCGGCGTGGATCCGCCGGTCGATGCGGCTGCCGTCGACGTAGCCGTCCACGGTGGTCTGCGGACCGGGACCGGCGGGCCGGGCGGAGCCGCCCCAGCCGTTGCGGGAGGTGTCGATCAGCATGCCGAGGCCGGAGTCGAACCCGGCCGCGACGAGCTTGTCGCGCAGCGCCTGGGCATAGGACTGCTCGTCCACGTACTGGTTCCAGTCCACCCACTTCGCCTGGCGGACGGTCTGACCGTTCACCGTGTCGGTGACCTTGAGGTACGGCTCCTTGGTGGGGCTGTAGTTCGCGGTGTTGACGATGAAGCCGGCCACGTCGTTCACGCTCGCGCCGTTCGTCGTCGCGACCTTGTGGAACTCCTGCACCGCGGGACCGAGGTTGCTGTCCCAGCCGAGCCAGCCGTGGTGGGCGGCGTCGATGTAGTTGTAGAGGTTCGGGATGGCGCCCAGCTTGTCCAGCGCGTAGCCGACGCCCTTCTCGTAGTTGCCGTTGCTCTTCATGGTCACGCAGGCGTCGGTGGTGGTGTTGGTGCCGCCGGCGTTGGTGACCAGGTTGGGCAGCGAGTCGGGCTCGATGACGGTGGCGATCCGCAGGCCCGCGTACTTGGCGTCGGACAGGATCGACGCGATGGGGTCGATGTACCGGGACTTGTACGTGGCGAGGTCGTCGGGTCCCAGCTCGCCGTTGGAGGCGAGGGCGGCGCAGTCGCGCCCGGGCAGGTCGTAGACGACCAGCTGGACGACCAGCTCGCCCGCGCCCTTCTGCTTCAGCGCCTCGTCGAGATGGGCGCGCAGTCCCATTCCGCCGTTGACGCCGTCGACGGCGGCGATCCGGTCGAGCCACACGGCGGTGGGCTGGTTCGCGATGCGGCTGCCGCCCGGCTCGGCGGCGGCCTTGGCCGACCACTCGGGGTTCACGTACACCTTGGCGCCGACGTAGGGGTTGTCGGCCCGGTTGCCGGTGCCGCCCCCTCCACCGCCACCCGTGCCCCCGCCCCCGGTGCCGCCTCCGCTGTCGGCGTTGCACGCGACGCCGTCGAGCGAGAACGTGGCGGGTACGGCGTTGCTGCCGCTGTAGGAGGCGTTGAAACCGAAGCTGACCGAACCGCCGCTGGGGAGGGTGGAGTTGTAGCCCGCGTCGGTGGCGGTGACCTCGGCACCGTTCTGGCTGACGCGCGCGTTCCAGCCGTTCGTGACCTTCTGGTTCCCGGCGTAGGACCACTTGACCGACCAACCCGACTTGCCCGCGGCGTTGTTGGTGATCGTGACGGCTGCGGTGAAGCCGGTGTCCCACTGACTCTGGACCTTGTAGTCCACCGTGCAGGGGGTGGCGGAAACGGCGGCGGCCGGGCCGGCGAGGAGCGCCGTCCCCGGCACCCCGGCGACCAGCGCCAGGGCGGCGAGCAGCGATGTCCTGGTACGACTCATGGGTGAGGGATTCCTTCTCTCGGTGGGGGATCACGGATGGCGGCGCGCGAACGGTCGCGCGACCCGCCGCCGTACGCGGTGAGGGTGGAGCGTTCCTCGGTACAGGAGCCCGTGAGACCGGCGGTGCCGCTCGCACCGGAACCCCGGGGAGCCGCTGCGGGTGATCCGCGCGGAGCTGCGGGGGCCGGTGTCCCACTGGCTGGTGACGGCGTACTCGGCCGTGCACGCGGACGGGACGTCCTGGGCGGGGACGACCGGCGGGAGGGCGCTCGCGGCAAGCACGAGCGCGCCGTCGCCGGCTAAAAGTACTGAACGCGGGGGGTGTCGCATGAGCGAGTCCTTGCAGCTTGGCGCGCCGTGACGGACGCGTCGAGTTGATGGAACCGCTCCCACTGGTGCCGAGGAAGTTAGCGCCAACCGGGGGACTTTCATAGGGTCGTTGCGAAACTTTTCGCCGGAACGGTTCAGTTCGAACTTTCAACTCCTCAACGACTTGACCGCACCCGCCTCGGTCTCCACGATGGGAGCGCTCCCATTGGATTCAGTGTGTTCGATTACCTCCGGCCCGTAAGATCGGTGATCTCGTGGGGGGAGGTGGTCATGGGAAGACGACGCCCGGGGACGCCGACGCTGGAGGAGGTGGCCGCCCGTGCCGGGGTGGGACGGGGCACGGTATCCCGCGTCATCAACAACGCGGCAGGGGTGAAGGAGTCGACGCGCCGGGCCGTGCGGCGGGCCATCGAGGAACTGGGGTACGTGCCCAATCTCGCGGCCCGTTCACTGGCCGGGCGGCGGGCCGACGCCGTCGCCCTGGTCGTGACGGAGCCGGACTGGCGGTCGTTCGCGGAGCCCTTCTTCTCCGAGATCGTCCGCTCACTCGGGGACGCGCTGACGGACACCGGGATGCAGTTGCTGCTGACCCTGGTCCGGTCGGACGCCGACCGGCAGCGTTTCCTCGAGTACGCGCGCGGCGGCCGGGTCGACGGTGTCCTGCTGATGTCCGTGCGCGCCGGCGATCCGCTGCCGGACATGCTCGCCGAGGCCCGGTTGCCGACCGTGCTGCTGGGGCGCCGGTCGGGCGACGAGTACGTCAGCTACGTCGACGCGGACAACATCGGCGGAGCCCGCAGCGCCGTCTCGCACCTTCTGCAACGGGGCCGCAGGGTGATAGCCACCATCACCGGGCCGCTCGACATGTACGTCGCCCAGTGCCGGCTGCGCGGCTACCAGGAGGCCCTTGCGGTGTCGGGCCTGAAGGGCGAGCGGACCCGTGTCGCCGAGAGCGACTTCACGGCGGAGAGCGGACGCCGCGCCATGGCCGAGCTCATCGCACGGCATCCGGACATCGACGGCGTCCTCGCCGCGTCGGACACCACGGCCGCGGGTGCTCTGGAGGCGCTGCGCGCGGCCGGACGCCGGGTGCCCGAGGACGTCGCCGTGATCGGATTCGACGACTTCCCCCTGGCGCAGCGGACCGAACCGCGGCTGACCACGGTGCGTCAGCCGATCGAGGAGATCGGGCATGCCATGGTCCGGCTGCTCCTGGAGGAGATGGAGGAGGGTGCCGTGGCGTGGCGGCACGTCATCCTCCGTACGGAGCTGGTCGTGCGCGAATCGACGTGACCGCCGCCGGGTGATGTTCCGGGGAGCACCCCCGGTCCCGGTGCGGTGTGCCCCCGCGCCCCTCTCCCCACCTGCGTCTTCGAAATCGCTTCGACGGCGTCCCGCCGGAAGCCTTGTCAGGGACCTGATCCGTCCCTACAGTCCCCTGCGAACGAGGCAATGGGAGCGCTCCCATTCAAGAGATGCAGGAGTGCTCCCCTCCCCCCATCCCTCTCAGAGGATTCGCATGCGACCTTCAACGCACCATGCCCACCGCGCGCGTGGCCTGCTCGGCGCGCTGCTCACCTCGCTCGTCTCGCTCGCCGCACTCCTGACCACGGCGTCGGTGGCGCAGGCCGACACCACGATCTGCGAACAGTTCGGGTCGACGACGATCCAGGGCCGCTACGTCGTCCAGAACAACCGCTGGGGCACGAGCGACACCCAGTGCATCGCCGTCACCGACTCGGGGTTCAGGATCACCCAGGCCGACGGGTCCGTCCCCACGAACGGTGCCCCGAAGTCCTACCCGTCCGTGTACAACGGCTGTCACTACACCAACTGCTCGCCCGGTACGAACCTCCCCGCCCAGCTCCGCACCATCTCCACCGCGCCCACGAGCATTTCGTACAGCTATGTGAGTGACGGGGCGTACGACGCCGCGTACGACATCTGGCTCGACCCCACGCCCCGCACCGACGGCGTGAACCGGACCGAGATCATGGTCTGGTTCAACAAGGTCGGATCGGTCCAGCCCGTGGGCTCCGAGGTCGGCACCGCCACCGTGGGCGGGCGCCAGTGGCAGGTGTGGTCCGGCAACAACGGCTCCAACGACGTGCTGTCGTTCGTGGCACCCTCGTCGATCACCAACTGGACGTTCGACGTGCTGGACTTCGCCCGGCAGGCCGTCTCCCGGGGACTGGCGCAGAACAGCTGGTACCTGACGAGTGTTCAGGCCGGCTTCGAGCCGTGGCGGAACGGCACGGGCCTCGCCGTGACCTCGTTCTCCTCGACGGTGAACACGGGCTCGTCCGGTGACCCGGGCGGCCCGGGAGGCTCCACGGCGTGCAAGGTCTCGTACGCGACGAACGTCTGGCAGGGCGGCTTCACCGCCGAGGTCACCATCACCAACACCGGCTCCTCCCCGGTGAGCGGCTGGAAGCTGGCCTTCGCCCTGCCCTCCGGGCAGCAGATCACCCAGGCCTGGAACGCGAACGTCTCCCCGTCGTCGGGAACCGTCACGGCGGGCAACGTGGCCCACAACGGGGAGATCGCGGCCGGCGGCCAGGTGTCCTTCGGGTTCCAGGGCACCTACGGCGGCACCTTCGCCAAGCCCTCCGGCTACAGCCTGAACGGCACCGCCTGCACCACGGCCTGACACACGCCGGCCCACTCCGTGAGGATTCACCGCCGTGGCCTGCCGCGTGCCCCCACCGGGTCGTGATCGATGATCCGGCTGCCGCCGCCCCCGCGGGTGTTCCGTTCGCGGGGGCGGCAGGGTGGGACGGCGCGGTCAGTGCCGGGCGAACTGGACCCGTGTCGGCTGCACGGCTTCCGGCCGCAGGGCGATCCCGTCGACGGTCAGCCGTTCTCCGAAGATGTCGGTGATCCTGATCGCGCCGCCGCATCCGCTGCCGTCAGGCGAGAGGAAGTAGTTGTAGTCGGTGCGGGCCAGTTGGCGCCAGCCGCCGCTGGTGCGGACCTCCAGACGGGCGAGCGGGTTGCGGTGGCCGATCGCCTGGATGCCGCACCAGTAGGGGCTGGATCCGTTCTTGTAGCGGATCGAGATCGTGCCCGGTGCGTCGGGGCTCAGCAGGCTCCAGGTGATCGCGAGCCGGCCGGTCGAGGTGGGGGCCAGTTCGGCGAAGGCCTGTTCGCTGAGGTCGAGTTGCCCGGGTGCGCAGGGCAGCGGGCATTCGTTGGTGATCCGGACGGTGACGGAGGCGCCGTTCGCCGCCCGGACGCGTACGTAAGCCCCGCAGGCCTTGGACGTCTCGTAGTCGGTGGTGTTCATCGCCGCGATCATCATGTCGGCGCTGGGGCCGTACGAGCAGGCGCCGTCCCCCACCCCGGCCTTGTAGACGGTGGCGACTCCTCGGTAGGTGACCTTGGGCCGGATCCGTCCGGCCAAGGACGACGTGGCGGGAGCCTTCCGCGGGGAGGCCGCCGACGGTGCCGCGGACGGGGTCGCGGAGGCCTTCGGGGTCGTGGCGCTCGCCGACGGGGACGCGGAGACGGCGGACGGGGAGGGTGGGGAGGACGTCCTGCCGGACGACGTCGGCGTCCGAGTCTCCTGTGAGTTGGCGACGGCGGTGGCCGGGGCCCGCCCGGCGTCCTCCTCGCCGTCTGGTCGCATCGTCATGACCAGGCAGACGAGAAGACCTGTGACGACAAGCCCCGTGGTGGTGCCCACCATCAGCCCGCGTCTGCGCCTGCGCTGTCGCGCGGCCCGGCGTGTTTCCTGCATGTTCATCCGTTCGGAAGAGCGTGTCGCTGTTGCACGGCTCAGTCGCCACAGCCGGCACAAAGGTTGCCGCAGACTTTTCGGTCGGGTCGTGACCCGGGACATGAGCGGCCGGAGCCGGGGTGACGGGCCCGTGGCGCGCCACCCCGGGCACGCTCAGCCGACCTTGGTCATGTTCCACTGCTGCGGGGCGCCGCCGTTGGGGGTCCACTGGATGACCCGGGTGTTGTCCGCGGCGTTGTTGGAGTTGTCCAGCGCCTTGCCGCTGTGCCGGTTGACGAGCCGGTACGCGCCGCCGCCCAGCGCGGTGACGGCCCACTGCTGCCGGCGACTGCCGTTGTCGGTCCGCTGCACCATCACCGCGCTGTCGGAGGTGCTGTCGTTGTCGTCGAGGGCCTTGCCGCTGCGGACGCAGACCAGCTTGTGGAAGCCGTGGCCCAGGCCGGTGACCGTCCACTGCTGCGGTGTGCCGCCGTTGACGGTCCACTGGATGATCGGGCTGCCGTCCCCGCCGACGTTGGCGTTGTCGAGGGCCTTGCCGCTCTGGGCGCAGACCAGCCGGTAGACGCCGTCGGCGAGGACGGCCGGCATGCCGTCGACCTCCACGCAGACCACGGAGTCGTTCGCGTCGGGGGCGGAGGTCGGCACCTGGACGTTGATCTGCCCGCCGCTGACCCAGTGGTTGAGGTCGGTGCCCGGGTTGTTCATCAGGTAGACGCGGTTGACCGTGTTGTACACCGCCGGGATCTGCAGGGTGCCGCCCGTGGGCCAGTCGAAGACGTGGGCGAAGAGCTTGCCGTTCTTCTTGGTGATCCTGCCCCAGGGCGGTTCGGTGGCGAAGGGGCTGCCGCTGGTGCCGTGGATGCTGTCGCTGTGGGTGGCCATCCACGAGGCAAGGCCGTTCAGAACGGTCACGGATCCGGCGGTCACGGAACCGTCGCCCTTGGGACCGATGTTGAGCAGGTAGTTGCCGTCCCGGGAGATGACGGTGACCATCTCCCGGATGATGTCCTTGACGGGCCGGTAGAGGTTCTCCGCCCAGCCGGTGTAGCCCCACTGGCCGTTCATGGTGGCGCAGGTCTCCCACGGCCGGTCCAGCGGAGCGTCGGGAACCGACTGCTCCGGGCAGGCGAAGTCGCCGAGGCCCTGGTCCCGCTTGACACGTTCGTTGACGACGAGGCCGGGCCTGCGCGCCATCAGCCACGCGTACAGGTCCTCGCCGCTGAGGGAGGCGGAGGACATCGTGCGGCTCCTGGAGGTATATCGAGGTCCGGTCAGCGGACGGACATGGGCATGGCTTCGTGGGGGGGGCCCCCCCCCCCCCCCCCAAAAACAAAAAAAAAAAAAACAAAAAAAAAAAAAAAAAAAAAAAAAAAAAAAAAAAACAAAAAAAACCCACAAACACCAAAAAAAACAA
>NZ_JBIAZE010000012.1:150546-291019 GCF_042898825.1 Streptomyces sp. NPDC000345
GGTACCTGTCCCCGGGGGGGGGGGGGGGGGTCTCAATGGGTGCGCCCCTGTGTTATTTTCGGCGGGGGGATCGGGGGGGGCACGGGGGGGGGGTTGGGGGGGGGGCCCCCCCGCCCCCCCCACGAAGCCGTACCGTCCCTCTGCCGTCCGTCACGCGTCTCCCACCACGACGATGTCGAGCGTCCTCGGCCCGTGCACGCCCTCGACACGGTCCAGTTCGATGTCGCTGGTGGCCGAGGGGCCGGAGATCAGCGTCAGCGGACGGTGGGGATCGAGCAGGCACAGTGCCTCGGGCACGTCGGGGGCGATCCGGTCCGCCCGGACCACGCAGATGTGCTGGTCCGGCAGCAGGGTCAGGGCCCGCCGCCCCTGGCCCGGACCGTGGTCGAGGATCACGGTGCCGGTGACGGCGATGGCGGTGGCGACGGTGGTGACCACGGCGTCCGCCGCGTCGAGTCGTCCGACGGACAGCGGCGGGTCGTCCGCCAGCCACGACCACGGACCCTCCGGGACGAGGTCCTCCGCGAGCCCGGGCGGCACCACCAGGGACCGTGCTCCGGTGCGCGCGAGCGCGCGGCCCACGGCCGCCGCGGCGCCGGCCGCCGGCACGCGGACCACCGTGGCGCGGTACTCGGCGGCACGCTCGGCGAACAGCCCGACGACGTCGGTTCCCGCCTGGCCGGCGCGGCGGCCAGGCGGCAGGGGGACGGCGTCGGGGCGTTCGGTATCGGGGACGCCGGACAGCGCCCCCCGCAGCGCGCTCAGGACGGTCTCCCGGCCGTTCATCGTGGTCCCTTCCCTTCCGTCGTACGGCTGTCCTCGCTCCTGGGTGGTCGTGTACGGCGCCACCAGGCGCGCAGCGGCTCGCGGGCAGGCGCCGGGGTGTCCCGGGTGCCGGACCAGGAGGCGAACGGGCCGGGCAGGGCACCGATCCGGCCGTCACGGGCCACCAGCCGGGCTCCCACCGCTGCCAGCCGCTGTACGGCGGCCAGCCGCCGAGGTGAGGACAGGACGGCGCCCGCGGCCTTCATGGCGAGTGCCTCGGCGGTGGGAAGCAGCCGGCCCCCGCGTTCGGCCTCCACGGCCGCGGCGCGCAGGTGGACCAGTACCTCCGGGATGTCGATCTTCACGGGGCAGGCGTCGTAACAGGCGCCGCACAGGGTCGACGCGAAGGGCAGCGAGGCCGCGTTCCCGACGCCGACGAGCTGTGGGGTCAGTACGGCGCCGATCGGACCGGGATACACCGAGCCGTAGGCATGGCCGCCGGTGCGCTCGTACACCGGGCAGACGTTCAGGCACGCCGAGCAGCGGATGCAGGCGAGGGCCTGGCGGCCCACCTCGTCGGCGAGAGTGGCGGTGCGCCCGTTGTCGAGCAGCACCAGGTGGAAGTTCCGGGGACCGTCGCCCTCGGTGACTCCGGTCCACAGCGAGGTGTAGGGGTTCATCCGCTCGCCGGTCGACGAGCGGGGCAGGAGTCGGAGGAACACGTCCAGGTCGGCGAAGGACGGCAGGACCTTCTCGATGCCCATGACGGTGATCAGGGTCTCCGGCAGGGTCAGGCACATCCGCCCGTTGCCCTCCGACTCCACGACCGCCACCGTTCCGGTGTCGGCCGCCGCGAAGTTGGCGCCGGAGACGGCGACCTTGGCCCGCAGGAACTTCTCCCGCAGGTGGAGCCGGGCCGCCTCGGCGAGATCGCGGGGTTCGTCGGTGAGCCCTTCGGGCGCCGGCCTGCCCCACTCCCCCATCCGCCGCCGGAAGATGTCCCGGATCTCGGAGCGGCCCCGGTGGATGGCCGGCACCAGGATGTGCGAGGGACGGTCACCGCCCAACTGCACGATGAGCTCGGCCAGATCGGTCTCGTACGCGCGCACGCCTGCCTCGGCGAGCGCCTCGTTGAGGCCGATCTCCTGGGTGGCCATGGACTTGACCTTGACGACCGAGTCCTCGCCGGTCGCCCGCACCAGGGCGGTCACGATGCGGTTGGCCTCGGCGGCGTCCGCCGCCCAGTGGACCACTCCGCCCGCGGCGGTCACCGCCTTCTCCAGGCGCAGGAGATGGTGGTCGAGGTGGCGCAGGGTGTGCCGCTTGATCGTCGCGGCCGTCTCCCGCAGTTCCTCCCAGTCGTCGAGTTCGGCGGTGACCGCCAGCCGCTTGTCCCGGATGGTCCCGGTCGCCCGGCGCAGATTCGCCCGCAGCCGGGTGTCGGCGAGTGCGGCGCGTGCCGCCTCGGGGAAGGCCGGTGTGCCCAGCCATACGACGTTGTGGGCACCGCTCACCGTACGTCCCCTTCCGTGGAGGCCAGGATCTCGGCCAGGTGCATCGTGCCGACGCCGGTACGGAGCCGGGACAGGCCGCCACCGATGTGCGTCAGGCAGGAGTTGTCGCCCGCGCACAGGAACTCGGCCCCGGTGTCTTGGACATGGCGCATCTTGTCGGCGAGCATGGCGTTGGAGACATCGGCGTTCTTCAGCGCGAAGGTGCCGCCGAAGCCGCAGCAGGAGTCCGCGGCGGGCAGTTCGACGAGGTCGATTCCCTTCACGGCGCGCAACAGCCTGAGCGGCCGGTCGCCGACGCGGAGCATGCGCAGTGAGTGGCAGGTCGGGTGGTAGGTGACGCGGTGCGGGAAGTACGCGCCGACATCGGTGACGCCGAGGACGTCGACGAGGAGTTCCGACAGCTCGTACACCGTCGGGACCACCTGCTCGACCGCCTCGGCGAGGGCTGTGTCGCCGTACTGGGCCGCCACCACGCGGTGGTGGTCGCGCACCATGCCGGCGCAGGACCCGGAGGGGGCGACGACGGCGTCGTAGCCCGCGAAGACCTCGGCGAAGCGGCGGACCATGGGGAGGGTCTCGGGGCGGTAGCCGGTGTTGAAGTGCATCTGGCCGCAGCAGGTCTGGCCCTGGGGGAACTCCACTGTGTGGCCGAGGCGTTCCAGCAGGGTGGTCACGGCCCGACCGGTGCGGGGGAACATGGTGTCGTTGAAGCAGGTGATGAAGAGGGCTATGCGCATGGGGGTTCCTGGGGCGGGGCCGGCCGTGCGGTGACGGGCAGGTGGTAGGTCCGCACGGCCGTGCCTGTGAAGACGTCGTGGCGTTCGGCGGGGCCCAGCCCGGCCGTCAGGGCGCGTGCCGCGGCGATCACCTCGGCGTACGTGGCGGCGAGCCGGCAGACCGGCCAGTCGGAGCCGAACATCAGCCGCCCGGGGCCGAAGGCGTCGATCACGGTCTCGGCGTACGGCATGAGGGCGGCGACGGACCAGGAGGCCCAGTCGGCTTCGGTGACCATGCCGGAGAGTTTGCAGACGGTGTTGGGCAGGGCGGCGAGGCTGCGGATCTGCCGCGCCCAGGGGGCGAGTTCGCCGGACGCGATGGGCGGCTTGCCGAGATGGTCGAGGACGAAGGTGAGACCGGGCAGGTGCCGCGCGGCCTCGACGGCCGCCGCGAGCTGGTGGGGCTTCACCACGAGGTCGTAGACGAGTCCCGCCTCGCGGACCGCGGAAAGACCGCGCAGCACCTCGGGGCGTACGAGCCAGCGGGGGTCCGGCTCGCCCTGCACCTGGTGGCGGATGCCCACCAGGTGCTCCCCTCCGGCGCCCGCGCGCAACCGCGCGAGGGTCTCGGCGACGTCGGGGGCGGTCAGGTCGGTCCAGCCGACGACCCCGACGACCAGGTCGCTGCGCGCGGCCATGGCCAGGAATTCCGGGGTCTCTTCCGGCACGGTGATCGTCTGCACCAGCACGGTGGCGGTGACACCGGCCGCGCGGGCCTCCGGCGCCAGGTCGGCGAGGGTGAAGTCGCGGCGCAGCGGGGCGAGTTCGTCTCCGGTGATCCAGTCCTGGTCGCGGACGGACAGGTCCCACACGTGGTGGTGGGCGTCCACGACGCCGGGCACGGTTCCCGCTCCGGTCACAGCTCCCACACCACCGGCAGCGAGGCGTCCGCGCCCTGCGTGGAGTAGTCGTGGACGACGTCGAGGAGTCCGGCCATCCGGGCCTGCCAGGCGATGTTGACGGGCAGCTTGTCGAGTTCGGCGATCATCGCCCGGTAGTCCTCGACCTCCAGCACGTGGAAGAGGTCCGTGCCGCTGCGCCAGATCGTCCATTCCCTCACCCCCGCGGCGCGGATGGCGGCGGTGAGTTCCCCGGGCACCTCCCGGTGCGCTGCCTCGTACTCCTCGACGCGGTCGGCGCGGACCTTGGTGTGCAGGGCAACCCTCATGACGGCTCCTTCGGCGGCATGGCCTCCCCGGCGGGGGCGGCGGGGACGGGGGTGGCCGGGTCCAGCAGGCCCTCGGCGCGCAGTTCGTCCCACAGGGCGTCCGGGATCGGGCGCCGCAGCTGTTCCACCGTGTCGCGCACCTCCTGAGGGGACCGCGCGCCGGTCAGGACGCTCCCCACCGCGGGATGGCCGAACGGGAAGCGCAGCGCGGCGGCCCGCAGCGGCACGCCGTGGCGTTCGCAGACCGCCTGCAACCGCAGCGCCCGGTCCAGCACCGGCTGCGGAGCGGGTGCGTAGTCGTAGGTGGCGCCCGGCCGAGGAGCCGTCAGCAGCCCGGAGTTGAACACCCCTCCGATGATCACGCTCCGGCCGCGGGCGACCGCCTCCGGGAGCAGTTCGGTGAGCCCGTCCTGTTCCAGGAGGGTGTAACGGCCGGCCAGCAGCACCACGTCGACGTCGGTCTCGCGCACGAACCGGGCGGGCAGCGCGGACTGGTTCATGCCGACGCCGATCGCCCCGATCACTCCTTCGCCGCGCAGCCGCTCCAGCGCCGGGTACGCCTCGCGCAACGCCTGGTCGGCGTGGTCGTCCGGGTCGTGCAGCAGGGCCACGTCGACGCGGTCGAGGCCGAGACGCCGCAGGCTGGCCTCCAGGGAGCGCAGCACGCCGTCGGCGCTGAAGTCCCAGACCCGGCGGTGGGTCGCCGGGACGGCGAAGCCGTGGGCGAGGTCGTCGCCGGAACCACCGTCCGGGTTCGGCACGAGAAGCCGGCCCACCTTGGTGGAGAGGGTGTAGGTGTCGCGGGGGCGGTCGTGCAGCGCGGCGCCGAGCCGCCGTTCCGACAGGCCCAGACCGTAGTGGGGTGCCGTGTCGAAGGTGCGGATGCCGGAGTCCCAGGCCGCGTCCACCGTGGCGTGGGCGGCCTCCTCGGTGACCGGGTGGTAGAGGTTGCCGAGGGCGGCGCAGCCCAGCGCCAGTTCCGACACCGGTACCGCGCTGCCGCCCAGCCGGGTGGTCCTCACGAGCGGTCCACCGGGCGCAGCCGCAGTCCCTGCATTCCGCCGTCCACCGCGAGCGCGGTGCCGGTGACGGACGCCGCGGCCGGACTCGCCAGGTAGACGATGGCGGCCGCCACCTCGTCGGCGGTCACCAGGCGGCCCATCGGCTGTCGGGCGTTGAGGGCGGCGCGCTCGGCCTCCGCGTCGTCGGCGGCGTCCAGCAGTCGGGCCACCCAGGGGGTGTCGGCGGTGCCGGGGTTGACGCAGTTGACACGGATGCCCTCGCGGACGTGGTCGGCGGCCATGGCGAGCGTCAGCGAGAGGACCGCACCCTTGCTGGCGCTGTACAGGGCGCGCTGCGGGAGTCCCGCGGTCGCGGCGATCGAGCAGGTGTTGACGACCGCCGCGTGGGACGAGCGCCGCAAGTGGGGCAGGGCGGCGCGGGTGGTGCGGACCATGCCGAGGACGTTGACGTCCAGGACCCGGTGCCACTCCGCGTCGGGGTTGTCCGCGACGGTCCCCTGCGCGCCGATGCCCGCGTTGTTCACGAGGATGTCCAGGCCGCCGAGTCGCGCGGCGGCCTGTTCCACGGCGGCGCGCACCGAGGCGTCGTCCGTGACGTCGGTCTGGAGGCCCAGCAGGGGTTCGGGTACGCCGGCGGGAGCGAGGTCGAGCACGGCCACCGCCGCGCCCTGTGCCGCCAGTGCCCGGGCCGTGGCGAGCCCGATGCCGGACGCACCCCCGGTGACGACGGCCCTGAGACCCGACAGATCGGTCATGCC
The DNA here is from genome assembly GCF_042898825.1 of Streptomyces sp. NPDC000345. Lineage (NCBI taxonomy): Bacteria > Bacillati > Actinomycetota > Actinomycetes > Kitasatosporales > Streptomycetaceae > Streptomyces > Streptomyces sp. NPDC000345. The sequence continues at coordinate 156,550 of NZ_JBIAZE010000012.1, forward strand.
TGTCCTCCCTGCGCAGCGCGGTCGGCCAGCCAGAAGCCGCCGTCCGGGTAGCGGTACTCCTCGATGGACTCCTGCCTCATGGTGGCGGAGAAGCCGGGGGTCAGCGGGGCGGTGTAGTGGCCCTCGCGCATCACCACGGGCGCGGTGAAGTGCTGGTGGAGGTGGTCGACGTACTCGATCACGCGGTTCTCGGTGGTGCCGGACAGCGCCACGTAGTCGAACATCGACAGGTGCTGCACGAGTTCGCACAGCCCCACTCCGCCGGCGTGCGGGCACACCGGCACCCCGAACTTCGCGGCGAGCAGCAGGATCGCGAGGTTCTCGTTGACCCCGCCGACCCGGGCCGCGTCGATCTGCAGGACGTCGATGGAGCCGGCCTGGAGGAGTTGCTTGAAGACGACGCGGTTGTGCACATGCTCACCGGTGGCGACCTTGACGGGGGCGACCGCCTGCCGCACGGCGGCGTGTCCGAGGATGTCGTCGGGGCTGGTGGGCTCCTCGATCCAGTACGGGTCGAACTCGGCGAGCGCCTTGGTCCACTCGATCGCCTCGCCCACGTTCCACCGCTGGTTGGCGTCGATGGCGATGCGAATGTCGCCGCCGACGGCGGCACGGGCGGTGCGCAGCCGGCGGATGTCGTCCCGCACGTCGGCGCCGACCTTGAGCTTGATCTGCGTGAAGCCCTCGGCGACGGCCTCCTTGGCCAGCCGGGTGAGCTTGTCGTCGGAGTAGCCGAGCCAGCCCGGTGACGTGGTGTAGCCGGGGTAGCCGCGCTCCAGCAGGACCGTCTCACGCTCCGCACGCCCCGTCCGGCCCTCGCGCAGGAGGGCGAGGGCGTCCTCGGGGGTGAGGGCGTCGGCGATGTAGCGGAAGTCGACCTGCGAGACCAGCCACTCGGGGTCGGCGTGGGCGAGCAGCCGCCACAGCGGCTTGCCGTCCCGTTTGGCGGCCAGGTCCCACACGGCGTTGACCACGGCGCCGATCGCCATGTGCATCACGCCCTTCTCGGGGCCGAGCCAGCGCAGCTGACTGTCGCCGATCAGGTCGCGGCTGAGCGAGCCGGGGTCGGCGCACAGCTCCTGGACGTGGCGGCCCATGACATGGGGCCGCAGTGCGTCGATCGCGGCGACCTGTACGTCGTTGCCGCGTCCGATGGTGAAGGTGAAACCGTGGCCCTCGTGTCCGTCGCCGGCGTCGGTGCGCAGTACGACATAGGCGGCGGAGTAGTCGGGGTCCGGGTTCATCGCATCGGAGCCGTCCAGTTCCCGCGAGGTGGGGAAGCGGACGTCGTAGGTGTCGACCGCGGTGATCCGGGCGGAGGTTGCAGTCAAGGTGATGCTGCCTTTCACGCTTGGCCGAAGGTCTGGCGCTGGCCGCCGAGGCCGTCGACGGAGAGCTCCACGGTGTCGTCGGGGCGCAGGAAGGGGGTGCCGGGCAGCCCCAGGGCGACGCCTGCGGGTGTACCGGTGTTGATCACGTCGCCCGGTTCCAGCACCATGTACTGGCTCAGGTACGACACGATGTGGTCCACCGGGAAGATCATGTCGCTGGTGTGGCCGTCCTGCCTCTTCACACCGTTGACGCTCAGGTGGAGGCCGAGGTTCTGGGGGTCGCCGACCTCGTCGGCGGTGACCAGCCACGGTCCGAGCGGGTTGAAGGTCTCGCAGGACTTGCCCAGGTCCCACTGCGACGAGTACTCCAGCTGGAACTCGCGCTCGGAGACGTCATGGCTGATCGCGTACCCCGCGATCACGGCGCGTGCGGCCCCGGGTCCGTCGAGGTAGCGGGCCCGCCGGCCGATGACGACCGCGAGTTCGACCTCCCAGTCGGTCCTGACCGAGCCCCGGGGGATCAGCACCTGGTCGTACGGGCCGACGACCGTGCCCGGGTCCTTCATGAACACCACCGGGCGCGGGGGGATCGCCGCGCCGGTCTCGGCGGCGTGGTCGCGATAGTTCAGTCCGATGCAGACGACCTTGCCGGGGCGGGTGACGGGGGCGCCGATCCGCAGTCCGTCCTGGTCGAGCTCGGGCAGTTCTCCCGTCGTGACGGCCGCGCGGGCCCGGTCCACTCCCCCGGACGCGAGGAAGACACCGTCGATGTCCGGGGTGACGGAGGACAGGTCCAGCAGCCGGCCGTCGTCGGTGCGGACGGCGGGCCGCTCCTCGCCGGGGGCGCCGACTCGTAGCAGTTTCACTGGGGGAACTCCCTTGTCATGCGGGCTTCGTCTGAGGGGTGAGGGGGCGTGGGACCGGCCGCTGCGCTGTGCCGGGCCGGAGTGTTCGGGAAGGCCACACGCATCCACCTCGCCAGTCATCGGATGTATGACGGCACAGCGACCATAGGTCCGGAGACCGCACCTGGCAATGGATTCCTCGGATGTATTTGCTTCACCCCTGCCGCTCGCGCGTCCGCAAGGAGGGATTCTCCACGGCCCCGCCTCGACCCGGGCCCGACACACGGGCCGCCATCCGATGAATCCGCCGGTCGAGCCGCACGGTCACCGTCCCTGACGCGAGCGGGGTGAGCGGGCGTCGCACCAGCCGCCCCGAGGCGGAAAACGCCTCCGGAGTCGGCCCGCCCCCGTGCCGTCATCACCGGCCCAGGCGGCGCCGTGGCCGAATCGTGAGCTGCCGCAGCACCTGACCCGTCCTCCACGAGGGACGTGAAGGTGCAGGTCGCGGGCGTGCCGGTGCGGTGGGCCGGAGGTCGGGAGGGCGCCTGGCCGTCCCGCGGCGCACTGCCGCGCAAATCTCTGGCGGCGACCTCTTGTCAACGTCGGCAACGCCGTCGTAACGTCCTCGACGTCCCGAGATACATCGGAGGAATGGCGCACCATCCGGTGCGTCCGATCGACCCGCATCCGTGCGGCTCGATCCGCCTTCGCATCCCGGTCCCCGGCTGACCCTCACGTCCGACCCTTTCCGGGCACGACCCGCGCTTCTTCCGCAGCGGATCGGCACCTGCCCGTCCGGCGACCTCGCCCCGTCCCGCAGGCAGGTGCGCCCCCTCCCACCGTCGCCCTGCGGGCCTGCGCCCCTGGCTAAGGAGAGAACACGGCCATGAATCTCGCTCGCACCCGCTCCACCGCCGCAGCCGCCACCGCCGTCCTCGCGGTTCTGGCCCTCGCCACCGCGTGCAACCGCGAGAGCACCGCCTCCGCCGCCTCGGGCGGAGACAAGCCCGCCGTCGGCATCGACCTGCCGCGCTCCGACTCCGACTTCTGGAACTCCTACGCCCAGTACCTGAAGAAGGACATCAAGACCGACGGCGTCAACGCGCTGCCCCTGAGCAACTCCCAGAACGACGTGACCAAGCTGGTCGCCAACGTCCAGGTGTTCCAGAACACCGGCGCCAAAGCAATCGTCATGGCCCCCCAGGACACCGGTGCCATCGCCTCCACCCTCGACACCCTCGCGTCGAAGAAGATCCCCGTCGTCAGCGTCGACACCAGACCCGACAAGGGCGACGTCTACATGGTGGTCCGCGCCGACAACAAGGCGTACGGCACCAAGGCCTGCGAGTTCCTCGGGCAGCAGATGGGCGGCAAGGGCAAGGTCGCCGAATTCCAGGGCGCGCTGGACTCGATCAACGGACGGGACCGCTCCGAGGCCTTCGCGGAGTGCATGAAGGCGAAGTTCCCGAAGATCAAGGTGTTCGAGCTGCCCACCGACTGGAAGGGCGACGTCGCCTCCGCCAAGCTGCAGTCGCTGCTGGCCCAGCACCCGGACCTGAACGGCATCTACATGCAGGCCGGCGGTGTCTTCCTGCAGCCGACCCTGTCGCTGCTGGAGCAGAAGGGCCTGCTCAAGCCCGCCGGGCAGCCCGGTCACATCAGCATCGTCTCCAACGACGGCATCCCGCAGGAGTTCGAGGCCATCCGCAAGGGCCAGATCGACGCCACGGTCTCCCAGCCCGCCGACCTCTACGCCAAGTACGCGCTGTACTACGCGCAGGCCGCGGCCGCGGGCAAGACCTTCAAGCCGGGCGCCACCGACCACGACTCCACCATCATCCAGCTGGCGAACGGCCTGGAGGACCAGCTGCCCGCTCCGCTGGTCACCAAGGACAACGTCGACGACAAGAGCCTGTGGGGGAACAACGTCGGCTGACGGCCGTCGCTTCCCGCCCGCCGCGTCGGGGGAGGACCGCCCCCGTCCCCCCGACGCCCGCCCCGCCCCGGGTGCGCGCCCGCGCCCCTCGGCCCCAGCCTCCGTAGACGAAGGACGGTATCCACCATGGCGGACACCGCGACCGCCCCGGCGACCGGCCCCGGCACCCCGGCCCCGGTGGCCGAGGCGACCGGTATCAGCAAACGATTCGGCGCGACCGTCGCGCTGCGCGACGCCCGCATCACCGTCGCCCCGGGCGAGTCGCATGCCCTCGTGGGACGCAACGGCGCCGGCAAGTCGACGCTCGTGTCCCTCCTCACCGGCCTCCAGCAGCCCGACACCGGAACCCTGCGCTTCTCGGGCGAGCCGGCGCCCGCCTTCGGCGACATCGACGCCTGGCGCACCCGCGTCGCCTGCGTCTACCAGCGCTCCACCATCATCGGCGAGCTGACCGTCGCCGAGAATCTCTTCCTGAACCGGCAGAGCACCGGCGCGGTGCGGCCCATCCGGTGGAAGGGGCTGCGCCGGCGTGCCGAGGAGCTGCTCGGCGAGTACGGCGTCGCCGTCGACCCCGCCGCGCGGGCGAAGGACCTGACCGTCGAGCAGCGGCAGTTCATCGAGATCGCCCGGGCGCTGTCCTTCGGCGCCCGCTTCATCATCCTCGACGAGCCGACCGCGAAGCTCGACGCCCGCGGCATCAACCGCCTGTTCGACAAGCTCCGCGACCTCCAGCGTCAGGGTGTGGCCTTCCTCTTCATCTCCCACCACCTGCAAGAGGTGTACGACCTCTGCGCCACGGTCACGGTCTACCGCGACGCGGCCCACATCCTCACCGCACCCGTGGCCGGGCTCGGTCACCAGGCGCTGGTCGAGGCCATGACCGGCGAGTCCGCCTCCCTGGTCACCGCCGGCACGGCCGGGGCCCCGGCGCCGCTGTCCGGCTCCGGAGAACTGCTGGCGATCGACGGTCTGACCCTGCCCGGCGTCTGCGAGGACCTGTCCCTCTCGGTCCGCTCCGGCGAGGTCGTCGGGCTCGCCGGAGCCACCGCGAGCGGCAACGTGCGGGTGGGTGAGGCGATCGCCGGTCTGCACCGCGCCAAGGACGGCCGGATCACGGTCGGCGGCAGGACCGTGCGCACCGGCAGCGTGCCGTCCGCACTCACCGCCGGAGTCGGCCTGGTCCCGGAGGACCGCCATCTCCAGGGCCTGGTCAACCACCGCAGCGTGGCGGAGAACGCGACACTGACCGTCACCGGCCAGCTCGGCCCGTTCGGCACGGTACTGCCCGCCCGTACCAGGGCGTTCGCCGGGCGCATGATCCGGGACCTCGACATCAAGACCCCGGGAGCCGGCACCCCCGTCTCCGCGCTCTCCGGCGGCAACCAGCAGAAGGTCGTCGTCGCCCGGGCCCTGGCCACCGACCCTCACGTACTGGTGGCGATCCGTCCCACCAACGGGGTGGACGTCAAGTCCAAGGAGTTCCTCCTGGGCCGCATCCGCCGGGTCGCGGACGGCGGCAAGGCCGCGTTGATCGTCTCCGACGAACTCGACGACCTGAGGGTCTGTGACCGGGTCGTCGTCATGTTCCACGGCCGGGTGGTCGCCGAGTTCCCCCGCGGCTGGAAGGACGAACACCTCGTCGCGGCCATCGAGGGCGTCGCCGGTGACCCGGCCCCCGCCACCGCATCCCCCGTAACCGCCGTACCCGCCTCATCCGGGGCGGACGAGCCCGGAAGGTAGCCATGTCCGCCACCACAGATCTCACCGAGGCCGCGAAGAGCCCGGCCGAGCCGACCGCCGCGCGCTCCACGCGGCGCCGGGCCGACCTCGGGCGCTTCCGTGAACTGTCCCTGGTCCCGGCGATCCTGGTCCTGGGCCTCATCGGGTTCATCGTCTCGCCGGCCTTCCTCACCGCCGACAACCTGATCGGCGTGGCCCAGCAGTCCACCGAGCTGAGCCTGCTGGTGCTCGCCACGACCTTCATCCTCATCGCGGGGCGGATGGACCTGTCGCTGGAGTCCACCATCGGCGTGGCTCCCGTGATCGCCGTGTGGCTCGTCCTGCCGGCCGGCGGCGGCCGGTTCAACGGCCTCGGCCTCTTTCCCGAGTGGACGGCGGTCCCGCTCTGTCTGCTGGTCGGTGCGCTGATCGGCGCCGTCAACGGCTTCCTCATCCTGAAGCTGCGCCTCAACGGCTTCATCGTCACCCTCGGCGCCCTGACCATGCTCCGCGGCCTCCAGGTCGCCCTCTCCGAGGGCCAGTCCATCGTCGAGTTGCCCTCCTCCTTCACCTACCTGGGCAAGGCGTCCTGGCTGGGGGTGCCCGCCGCCATCTGGGTGTGCGCACTGCTCTTCGCGATCGGCGGCAGCGCGCTGGCCTGGCTGCGGCACGGCCGGGCGCTGTACGCGATCGGCGGCAACGCGGAGGCGGCCCGCACCGCCGGCATCCGCGTCGACCGCATCGTGTGGATCGTCCTCGTCCTCGGCAGCGTCCTCGCCGCGTTCGCCGGCATCCTCTACAGCGGCCACTACGGTTCCATCTCCGCCACCCAGGGCAGCGGCTGGATCTTCCAGGTCTTCGCCGCGACCGTCATCGGCGGGGTCAGCCTCAACGGCGGCAAGGGTTCGGTGTTCGGCGCCCTCACCGGCGTCCTCACCCTGCAGCTGGTCGTGAACGTCATGACACTGGCGGGCGTGCCTCCGCTGTGGAACCAGTTCCTCAACGGCGCCATCATCATCGTCGCCCTGGTCATCTCCCGGTTCGCCTCCGGCGAGAAGCAGGAGTAGCCGCGGCCCGCAAGCGGCACCGGCGGCTCCGCGTCAGACCCGGCGGAGCCGCCGTCCCCCCACCACCCCAGTACGGAGAGGCACGCTCGTGGCACTGACGGACGACGCGATCGACAGGATCAAGGCGATGATCGTCGACGGTGAACTCGCGCCCGGCTCGCGGCTGCCCAAGGAAGAGATCCTCGCCGGACAGCTCGGCCTGTCCCGGAACTCGCTGCGCGAGGCGGTGCGTGCGCTGACCGCCATGCGCATCCTGATCACCCGTCAGGGCGACGGCACCTACGTGTCCAGCCTGGAGCCCCATCTCCTGCTGGAAAGCCTCTCCTTCGCCGCCGACGTGTCCCAGGGCCGCACGGCTCTGCAACTGCTCCAGGTACGCCGGCTGCTCGAACCGCAGGCGACCGGACTGGCCACCGCGCTGCTCGAACCGGAGGACCTTCGGGACCTGCGCGGCATCCTCGACCGGTCCCGGACCGCCACCACCGTGGAGGAGTTCGTCGCCCACGACATCGCCTTCCACCTCAGGATCGCGGAAGCCGTCGGCAACCCCGTGCTGTCGATGCTGCTGCAGGTGCTCTCCACCCGCACCCAGCGCGTCCGCATCGTCCGCGGCAGCCAGACCCGTCGCGCCCTGGACAGCGCCCACCAGGACCACGAGCAGATCTTCAGCGCGCTCCAGTCACGCGACGCCCTGCTCGCCGCCTCCGCGGCGACCGTCCACATCACGGCCGTGGAACAGTGGCTGGCCGCCAGTCTGTCCGGCGACCCGGAGCGGCCGATCGACGACTGACCACGCTCCTCTCCTCCTCCGCCCCCGCCGGCCACCCGGTCCTCAGCGAGTGCGCGACACCCTCACGCCCGGGTCCACTGCTGGCCGGCCTGGCCGTTGCAGCGCCCCAGGACCAGCGGGGTCCCGTTGGCCGTTCCGGCGCGGTCGGCGGAGAGGCACAGCCCGGCGTGGACGTTGTGGACCGACCCGTCGGAGCCGACGGTCCACTTCTGGTTGTCCTGGCCGTTGCAGGGCCAGGTGATGACCCGGGTGCCGTCACCGGTTCCCTGGTTGTAGGCGTCCAGGCACTTGTCACCGAAGACGCGGATCTCGCCGCCGGCCCACGTGGTCCACATCTGGTTGGCGGCCGTGTGGCAGTCCCAGATCACTACGGTGGCGCCGGCCGCGGTGGAGGCGTTGTCCACGTCCAGGCAGCGGCCCGACCCGTTGCCGCGCAGACGCGACGTGGTGGCGGCCAGCGGGCTGCCACCGTTCACCCGGTACACGGCCACGCCGTGCGGGGGGACGCTCGCCGAGATCTGCCCGGACGTGCTCGACGTGCCGCCGGTCCACAGGTCGGTGAGGGTGAACGCTCCGCCGGACAGGCCGACCTGTGCGGCCGTGGTGGTGACCGTCGCGGTACCGCCCCCTCGGTTGAACAGACCCACCGCGACCGAACCGTCGGACAGGGGCTTGGCGAACACCTCGGTGCTGCCGTCGTCGCGCACCCTGCGTCCGCCCGCGCCGAGCGGATCCTGGTTCACCGCCAGCAGTCGGGGGTTGCGCAGGGTCGCGCTCACGTCGGCGGACATGGTGCGGATGTCGTTGCCGGCCATGAGCGGGGCGGCCAGCAGTGCCCACAGGGCGAAGTGGGAACGGGACTCGGTCGGTGACAGGCCGGGGCGGCCCACGACCAGCATGTCGGGGTCGTTCCAGTGTCCCGGCCCCGACTGCGCCGCGAGCGGCGCGGTGACGTCGAGGACGTTGCCGACACCCATCGGGTAGCTGTTGGTGTTGCCGTTCTGCCAGATGTCGAGCAGGTCCTCGGTGGTCCGCCACAGGTCGGCGACCCCACCCCAGTTGTAGGTGGCGCCGGTGATGGCGTGCAGGCTGTTGGGGTTGATGCTGTAGACGATGGGCCGCCCCGTGGCGCGCAGGGCGTCGCGCATCAGCGTGAATCGCGCGACCTGCTCGTCACGGGTGCCGCTGGAGGAGCACCAGTCGTACTTGAGGTAGTCGACGCCCCACGAGGCGAACGCGGCGGCGTCCTGAGCCTCGTGCCCCCTGCTCCCCGTCGACCCCGGGTAGCTCCCCACGGCCTGCGCGCAGGTGCGCTCGCCCGGCACCTGGTAGATGCCGAACTTCAGGCCCTTGCCGTGGATGTAGTCCCCGAGGGCCTTCATCCCGCTGGGGAACTTGGCCGGATTGGCCCGCAGGTTGCCCGAGGCGTCGCGTTGCGGGTCGAACCAGCAGTCGTCGACCACCACGTACCGGTAGCCGGCGTCCCGCATGCCCGAGGACACCATCGCGTCCGCGGCCTCGCGGACCTGGGCCTCGGTGACGCCGCACCCGAAGCTGTTCCAGCTGTTCCAGCCCAGGGGTGGAGTGAGGGCCGGGCTGCCGGGCGCGGCCGAAGCGGCGGAGTGGACGGATGCCGTGACGGACGCGGTGACCGTCAGCGCGGCGGCTGCGAGGAGGCGCAGCAGCCGTCTGCCTGAGCGTAAGGACACCGGGGCTCCTTTCCCGGAAGGAGGTGGCCGCGGACCTCGGCCCGACGGCCGCCCTGGACCTGCCCCATTCATGCGGGGTGGCGAAAGTTGCGTTCTAAATCCCGAACGCCATTCGTGCGGTCTGATGGCCTCACGAAGGATGGGGCGCCGCACTCAGCCATGTCAACTCCCCCGTCCCACCCCCTGCACCGCCACCGACATGGCTTTACGAGGGCTTTCGGCCACATCCCGATTCCGAAATATTTCGAAGTGAATGACGAATAATGCGAGGGCTATTGACGGCGTCCGCCGGTTCCCTACCATCCGAAATGCTCGACAAATCGATCGATGTTCGAGATGACGAACCGTGCGTTTCGAGCGGACGTCCAGCACGCACCAAACGGGACACCCGCCCCGGCAAGGCAGCACAGGGAGACGACCCATGGATATGTCATGCTCTGATCAGCATCTCGGCCGTCGCCGGGTCCTGGCGGCCGCCACCGGGCTGGTCACCGGCGCCGTCCTTCCGCCGGCCCCGGCCGCCGGTACCGCCGGCGCCCCCGCGCCCGCCGCCCCCGGAACGGCCCTCGCGCCCACTGCGGCCTACACCAACCCGGTGATCTGGCAGGACTTCGCGGACATCGACGTCATCCGCGTAGGCAGCACGTACTACGCCTCGGCATCGACGATGCACTACTCGCCGGGCGCACCCGTCCTGCGTTCCCACGACCTGGTGAACTGGGAGATCGCCGGCCACTCGGTGCCCGTCCTCGACTTCGGCGCCAAATACGACCTGAACGGTGGCCGCGGCTACGTCCGGGGCATCTGGGCCTCGTCGCTGGCCTACCGCCCGAGCAACAGGACGTTCTACTGGCTCGGCCAGATCGACTTCGCCCGGACCTACGTCTACACCGCCACCGCCGCCGAGGGCCCGTGGAGCAGGCTCACGACGATCAGCACGCCGTACTACGACGCCGGACTGCTCGTCGACAGCGACGACACCCTGTACGTGGCGTACGGCAACGCCACCATCAGCGTGGCCCAGCTCTCGCCCGACGGGCGCAACCAGGTGCGCACGCAGCAGGTGTTCACCGCGCCGTCGAGTGTCGGCACCCTCGAGGGCTCCCGCTTCTACAAGATCAACGGGCAGTACTACATCTTTCTGACCCGCCCCGCGAACGGGCAGTACATCCTCAAGTCCTCGAGCGGCCCCTTCGGTCCCTACACGATGCGGCAGGTCCTCCTCGACCTGCGCGGACCGATCGCCGGCGGTGGCGTCCCGCACCAGGGCGGGCTGGTGCAGACCCAGGGCGGCGCCTGGTACTACATGGCCTTCGTGGACGCCTACCCCGGCGGCAGGGTGCCCGTCCTGGCACCCGTCACCTGGACCTCGGACGGCTGGCCGGTCGTACAACTCGTGGACGGCGCCTGGGGCGCGTCGTATCCCGGTCCGGCCGTGTCGGCTGCGCCCCGCCCGATCACCCCGATGACCGGCGTCGACACCTTCGAGGGGCCGGCCCTCACACCACGGTGGGAGTGGAACCACAACCCGGACAACACCAAGTGGTCGGCGGGCGGCGGACTGACCCTGCGGACCGCGACCGTCACCGGCGACCTGTACGCGGCCCGCAACACGCTCACCCACCGCGTCCAGGGGCCCACCTCCACCGCCACCGTCCAGCTCGACTTCTCGGCGATGCGGGACGGCGACCGTGCCGGCCTGGCGCTGCTGCGCGACTCCTCCGCCTGGATCGGTGTCAGGCGCGACGGCGGCGTACCGCGGCTGGTGATGGTCAACGGGCTCACCATGGACGGCAACTGGAACACCACCGGCACCGGCACCGAGGCCGCGAGCGCGCCCCTGTCCGGCAGCCGCGTCTGGCTGCGCGCGACCGCGGACATCCGTCCCGGCGCGGCACGCCCCGGAACCTTCTCCTACAGCACCGACGGCACCAACTTCATCCGCCTCGGGCCCGCCTTCGCCATGGGCAACGACTGGCGGTTCTTCATGGGCTACCGATTCGCCCTCTTCAACCACGCCACCCAGGCGCTCGGCGGTGCGGTCCGCGTCCCGCGGTTCGAACTGTCCACGCCCTGACCCGATCCGATCGACCGATCCGACCGATCGCACCAACCCAACCCCCCGCCAACCGTACGAGGAGAACCGTGAACCCGATGAAACGGCTCGGCCGTCGCCGAGCCTCGGTGTTGTCCCTGCTGGCCGTGGCCACCCTGGTGACGCCCGTCGCCGCGACCGCCGCCCCCGACGCCGTCCGGGCGTCCACTCTGGGCGCCCAGGCGGCCCAGTCCGGACGGTACTTCGGGACCGCGGTGGCCGCCGGAAAACTCGGCGACGGCACGTACACCGCGATCCTGGACCGCGAGTTCAACTCGGTCACCCCCGAGAACGAGATGAAGTGGGACACGACCGAGCCCTCTCGGAACGCGTTCAACTTCGGCCCCGCCGACCAGATCGTCAACCGCGCGGCGGCCCGCGGTCAGCGCGTGCGCGGCCACACCCTCGTGTGGCACTCCCAACTGCCCTCCTGGGTCAGCTCCATCGGCGACGCGAACACCGTGCGCAGCGTCATGAACAACCACATCACCACGGTGATGAACCGCTACAAGGGCCGGATCCACTCCTGGGACGTGGTCAACGAGGCCTTCGCCGACGGCGGCAGCGGCCGGCACCGCCCCTCGGTGTTCCAGAACCTGCTGGGCGACGGCTTCATCGAACAGGCCTTCCGCACCGCGCGGTCGGCCGACTCAGGGGCCAAGCTCTGCTACAACGACTACAGCATCGAGGACTGGAACGCCGCGAAGACCCAGGGCGTGTACCGCATGGTGCGCGACTTCAAGGCGCGCGGAGTGCCCATCGACTGCGTCGGGTTCCAGGCCCACTTCGGCACCGGCGGCCCGCCGTCGAGCTTCCAGACCACGCTGGCGAACTTCGCCGCCCTCGGCGTCGACGTCCAGATCACGGAACTGGACATCGCCCAGGCGCCGACGACGGCGTACGCGAACACGGTACGGGCCTGCATGAACGTGGCCCGCTGCACCGGCATCACCGTCTGGGGCATCCGCGACAGCGACTCCTGGCGCAGCGGGGAGAACCCCCTGCTGTTCGACCGCGGCGGCAACAAGAAGTCGGCCTACCAGTCGACGCTCACCGCGCTGGGCGGCACGGCGGCCGCCCGCCCCGCAGCCGCCGCCGGGAGCGCCACGACCGGTTCGCCCCGGTCCGCCGCCGCGCTGCCCTCCGGCTTCTCCTGGAGCTCCAGCGGTGCCCTGATCTCCCCGAAGTCCGACGCGACCCACAACATCGCGGGCATCAAGGACCCGTCGGTCGTCTACTACAACGGCAAGTACCACGTCTTCGCGAGCACCGCGAGCGCCTCCGGATACAACCTGGTGTACCTGAGCTTCTCCGACTGGTCGCAGGCGGGTTCGGCCACGCACCACTACCTGGACCGCACCGCCGTCGGCACCGGGTACCGGGCCGCGCCGCAGGTGTTCTACTACGCGCCGCAGCGCCTGTGGTACCTCGTCTACCAGACCGGCAACGCCTCGTACTCCACCAACCCCGACATCAGCAACCCCAACGGGTGGAGCGCGCCCCGCAACTTCTACTCCTCGATGCCGGACATCATCCGGCAGAACATCGGCAACGGCTACTGGGTCGACATGTGGGTGATCTGCGACAGCGCCAACTGCTATCTGTTCTCCTCCGACGACAACGGTCACCTGTACCGCTCCCGGACCACCGTCGGCCAGTTCCCGAACGGCTTCACCGACACCGTGATCGCGGCCCAGGACTCCAACAGGTACGCGCTGTTCGAAGCGAGCAACGTCTACAAGGTGCAGGGCGCCAACCAGTACCTGCTCCTCGTGGAGGCCATCGGCACCGACGGCCGGCGCTACTTCCGCTCCTGGACCACGAGCAGTCTCGCCGGGTCGTGGACACCCCTGGCCGCGTCCGAGAGCAACCCGTTCGCGAAGTCGGGCAACGTGACGTTCCCCGCCGGTGCCTGGACCCGGGACATCAGCCACGGGGAGATGATCCGCGCGGGCTACGACCAGACGCTGACCATTCCCTCCTGCCGGCTCCAGTACCTGTACCAGGGCCTGAACCCCAACGCGACCGGCGACTACAACACCCTCCCGTGGCGGCTCGGCCTGCTCACCCAGACCAACTCGACCTGCTGACCGATCGCAGGCCCTCGGCACCGCCGGGGGCCTGCCTCCCCGGGTTTTCGAGGCCGTCGAGCAGTACGCCCGATCGGGCCGGCCCGCGCCACGGTCCGGCCGCGTACGGAGGTCACCCTGTTGAGCTCTCGGTTTGCGGGCACACGGGACTAGCACCCCGCTGGTTCGCTCAAGGAGAGACCGTGGCAAAAGACTCGTCGATGAGAGCTGTGGGATGGGCGCGCTCCCTGCCGGTGAACAGCGGCGTGAAGGCGGCCAGGGACTGGACGCGTGCGCATCTGGAGACGCTCGGCTGGGCGCGGACGGCACCGGATCTGGTGGACTCCGTTCTGCTGGCCGTGTCCGAGCTGGTCACGAACGCCCACGTCCACGCCCGTAGTGCGGCGCAGTTGATCCTCACCTGGGACGAGGAGTGCCTGCACGTGACCGTGCATGACGCCTCGCCCCGGCTGCCCGAGCGGCGTCACCCGGGTGAGGGAGCGACAGGGGGGCGGGGTCTGCTCCTGGTCGACGCCCTGGCCGATGACTGGCAGGCCTACCGCTGCCCGCGCGGCAAGGAGGTCACCGCCTGCTTCCAGCCACCCCACCAGTCCGGCGCCTGCGACCTTCGGTGAGGCCTCCCGTGACGTCGGGGGACGGTGCGATGTAGCGGAGAGATCCCCCTCCACGCTCACCGTGTCCCGACGCCGTGAGTGGTCCCCCCCCCGGCGATGGCCTGGAATTTGTCCGGGGTGGCCACGTTGCGGTGATGCAGCAGCACACCGCCGATATTCGCTTGCACACCGTCGTCACTCGGGTCAACGTCGGCTGACACCTGACGAAGGCAGAGAAGATGACCACGCAGACCCACCAGGTCGACCACGAACTCGTCCAGGCCGCGGCGCATGTCGCCGGCACTCGCTGCCGGGGGGACAACCACACCATGGCGGCCGCGGCCCGTGCCCGGGACGGCCGGATCATCACCGCGGTGAACGCCTACCACTTCACCGGGGGGCCCTGCGCCGAACTGGTGCTCATCGGCGCGGCAGCCGCCCAGGGCGCCTACGAACTGGACACGATCGTCGCCGTGGGCGACCGCGACCGGGGAGTCGTTCCCCCCTGCGGCCGGTGCCGTCAGGTCCTTCTCGACTACTTTCCCGCCCTCAAGATCATCGTCGGCGAGGAGGACCGCGTCCGAACCGTTCTCATCAGCGACTTGCTGCCCGAAAGCTACGTCTGGGCCGACCACCAGCTCGACGCCGGGTAGAGCGCGACCGGCTCGGCGCAGGCCCTGCGGTGCCCGCAACGCCTCACCGAACAGTCCGTCCGACGGAGCCGGGCGTGTTCCCCGGTTCCGTCGGACGGACTGCGGACCGCCTGTGGGTCGGGCGGCTCAGCCGGGGGTGACCGTGTAGGTGAACGTCTGCGAGGAGTCGCTGCCGCCCGCGCTGGTGAGGGTGACGGTGACCGTGCCCGTGCCGCCTGGCGAGTAGGCGACGATGGTGGTGTCGTCGATGACGTTGTAGGAGGTCGAGTCGGGACCGTACGACACGTCCACGACGTCACTGAGGTGGGTGCCGGTGATGGTGGAGGCCGTGCCGCCGTAGTCCGGTCCGGTGGTGGGGTCCATGCTGGTCACCGTCGGGGCGGCCACGTAGGTGAAGGTGAGCCCGTTGGTGGTGCCGCCCTTGGTCGTCACGCTGACGGGGACGGTCTGGGGGGTGGTCACCGGCGGCACCGTGACGTTGAGCGTGGTGTCGTTCACCACCGTGGGGACGACGGAGTTGGAGCCGAAGGACATCGACGTGGCGGTGGTCAGGCTCGAACCGGTGAGGGTGACGGGGATGCCGTCGAGCGGCCCCATCGTCTCGCTGAGACTCGATTTGGTCGGGGGCGTGATGTAGTAGTACCAGACCGGGGCCGTCGTTCCGCCCGGCGTGGTGACCGTGACCTGGACCGCCGCGTTGTTCGACGGCGCCACAGCGGTGATCTGGGTGGCGCTGTCGACGGTGAAGCCCGCCGACTTGGTTCCGAACTTCACGCTGGTGGCGCCCGTGAAGTTCGTGCCGGTGATGACGACCTGGTTGCCGCCCGAGGTGGGTCCCTGGTTCGGGTTGAGAGTGACCACGAGGCTTCTCCTTCGCGCTGGGTGCTTTCTTCTCCGGGAAGGCGGCCCCGCATGCGGGAGCAATGGGCCTGTGTCGCCGGCGCCGTTTCAATGGAGTCGGACTCTCACGCAGGGCGTCCCTCGTATGAAAAGCGAAGCAGGCATTCCGCCGAGGGAGTAGGGCCCATACGATGCACCGAGTGGTGAATACGATGAGATGAATTAATCCTCAGTGACGGAATCTGCGCCCGAGTGCCCCCATTCACCTCTTATATGGAGCCGCAGTTGATGGGACGATCCAGGAAGCACAGGGAAACGACTCCTGAAATGGCGGGCGCCGGGTCATCGAATCTCAGGGCATGAAATCCTCGACTCGCTCTGAAACTCACCGAATTCGGGAGTCCGGTCGAGAGGATCCAGCATGTCCGTCAGTCAAGCCGGGCCGGAGACAAGGAAGTTGGGGAGCGCTCCGCCGTACGCCCTGGTCGCCGACGCCGACACGATCCCGGTGGGAGCGGCACCCCACTCCGTCGTCATGCGGCCCGACGGGCTGCGCGCCTATGTGACCGACTCGGGTGCCGACACGCTGAGCGTGATCGACACCGTCGCCGACGCCGTCGCCGCCACCATCGGTGTGGGGTCCGGCCCGTGGTCCGTCGCGGTCACCCCGGACGGCCTGCGCCTCTACGTGACGAGGCCCGGCTCGGGCACCGTCTCCGTCGTCAGCACGGTGACCGACACCCTCGTCGGAAGCGTCAGCGGCCTCACCGCGCCGCGCGGGCTGGCCGTCACCCCCGACGGCGCCCGCGTGTACGTGGCGAACTCCGGTGCGAACACCGTGAGCGTCATCAGCACGGCCACCAACACGGTCACGAACACCATCGCCGTGGGCAACGGCCCCCAGGTCGTCGCCCTCCGTCCCGACGGTCTGCGCGCCTACGTCAGCAACTCCGTGGCCGGCACCGTCAGTGTGATCGACACGGTCGGCAACAGCGTCGTGGCCACCGTGACCGGCTTCAACACGCCCCTGGGCCTGGCCGTCACGCCCGACGGGACGCGCGTGTACGTGGCGAACTCCGGTGCCCGGAAGGTGAGCGTGATCAGCACGGGCACCAACACCGTCACCGACACGGTCTCCGTCGCCGACAGCCCGCACTGTCTGGCCCCCTCCCCGGACGGGACGCTCGTCTACGCCTCCTTGACCGGCGCGGGCTCGCTGACCGTGATCAACCCGAGCAGCAACAGCGTCAGCGGAACGATCCCGGGATTCGCCGAGCCCCACGAGGTGGCGACCACACCGGACGGCGGGTATCTCTACGCCGTCGACCACGGCGACAACACGGTCCACGTCCAGCGGAGGCCGGCCGCCATCTCCCCCAACACCGGCCCCCGCGGCGGCGGAACGACGGTGGTCATCAAAGGGCGGGGCTTTCTCGGCACCACCGACGTCCGCTTCGGGGTCCGGCAGGCCAAGGACTTCGCCGTCGTCAGCGACACCACGCTCACCGTCGTCACCCCGGCCGCCATCAGGTCGGCCGTACCGGTCACCGTGACCGCCAGCGGCGGGAAGGCGATCGTCGGCCACTACTACTACCGCCGGCTGCCCGTCGTGAGCCTCCTCTCGGCCGCCTCCGGATCGATGAACGGCGGCAACGTCGTCACCCTGACCGGACAACGGTTCGTCGGCGTCAAGTCCGTACGGTTCGGCAGCCTGGAGGTGCCCGCCACCGTCGTCTCGGACACCGAACTCAGGGTCACCGTCCCGGCGTCGGGCCTCGCCCGCAGCGTCCCCGTGTACATGGTCAGCCCGGGTGGCGTCTCCAACAGCCTCTCCTACGCCTACATCGGCAGCCCCACGATCACCAGCATCAGCCCGATCTCGGGGCCGCGTGCAGGCAGCCGTATCGTGAATCTCAACGGAACCTTCCTGTCCCAGGTCAACGGCGTCACCTTCGGCGGCGTGGCGGCCCTCTCGTTCAAGGTCATGTCCGCCATCAAGGTCCAGGCGGTCACCCCGCCGATGCCCACCACCGGTCCCGTCGCGGTGGTCGCGACGACCTCCACGGGAGCCACGGTCACGTCCCCCATGCCGTACACGTACACCTGAGCCCGGGCGGTCCCTGCGCCGCCGTGCGGGGGTCGGCGACCTGTCGGACGGGATCAGCTCTGCGGAAGCCGCGCGGCGACGTACTCGGTGAGGTCGAGCAGCCGGTTGGTGTAGCCCCACTCGTTGTCGTACCAGCCGAAGACCTTGACCAGGTCGCCGTGCGCCTGGGTCAGCGGGGCGTCCAGGACGCAGGAGGCGGGATCGCCGACGACGTCGCGGGAGACGATCGGGGCGTCGGAGACCCGCAGGACGCCCTTCAGCGGTCCGTCGGCGGCCTCCCGGTAGGCGGCGTTGACCTCGTCGGCGGTCACCGGCCGGTCCAGGACCACGCTGAGGTCGGTCAGCGAGCCGTCCTCGACGGGCACGCGTACGGCGATGCCGTCCAGGGTGCCGGCCAGCTCGGGCAGGACCAGGCCGACGGCACGGGCGGCGCCGGTGGACGTGGGGATGATGTTGACGGCGGCGCTGCGGCCACGGCGCAGGTCCTTGTGCGGGCCGTCCAGGACCACCTGGTCGTTGGTGTAGCCGTGGATGGTGGTCATCAGCCCCTTGACGATGCCGAAGTTCTCGTCGAGCACCTTCACCATGGGGGCCACGCAGTTGGTGGTGCAGGAGGCGTTGGAGACCACGTGGTCGCGCTGCGGGTCGTACGTGCCCTCGTTGACGCCCATCACGATCGTGGCGTCGACGTCCTTGCCGGGCACGGACAGCAGCACCTTGCGGGCGCCGCCCTTCAGATGCAGGCCTGCCTGCTCACGGGTGCGGAAACGGCCGGTCGACTCGATCACGATGTCCACGCCGAGGTCGCCCCAGGCCAGTGCGGCCGGGTCGCGCTCGGCCGTCACGGCGATGCGTCGGCCGTCGACGGTGAACGACGTCTCGTCGTGCTCGACGGTACGGTCGAGGCGGCCGTAGGTCGAGTCGAAGGCGAGCAGATGGGCCAGCGCCGCCGGCGAGGCGAGGTCGTTGACCGCCACCACCTCGACCGGCGAGCCCGCCGCCGTCTCCGCACGCTCGAGCACGCAGCGCAGGTAGTTCCGTCCGATGCGGCCGAAGCCGTTGATGCCCACGCGCACGGTCATGTCCGTCGCCTCTCGATCGATGCCCGGTGGTGTTCCGGTTGTGCTGACAGTCTGTTGGGCGGGAGCGGGCGGGGCTTGGGCCTCACGGGGCCCGGATGAGGGACCTTGGGCCCCACCGGCCCCCGGGGTTCGGCCTCGCGTCTCTTCGAGCCGGTGAGCGGGGAGTTCAGTAGGCGTTCAGGCCCAGCTCGCGGAACTGGTCCCGGACCCGCCCGACCAGATCCGGCCCCGGGGTGGGCGTGTTCCGCAGGCGGAAGGGCACGCCGAGGGCGTCGTACTTGGCGGCGCCGAGCTTGTGGAAGGGCAGGACCTCGACGCGGTCGACGGTGCCGAGGCCGGCGAGGAAGCGGGCGAGGTCGTACACGGCGTCCGGTGAGTCGGTCCAGCCGGGCACCAGCACGTAGCGGATCCACACCCGCTTTCCGAGCCGGTCCAGGCGCCTGGCGAAGTCCAGCGTGGGGGCGAGTTCGCCGCCGGTCAGTTCCCGGTAGGTGCGGACGTCGAAGGACTTGATGTCCAGCAGGACCAGGTCGGTGTCGGCGAGGAGCTCGTCGGTGGCGCGGGCCCCGAGGAAGCCGGACGTGTCCAGGGCGGTGTGCAGTCCGGCCTCCTTGCAACGACGGAACACGGCGGCCGTGAACGCGGGTTGCAGAAGCGCCTCGCCGCCGGTGAGGGTCACCCCTCCCCCGGCGGTGGTGATGAAGGCCCGGTACTTCCCGATCTCCGCCATCACCTCGTCCACCGTGGCCTCCCGGCCGTCCCGCATGTGCCAGGTGTCGGGGTTGGCGCAGTACAGACAGCGCAGGGGGCAGCCGCTGACGAAGAGGACGAACCGGGTCCCGGGACCGTCCACGCCGGTGGACAGGTCCCAGGAGTGGATCCGGCCGGTGGCCTGCGCGGGGCCCGTCGCCCGCTCGGGTCCCGCGGCGCGGCCCGCCGCCGGGTCGGTCACGGTACTCACAGCGTTCCTTCGGGGGTGCGGCCGATCACGTCGAACTGCTGCCCACGGTCCGTGGAACCGGTCGGAAACAAGGCCTCGATCTGCCGCCGGGCCGCAGCGGTCCGGTCGCCGGCTGTCACGGTCGTGGTCATCACGGTTCCTCTCGTGCGCGCTCGCCTCGCCGTCGATGTTCGCCGTCCGGGACTGATCGCGGGGAGCGCCGTACAGGGCAGGTTCTCGATCCGTCCGGCACCGGCTGCCGGGACCTTCGGCCCCGCCTGCCCGGGTCGGACGTGACCGGCCGAGCGCCGGGGGCGGGCCGATCGGCGTACCGGGGAGGCCGGGGACGGTCGGGGAGCCGGGGACGGTCGGGAAGGCCGGGAAGGCCGGGAAGGCCGGGAAGGCCGGGGAGCCCGGGAGGCCGCGGACGATCGTGTACGCACGTCCAGGGCGCCGGTCTCCGGCGACCCCCGTGCGTGGCCCGAACGCGTCGACGACGGCCGAGGCCGGCTCCACCGTGCCGGGGGGGGGAGCCGCCGAATCTGGTGGGCCAAGGGCCGTGTGGCCCTGTGAGCCGGGCCGGACGGTGCCTTCGTACAGGCCGGATTCCAGCCATCACCGAGAGCAGGCAAGGCTAGCCTCACTGACATCTGGGTGACCGGACGGCACTTGTCCGGCATGGCGTAGCGGAGACGCGGATGAGCATGGGTGATGAGCACGCCGGAGCCCCGGGTCACCGGGCGACGGCTGTGGTGGGGCGCGCGCCGCGTGCCCTGGCCGACCTGGCGCCCGGTGAGCGCGCCACGGTCGTCGAGGTCGTCGCGGACGGAGCGCCCGAGACGGTACGCCGGCTGGGCGCCCTCGGGTTCACGCCCGGCACCGTGGTGGAGGTCGTGCGCCGGGCACCGCTGCGGGACCCGGTCGTCTACCGGCTGAAGGACTACGAGGTGTGCCTGCGCCGGGCACAGGCCGCGTACGTGCACACCATCGGGGCCGACCGGTGACCGCGGGCTGTCACGGGCCCGCCGGCGCGGCCACGGGCGTGACCGAGGATGCGCGCATCGCGCTGGTCGGCAGCCCCAACGCGGGCAAGACCAGCGTCTTCAACGCCCTTACGGGTCTGCGCGCCAAGACCGGCAACTACCCGGGCGTGACCGTGGCCCGGTACGTCGGCACCTGCCGGGCCGGCGACCACACCCATCTCGTCGAGGATCTGCCGGGCACCTACTGCCTGGAGCCGATCAGCCCGGACGAGCGGATCACCGTGGACGTCCTGGACGGCCGGCTGGACGGCGCACCCCGGCCGGACGCGCTGCTCGTCGTCGTGGACGCCACCACTCTGCGGCGCTCGCTGCTGCTCGTCGCACAGGTCCTGGCCCGCTCCCTGCCGACCTGCGTGGTGTTGACGTTCACCGACGAACTCGCCCTGAGGCAGGGCCACTTGGACGTCGACGCACTGTCCCGGGCCCTGGGCGTACCGGTGCTCGCCGTGGTCGGCCACCGCAGGCTCGGCATCGCGCGGCTGCGGGACCGCATCGCCTCCTGGCAGTCCTGGCCGGCCCCGGTCCTCGCCCCGCCCACCGCCCCCGCCGAACTGGACGCCTGGGCGGAGTCGGTGCTCGCCTTCGCCGGCTACCGCCCGGCCGAACGGCATCGGGCCACCCAGCGCCTCGACGCGGTGCTGCTGCACCCCGTGTGGGGCCTGATCGTGTTCTTCGCGGTCATGGTGGTCTTCTTCCAGACCGTGTTCACCCTCGCGGCG
Source organism: Streptomyces sp. NPDC000345 (assembly GCF_042898825.1). NCBI lineage: Bacteria > Bacillati > Actinomycetota > Actinomycetes > Kitasatosporales > Streptomycetaceae > Streptomyces > Streptomyces sp. NPDC000345. The sequence continues at coordinate 178,109 of NZ_JBIAZE010000012.1, forward strand.
CCGCTGCAGGGGTATGTGGAGACGCTGTTCGGATGGCTGTCCGGCCTCGTCGCCGACCATGTCGGCAGCCCGTGGCTGTCCGGACTGCTCGGTGACGCCGTCATCGGGGGCGTCGGCGGCGTCCTGGTCTTCGTCCCGCAGATCGTGCTGCTCTTCCTGCTCCTCGCGCTGCTCGAAGGCGTGGGCTATCTGTCGCGGGCGGCGTTCCTCATGGACCGGGTGATGGCACGGGCCGGGCTGGAGGGGCGGGCCTTCGTGGCGCTGCTGTCGTCGTTCGCCTGCGCGATCCCCGGCATCATGGCCACGCGTACCCTGCCCTCGGCGAAGGACCGGCTGGCCACGATGATGGCCGCCCCGCTGATGACCTGTTCGGCACGCCTTCCGGTGTATGTGCTGCTCATCGGCCTGCTGGTGGACCCCTCCAGCCGGATCGGCCCGTTCGGCGCGCAGGGCCTGATCATGTTCGGCCTCTATCTGCTCGGCGCGGTCTCGGCGATGGTCGCCGCCTGGGCGGTCAAGAAGCTCACCGACCGCCATGGCACGCCCATGCCGTTCTTCATGGAAATGCCGCCCTACCGGATGCCGGCGCCTCGCGCGGTGCTGCTGGCGATGTGGTCGTCCGCCCGGGCCTTTCTGCGCAAGTGCTCGACCGTCATCGTGGTCACCTCCCTCGCTCTGTGGCTGGCTCTGAACCTGCCGCTGCACTCCACCGCGCAGATGCGGGCGGCCGGTGTCGACACCGCGGACTCCGTGGCCGTGTCCGCCTATGTCATCGACCACAGTTACGCCGCGGCCGTGGGCCGGTCCGTCGCACCCGTCTTCGATCCCCTGGGCTTCGACTGGCGCGTCAACGTCGGCGTGTTGTCGGCCCAGTCCGCCAGGGAGACCTTCGTCGCCACCCTCGGGCAGGTCGCCGCGGCCGAGGACGCGGAGAATCCGGCCGGGGCCCTGCGCGCCATGACCTACCCGGACGGACCCCGCGCCGGGCAGCAGGTCTTCACCGCGCCCACGATCGCCGCGCTGCTCGTCTACTTCGCCTACGCGTTGCAGTGCATGGCCACCGTCGCGGTCATCCGTCGGGAGACCGGCACCTGGAGATGGCCGGCGATCGCCTTCGGCTATCTGACCGTGACGGCCTGGCTCATGGCCCTTCTGGCGCACACCGTCACCGCCGCGCTGACGGGCGGGTGAGCGCCGGTGATTCCCCTGCACCCCCAGCCCCTCCCCGGCCGCCCTCTCCAGATGCGGTGGATCGTCCCCGCCGGCACCCTCAACTGCACGGGCCCGGCCACCGCGGTGCCCGCACCGCTGGCGGCGCTGCTGGCCGACGGCACCCTCACCCGGGTCGTCGTCGAGCCCTCCGCCGTCGTCACCGATCTCGGCGAGAACCGGTCCTGGTCCGGCGACGGAGCCCTGATCCGTACCGCGCTGCACCTGTCCCTCGAACACCCGGCGGACTGGCGCACCTCGGCCGAGCAGGACGACGGTGGCCACTCCGGCGGCGACGCGGCGCTGTATGCCGCGGCCCGAGAGCTCCTCGACGGACCGTCGGGCCGCTACGCCCGCTCGCACGGCGGCACCATCGACCTGGTCGACGTGCGCGAGGGCATCGTCACCGTCCGTCTCGGCGGCGCCTGCGACGGGTGTCCCGCCGCCTGGATCACCCTTCAGCACCGCCTGGAACGTCTGCTGCGCGAGCGATGCCCGCACCTCGTCGAGGTCAGGCAGACCGGGCCCGGCCGCCGGGTTTCCCGCCTCATCCACCGGGGCGCCTCCGGTGCCTGACACCGCCATACGCGACGGCACGCCCGGATGGATGCCCACGGCGGCGGGGGCGGACCGCCGGCTCGCCGCCGGAGATCCGCACGGCGCCGGCCCACCGGTCGCCGGTGCCGAGGAACCGCCGGCCGTGAGGGTGCCCACAGGGGCGCATCTGTCGTCCCTGGTGTGGCACTTGCTGTGCCATGGAGTGGTTGGCAAGGGCGACAGGAGCGGTTCGGCGTCATGGCTGGGCCGTCGTGGGGGCGGTACGGCGGGCGTGGACCGAACCGGGGCGTGAACGCGATCTGGTGATGCAGGCCGGCAAGGCGGCGCTGGCCGCCTGTGTGGCGTGGGCCGTGGCGGGGTGGTGGCTGCAGGCTCCGATGGCGTTCGTCGCTCCCTGGGTGGCGGTCGTGCTGGTCGAGTCGACGGTGTACCGGTCGCTCGCGCACGGGCTGCAGCAGCTGGCGGCGATCGCGGTGGGCACGGTGGTGGCCACGGTCGTCGCGTTGCTGCTGGACAGCACGATGATCACGATGGTCCTCGTGCTTCCGGCGGTCCTCCTGCTGGCGCAGTGGCAGCGCCTCGGCAGCCAGGGCATCTACGCCGCCACCGGCGCGCTGTTCGTCCTGACCAGCGGACAGGTCACCGTCCTCACCTCGGGCGCGCGCATCGTGGAGGCGGTCTTCGGGGCGGTGGTCGGCCTCACGGTCAACGCGCTGATCCGGCCCCCGCTGTACCTGCGTGACACCCGCGCCGCCCTCCAGGACGCCGCCCGCGAGGCGCGGGAGATTCTGGCCGCGGTGGCCGAGGGGCTGGCCGACGGTGAGTGGGACACCCACGCGGCCGGGGAATGGCACGAGCGCGCGCTGCGGCTGGGACGTCTGGTCGACCAGGCGCGCTCCGCGATCGGCTGGAGCCGCGAAAGCATGCGGGGCAATCACCGTGGCCGCGGTACGGATGCCGTCTCCCCGCCCGGCAAGGCGTACGACGACGCGCTGGCCGTGCTGGACCATGTCGCGGTGCACACCGCGGGCGTGACCCGCACCGTGCTGGAGATCGCGAGCCGCAACGACGGGGAGGGCCGCCCCGCCCCGCAGATCACCGGCCCCTACGCCGACTTCCTGCGCCACACCGGCCGGGCGGTCAGTCTCTACGGCCGGACCCGGCTGGCGGGAACCGGCCCAGAGCGGTCCGCCGACGGAGCTCTGCGCGAGGCTGTCGAGGAACTGCGGCGCAGCCTCGACGAGCTCCAGCGGCGGCTGCCCGGGACCGTGCGGGAGGATCCCGAGGCACTGGCGACGCACGGCGCGCTGCTGGCCCAGGCCCGCCGTCTGGCCGCTCAGCTCGTCCAGGACTGACGCCTTCGGGGGTGGCACCGGCAGCGGTGTCGCCCCGTTTCCGCCGGCCGGCGCGGGCGCCCGGCGTTCACAGCCAGCCGTTGCGGCGGAAGGCCCGGTGCAGCAGGACGGCGGCGCCCACCATCACGGCGATGGCGAGCGGGTATCCGTAGGTCCACCTCAGTTCCGGCATCTGGGCGAAGTTCATGCCGTAGACGCCGGCGACGAGCGTCGGGGTGGCCAGGATGGCGGCCCAGGCGGAGATGCGGCGCATGTCGTCGTTCTGCCAGGTGCCGACCCGGGCGAGGTGGGCGTCGAGGGCGGAGTTGAGCAGCTCGTCCTGGGAGCGCACCTCGGTGTCGGTTCGGTGCAGGTGGTCGGCGACGTCTCGGAAGTACGGCAGCATCTCCTCGGACCACTCGGCGTGGGGGCCGGCGAAGTCCTGCGCCACCGGGACCAGGGGCTGGACCGCGTCCCGGAATTCCAGGACCTCCCGTTTGAGGGAGTAGATCTCCTCGGTGAGGTCCTCGCGCTCCGGGGAGAACACGCGCCGCTCCAGCGCGGCAAGCCCGGTGCGGATCTGGACGGCGGCCTCGGTGTAGGAGTCGACCACGGTGTCCAGGACGGCGTGGAGCACGGCGGCGGGCCCGAAGCGCAGCAGCGGCGGGTCCGCGTGGAGCCGCCGGGCCGCCTCGACGGTGGGGTCGGCCGCGCCGTGACGGACGGTCAGGGCGAACCGCGGGCCGGTGAAGACCATCACCTCGCCGGTCTCCACCTCGCTGCCGTCCTCGACGTACCACAGCGTCTTCAGCGCCACCGCGAGCACGTCCCCGTACCGCTCCCGCTTGGGCCGCTGATGCGCCTCACCGGCGTCCTCGACCGCCAGCGGATGCAGCCCCAGGGGGCCGGCCAGTTCCTGCAGATCCCCCGGACCTGGATCGTCCAGATGCACCCAGCAGAACTCGCCTCCCGTCACCCGCTTCAGACTGTCCAGCACCGCCGCACGACCGCCGTCGGCCTGTCGGCAGTCCACCTGTTCCGGCTCGTCCGCTGACTCACGGTAGATGACACACCTCATACTTCACGCCTGCACCGCCACGGCGATTGCATGCCTGCCGCCCGCCGGCAAGCGGCCGCCGGACGTGGCGTTCCCCGGCCGTCCCCCAGGCGCCCTCGCCCGAGGCGGTCGTGGCCGGCGTCCACGCCGCGAGGTGGGGCGGGCGTCAGGCCCGGTGACGGCCCGCCACGCCGCCGTGATCGTCCAGGAGCGCGATACGGGCGGTGATGCGTTTGCCGACCGGCTCGCGCTGGGCCTCGAAGCCCTCGGCGACCGCCATCACGATCTCCAGCCCGTGCTGGCCCACCCGGCCCGGGTCGGCGGCGCGGGCCACCGGCAGCACCGGGTCGCTGTCCCAGACCACCACCTCCACCACCGCGCCGGTGACGCGCAGATCGAGCAGCACCGGCCCGGGAGCGTACTTGCGGGCGTTGGTGACCAGTTCGCTGACCACCAGCTGTGTGAGGTCCCTGGCGCGCGACGAGACGGGTATCCCCCGGTCGGCCTGCAGACGCGTGAGGAAGTCGACCGCGAGACGGCGGGCCTCGGCGATGCACGTTCCGTCACCGTCCAGCGCGGCGGACACCTGCCAGGGATCCCGGTTCACACTGATGGGACCCTCCTCGGTGAAAGGGACCGATTCCATCCCCACTGTCTTCATCACCCCGTTCATACGCCCGCGCGTACCCGCCATCGCCCTGTGTACGCCTGCTTGCCCCCACTCGGCACAACCTCGCCGGACGCCCCGTAGTATCCAGGCAGTCTTCCGGCGGGAAACGGCCGGCCGAAGTCACTGAGCGTTGTTGAGGGAAGTGTGACAGACAACAGCGGGGCAGCAGGGTCAGACGGTCTGACGGTCACCTGCACCCCCATCGACGGCGTCCGCGTCATCACCGTGCGCGGGGAGATCGACCACGACAGCGGCGGCTCTCTGCGCCAGGCGCTCATCCTCCCCGGGGGCACGGCGCTCCCGCGGATCGTGGTGGACCTCGGCGGGGTGACGTTCATGGACTCCAGCGGCATCAACATCCTCATCGCCGCCCACAACGCCGCCCGCGGTGCCGGCGGCTGGCTGCGCCTGGCCGGACCGACCGATTCCGTGCTGCGCACGATGCGGCTCGTCGGGCTCGACGAGGTCATCGACTGCCACGCCACCGTCCGCGACGCCCTGGACGCCTGACGCCGCGCCCGCGGGCGGCACCGGTGGCGTAGGAGAGCCCCGACGGGTTACCCGGCGCCCATGGCGAGTTTGCATCTTCCAGGGCGGAAATCCCACCACGACGAGGTACCGGCGCCCGACGACGTCGGGCCCGGGCCCGAGGTGGAGCGGCGGGCACCGGCGGCACCGACGAAGCTGCCCAAGCGGGCCTGGGGCGCGGTGCTCAGGGGAGCCCTGCGGGAGTTCAAGGACGACGAGCTGACCGACCGCGCGGCGGCCCTGACGTACTACGGGGTGCTGTCGCTGTTCCCGGCGCTGCTGGTGCTGGTCTCCCTGCTGGGCATCGCCGGCGAGTCTGCCACCGACACGGTGCTCGACAATCTCAGGCGGCTCACGCCCGGCTCGGCGCGGGACATCATCACCCGGGCCGTGGAGCAGTTGCAGGGCAACGCGGGCGTCGGGTCCGTCATGGCGATCGTGGGCCTGGCGTTGGCCGTGTGGTCGGCGTCCGGCTACATCGCGGCGTTCATCCGCGCCGCGAACAAGGTCTACGAGATGCCGGAAGGCCGCCCGGCGTGGAAGATCGTCCCCCTCCGTATCGCGCTGACGGTCGTGCTGATGGTGCTGGCGGTGATCAGCGCGCTGATCGTGGTGTTCACCGGCGGCATCGCCCGCCAGGCCGGCGCCGCCCTCGGCGTCGGGGACACCGCGCTGGCGGTGTGGTCGGTCGCCAAGTGGCCCGTCCTGGTCGTCCTGGTCACCCTCATGATCGCCGTCCTGTACTGGGCCAGCCCGAACGCCAAGGTCAAGGGGTTCCGGTGGATCACCCCGGGCAGCTTCCTCGCCCTGGGTATCTGGATGATCGCCTCCGCAGCCTTCGCGTTCTACGTGACCAACTTCGCCTCCTACAACAAGACCTACGGCACCATGGCCGGTGTCATCGTCTTCCTCGTCTGGCTGTGGATCACCAACGTGGCCATCCTGCTGGGCCTGGAGTTCGACGCCGAGACCGTGCGCCAGCGGTCCATCGCGGGCGGCCTGCCGCCCGAGACCGAGCCCTACACCGAGCCCCGCGACACCCGGACGTGGGACGAGGAGGACGTGCGCCGGCTGGACGACGTATGACCGTCCCACGCCACCGCCGGGCACACCCGCACGGCGCCGGTCGAACTCCCGCGCCCCTGAGGCCGGGTGCGAAGCAGGCCACCCGGCCCGCCCTTGACCCGCCTGTCCGGGGTACTCGCGCGCTCATCGGAGGCCGGGCGCATGACGAGGCCCGGCCGACAGGAACCGACAGGGACGGGAGGTGAACGCCGTGTCGAGCGCACCACCGCACCATGCCGTAGCCGGACACAGGACGGACCGCTTCGGCCAGGAGCCGGTGAGCGAACTGCTGCAGCGGGCGCCGGTCGTGACCGCGATCGCCGCGCTGGCGGTGCCACTGCCGGTGCGGGCCACCGCGCCGATCGTCACCGTGGTGCCGGGTGTGATCGCCGCGGTGCCGGCCATGAGGGGAAAGGAGCAGGTCCACCGGGCCGCGCCGCCCGCACCCGGGCGGACGGTCGAGAACGTGAAGGCCGACGTGGCCGAAACCAAGGAGAGCGCACACCGATGACGCAGCCGCCGCATGACGAACCCACCGCCGCCGGCCCCGAGGAACTGCGCGAGCAGGTCGAACAGACCCGGACCGAGCTCGGGCAGACGGTCGAGGCGCTGGCAGCCAGGACCGATGTCAAGGCCCGGACTCAGGAGAAGGCCGCCCAGGTGAAGCAACAGGCTGCCGCGAAGGCCGACGAGCTGAAGGACCAGGCGACGGTCAAGGCCGGGGAACTCAAGGACCACGCCACGGTCAAGGCCGGGGAACTCAAGGAGCACGCCACGGTCAAGGCCGGGGAACTCAAGGACCACGCCACGGTCAAGGCCGGGGAACTGAAGGCGAGGGCCGCCGACCTGGCGCACCAGGCGCAGGACAGGCTGCCCGACCCGGTCAGGGACACGGCCGCGAAGGCCGCCGGACAGGCCCGGGCGAAGGCGGCCCGGGCCGGTCGGATGTGGCAGGAGAACGCGCCCGGGCCGGTGCGGCACACCACCGCCGAGGGGGCCCGGTTGGCGCGGGACAACCGCAAGGTGCTGCTGACCGCGGCCGGTGTGGCCGCCGCGGTGTGGCTGGCCTGCCGACGCCGGAACGGGTGAGCCGGACGGAAGCGTCGAGGATCGCCCGCCGGCCGGTCCGGCCGGCGCCCTCCCCGTCCGGCCGCCCGACCGGAACCCGGCCCGTCCGACACGCACCGGGAGGCGGGAGCGCCGCACGACGCGGATACCGGCTCTCCCGCCTCCCCGCCGTTCCCGCACGAAGGACTCTCACAGCCATGTCGGATCAGCATGCGGCCGCGGTGGTGACAGCCGCGGCAGTCATCGTCATGATCTTGGTCGCCCGAGCCGCCGTCCTCCACCAGGGCGGCCGAGGAGACGCCGCCCGCGCGGGCCGGCGCACCGCATCCGGCGGTGACCGGTCCGTGCCCTCCGCGGCGGCGCCTTCCGACGCCGCCCTCTCGGCCGTACGCGAGGCCGAGGACCACGTCCACCGCTGCTGGCAGCGGCTGCGCGCGCGCTGACCGACCCGGGTGCCCCTTCGGCGGCGGGATCAGCGGCCGACGTAGCAGCGGACGGTCGTACCGTCGGGGCCGGTGTGGATGCGTACGAGGTCGGCGAGACAGTGCACCAGCAGCAGGCCCCGGCCGCCCAGCTGGTCCCGTGAGGGCGGGCGGCGTCCGGCGAGCGGATCGCTCAGCCGCCCGCGGTCGCGGACCTCGCACACCACCCGGTCGCCTTCGGTCCACACCCGTACGGTGCCCGAACCTCCGCCGTGCACGACGCTGTTGGTGGTCAGCTCGGCGACGACCAGGGCGACGTCCTCCAGGCGGACACCGGACAGGCCGTATCGGGCGGCCCGCTCGACGGCGAACTGCCGGGCGCCCGGCAGTCCGTCGGCGTCGAAGTCGAGTTCGTCGGCCGTCGCCACGTGTGCCAGGGGTTCGTTGTAGCGCGCGATCACCTGCTCGGGAGCGTAGGCGGAGCTGCCGCGCTCCTTCCCGCCGGAGATGACGACGGGATGCGTCGTGTACGCGTCGGTGAGGACCTGCTCGGGGAGACGTCCGGCGTCGTACGGGCAGAGGATGGTGACGTCCCGGCCCTGGAACGCCGGGTTGATGAGCGCCTCGTGCTGGACGCACGCCGGGTACTCCACGCTGCTGCGGCCGGCCCAGATCGGCTCGCCGATGATCCGCACCCGCGTCCGGGGATGGGCGTCGGCGAAGGCACGGAGCACCTTGGGGATGATGCGTCCGGGGTTGCGCCCGACCTCGGTCATGTCGAGGAACCGTACGTCCGCGGCATCCCCGCCCAGGGCCGTCCTGAGGATCGCCAGGTTGGGTCCGGGTACGGCGACCGCCACCGGTTCTCCGGCCCTCAGGCCGTCCCGGACGAAGGGCACGGTGCCCCGCAGGTACTCTTCCTCTCCTCGGTAGAAGAGGGCTGGATGGACGAACGGTTCAGCAGTCGGATCGGTCATCACGCCGTCACCACCTCGACCGCGGGCAGGTCCGGCCAGAACATGCCCAGCACGCGCCGCAGGGCGGCAGGCGCCTCTTCGAGCACGATGCGTCGTCCCTCCGGAAGGCTCTGGGCGGCCACCGCCAGAGCCGAGACACCGGCTACGTCGACGAAGGTGATCGCGGAAAGCTCCAAGTGGCACGCCTCTTCGTCGCTCAGGGCAAGCTGGTGCAGCGTCTGTTCCCAGGCCCGGCGCGTGATCAGGCTGATCTCGCCGGCCACCTGCCAGCCTGGCCGGTCCGCCAGTGGGTGCACGCGCAAGGCGCCCGTGGACCGCGCCGGCGATGCGGGCGGCGCAGCCGCCTCCCCTGAACCGTCCACGCCGTCACCCCTGGATTCCCTGCTGCCGGTTGCCAGTATCCCTTACCGTCGAAGTCGCCCGAAGGCGCCCCCGCGGCGGTGCCGGCTCGCGGTACGCTCCAGCGTCTGCCACGAGTCGTCCGCGGGATCCGTACGTGACGGGGCGGCCCGCGCGGTCTACGGGGCGTGCAGAGATGAGGAGGGGCGGCGCCATGGGCCACCCGGTGGATGTGAAGATCGACCTGGACCGTGATGTGTTCCTGCGGACGCTGGTGCGCGAGTTGGCGACGTCGCTGGAGTCGGTGATCGGCCTTCAGGAGGCGTCCGGCTACATCAGCCTGGTCGGCCAGGCGGTGGGCACGCAGATCGATGAGATGTACCTCGAGGCGCTCGGCACGGACCATCTGTCCCGGCAGCAGGTCGCGGAGGCACTGGTGGATCTCAAGCGGCGGATCAAGGGCGACTTCTACGTCATCGAGCAGGACGACACGAAGATCGTGCTGGGCAACCGGGCCTGCCCGTTCGCGGAGAAGGTGCTGGGCCGTGAGTCGATGTGCATGATGACCTCGAACGTCTTCGGCACGATCGCCGCCCGCAATCTCGGTTACGCCAGTGTCGAGCTGCAGGAGACCATCGCCCGCGGAGACGCCGGCTGCCGCGTGGTCGTGCACCTGGTGCCCGGACCGGTCGGCGGTCGTGAGTACTTCGCCGACGCGGAGTTGCCCCTCGCGGGTCCCGACACCGGTACGGTACCTGCGTGAGTCTCGGCCTGTTCGAGGCCATCACCAGAACCCTGCCCCACCCCGTCATCCTGTGCGCGGGGGACGGCACGGTTCTGGCGGCCAATCCGGCCGCCGCCTCGATTCCTCAACTGGGCGCGGGCGCCAGCCTGTACGCCCTCGTCCAGGACGATGCCCGTGTTCTGCGGACGCATCTGGGCAACTGGGTGCGCAGCGGCAGCCCGTTGCCGGGGGCGCTCGTCCTGAAGGACGGCGAGGGCAGCCGGGCGCGCTTTCGGTGCCACGGCGTCCGCGCCGCCTGGTGGCAGGGGCCCGGGCCGGCGGTCCAGCTGAACCTGCACCGCCTCGACCACGCCGACCGTTTCGTCGTCCTCAGCCGGCAGGTCAGCGCGCTCAACCGGGAGATCGCCATCCGGCGTACCGCGGAAGTGCAGCGTGAGGAGCTTCTGCGGGCCGAGCAGGCCGCTCGCGCGCGCCTGCAACGCCTGTACCAGCTGACTGCGGCACTGGCGTCGTCGGCGACGCTCGCCCAGGTCGCCGGGGCCGTGGCGGCCACCGCCGCACGGGTCCTGGACGTCGACCACGTGACCCTGGAGCTGCACGCCCAGCGTCTGGTGCCCGCCCTGGGACCGGGCGACGATCTCCGGGTCCTGAGGGAGACCGCCTGGAGGAACCTGGACGATCCCGGTGTCGCGCGCCCTGTGGCCGACGGGGTGCCACGGGTGGCGCTGGAAGCGGACGGTGTCGTCCTGGGCGCCCTGACCGTCCGTCCCGGCGCGAGCGGGATGCCGGAACCCGAGCACCTGACCGCTGTGGCGCAGCAGATCGCCCAGGCGGTGCACCGCGCCGGGCTGTACGAGCACGAACACCGGGTCGCCGAGCGCCTCCAGCTCAGTCTCCTGCCCCAACTGCCGGACATCCCGGGCCTGGAGGTGGCGACGCGCTACGCACCCGGCAGCGACATGGTCATGGTCGGCGGCGACTGGTACGACCTCTACGACCTCGACGAGGACCACGTCGGTCTGTCGATCGGCGATGTAGCCGGCCACGGCCTGCCCCAGGCCGCCGTCATGGCACAGATCATCGCCGCCCTGCGCGGCATCGTCCTGCGCTGCGGCACCCGTCCGGAGGCGGTCCTCGGCGAGCTGAACGAATATCTGCACATCTACCACCGCGGCCAGATGGCCACCGCCGCCTATCTGCTCTACCACCGGCCGACCCGCACCCTGACCTACGTCAAGGCCGGACATCCTCCGCCGCTCGTGGTGTGCCCCGACGGCTCCAGCCGCTATCTCGACGGACCTGTCTCGCCGCCGGTGGGACCCGTCCCCGACGCCCGATACCGCCAGGGCGAGACCACACTGGCCGAAGGCGCGGCGGTCCTGCTCTACACCGACGGTCTGATCGAACGCCGCAGGGAACGTCTGGACGTGGGCTTGGAGCGTCTCACCGAGACGGCCCGCCGGGGCACCGGCCTGGACGTGCACGACCTGTGCGAGCTTTTTCTCGACCACCAGCCCGGTGCCGAATATCCGGACGACCGCGCCCTGCTCCTCATCCGGCCGGACTTCGTTTCTCGGCCGACCCGGTAAACGTACGCGCCGGACGGCCCGCAAGCTCCGGCTGTGGCACCGAGTAAACCAACCGCCCAGCCGACGCCATGGGAATGGCACCGGCTGGGGGATCCACGCCTCTGAGGGGGTGCCCATCGGGGCACCAACTCGACGCTGCCGCCCTACGCGCAAGGCAGGCAGCGGCCGGACCGGATACCCCGCCCCCCGGAGAGGCTGGGCTGCCCACCGGTTGGATACGTTCAGTAACGCAGGGCGTGGAATATGCCGCAAGAGATTCCCCCTCTTGTCACCCGATCGGTGGGGCGCACCGAGGAGCGTATTTCCCGGACGAATCACCGCAATAATGACCGAGAATATGCTTTTATATCCCGCTCGTTGCCGTGACGAATGCCTCTTGGCTCTTCTTTTCCGCCCGTCCGTGGGTGCGGGCCGGACAGCGATCGCCGTCCGGCCCGCACACGCATCGGTCACACGTAGGTGAATCCGCCGGCGACGGTCGCACTGCCGGCCGGGGTCGTCACGACGACCGCCGCGTTCCCGGCCACCCCGGCGGGGGTGACGGCCGTCAGGATGGTGCCGGTGACGTCGACGACCACACTGGTGGCCGGGACACCACCGATGGTCACGGTCGCACCGGCGAGGTTGGTGCCGACGATGACGACCGGCGTACCACCGACGACAGGACCGGTGGCCGGGGTGATGGAGACCGCCGTGGGCAGCGGCGGGCTGACGTAGGTGAATCCGCCGGCGACGGTCGCACTGCCGGCCGGGGTCGTCACGACGACCGGCACGTTCCCGGCGGCGTGCGGCGGCGTGACACCGGTCAGCACCACGCCCGCGATGACGTTCACCCCGATGGCCGGGACGCCGTCGAAGGTGACGCTCGCGCCGGTGAGGTTGGTCCCCACGATCGTGAAGGGGGTACCGCCGGTCGTCGGGCCGGCGGGCGGGGTGAAGACGAGGATGCTCGGGGGCGGGGGCACGACGGGTCCCACGTAGGTGTAGTTCGCGGGAGTGCTGGCGCCGGCCGGGGTGGTGACCACGACGGGGACGTTGCCGGCGGCGTGCGGCGGTGCGGTCACGGTGATCAGGAAGCCGAAGAGGTCCTGGGAGACGATGGTCGCGGGCGTGCCGCCGAAGGTCACCGAGGTGGCGCCTCCGAGGTTGGTGCCGAGGAGCAGGACGGAGTTGCCGCCCGTGGTCGGCCCGAAGCCGGGGACCGCGGCGATCAGCGTCGGCTGCGACAGGACGGGGAGCAGAGTGGTTTCAGACATGGCTGTCCTCCTGGATCGGGTTGTTGGTGTGCGAGGCGCATCAGCCGCTCCCCGCGCGGATGCCCGCACGGCTTCGTGCCGGGGCGGCACGCGCTGCGGCGGCGGGGGGAGAGAGATGGCCCGGGTGCGGCGTTGAGAGATCACAGTGCCGGGCGAGGGCCACGACTTCTGTCGGCTGTGACGGTCTTCGATGAGCTGTCGAGGACGCGTCGCTCAGCTCTCGGCATGGGCTGCGAGCGCAGCTGCATGTGCTGCTGACGCGCATACAGGTCGCGAGTATCAGCGATACGCGCTGTCCCGAATGGGATGGGCCGCCCACCGGACATCTCCATTGGCCCATGCGGGTGATGACGTGACAAGAGAACTGACGGAACATCACCCGTATGGCGGGGCGCGCGAGCGCTGACTCAGCCGTACGGCCCGCAACGAGCTTCAACAGCTCCTGCGTGCGCCCTTGCGGGCAGGCCGAGTACGTCTTCCGGGCCTCGTGTCGCCGACCGCTGGTGCCGGGGGCGTGTCTTCCTGCTCGGCGACGCCGCCCACCTCACCCCGCCCTTCATCGGCCAGGGCCTGTGCGCGGGAATGCGCGACGCGTACGACCTCACGTGGAAGATCGGCCACGTCCTCCGACAGGGCGCCGATGAAAGCCTGTTGGACACCTGTGAGAACGAACGCAGGCCGCACGCCCGTCACATGATCCGTCTCGCCGTCGCGATGGGCTGGGCCATGACCGCGGCCAGGACCGTGCCGCCGCGCTGCGCCGGAGCCTCATGAGCACGGCCTGCCGGACACCCGCCCCGCGGGAGGCGGCCGGCCGTGACCTCGTTCCGGCCCTGAGCCGGAGCGCCCCCGTACGGCGGCGCGCCCGCCCGGGGCGGCGGGATCTGGCGGGCACCTGCTGTCCGCAGCCCTGGGTGGGTGCCGGCGCCGGGCGGAGCCGCCTCGACGAGCTGCTCGACGACTCTTTCGCCGTCCTGAGTGCCGTCCCCGCCGCACCCTGGCTGCGAGCCGCCGCCGAGGCGACCGGCGCGCGGATCGTCGGCACGGACGACCTCGGCGACGACGGCGTCCTCGCCGCCTGGCTGAGCGGCGGCCGGGCGGACGCCGTCCTACTGCGTCCCGACCGGGTCGTCGTGGACGTCGTCCCGGCGGGCGCCGCCGACTTCACGGACACCGCAACCCGGGCGCCGCTGCTGTGCGGCGCCCGGCTCCCCTCCCCCGCCGAACCGCCCGCCACCGCACCCCCGTCGAGGAGCGCATCGCGATGACCGGAGCACAGCCCACCCCGCCGGGGAAGCCCTTCAGGGCCCCTGACCCGAAGGCCGGCACCCACAGCCGTCTCGCGGCCTTCGGTCCCTGGGTCACGGCACCGGGGCGTCCGAGCCGCCGGTGTGGGAGTACTTCGACGTCGGCGCGGCCACCCCGTACGAGCAGGTGCCGGCCGAGGAGAGGATGCCCGGCGCCCGCTGGTTCACCGGAGCCGCCCTCGACTTACACCCAGCACGCCCTGCGTCACCTCGGCGACGACCGGCCCGCGATCGTCGCACTGGACGAGACCGGGGCCGGCTACGAGGTCTCCGGGGAGCAACTGTGCGCCCAGGTCGCCTCCGTCGCCGCCACCCTGCGCGATCTGGCGTGGGCTGGGGCGACCGGGTCGTCGGCTGTCCCCCCGACACCCTTCGGCGACGAGCGCAGGCGACCGACGACAGAACCCCGTCGGCGGTGCCACCCGGCCGACGGCCCGAGTGCTTGCCCCCCTCCCCCATAAACGGCTACGGTGTATCCGAAACTTACGGATACACCGTAGCCGCAATGCGGGTCCAGAGAGCCGATCGAGGTCGATCACCATGACAGAAGCCCACGACATCGACGTCCTCGTCGCCGGGGGCGGCCCGACCGGCTCCACCCTCGCGGCCGACCTGCTACGGCGCGGCCTGCGTGTCCGTGTCGTCGACAAGGCGCCGCACGCCTTCGAGGGCTCCCGCGCCAAGGGAGTCCAGCCCCGCACCCAGGAGGTGTTCGAGGACTTCGGCGTGCTGCGCGAGGCACTGGCGGAGGGCGGCCCCTACCCGCCGGCGGGACTGCACCTCGGGCCTGTCACCGTGCCGTGGAAGATGCAGCAGCGGAACAAGCCGACCCCGGACGTTCCCTACCCGAACATCCTGCTGCTCCCGCAGCACCGCACCGACGCCGTCCTGCACCGCCTGCTCGGACGCCTCGGACTGCGCATCGAGTACGGGGTCGCCCTGGACGGCTTCGCGCAGGACACCGACGGCGTCACCTCGACGCTCTCCACCGGCGAGCGGGTGCGCAGCACGTACCTCGTCGGTGCCGACGGCGGAGCGAGCGCCGTCCGCACGGTCACCGGACTCGGCTTCGCCGGGGACACCGACGACTCCGACAAGACCCTCATCATCGACTGCGCGATCGACGGCCTGTCCCGCGACCGGTGGCACATGTGGCCCAAGGCATCAGCCGGAGCGTGCCCGCTGCCGCACTCGGACCGGTTCCAGGTGATGATCAGGCTGAAGCCGGGCGACACCCCCCACCTCGACCACGCCGCCCTGGCCGACCGGTTCCACGCGCTCACCGGCCTCAAGCTCCGTGACATCACCTGGGTTTCGGTGTTCCGGCCCAACGTCCGGCTCGTCGAGCACTACCGCAAGGGCCGGGTGTTCCTGGCGGGCGACGCCGCCCACGTGCACACCCCGGCCGGCGCGCAGGGACTCAACACCGGTGTCCAGGACGCCTACAACCTGGGCTGGAAGCTCGGCCAGGCGATCGCCGGCGCGCCGGACAGCCTGCTCGACAGCTACGAGGCCGAACGGCTCCCGGTCGCCGCGGGCGTCCTCGGCAGGTCCAGCGAGCTTTACCAGAGCCTCAGCGAGCACCGTGTCGCCGGTCTGAAGCGCGGCGACGAGGAGCGGCAGCTCTCGCTCTCCTACCGCGGCGGCCCGCTCGCCCCCGCCGACGCTCCGGCCACCAGGACCCTGCGGGTGGGCGACCGCGCGCCGGACGCGCCGTGCACCGCGCCCGGCACCAGCCGCCTCTTCGACATCTTCCGGGGACCGCATTTCACCGTGCTGGCCTTCGGCCCGGACGCCGCCGAGGCTCTGCCCCGTCTGACGTGGCCGGCCGAGGGTGCCGAACTGCGCCGCTACGCCGTCCGCGGCGGGCGCGGAGTCGACAGTGCCCACCTCACCGACGGCACCGGCCGACTGACCGACATCTACGGCGTCGACGGCGACGCGCTGATCCTGATCCGGCCCGACGGATACATCGGCGGCATCATCACGAGCGACTGGGCGGCCTCGTTCGCCACCGCGGCCAAGGCACTCACCCCGAGGTGACAGCCGTCCCTGGTGTTCCCGACGGTCGCCTTTCTTCAGGGT
The DNA here is from genome assembly GCF_042898825.1 of Streptomyces sp. NPDC000345. Lineage (NCBI taxonomy): Bacteria > Bacillati > Actinomycetota > Actinomycetes > Kitasatosporales > Streptomycetaceae > Streptomyces > Streptomyces sp. NPDC000345. The sequence continues at coordinate 194,318 of NZ_JBIAZE010000012.1, forward strand.
CCCGCGGCGAGTTGAGCCTGGCCTTCTCCAGTCCGTCGAGGAGCAGGTCCAGGCCGAACCGGAACTCCTCGGGCAGCGGTACGGAGGTCAGCTCGTCGGCCGCCGCCGTCGTGGCCGGATAGGCGGCCGGGTCGAGCGAGTCGTAGTAGTCCCGCAACTGCGTCTGGTCCTCGGGACCCGGGGAGCCTGGGCCGTGCTGCTGGACGGCGAAGCCGATCACGTAGTGGCCGATGGCGGTGAAGGCCCGCGCGGCCAGGCCGACCGGGAAGCCGTGGCTCAGGAACAGGGTGATGAGCCGCTCCCTGGCCCGCAGACCGTTGGGGCCGACGGGGACCTGGGCCGCCAGCAAGGACAGCGCGTGGGGGTGCCGGCACAGGGTGCCGTAAAAGGCGTCGGCCACGACGGACACGGCTTCCCGCCAGGACAGGCCGTCCAACTCTTCGGAGGGGACGTGGACTTCGCCCAGGATTCTGTCGGCGACGAGAGCGAGGAGTTCGTCCTTGCCGTTGAAGTGCCGGTAGAGCGTCGCCGTGCCCGAGTCCAGGGCATCGGCGAGCATCCGCAGGGTCAGCGCCTGGATCCCGACTTCGTCGATGAGCTTCAGGGCGGTGTCGACGATCCGCCCGGCGTCCATCGGGGGGCGTCCGCGCCGGTAGGCAGGGGCGGGCGTCCGGCTCGCCCACCAGGCGGGACTTCCCGGAACCGGCTGGGCCTGCGAAGCCATGACGCGGTCCCCCTCTCAGCCGGAGCTGCTGTCGGCACGTATCGGGAACAGGATTTTCGGCCTTAGCGTATCCGTTTCGCGGTGGCTCCGGGACGGCCCCGGTACGAGAGTTGTACGACACAACCTTGACAGTTGCTTCGTACAACTCCATGCTGGCGCCATGCCGCCACGCGACGAACCCCTCGACGTGATCCACGAGGCGATCATCCTGTTCTCCCGCAACGCCAAGGCGCGGGCGAACAACATGTACGACGACCTGTCCTTCGTCGCGTACACGATGCTGTCGTACGTGGGCTCCTTCCCCCAGCCGACCGCCTCCGATCTGGCGGAGCGATACGGCCTGGAGAAGTCCACCGTCAGCCGTCAGGTGTCCCGCCTGGAAGAAGACGGCCTGCTGCGCCGACGGGCCCATCCGTCGCGGCCCAGGACCAAGCTCCTGGAACTCACCGACACCGGTCGCGCCCGCCTGGCTCGCGTCAGGCAGCACCAGCGCAAGGGGCTCGAGGAGCGGCTCGGCCGGTGGCCGGACGAGGACGTCGAAACGTTCGGCCGTCTGCTCTGGCGGTTCGTCACGGAGGTCGACTGATGTCCGGCCCTGCCCGTCCGGCGACGGGGCCGGGCCGTCATCTGTGACCGCGACGAGGAGACGAACGGAGGCCGGCGTGCGACTGGGCATGGGCCTTCACCGGTGCACCCCGCACCAGGGCCAGGAAGGGTCCGGTCCCGCGCCGGACGTGCCGCGTCGTCGCCGTGCCGACGCGGGGCCCGCGCCGACGCCGGAACCGCGGTGAGTGCCGTGCTGTACGCCGAGGACCTCCGGCCCGGGACCGTGTTCGAGCTGGGCAGCACCGCGGTCTCCAAGGAGGAGATCCTGGATTTCGGCCGCCGCTTCGACCCCCTCCCCCTGCACACGGAGGAGGCCGCGGCGGCCGCGGGCCGCTTCGGGGGCCTCATCGCCAGCGGTTTCCACACGGCGGCGCTCCTGCAGCGTCTCCTGGTGGACGCGGTGTTCTCGCGCGCCGCCCTCGTCGCCGGCCGGGAGATCGGCTCTCTGCGCATGCGGGCGCCGGTCCGGCCCGGGGACGTGCTGCACGGCACGATGGAGATCGTGGAGGTCCGCCCCCGCGACGACGGCACCGCCGTCGTCCGCAGCCGGGGCACCCTCACCAACGCGTCGGGCACCGTCGTCATGGAGGTCCGGGGAGAGACGCTCTGGGAACACCGGCCGACAGGCGGGAGCAGAGGCAGTGCGGCCTGAGGGACCGGTGTGCCCCGGTGGGCTGGACGGGCCGGCGCGGCACGGCGCCCTGACCGGCCGTCGCGCAGGCATCGAGGGGTCGACGACGGCCCCGGAAAAAACCGAAGGGCCCTTCGAGGGCCGTTACTACCGGCCCGGCTCGCCGGCCGGATCTAGGAGGGCCGGGAGCGGCTGCGCGCGCAGCGGCTGCTCGGCGAGTCGGCCCGCGCCTGGGCTCCCGGGACACCTTCGTCGCCGCCCTGGAGAAGCGGCTCAAAAGCCAGGAGGGCACCGACGGGGACGCCGTGGACGAGGCGTTCACCGACCGGTCCGGCCTCACCGAGCTGCTCCACCACATGAGCTTCACCGCCGACGGCGGACTGCTGGTGACGACCGGCCGGGGCGCAGTCGGCGGCGGTGCCGCCGGCGCCCACACCGTGACCTTCCGCAAGGCGACGGTCACCCCCTGGCTGTCCGCCTTCGGCAGGCGTGCCCAGCAGCAGACCGTGCGGCCATCCGGCTCGCTGGACCTCGGAGCGGCCGCCACACCCGCTCCCGCCGTGCCCACCCACACGGCATCCGGTGACGACGACACCGACTGCAAGCGGCTCCGGTGCATCGCCCTGACCTTCGGCGACGGCCCGGCCGCCCCGGAGACCGCGACCCTGCTGACCCACCCGGCGCGGTACGACGCCCGGGCCACCTTCTTCACGGTCGGCCGGAACGTCGCCGCCCACCCCGACCTCGTGCGTGCCGAGGCCCGTGCGGGGCACGAGGTGGGCAACCACTCCTGGAACCACCCCGACCTCACCAAACTGAGCTCCGAGCAGGTCGCCTAGCAGCTCAACCGCACCAGCGCAGCGATCAAGGCCGCCGCCGGCAAGGCCCCGACCCTCTTCCGCCCGCCCTCCGGCGCCGTCAACAGCACCGTCCGCGGCGTCACCACCCTCTCCCCCGTGCTGTGGACCCTGGACACCGAGGACTGGAGGTATCCCGACGCCGCGAAGATCTCCCGGACCGTCATCGCCAAGGTGCGGCGCAATGACGTGGTCCTCATGCACGACATCCACGCCACATCGGTCGCCGCCGTCCCCGAGATCCCGCGCACACTGACCGCCCGCGGCTACCGCTTCGTGACCGTCAGCCATCTGCGCGCCACGATGTGACCTCCGGCGGGCCCGCACCGGCGCAGGCCCGCCCGGAGACGCCTGGCGCGGGGGTGGAGGAGGACGCCACTTCACCCTCGCGCGCGGGCCACCGGCCGAAGCCGGCTTCCCCCCACCCGGAGTCGCCGGACGGGCCGGCACGCAAAAAGGCGCGACAGGACGATTGACGAGACCATGACCACGCCCTACGGTCTGATCGATTTTCCGAACTCCGTTCGAAATGTCGGCCATTGCGGTGCCTCCGCACGCCCTCCTGGAGCACAAATGAGCGAAGACCCCCAGTTGTCCCGTCGTGCCCTCCTCGGCATGACCGCCGCCGTCCCCCTCGCCCTGACCCTCGGCACGGGCACCGCCCACGCCGCCGACTCGGCCTACGCGATGGTCTACTTCACCGAGTCGACCAAGCTCGGCGACGGCACCGACTACGGCCTGCACCTGGCCGTCAGCCCCGACGGACTGAACTGGACGCCCCTCAACCAGAACAACCCCCTCGTCACCCCCACCGCGGGCGCCCTCGGCCTGCGCGACCCCTTTCTGCTGCGCAAGCGGGACGGCACCTTCGTGGTCCTCGCCACCGACCTCAAGGGCACCGACTGGAGCTACAACAGCCAGTACATCCACGTCTGGGACTCCGCCGACCTGCGCACCTTCACCGGCTACCGGCGGCTGAAACTGCACGACATGACCACCCACAGCTGGGCGCCCGAGGCGTTCTGGGACGCGGGCCGGGGCCAGTACGCGGTGATCTACTCCGCCGTCAACAGCAGCGGCCACAACGTCATCATGGTCAACTACACGACCGACTTCGTCACCGCCTCCGCCCCGCAGGTCTTCTTCGACCCCGGCTACGACGTCATCGACGGCGACATGGCCGTGGGCGTCAACGGCGTCAACTACCTCTACTTCAAGGGGAACCAGACACTGAGGGGGGCCAGATCCACCTCACTGGACCCGGGCAGCTTCACCGAGTTCAGCACCGGCGTGGCGCACGGCGGCACCGAGGCCCCGACGCTCGTCAAGTCCCTCACGTCCGGCACCTGGTGGCTCTGGGGCGACACCTACACTCCCAACGGCGTCTTCTACGCCTGGCAGTCGGCCGACCTGTCGGCGGGCACCTGGACCGCCCTCGACCAGAAGACCTACACCCAGCCGGTCAACTCCAAGCACTGCGGCATCACCACGATCACCACGACCGAGTACGACAACCTGCTCGCCAAGTGGGGCGCCCCGGCCTGGAACCGACTCAAGTCCTACAACTTCCCCGCCCGTTACGTCCGCCACTCCGACTACCTGGGCCGGATCGACGCGTATCCGGTCGAGCCGTACAAGGACTCCCTGTGGACCCTGGTCCCCGGGCTCGCCGACAGCTCCGGGGTCTCCTTCCGGTCGGTCAACCACCCGACCCGTTACCTGCGGCACTACAACTACGCGCTCCAACTGGACGAGAACGACGGCACCTCGACGTTCGCCGCCGACGCGACCTTCCACCGCACACCGGGTCTCGCGGACGCGAGCTGGGCGTCGTTCCGGTCGTACAACTACCCGACCCGCTACCTCCGCCACTGGAACTACGCGCTGCGCATCGACCCGATCTCCACGACCACGGACCGGCAGGACGCGACCTTCCGCGTCGGTCACTGACCAGGGAAGGCATCCCCATGTCGCACACCTCCGCACGTGGCTGGGCCGGACGCGTCACCGTGCGCGTGCTCTCCCTCGCCCTCGCCGTGGCCGGCCTGACGGCCCTGACCGGTCACGGGACACCGGCACCGCTGTCCGCCGAGCCGGTCGCGGTCAGCACCACGCAGGCCGCCGTCAACCCGCCGTCGATGGGCTGGGCCTCCTGGAACAGCTTCGCCAGCAGCATCGACTTCGACGTCATCAAGCAGCAGACGGACGCTCTGGTCTCCTCCGGCATGGCGGCCGCCGGCTATCAGTACGTCAACCTCGACGACGGCTGGTGGCAGGGCGACCGCGCCTCCGACGGCACCATCTCCGTCGACGCCGACCTGTGGCCGGGCGGCATGAAGGCCGTCGCCGACTACATCCACGGCAAGGGCCTTAAGGCCGGCATCTACACCGACGCCGGCAAGCAGGGCTGCGGCTACTACTACCCCACCACCCGCCCCGCCGCCCCCGACACCGGCATGGAGGGCCACTACCAGCAGGACCTGGAGACCTTCCAGCGCTGGGGCTTCGACTACGTCAAGATCGACTGGTGCGGCGGCCAGGTGGAGGGCCTCGACCAGGAGACGACGTACAAGGCGATCGCCGCCGCCAACGAGGCCGCGACCGCCGTCACCGGCCGCGGGCTGGTGCTGTCGTTCTGCGAGTGGGGCAGCGGGCGGCCGTGGAACTGGGCGGCCGGTTACGGCGACCTGTGGCGCACCAGCACCGACGTCATCCTGTGGGGCCAGACCCCGACCACCGGCATGATGCTCACCAACTTCGACCGGGGCCTGCACCCGGCCGCCCAGCACACCGGCTACTACAACGACCCCGACATGCTGATGGCCGGCATGAACGGCCTGACCGCCGCCCAGAACCGGCTGCACATGGGCCTGTGGGCCATCTCGGGCGCCCCGCTGCTGGCCGGCAACAACGTGGCCACGATGAGCGGCACCACCCGCGACATCCTCACCAACCGCGAGGTCATCGCCATCGACCAGGACCCGCGCGGGCTGCAGGGCGTCAAGGTCGCCGAGGACACCCGGAACCTTCAGGTCTACGGCAAGGTCCTCGCCGGCACCGGCAAGCGCGCCGTGCTGCTGCTCAACCGCACCGGCTCCGCCGCGAACATCACCGTCCGCTGGGCCGACCTCGGCCTGACCTCGGCCTCCGCCGCCGTGCGCAACGCCTGGACCGGCACCGACGCCGGATCCCACGCGACGGGCTACTCCACCGGCGTCCCGGCGAACGACGCCGTCCTGCTCACCGTCTCCGGCACCGAAGCGTCCGGTTCGACCTACGAGGACACCGGCACGGCGGCCACGCCCTCCTTCAGTGCCGTCACGACCGGCGCGGCGGGCACCAAGCTGGTGGACATCACCTACGCCAACGGCGGCAGCACCGCCCGCAAGGCCACCCTCCAGGTCAACGGCCAGTACCGGCAGGTGGTTTCCTTCCCGCCGACCGGCTCGGCCACGACCTCTCGCACGGTGTCCGTCCTGGCGCACCTGGCCAAGGGCACCAACACCGTGCGCTTCGCCGCGGTCTCCGGCGCCACCGCGCCCGACATCGACGCGATCCGCGTCCAGGCCGTCCCCGGCACCGACGGCGTCGCCCTCGTCGGCACCGCCTCGAACCGCTGCGTCGGGCTGGAGCAGAACACCATCACCGACGGCTCCCAGGCCATCCTGTGGGACTGCTTCGGCGGACAGAACGAGACCTTCGCGCACACCTCACGCGGCGAGCTCGTCGTCTACGGCAACAAGTGCCTGGACGCCGACAACAACGGCACCGCCAACGGAACCAAGGTCATCATCTGGAACTGCAACGACGGTGCCAACCAGAAGTGGACCGTCCACTCCGACGGCACCGTCACCAACGACCTGTCGGGACTGTGCCTCGACGCCGACAACGGGGCGACCGCCAACGGAACCAAGCTGATTCTGTGGGCGTGCAACGGACAGACCAACCAGAAGTGGACCCTCAGCTGACCTCCACCGCGACGGCGTGAACTCCCCACGCCCGCGCCAACCCAGGGGCCCGGCGACCGGCTCTCCGGCCGCCGGGGCCCCACTCACGGCCGGCACCCTCCGGGAGGCGGTGCGTACGCGGGGCCGCGTCCCGCATCTCCCGCAAGGGCGGCGGCAGCGGCGCGGGGCGCCGCTGCCGTCCGTGGTGAACCGGGCGGCGCGGTCACCCACCGCGCGGGCGGCGGCCACCATCATCCAAGCCGGGTCCCCGCCACCCGCACCGCCGTGGTCAGTGCGCCGTGCGCCACGGCGGCGGTGCCCTCGATGTCGTCGCCGAAGCTCAGCAGCCGGCAGCTCTGCCTCTGCGGCCGCCACCAGCACCTCCCGACGGCTTCCCTTCGAGGGAATCATCGAACCGGTTCGAGGAAGCTAGCACCGAGGTGTCCGGTCGGCAATACAGCCGACACGGATCTCGTGGGCCGCGGACGGGCAGCCGCCCCGACGGGCCCGCGCGGGTCCCCGGCCGTCGCAACCGGCACCCGGCGCGCCGATGAGCGGCACACACCGGGGCAGACCAGGCATGACGCCTCCGCGGATCGGCATTTCCGGGCTGTTACGAGAAATTCGGCGTGAAGCGTTGACACCTTCCCGGGCTGCTCCTACCTTCACTTCACGCGAACCGGTTCGACGATCGGCACCAGGCCGATCTCGTTTCCCGGAACCGTCGAACCGGTTCGACCGACCTCGGCAAGGAGTCCCGTGAACATCGGTGAGATCGCCAAGCGGGCCGGTGTCTCGCGGAGCACCGTGTCGTACGCCCTGAGCGGGAAGCGCCCCGTGTCCGAGGACACCCGTCAGAAGATCCAGCGGGTCATCGACGAGCTGGGCTACCAGCCCAACGCGAGTGCGCGGGCGCTGGCCAACGGCCGGACCAACACCATCGGTCTGGTCTTCCCGCCGGCCGGGAACCACTACACCGGCATGCAACTGGACTTCATCGGCAGCGTCACCGAGGCCGCCGCGGCCTACGACTACGACGTGCTGCTCTCTCCGAGCGGTGCGGACAGCGACCGCTCGTTCCAGCGACTGCTGGGCGAGCGGAGGGTCGACGGCGCGATCCTGATGGAGATCCGGCTGCGGGACGACCGGCTCGACCACCTCACCGCGGTGGACTTCCCCTCCGTCGCGATCGGCCGCACCGCCCACCCGGAGGGCGGCTGGTGGGTGGGCCTGGACCACACGGCACTGGCCGCGGCCTGCGTGCACCACCTCGCGGACCTCGGCCACCGCAGGATCGCCTTCGTCAACCGGCCCGAACAGCTCCTGCGGGCCGGGTACGAGTCCGCCCACCGGGGGCTGGACGGGTTCGCCAAGGCCGCGGCGGAACGCGGCCTCACCGTCCGGACGTACTGCTGCGGGGACGACGCCGCCTCGGGCCTGGCCTGTCTGGAGCGGATCCTGCACGACGACCCCGCCACCACGGCCCTGGTCACCCTGAACGAGGCCGCGCTCGGCGGCCTCTACCGGGGGCTGGCCCAGGCCGGCCGCCATGTGCCGCGCGATTTCTCCGTCACAGGGGTCGTGGCCAGCCGGTGGGCGGAGACGGTGACCCCGCAGCTCACCGCGGCGGACGTGCCGGCCGAGCAGATGGGCCGCCTCGCCGTCGAGCTGCTGGTCGAGCGGCTCGACCACCCCGAGACGCCGGCCCGGCATCACCTGCTCGCGCCGCCGATCTCGTTGCGAGCCAGCACCGCGCCCGCCGGCCCCCTGCCCGCCGACCCCGCTGCGGGTCTCGGCGACCCGACGCACCCCTGACCGTCACCCCGCACCCTCCCTCGAACCCTCCACACGCCGTACCGGCGGACTCACCGCCCCGGTGCGGCGACCCCAGCAGCCCCTGACACCCCTCCCCTGACACCCCTCCCCGGGCACACCTGTGCCGATTTCCAGGGCACACCTGTGCCAAAACCATGAGGAACACGCAATGAACAGATCTGCCAGACGGCGTCTCACCGCCGCAGTCCTGACCGTCGTCGCCGTCACCGCCGGCGCCACCGCGTGCTCCTCCGGCGCGGGCGGCACCACCACGAAGGCCGCGGACGGCGGCACGTACACGATCTGGGACCCGTACCCGCAGTTCGACAAGAGCTCGGCGTGGGCGAAGCTGCTGGACGGCTGTGGCAGACAGGCCGGCGTGAAGGTCAAGCGGACCGCGTTCGACACCAGTGACCTGACGAACAAGGCGCTGCTGGCGGCACAGCAGGACAACTCCGCGGACGTCCTCATCGTCGACAACCCGGTGGTGTCGACCCTGGCGGAGGCGGGCGTGCTCACCACGACCGACGACAACAAGCTGGACACCTCGAAGGTCAACCCCAACCTCCTCGCGGCCGGCCAGTCGGGCGGCAAGACGTACGGCACACCGATCGGCGCCAACACGCTCGCCCTCTACTACAACAAGAAGGTCCTGCAAGAGGCCGGGGTGGACATCGCCTCCGTCAAGGACTGGAAGTCGCTGACGGCGGCGTTGCGAAGGTCGAGAAGGCCGGCAAGAAGGGCATCACCTTCTCCGCGATCGGCACCGAGGAGGGCAGCTTCCAGTTCCTGCCCTGGTTCTGGGGCGCGGGAGCCGACCTGACCGCACTCGACTCGGACCAGGCGGTCTCCGCGCTGGCGCTGTGGAAGAACTGGCTGGACAAGGGCTACGCCCCCAACTCGGTGATCAACAACACCCAGACCACCAGCTGGCAGGAGTTCGCGAGCGGCGACTACGCGTTCGCGGAGAACGGCACCTGGCAGCTCGCCAACGCCGAGAAGGCCGGCTTCGCGTACGGGGTCATACCCGTTCCGGGCGCCTCGGGAGGCGACGCGGCGGCCCCGACGGGCGGTGAGTTCGTCACCATCCCGGTGCAGGGCGACACCGGCCGCTACGCCACCTCGCAGAAGCTCGTGTCCTGCCTGACCAACAGCCAGAACCTGCTCGACACCGACACGACGCTGTCCTACGTGGCGCCCACCGAGGAGGTCCAGGCCAAGCAGGTGGCCGCGGACGCCAAGCTGAAGCCCTGGGTCGACGCGGTCAAGGCGGCCAAGGGCCGCACCAGTGACGACCTGGGCACCAAGTACCCCAAGATCTCCGAGCAGATGTGGAAGGCCGTCCAGTCCGCCCTCAGCGGATCGGCGTCGCCGAAGGACGCGCTCGGCTCAGCACAGTCCGCCGTCAAGTGACCAGGACTCCGGCCAGCCGATGAAGCACACCACACACCTTCCGGAGCGCCGGCCGGTGCTCGACCGGAACGGGGCGGCGATCGCCGCCCCGCCCCCGGCCCGCACCACGACCCGGCGCCGTCCCGCCTCCCAGCAGTGGGCCGCCTGGGCGTTCCTCGCCCCGGTGACCCTCTACCTCGCCCTCTTCTACGCCTATCCCCTCTACCGCAACCTCGATCTGAGCCTGCGCGACTACACCGTCCGCTCCTTCGTCCAGGGCGACGCGCCGTTCACCGGACTGGAGAACTACCGGAAGGTCTTCGACGACCCGGCCTTCGGCCCGGCACTGACCCACACGGTGCTGTTCACCGCGGTGTGCCTGTTCTTCCAGTACTCCATCGGCCTGGCACTGGCGGTCTTCTTCCACCAGCACTTCCGGCTCTCCGCCACCTTGCGGGCGCTGTTCCTGGTGCCGTGGCTGCTGCCGCTGATCGTTTCGGCCTCGACCTGGTCGTGGATGCTGAACAGCGACTCCGGCGTCGTCAACGCCGCACTGCACGCGGTCGGACTCGACCCGGTGAACTGGCTCACCTCACCGCAGTGGTCGCTGACCTCGGTCATCATCGCGAACATCTGGATCGGCGTCCCGTTCAACCTGGTCGTGCTCCACAGCGGCCTGCAATCCATCCCCCACAGTCTCCACGAAGCGGCCGCCCTCGACGGCGCGAGCGCCTGGCGGCGCTTCCGGAGCATCACCTTCCCGCTGCTGCGCCCGGTCTCCGCCATCACCCTCCTGCTGGGCCTGGTGTACACGCTCAAGGTCTTCGACATCGTCTGGATCATGACCAAGGGCGGTCCGGTGGACTCCTCCACCACCTTCGCCACCTGGTCCTACCGGCTCGGCTTCGGCAACCTGCTGCCCGCCTTCGGCCCCGGCGCGGCCGTCGGGAACCTGCTCGTCGTCGCCGCCCTGGTCTTCGGCCTGGTCTATCTGCGAGTCCAGCGAAAGCAGGCGATGTCGTGACCGGAACCGCCGTGAACACCCGCAAGCGCCGGCACCGTACGTGGGGCAGGACGACCGTCGGCCTCCTCCTCACCGCGGTCATGCTCTTCCCGGTCTACTGGATGCTGAACGTGTCCTTCACCCGTGACCAGGACATGCGCAAATCGCCGCCGGACCTGTTCCCCGTGCACGGCACGCTGGAGGGCTACCGGGCCGTCCTGGACGACCAGTTGCCCTACCTCGGCACCAGCCTCGTCATCGGACTGGGCACGGTCGTACTGACCGTGGCGCTGTCCGCGCCCGCCGGCTACGCGCTGGCGAAACTCCGCCCGCGCGGCGGCGGCGCGCTCAGCTTCCTCCTCCTGGTCGCCCAGATGGTCCCCGGCATCATCATGGCGATGGGCTTCTACGCCATCCACCTCCAGCTCGGCCTGCTCCAGTCCGTCCCCGGCCTGATCGTCGCGGACTCCACGCTGGCGGTCCCGTTCGCGGTCCTGATCTTCACCGCGTTCATGTCCGGCATCCCCGGTGAGCTGATGCAGGCCGCGCAGATGGACGGCGCGAGGGCGCTGCGCGTCTTCCGGTCCATCGTCCTGCCCATGAGCCGCAACGCCGTCGTCACGGTGTCCCTGTTCGCCTTCCTGTGGTCCTGGTCCGACTTCGTCTTCGCCAGCACCCTGGCGGGCGGCGGCGCCCACGAGCCGATCACCCTCGGCATCTACCACTACATCGGCAACAACAACCAGGAGTGGAACGCCATCATGGCCACCGCCGTCGTGGCCTCCCTGCCCGCCACAGTGATCCTCGTCCTCGCCCAGCGCTACGTCGCCGCCGGCGTGGCCGCCGGAGCCGTCAAGGACTGACCCCGGACCGCCCGTGTGCGGCCGCGCCCTGCCACGCGCCGCCGCGCGAGCACCGTCGTCCCGCCCGGCCGACCGCCCCCTCCGCTCAAGAAACGAGTGCCGCCGTCATGACCGCCGACCCGACCGGCCCGCCCTTCTCCGTCCATGACATCCCCTTCAGCACGCACGGCGCCTGGTTCGGCATCTCTCCCGTGCTGGCCGAGAAGACGCGCGCCGAGGACCTCCACCTCGTCTCGCACCAGAACGGCATGCACGCCGTCCTGCGCCTCGTCCCCCTCGACCCGGCGACGGGCGACCGCGCCGAGACCCGCGTCGAGGCGACGCCCGGCCTGCTCGGCTGGACCGGCACGGACGGGCGGCGCATCGCCCTCGCCTACGAGTCGCCGGACACCGTGCGGGTGCGCGGCAACGGGCTGAGTCTGTGCGTCACCGCGGTGGCGGCGGCCCTGACCCCCTTCAGCGGGACCTACTTCTACCGCGATCCGGTGGACGACGCGCATGTGTTCACCTCGTACGAGACAGGGCGCCGCTACCGGATCACCGTGCTGTCCGGCACGGTCGCCGAGGTGTCCGGTTCCCAGGCACTGGGAACCGGTGACCGTGGTCTCACGGTCACCGGCCGGGCCGACGGCGCGTGGGAGGTCGCGGTCGAGGAACTCGACAGCGCACGAGCGCCCTTCCGCCCGTCGGCGGCGTTCGGCGAGGTCGTGGAATCCGCACGGCGGTCGTTCGCCGCGTTCGCCGACACGGTCGCCCCGTGGCGCTCGGCCGCCACCCCGGCCGCCGGGCTCGCCGCCTACGTCGTGTGGTCGGCGACCGTGCGCCCCGCGGGTCTGGTCACCCGTCCCGCCGTACTGATGTCCAAGCACTGGATGGACAAGGTGTGGAGCTGGGACCACTGCTTCAACGCCCTCGCCCTGGCACCCGGCTCTCCCGGCCTGGCCTGGGACCAGTTCTCGCTGCCCTTCGACCACCAGGACGACGGCGGCGCGCTGCCCGACTCCGTCACCCACTCCGAGGTCCTCTACAACTTCGTCAAACCGCCCATCCACGGCTGGGCCTTCGGCCAGTTGCGCCGACGGCTCCCCGAGCCGCTCACCCCCGCGCAACTGGCCGAGGCGTACGACCGGCTGACGCGCTGGACGGATTTCTGGCTCACGGCGCGCCGCGCACCCGGCGCCGCCCTGCCCCACTACCAGCACGGCAACGACAGCGGCTGGGACAACGCCACCACCTTCGACCCCGGACGCCTCGCCGTCACCGCCGACCTCACCGCGACGCTGATCCTCCAGCTCGACGAACTGGCCCGGCTGGCCGCCGAACTGGGCTTCCCGGACGACGCCCGGCGCCGCACCGGGACAGCCGACTCCCTCCAGGCGGCCCTGCTGGACGAACTGTGGGACGGCGAACGGTTCCTGAGCCGCCCGGCGCACGGCGGAGCCCCAGCCCAGAGCGCCAGTCTGCTCGACCTGATGCCGATCGTGCTGGGTGACCGCCTGCCCCCCGAGATCAGCGAGCGGCTGGCCGAACGGATCGAGGCCCACCTCACCGCGTTCGGCCTGGCGACCGAACACCCCGACTCCCCTCACTACGAGGCAGACGGCTACTGGCGCGGACCGATCTGGGCCCCCGCCACCGTCCTCGTCGAGGACGGCCTGCGCCGCGCCGGGCACACCCGCCTCGCGGACGAGATCAGCGCCCGCTTCCGCGCCCTGTGCGAAACCTCCGGCTTCGCCGAGAACTTCGACGCCCTGACCGGCCGAGGTCTGCGCGATCGCGCCTACACCTGGACCGCCAGCAGCTATCTGCTGCTCGCCCGCGACCACCTGCGCCGCGTGGACACCGGGACCGGCACCACCGTCGCCCGGCCCGCGCGCGACCACCCACCCAGACGTCCGGCACGGGGGCCGGCGCAGCGATAACCCGCCCTATCCCTGAAGGGACGTAAGCACATGCCACCCACCGGGCAAAGGCGCTCGCGCACGAGACGCCTTCTCCACGGCATCACCACGCTCCTCCTCCCGCTGACCGTCGTGGCAGGCACCACCGTCACGACGGCGACGCCGGCCTCCGCCGCCACCCCCACCCTCACCGTCGACCTGGGCACCACCACCGGAGCCTTCCACGGCGGTGCCTCCGGGGCGCTGTACGGCCTGTCCGCCCCGGACGTCCCGACGAACAACCTCATCGAGGGGATGGGGCTGCAGACCACCAACACCAAGTACCAGGACGGACAGCAGCACACCGGTTCGGACGCCCTGGAGGTCGCCAAGCCCTTCGTGGACAGCGGCGGCAGAGACGTCATGATCTACATGACGGACGTGTACCGCAGGTGGCCGTACGAACGGGCCAGCTATGCCGAATACCAGGCATACATGAAGACCCAGGTCGAGCAGGCGATGGCCAGCCCGTACAAGGACCGGATCGTCTTCGTCCCGTACAACGAGCCCGACGGCAACTGGTTCCCGGGCCTGCGCACCAACGGAGGGTCGCAGGCCGCGTTCAACGCCGAGTGGGAGCAGACCTACGACTTCATCAAGGGCATCTGGCCCCAGGCACGGATCGCCGGCCCCAACAACTCCAGCTACACCGACTCCGCCCTCAACAGCTTCCTCACCTACTGCAAGGCCAACGGCTGCCTGCCCGACGTCGTGACCTGGCACACCCTGGGCAGCCCGGCGGCCGTGCGCAGCACGGTCGACTCCTACCGCGCGCTGGAGACCGCGGCGGGGATCACCACACCGCTGCCGGTCAACCTCAATGAGTACGCCTACCGGTACCACCTCACCGACCCCGGTCAGATGGTGCAGTGGATCGCGGCCATCGAGGACGAGAAGGTCGACGGCAACCTGCCGTACTGGAACATCAACGGCCACCTCGGCGACTCCGCCGCCGGCCAGAACACCCCCAACGCCCAGTGGTGGCTGTACAACTGGTACAGCTCCATGAGCGGCAACACCGTCAAGGTCACCGGCGCCGCGAACAACGACGCGTACACCCTCCAGGGCCTGGCGAGCCTCGACACGGCCAAGAAGCAGGCCCGCGTCATCCTCGCCGGCGGCGGCACCAGCGGCGACTCCGACACGGTCATCAAGAACATCCCCTCCTCGGTCTTCGGCAGCACCGTCCACGTCAGCGTGTTCCAGGACCGCTACAGCGGCTACATCGGCGCGGCGTCCACCCCGACCCGGCTCTCCGACGCCGACGTCGCCGTCGGTTCCGACGGCTCGATCACCCTTCCCCTCACCCTCGACGCGATGTCCGCGTACGAGGTGATCGTCTCCCCGGGCGGCACCGGCAGCACCACCGCCTCCGACCGCACCTGGTCGGCCTCGTACGAGGCCGAGAACGCCACCCTCAGCGGCAGCGGATACAACATCAACACCGAGGGAACCACGGGCAACGTCGCCAAGTTCGCGACCTCCGGGACCAAGGACGTCGGCGGTCTGCGCACCGGCTCCACCACGGTGATCTCCTTCCCCGTCTCCGTTCCCACCACCGGTGACTACAACCTGTCGGTGTTCGGCAACAGCTCCGCCACGGCAACCGCCGTGAAGGGCCCGACGAACATCTACATGCGGGTCGACGGCGGCGCCTCGGCCAGGATCGACATCCCGGTCGGCTTCCAGTGGGTGGTGTGGGGGCACGACGACACCACCGTGCACCTCACCGCGGGCAGCCACACCATCACCCTGGCCACCACCGGTGACAACGGCGCGGCGACCGTCGGTGACGCGATCATCGACAAGATCGACCTGCAGTACAAGGACGCCGACGTCCAGGGCACCACGCTCCACGAGGCCGAGCAGGCCGTTCTCTCCGACAGCGGCACCGCCACCTACACCTCCCAGGGCCAGTCCGGGGCCGGCGCGGTGAACCTCACCTCCGGCAAGTCCGCGACGTTCTGGGTCTACTCCGCCCGCGACGGATACGCGGACCTGGCATCCCGCTTCCGCAACACCGGTCAGGCCGATCTCACCGTCAACGGCAAGACCGCCGACGACCAGACCCTCTCCGGCGCGACGCCCACCGCCTGGTCCACCTCCACCAACCGGGTCTACCTGAACTCCGGCATCAACAAGGTCGAGGTGACCGGCACCAGCGGCACCCTCGCCCTGGACCGCCTGGCCGTCACCCCGTTCAGTGCCACCGACGCCGTCACCACCGGCAACGTCGTCACCTACCAGGCCGAGGACGGCACCCTCACCGGCACCGCGGCCGCCGACACCACCTACAGCCAGGCCGACGGCGGCGTCGTCACCGGCATCGGCGACGGAACCGCCAACTCCCTCACCCTTGACGTCAACGCGCCCTCGGCCGGCACCTACGCCATGACGATGCGCTACGCCAACAACGAGATGCTGACCCCCTACTACGGCAACCCCGACATCATGACCGAGCACGCCGACGTCAGCGTCAACGGCGGCTCCGCCAAGCGCGTCAATTTCGCCAACACCCTGCACTGGAACCAGTTCGCGACCCACACCGTCCCCGTGACCCTCAACAAGGGTGCCAACACGGTCAGGTTCACCGCCTCGCAGCTCTACAACCACGACGGGACCACCATCGGCGTGGTCCACTCCGGCGGCGGAAGCGACGTCGGAAAGCCCCTGCGCTCCAGCTCCGCGCCCCACCTCGACGAAGTCTCCTTCGCCCCGCAGAACCCGCACATCGGTGCCTCGTCCGGCTTCTCCTCCACGGCCGTCGCCCAGCACAGCTCGCTCTGCCTCGAAGACCCCGCCCAGTCCACCGCCGACGGCACCCAGTACCGGCAGAACACCTGCGGCAGCGGCCAGGAACAGGTCTTCGACTTCCACGCCGTCAGCGGCGCCGCCGACACCTACACGGTCGTCAACCACTCCAGCGGCAAGTGCCTCGACATCTCCGCCTACTCCACCGCCAACGGGGCCGCCGTCCAGCAGTGGACCTGCCACGGGGGCACCAACCAGCGGTTCAAGCTGAACGCGGTGACCGCGCTCGGCAACAGCCACGACTACCAACTCGTCGCCGTGAACAGCGGCAAGTGCGTCGACGTCAGCGAGATCTCCACGGCGGTCGGCGCCCTCGTCCACCAATGGACATGCGACACCGGCAGCACCCTGACCACCAAGAAGAACCAGATCTGGCGGCTGACCGGCAAGGACTGACCGAGCGGATCCCGACGAGCCCCGCGGCGACGCCGGCAGAAACAGGCCCGGCTCCCCCGCGGTACCCCGAGAGAGGGCCACGACCGACGGTCGTGGCCCTCTCAGCCGAGGGGCATCCGCTCGACGAAGAACTCGATGTCTCCGGTGGCGGGTTTGAGTACGCCGTCCCGCACCGCGAGGGCGGTGGCCTCGGCCCGGGAGGCACAGCCGGTCTTGCGCAGGAGGTGCTCGACGTGGCTGTGCACCGTGCGCGGCGACAGGGACAGGGCGCGGGCGATGGCCTGGTTCGTCTGCCCCATGGCGGCCCGCGTCAGCACTTCGAGCTCGCGGGGGCTCAGCCCGTACGGCAGTTCGGTCACGGCCGTGGACACGAGGACCCGTCTCCGCTCGGGCGTCGAACGCACCGCGCACCGGCGCAGCACCACCTGGCGCCAGGTGCGCCCGACCGGCCACAGCAACCTCAGTCTGTCGCCGCCGAGTTCGGCGAACGCCCTGACCAGTGGGGCGAACGCGCCGTCGTTCAGCACATCTGCGGGCTCCCGGCCCGGGAGTGCGATGACGCCCTCCGGTGTCACGAGGCTCGCGCTCGCCTCCGCCGGCAGGTCATGAAGGTCCGCGGTGTGGGCCGTCGGGTCGGCGAGTGCGCCCAGGGCCGGCAGGAGCGAGGCGAGCAGGTGCCGTGCCTCGGTGTCGTAGGAGTCCGGTCGCTCCGTGGCCAGGTTGATCAGGCCGACCAAGCGGCCCTCGTGGCGCAGCGCTCCGGTCAGCCCGTCGCGCAATCCGCTCGGGCGGATCCGCTCGGCGTAGAACCAGCCGTCGCGGAAGCACTGTCCGGTGTCCTCGGCGTCCTCGGTGATGGAGGGCGGGAGCGGCTGCCCGACGACGTTGCCGTACCAGCGGGTGGACACGAACTCGGCGGCCAGCGACTCGGACGTCCCGGTGCTGTAGCCGATGCCCGCGACCTCGACGTGCGTTCCGGTGAGGGGGTCGATCGAGAGCAGGGTCACCGCGTCCAGGGGCAGGGCGTGCCGCAGTTCCTGCAGCGCCTGGGCGCAGGCCGAGACCGTGTCGTGGTCACGGGTGAGCATGCCGATGCGGGCGGCTGCCGCTAGCTGGTGGTGGCTGAGCATGGAGGCCTCCGGGGAACCCGCGACCCGTGTCGTTTGGTCCCTAACGGTATGCGCGGGCGGGTGTTCGGGGCAAGGCGTTCACCAAGACGTGACCGGGTTCGCCCGGGCCGGCGGCCGGCCTGGACCGGGGTCGGTATTTGTACGGATGGCGGAGCGCGGCCGCCGGGTCTTTTCTTGTTCGCCACAGCCGCCAAGTCCTTCGCCTGCCGTCCAGGCCCGCCCTTCGGAGAAGCCCGCCATGACCAGAACCCCCTCCGCCGCCCCCTCGGCCTCACGCCGGCAGTTCCTCGCCTGGTCCGGTGCCGGCGCGGCGGCCACCGCGCTGACCGCCGCGGGCTGCTCGGCCCCCGGCGACGGCACGGACGCGAAGG
Organism: Streptomyces sp. NPDC000345; assembly: GCF_042898825.1. Lineage (NCBI taxonomy): Bacteria > Bacillati > Actinomycetota > Actinomycetes > Kitasatosporales > Streptomycetaceae > Streptomyces > Streptomyces sp. NPDC000345. The sequence goes on from NZ_JBIAZE010000012.1 coordinate 212,804, forward strand.
CCGCGAACGCGGCGGCCCGCGGGTCCTCCGGCGCCGACGCCCTGACCAGGATCGGCCTGGACTATCCCTTCACCCAGCTCCCGCTCTACTCGACGCTGGTGAAGCTCACCACCGCCGCCGCCCGGAAGCGGGGCGCCTCACTGGTGACGACCAGCGACAACGCCAGTGCCGACACCCAGGCGACCAATCTCGGTGCCTGGGTCTCGCAGAAGGTCCCGGCCATCGTGTCCTTCCCGATGGTCTTCGAGGCCACCGAGGCCATCGCCAAGAGGGCACTGGACGCCGGGCTGATCTGGGTGACGTACGGCGGATCGCTGGAGCACCAGAGCGCGGACATCCAGTTCAGCTTCGTCGAGGGCGGCACGCTGCTCGGCGAGGCCGCCGCGAAGTGGGCGAGCGAGCGGCTCGGCGGGAAGGGCAAGATCGCCTTCCTCACCGACAGCACGATCCAGCTGGGCCGCGAGCGCACCCAGGGCATGATCGACGCCTTCACCAGGCTCGCGCCCGGTGTGGACGTGGTGGCCCGGGAGCAGGCCATCGACCCGGACACCGGACTGACCAAGTCCCGTGCCGTCCTCGCCGAGCACCCCGACCTCAACATCATCCTCGGCGTCACGGACGCCGCCGCGTACGGCGGGTTCAAGGCGCTCCAGCAGACCGGCCGGGCCAAGGACGACGAGAGGACCTTCGTCGGCGGGCAGGACGGCGCCGCGCCCTCCCTGCTGGCGATCAGACAGGGCACCTTCTACCGGGCCTCGGCCGCCCTGGCGCCGAAGGACATCGCGGGCGCCGTCGTCGGCGTACCGCTCGCGGTCGCCGCCGGGAAGGCCGATCCGAGCGTCCAAGTGCCGATCACGTTCGTGCAGCGCGGCGACACGGCGGCCATCGACGCCCTGCTGGCCCAGAACTCCTAGGCGGTCGTCGTGACGGACATGACGCGTACTGCGGAGCCCACGCTGCGCATCAGCGGACTGACGAAGTCCTTCGGCGGCGTCAGGGCACTGGACGGCGTGGACCTCACGGTCCCCGGTGGTCAGGTGCATGCTCTGCTCGGCCACAACGGCGCCGGAAAGTCCACCCTGATCAAGTGCCTCGGCGGGGCCTTCGCACCGGACGCGGGGACGATCGAGGTGGGCGGCGACCGCTACACACGGCTCAGTCCTCGCCGGTCCATCGCCGCGGGCGTGGCGATCATCTTCCAGACGCTCAGCGTCGTCGACTCCCTGACGGTGGCCGAGAACATCTTCCTCGGCCAGGAGTGGACCAGGTGCGGCCGGATCGACCGGCGCGCCCAGGAGGAGGTCGCCGCGGGTCTGCTCGCGCGGGTCGCGGCGACCTGCTCGCCGCGGGACCGCGTAGGTGAACTGCCCATGGGCCAGAGGCAGTTGGTGGAGATCGCCAAGGCGCTCAGCCGCAGCGCCTCGGTCCTGGTCCTGGACGAGCCCACCGCCGCCCTCTCCGGGGCCGAGAGCGACGCCCTGGCCGAGCGGGTGGAGGACCTGCGGACCCAGGGACTGGCCATCGTGTACGTCACGCATCTGCTCGCCGAGGTGGAGCGCCTCGCGGACGCCGTGACGGTGCTGCGGGACGGCCGCGTGACCCACCATTCGTCGATGTCGGGGCGGACGCGGCGCGAACTGGTCGACGCCGTCGTGGGCCGCCCGGCTGCCGACGCGCCGGGGGTGACGGCGGGCGGTGCGACCCAGGTGGCCGCCGCACCCGCCGACGGCGCCCCGCGCGTTCCCCGTCTGCTGGTGAACCGTCTGCGCGGCCCCGGGTTCGGCCCCGTGGACCTCGCCGTCGGCGGGGGCGAGATCGTGGGACTGTACGGGCTCATCGGCTCCGGCCGCACGCGTCTGCTGGAGACGCTCTACGGCAGACGCCGCGCCGCGGCCGGCACCGTCCGTCTCGGCGAGCGGGTCGTCGCCCCCGCCCGCCCCGCCGACGCCCTCGCGGCGGGCATCGCCCTCGTTCCGGCGGACCGGCGCAGACAGGGCCTGTTCCCGAGGCTGAGCGCACAGGACAACGCGCTGCTGCCCACGGTCCGTCCGCTCGCCCGGCACGGTGTGCGGGCGCTGGGCGGGGAGCGGCGGGTGTTCAGCGCGCTGGCGGAGGCCGTGGGTCTGCGCCCCGCCCGGCCGCGGCTGCCGGCGTCCGCCTTTTCCGGCGGCAACCAGCAGAAGCTCGTCCTGGGCCGGTGGATCAACGAGGCCCGCAGCGTCGACGTGCTGCTCCTCGACGAACCCACCCAGGGCGTCGACGTGGGCGCCCGGCAGGAGATCTACCAGGTCGTCTCGGCGCTCGCCGCCGAGCGGGGCACGGCCGTGCTGTTCGCGTCCAGCGACCCCGAGGAGGTCGTCGCGCTCGCCCATCGCTGTCTGATCGTCTCCCGCGGCCGCATCGTGGGCGAACTCGGCGGCACCGGACTCACCGAGGCCGCCCTGCTGTCGGCCGTGCACGACGCCGGCGACAACGCACCCCCGTCCAGGCACGTATCGGAAGGAGCGGCATGACCACCGCGACCACCACCCCCGCCGACCGTCCCTTTCCGAAGCCCCGCGTGCTGGCGGCGGACGGGCTGAACGCCCTGCGGCACCATCCCCTGCTCGTCGTGCTCGCCGCCATGGTGCTGGTCTTCCAGCTGACGACCGGCAGTTTCCTCGACGCGGGCAACCTGCGCGGCATCGCCACCGACGCCGCCACCCTGGCCATCGTGGCCGTACCGCTGGCCCTGCTGGTCATCAGCGGTTACCTGGACCTGTCGGTCGGCTCCACCCTCGCCCTGGGCGGGCTGGCCGCCGGCTGGCTCGCCGGACAGCAGCACCAGTCACCGGTCGTCGCCGTGCTCGGCGCGCTGGTGGTGGGCGCGGCGGTCGGCGCCGTCAACGGCATCCTCTGCTGCCACCTGGGGCTGTCGGCGTTCATCGTGACGCTGGGCATGCTGACCGCGGTGCGCGGTCTGGCGCAGCAGCTCTTCCCGCTGCCGCTGAGCGGCTTCGGCTCCGGCTTCGCCTGGCTGGGCGGGTCGCGCGTCGCCGGACTCGACGCACCGGTCGTCATCGCCGCGTTCGTCCTGGTGGCGGGCGCCCTGTTCCTGGCGCTGACGCCGGCCGGGCGGCACGTCTTCGCCATCGGCGTCAACCGGGAGGCCGCCCACCTCTCCGGCATCGACGTCCGCCGTACGCCGTTCGCGCTGTTCGTCGTCACCGGCTGCGCGGCGGCCCTGGCCGGGGCGATCAAGGCTTCGGTGCTGGACAGCGTGGTGGCCGGGACCTCGGGGACCGGATTCGAACTGACCGTGCTCACCGCCGTCCTGCTCGGCGGGGTCGCCCTGACCGGTGGTTCCGGCTCCGTCTTCGGGGTGCTGCTCGGCGTGCTCTTCCTCGGCTGTCTCAACAACGGCCTGACCCTGTTGAGCGTCCCCACGTTCTGGCAGCAGATGGCGCAGGGCACCGCCCTGGTGGCGGGCGCGGCACTCGCGTACCTCGGCCCGCGGCCGACGCGGTGACACACCTGCCTTCCCCGTCGGCCCCGACACACCTCCGAAGAAAGGCCTCACGTGAGTGACAGCGCCCCCTCCCTCATCCTGACCGGCGGTCAGGTCCTGACCCTCGACGCCGGTTTCACGGTGGCCGAAGGCCTGGCCGTGCGCGGCGGCGACATCGTCGCGGTCGGCGGCGACGACGAGATGCGCGCCCTGGCCGGGCCCGGCACCCGGGTCGTCGAACTCGGCGGCCGGACCGTCCTGCCCGGCATCAACGACTCCCATCTGCACGGGGTGGCGTACGGCATGACGAAGCCGCCGTTCGCCGTCGACGTCGGTCACCCGGCCGTCGGATCGATCGCGGACATCACCGCCGCCGTCGGGCAGGCGGTCGGCGCGGCGCGGCCCGGCGAGTGGGTCGTCGGGCTCGGCTGGGACGCCGGCTATCTCGCGGAGTGCCTGGCCGACCCGCACCGCTTCCCGGACCGCCGGGACCTGGACGCGATCGCGCCGGACACCCCGGTCTGCCTGACGCACTTCTCCGCCCACCTCGTGTGGGTCAACTCGGCGGCTCTGCGCCGGTGCGGCATCGACGCGGAGACCCTGCCCCCGCCGGGCGGCGTGATCGACCGCGACCCCGCCGGGGAACCCACCGGCATCCTGCGGGAGGCGGCCCAGGACCTCGTGCTGGCCGAACTCCCCTCGCCCACTCCCGGACAACGACGTCAGGCCATCCGGAGCGTGGTCCGTGAGCTCCACTCCCGCGGTGTCACCAGCTACACCGAGCCCGGCCTCGGCCCCGGCGGAGCGAAGACCCTGTTCGGCGGGCTGAGCACCGACAACTGGACCGCGTACGCCGACCTCGCCGCCACCGGCGAACTGCGGGCCCGGGTCAGCGTCCTGCTGCTGCCCGCCCCCATGGGCGGCTCCGCCGACGAGGTGCGCAAGGGCCTGGCCGAGCTGCGAAAGCCCGAGTCCGCGGACCCGCGCCTGCTGCGCGCCATCGGCGTCAAGATCTTCGCCGACGGAGTGCCGCCCAACCGCACCGCCTGGATGAACGAACCGTACGCCGACGGCGGCCACGGCGCGCTGTGCGTGCACGGCGACTCCCCCGCGCTGCGGGTCGACGAACTCCGCGAGATGATCCGCGTCGCCCACGAGGCGGGCTTCCAGCTCGGGGTGCACGTCACCGGCGACCGGGCCATCGACACCGTCGTGGACGCCTTCCTCGCGGCGAACGAGGCCGTACCGCGCTCCGACGCCCGGCACTACGTCATCCACGGCGACTTCGTGGGCGCCGACAGCCTCGCCAAACTGGCCGCGCACGGCTACGGCGTCAACATGAACCCCGCCATCAAGTGGACGATCTCCGACCTGATGGACCAGGTCGTCGGACCCGAGCGCTCCGCCTGCCAGTGGCCCGTGCGCTCGGCCCTCGAGGCGGGCATCGCGGTCTGCGCCGGCTCCGACGCGCCGATCACCGAGCCCGACTGGCGCCAGGGTGTGGCCGCGATGATGCTGCGCGAGTCCAAGGCCACCGGACGGCCCAGCGGGCCCGACCAGTGCGTACCGCTGGCCGAGGCGCTGCGCGCCTACACCGTCAACCCGGCCCGCCAGGACTTCGCCGAGGACTGGAAGGGCTCGATCGAGCCCGGCAAGGTCGCGGACCTGTGCGTCCTGGACCGCCCGCTGCTCGGCCTGGACCCCCACGAGATCACGGACACCCAGGTGGAGATGACGGTGTTCGACGGGAGCGTGGTGTACGAGCGCTGAGGCACCGGCGGGGGCGGGACGAGTGGCGCTCCCTCCCCCGCCGGGCTCCCCCGGAAGGAAACCGCCGCCCCGTGATCCCACGTCACCGCGGCCACCGGAACCGAAGGAAGTCGTCGATGTCCCACACGCCCCGCATGCTGCTCGTCCTCAGCGAGAACTGGACCCTCACAGGTGGCCGGGCCGACCTGCCCGCCGCGATCCGGTGGGCACGGGAGGCCGAGGACGCCGGGTTCGACTCCGTCATGGTCAGCGAGCACATCGTGCTCGGTCCGGACGCCGCCGCGAACGGCGTCATGGGCAACCCCCGCGACTACGCCCTGCCGGGCAACCAGGACCCGTACACCCCCTGGCCCCACTCGCTCCTCCTGCTCGCCGCCATCGCCTCCGTCACCGAGCGTCTGCGGCTGGCCGCCGCCGCGGTGCTGGCCCCCCTGCGCCACCCCCTGCTCATGGCCCGCGAACTGGGCACCCTCGACCTGATCAGCGAGGGCCGTCTGCTGGTGCAGCCCACGGTCAGCTGGAGCAAGGACGAGTACGACGCGCTCGGTGTGCCCTTCGGACGGCGCGGACGGCTGCTGGACGAACACCTGGAGGTCTGGGCGAAGGCCTGGGGGCCCTCCCCGATCGCGCACGAGAGCGAGCACTATCCCTTCCGGGACGTGTACTTCGAGCCCAAGGCGTACCGTCCCGAGGGCCCGCGGCTGTGGTTCGGAGGACAGCGCCTGCACGGACCCGTGCTGCGCAGGCTCGTACGCCACGGCCACGGCTTCCATCCGCTCGGGCGGCCCACCCCCGAGGACAGGCAGGCGCTGAAGGCGGCCATGGCCGCGGCCGGCCGGGACATCGCCGGCCTGGAGATGATCGGCGGCACCCGGGCGGTCTTCGCCGACGACCACTCCACGGCCGACCTCGGCGCGGCGCTGGCGTCGATCCCGGAACAGCTGGAGCAGGGCTTCACGACGTTCTGCGTCAAACCCAACCAGTTCATCGACAATCCGGAGGGCATCGGCGCGTTCTGCTGCGACGTGATGCGCCGAGTCGAGAAGCTCACCGCCTCACCGTGAGTCGCCCGGTCGCCGGGGCTGTTCATGGCCGGCCGGCCCGGCCGCCGGCCGTGGAAGCGGGCGTCTTTCCGTCGCGCGGGTGGTTTACGGCCGCGCGCCCTCCGGACCGGCCGGTCCGACAGCGCGGACGCGACGACCCGGGCCCTACCGGGACTACGCGTCCGGCCGGCACGCGCGCACCCTGGCCCCACAGGGCCCGAAGCGGACCCTGTTCGCCCCGGACGTGGTCGGAACGGCCGAACAGATCCTGGAGCGACTGGCCGCCGATCCGGTCGTCGCGGCCGTCTCGGAGCTGTGCCTGGAACTCCCGTACGAGTTCGGCCGGGCCGACTACGAACAGATCGTGCACGACGTACGGCACTTGACCGCACCCGAACTGGGCTGGCAGCCCGCCGCCGCGGCGCCCCTGCACGAGGCCGCCCGATGAGCCCCGGGGCCGCCGGGCCTCCCGGTGAGGTCGTCGCGCACGAGCGGGAATGCCCGTCGCACGTCTGCCGGCTGCCTGGACCGGCGAGGCTGCGAGTGGCCGGCACGTCGGGTGCCGTGATCATGCGGCTGCTGCGCGCCGAACTGGGCCTGGACCTGGTGCATGCCAAGGGCCCTGCGGCGCGTGCTGAGCGGTGACTGCTCAGGGACGCTGCCGGAGATGGAACTCCTGGCCCGGAGACTGCGCGCCTCCGGCATCGGGCCGTAGCTGTTCGGTCGTACCGGTCATAGGCTTCTCGTCCGCCCTGGGGAGGCCGCTGTTCGGGGTGGCGGGCCGGGAGCCGGGCCGGTAAGTTGGCGATCTTCGGGGTGGCGGAAGCTCCGGAGTCCCTGAATGTGAACACCATGATGAGCCCGGACCAGCCCCGCGCCCGCCTACGTCTCGATGCCGCGCTGGACGGCCTGACCGCCACCTTCGGCGGGATGACCGCAGACCCCGACGAGCACAACTGCGAGTGTCACTGGGGCAGCCCCGAAGACCTTGCGCAGCTCAAGACGCCGGACGTGAGGCTGGACCCCGACCTCCTGCGGCGCACCTGGCAGGCCTGGGACTGGAGCGACCACGCCTCCGTGCTGCGGCGGATCCTTCCCCAGCTCGCCCCGGCCCTCGTCGCCGGCCTCGTCGAGCAGCCCCTGTCCGGCATGGCGGAAATCGGCCAGTCGTTCGCTCGCGGTCACTGGCAGCAGTGGCCCGACGCCCAGGCCGAAGCGGTCGGGGAGTTCCTGCACGCGTGGTGGGCCGCCACGCTCACCGATCCGGCGCCCGCCGTACCGGCGTACGCCGTGCTCGCCCTGTGCACCGAGGCAGCCGGCACGCTCACCCCGTGGCTCGACGACTGGGCGACGCTGACCGGCCCCCCGGCCGACCAGCACCTGGCCGAACTGGCGGCGCAGTGGGAGTACGACCTGCTCGGCGACCAACTGCCCTGGGGCGCCTGGGACAACGAGGAAGAGACGCGCACGGAGCTCACCGCCTGGCTGGTCCGCCACGCCCCTGCCCGGCTCCGGGCCCACGGCGCGTCCGAGGAACTGCTCCACCGCATACGGCTGCTCGGCCTCACCGGCCCCGATCGCTGGGAGGACCCTCACTGGCCCGACCGCCGTTACTGACCCGCCGCTCGCGGCCCTCGGTCGGGGCGTGCACGTCGTGCGACCGAGCGTGTTTGCGGTCCGAGCGAGGGGCAATGCGAAGTCCATGACTGAACCGAACAAGGAGACGAAGGACGAGCGCGGCGCCACACGAGCGACCGCGGCGAAGGCCCGGCGCACGGCGGACAAGGCGACCGCCCCCGCCGCACGGGCCGCGAAGGGGACCGCGAACAAGACGGGTGACGCCACGTCGGCCGTCAAGTCCGGGGCCCAGCGGTCCGCCGAGGCCGTCGAAGGGGCGGCGCAGGGCGCGGCCCGCGGCGTCGAGGCGGGCCGCCAGGCACTCGTCGCGACGACCGGCCAGGTCGCTGCCACGGCCAAGGCGGCCACCGGACAGATCGCCACCACGGCGAAGACGGCCTGGACGGTGATCACCCACCAGAAGCTGATCGCCGCCGGTGTGGGCGCCGGCCTGACCGCGCTGACGGCCGCCTCGTACGCGGCGGGCCGCCGCTCCGGCCGCCACACCCACGGCCCGATCACCCGGCTCACCGGCGGCCGGATCTGACGCCCCGCACGCGCGGTGGGCCGGCGGGCCCCCTCAAGGCCGGGCCCACCGCGCGGAGTCGTATCCAGGGAGACGGCCTGCGGGCCGAACACCCTGAAACTCCCCGGCAACCGGTCGGGCCCGCGCCCCGGTGAACCGTCCCATGCGGGGCACACGCCCCAAGTGATCATCTTCAAAGGCCACTTGGGAGGAACCACCACCGTGACCGCGCCCACCCGCCCGCTGCCCCCCGTGCGCCGCCGTCGTCGTTTCGACCTGCGTACGACGGCCCTGTTCTTCGTCCTTCTCGCCCTCCTTCTGAGCCTCGGCGGCCTGATCGCCCGCCTCGCGGCGGCCGCGGCGGAACGCCGTCCCGCATGGGCCTTCACCCTGCTTCTCCTCACCTCCGCCGGCATCGTCGCCTGCCACCGCGGCCGACGCCGCCGGTCGGCGCGCAGACTCGTACAGCGGGCCGCAGAGGCCCTGGAGGAAGCGGCCGAGACAGCGGTCGGCGCACTGGACGAGGCACCGGTCGCCACCCCGGTGCAAGGTGCCGAAGACACGCCCCGGACGTCCGCCGTCGCCACCGTGGAGGAGACACTCGTCCTCGCGACGGACCGCGTCCCGCACTTCCCGGGCTACGAGGCCCTGGATCCGGACGAGTTCGAGCAGGCGATAGCCGACCTGTGCGCCCGAGACGGCTGTGTCGGCGTCGAAGTGGTGGGCGGCGCGGGTGACCTGGGCGCCGACGTGACGGCGACGGCGCCGAACGGCCACCGCCTCGTCATCCAGTGCAAGCGGTACGGCGACGGCCACAAGGTCGGTTCCCAGGATCTGCAGCGCTTCGGCGGCACCTGCTTCACCGTCCACGAGGCCGACATCGCCGTCGTCGTCACCACCAGCGACTTCACGGCACCAGCGGTCGAGTACGCGCAGCAGTGCGGAATCGTGTGTGTGGACGCCGAGGGGCTGCAGGCGTGGCACTCGGGTTCGGGACCGCGCCCTTGGGAGCGACCGGACGAGGGCTGACCCCGGGCCGGCTGTTCCCCGGCCGGCTGTTCCCCGGCCTCTTCACAGGCCGAACAGACGTGCCCCGTTGTCGTGGCACACCGCCCGCAGCCACGCCTCACCCAGGCCCAGCCGCTCCAGTGCCTGGAGCTGATGCGCGTACGGATAGGGAATGTTGGGGAAGTCCGAGCCGAGCAGGACGCGGTCGCCGAGTCCGGCCAGCCGGGGCAGGGCCCGGCGGGGAAACGGCATGAGCCGCTCGGCGAAGTCGGTGAAGGCCATGGTCGTGTCCAGCCGCACCTCCTCGTACCGTTCGGCGAGGCCGAGGAAGTCCTCGTACTCGGGCATCCCCATATGGGCGACGACCAGCCGCAGCCGGGGATGCCGCGCCAGCACCCGCGCGACCGGCCCGGGACCGGTGTGCTTGCCGGGAGCCGGACCGGAGCCGCAGTGGATCACCACGGGGATCCCGGCCTCGGCCAGCACCCCCCAGGCTCGGTCCAGGAGTTCGTCGGCCGGGTCGTACGCACCCACCTGCACATGGGCCTTGAACACGCGTGCGCCGGCCTCGACGGCTTCTCGGACGTACGCCTCGACGCCCGGCTCGGGGAAGAGGGTGGCGGTGTGCAGACAGTCGGGGGTGCGGCGGGCGAAGTCGGCCGCCCAGCCGTTCAGCCAACGGGCCATGCCCGGCTTGTGCGGGTAGAGCATCGCGGTGAAGGCGCGGACGCCGAACTCCCTCAGCAGGGCCGTCCGTTCCGCCTCCTCCTTGCGGTAGGTGATCGGCCACTCCAGCCCACCGGTCAGTGTTCCGAGCGCGTCGAAGTAGTCCCAGACCTTGCGCAGCACGCGCTCGGGCATGAAGTGGGTGTGGACGTCGACCAGCCCGGGAATCCCGAGCCGGCCCCAGAAGCGGCGGACTTCGCCGGCCTCCTCGCCCCCGGAGTCGCGGCCGGCGGCGGGGGCGGAGTCGCCGGACGCTCCGGGGTCGGCGTCGGCGGGTGCCGTGCGGTGATCCTTCATGCCGCCCACGATCGGCCCGGGTGCGGGCGCGGGTCCACTCCTTCACGCGAAGGATCCGTGAGGGATCCGTCACCGGCGGACCGCGAGGCGGCGCTCACAGGCTCGGGAAGAGCAGCGCGAAGAAGAGCCACAGCAGCACGGCCCAGAAGACCGCCGCCGCCAGGGACACCAGCAGCGAGCTGCGCCATTTCAGCACCAGGAACGGAAAGAGCAGCAGCGCCGCCCAGTGCCCGGCGACGTCGATGGACAGGCGAGCGGCGTCGCTGAGGGTTCTGGCCCGCCCTGTGGCGATGCGGCGCAGCAGCCGCTGCGAGGTGAACCCGTACAGGCCGAAGACGACCGGGAAGAACCAGAGCGGCGTGATGGTGACCAGCTCGCTCTCGGAGAACTCGTCGAACATGACCAGGTAGATGAGCCCGGCGGCCAGCAGCCCACCGATCAGGGCGCTCAGGTAGAGGGTGGTCAGCAGGACCGGCTCGACGGCCGTCGCGGGCACGGGAACGGGCGAGGCGTACGGGACGTCGGGCGGCGGGACACGGACCACCTGGTGGCAGTGGGGGCAGCGGACGTCCTGCCCGGCGCGGTCGGCCGGAGCCGAGATCATGTGTCCGCACGAAGCGTGGAACTCCACCTGCTGGCCCGCGTTCATTCGCTGCCCCTCCCCCTGCCGGCACGGCGCCGCTCGGCACCGGTGACGCGTCGTCTGCCGGACATCAGATCCGATCAGTGGCGAGGACGCCGCCGGGGAGCATCCGGTTTCCGCCGGTGACGTGCGGCGTGGCGCGGAGGCTTCCGGCTCACCGAGGCGTGGGGGCGAGGTCGGCCCGCAGGGCCTGGCCGAGCCAGGTGTAGTCGTCGGCGCGGGAGGGCAGCGGCCGGTGCCCCCGGACGACGGAGATGAGCCGCCGGTACCGCTCGGCCCCCGCGGCCAGGCCCGCCTCGAGACACTGCAGGATCTCGCGCCGGTCGGCGTCACCGAACAGCCCGGTCAGTACCGCGGAGGCCTCCGGTGCGTCGGGGGCCACTCCCCTGGCTCGGGCCTCGCCGACGACCTGGACCACGTGCCCGGCGAACCAGAGGGATCCGCCTGAACCCGGCCTCGGCGCGCTCAGTTCCAGCATCCTTCGCATCCGGGAGCGGAAGCCGGGGTCCTGGATCAGTTCGGCCAGCTCCAGCCAGGCGTCCACCTGCTCCGCCGAGGGGCTGTCGGGGAGTTCGAGCGGAGAGCGCGACAGGCGCTCTCCGATACCGGGCTCGACGTCCAGTCCTTCGGCCACCTCCTTCATGAAGTCCTCGATGATCTCCCTGCGTTCGGCGACCGAGAGTCGTGCCAGTCTGTTCATCACTGCTGTCTCCTCCGCGGTGGAATCGCGTTCGGCGACCGTGGCCAGCACGGCCCGGTCGACCTTCAGGGCGCGGATCCGGGCGTCCAGGGCGACGACGTGGGCGGCAGCGACCTCGGCGATCGTCGCCTCGCGTTCCAGTACCCGGCTGATCGCTTCGAGGCCGAGCCCCAACTCCCGCAGGCTGCGGACGAGTTCCAGACGAGCGATGGCCTCGGCCCCGTAGAGCCGGTAGCCGCCCTCGGAGCGTCCCTCGGGCGGGAGCACACCGATGTCCGACCAGTAACGGATGGTGGCGACGGCGACATCACCGCGTTCGGCGAGCTGCCCGATGGTGAGTCGGCCGACGTGTTCGTCGTTCATGCGAAGAGTCTGAAGCCTCAAGCCGCTTGAGACTCAAGTCGGTGCGCCGACCGTGCCGTACGAGCCTTCCGGCCCGCCGGCTCGGTGGGCGAACCGTGAGCGGCAAGGTGTGGTAATTTCACCGACGCCGTGCAGTACTGCGACTGAAGGAGGTGAGACCGATCAACGCTGTGATGACAGGTCGGGGCTCCCTCCCTCGCATGGTCTAGGGAGCGCCCGCACCAAGGCACCCGAAAGGCCTTGAAACGCCATGCGCTTCAGCTTGACCTCTCAGACGTCGTCCGACGGCGTCACCGAACAGTCCTTCATCCTCGGCGAGATCCCCGGCGTGCTGTTCACGCCGGAAGGCGCCACCGGTCCCCGCCCGCTGATCCTGCTGGGACACGGCGGCGGCCAGCACAAGAAGGCCCCCGGCGTCCTGGCCGGCGCGTACCGGTTCGTCACCGAGGGGGGTTTCGCGGTCGCCGCGATCGATGCCCCGCACCACGGCGACCGGCCGAAGAACGAACGCTTCCTCCGGCTCGCGGGCGGCATGCGGACCCGTATGGCCGCCGGCGAGGATCCGACCGAGCTGGTCGCGGCCATGCACGATCTGCTGGCCGGGCAGGCCGTCGCCGACTGGCAGGCCGTCCTGACCGCCGTCCAGGAGCTGGACCACGTGGGCACCGGCCCGGTCGGCTACCACGGGGTGTCGATGGGCTGCGGGCTCGGTGTGCCCCTGCTCGCCGCCGAACCCCGGGTCCGTGCCGCGGTGTTGGGGCTGCTCGGCGTGCACGGGCTGGCCGAGACCGCGGCCCGGCTGACCGTGCCGGTGCTGTTCCTGCTCCAGTGGGACGACACGCGGGTGCCCAGGGAGCACGCCCTGGCGCTGTTCGACGCCCTGGGCTCGACCGAGAAGACGCTGCACGCCAACCCCGGCGACCATGGGGGAGTCCCCGCGTTCGAGACCGACGAGGCGCTGCGGTTCTTCGCGCGGCACCTTGCCTAGGCCGCCGGTTCGCGACTCCGGCCTGTGGGCGGCCCGGGGGTGGGGCCGGGCTCGGTGATCCGCCGCCGGCGACGAAAGCGCCGGCGGCGGAGTGCCGCTCGGGCCGGATCCCGGACCCCGGGCGCCGGACCCCGGACGCCGGGCGCCGGACCCGGACCCCAGACGCCGGACCCGGACCCCAGACGCCGGACCCGCCGTGTTGTGACACCCGTGGCCGGTGACGCACGCCACATGGCCGCGCCGTCACAGGGACCGGTCCGCCGGTGTCCTGTGTGCGTCCGGAGCAGCACGCGACACCACGAGTGAGGACCACGTCATGGAACCCCGTTTCAACCTGCTCGACAGCCCGACCGCCGCGAAGATCGCCAAGCGGTTCTACACGGCGGCGCTGGCACTGGAAGAGTCGACGCTGCCGAAGAACCTGCGGCACCTCGTGGAGTTGCGGGTCGGCCAGCTCAACGGCTGCGGCTTCTGCGTCGACGTCCACGCCAAGGAGGCCGCGGCCGCCGGGGAGACCGCGCTCCGGCTCGGCCTGGTCGCCGCCTGGCGCCACAGCACCGTGTTCACCGAGGCCGAGCGGGCCGCGCTGGCGCTCGCCGAGGAGGGCACCCGGCTCGGCGACGACGGCGTGTCCGACGAGACGTGGGCCGAGGTGCGCAAGCACTACGACGACGACCAGGTCGGTGCGCTGGTCTGCCTGGTCTCCCTGATCAACGCGGCCACCCGGATGAACGTGATCGTGCACAACCCCGGGGGCTCGTACGAGCCCGGCATGTTCGCCGCCATGGCGAACTGACCGGGCGGACGGCAGACGGCCGGTCCTCCCGGCAGGCCCTTCTCGGCGCCCCCACGGGGTGCCTGCACGGGGTGCCTGCACGGGGTGCCTGACGGAAGGACGGTCCTCAGGAGTGCCGGTGGTAGGCCTTGTTGGCGATGCGCCAGCTGTCGTCGGCGCGGACCAGCAGGAAGACGTCGGTGAAGGTGTCCGCGCCGTGCGACAGCGTCATGGTCGCGGTCGCGACGGTGCCGTGGACGTCGAGGACGTCGACACGCCGGGAACGGGACGGTTCGTCCGGGGCGGGACGGCCTGGGAAGAGGGCGCAGTACTCGTCCAGACGCCAGGAGACGAATGCGCCGTCCCGGATTCCCTCGATGCGGGCGGTGGGCAGGAACGCGGCGCGGAAGTGGGAGGGGTCGCCGGTGGCGTGTCCGCGGATGCAGGCGCGCAGTGGTGCGAGCACGGCGTCCTCCACGGCGGGGGCCGCGGCGGCGACGGCGATGTCGGCCCCGGGTCCGGCGGGGTGGCCGGCCAGGCCGGCCGCGCCGCGCACCGGGGTGTTCGACGCGGCGGCCAGCAGCGACATGTCCTTGGCCAGTGCGCCGATCGTGAACTCGGCCGTGTGGCGGCCGCCCGGCCGGCGAGGAACCTTCGCTTGCGGGCCACGAGCCCGCCGAGCGGGCCGAGTTCGAGGACGTCCAGCACCTTCGGACGGGACAGTCCCAGGGCGTCGGCCTGCCGCAGTGAGTCACGCAGCGCGAGGACGGCGCCGGCGAGGCCGCTGTTGGCGATCAGCTTGAGCTCGGCCGCGGTGCGGACGTCGTCGACGCGCCGTACCGTGCCGAGCGCCTCCAGAACCGGTCGGACCCGGTCGAGCGTGTCCTGGAGCGGGGCGCGGCCCGGTGCCCATCCGGACGCTGGCCGGGCAGACCTGGGTCGAGGACAACGACGGCTCGGCGGCGCTGCTCCGCCGGCACGCCGCCCGCGCCGGAGTCAGTGCCCGTATCGACGTCACCGCGGCCGATCTGCTCGGCAAGCTGGCCCTGGTGGCGACCGGCCACGCCATCGCGCTGATCCCCGGTGCGCCGACGTGCGCCCTGCGGGCCGACGTCACCACCGTGGCCCTCGTCGATCCCCCGACCCGCGGCATCCACGCGCTCACGCCACGTCGCGATCCTCACCCCTCGGCGGCGGCCCTCCTCGACCTGCTCGCCCCGGCCTTCGCCCCTGCCTCCGCCTGAACGCGGTTCCCCGGACGGCGGACAGGACCGACTACTCCACTCGTGTGTGACAACCGCCCGATCGGCGGTGTGTCGGCCGCTCCGGGCTTCGCCCGCCACGGCGAGCCGCGAGGATGACCCGTGATTCACGCCATGGCGGGGTGAACCGCGAGCATCGGGAGAAACGGCTGTGACAATTCTGAACGGCCCGGAGCGGTCGGCTGCCGCTTCCTACGACAGTGAGGTGCCGGTCAGGGGCAGACAGCCCGGCAACGTCGTGGTGAAGTGGATGACCACGACCGACCACAAGACCATCGGCACCCTGTACCTGACCACGTCGTTCGCGTTCTTCGTGATCGGTGGGGTGATGGCGCTGTTCATCCGCGCCGAACTGGCCCGTCCGGGGCTGCAGTTCCTGTCGAACGAGCAGTACAACCAGGCGTTCACGATGCACGGCACCGTGATGCTGCTGATGTTCGCCACCCCGTTGTTCGCCGGCTTCACCAACTGGATCATGCCGCTCCAGATCGGCGCTCCCGACGTCGCCTTTCCCCGGCTGAACATGTTCGCCTACTGGCTGTACCTGTTCGGCTCGTCCATCGCCGTGGGCGGCTTCCTCACCCCCCAGGGCGCGGCCAGCTTCGGCTGGTTCGCCTACACCCCGCTGTCGGACGCCGTGCGGACGCCGGGCGTCGGCGCCGACATGTGGATCATGGGGCTGGCCTTCTCCGGCTTCGGCACCATCCTCGGCGCGGTCAACTTCATCACCACGGTCATCTGCATGCGCGCGCCGGGCATGACCATGTTCCGCATGCCGATCTTCGTGTGGAACGTGCTGCTGACCTCCGTCCTGGTCCTGTTCGTCTTCCCGGTCCTGGCGGCCGCGCTGTTCGCCCTGGAGGCGGACCGCAAGTTCGGCGCTCACATCTACGACGCGGCCAACGGCGGGCCGCTGCTGTGGCAGCACCTCTTCTGGTTCTTCGGACACCCGGAGGTGTACATCATCGCCCTGCCGTTCTTCGGCATCGTCACCGAGATCATCCCCGTCTTCTCCCGCAAGCCGATCTTCGGCTACATGGGCCTGGTCGCCGCGACCATCGCGATCGCCGGCCTGTCGGTGACGGTGTGGGCGCACCACATGTTCGTCACCGGTGGCGTCCTGCTGCCGTTCTTCTCCTTCATGACGTTCCTCATCGCCGTTCCGACCGGTGTGAAGTTCTTCAACTGGATCGGCACGATGTGGAAGGGCTCGCTGTCCTTCGAGACCCCGATGCTCTGGGCGACGGGCTTCCTCGTGACGTTCCTCTTCGGTGGTCTGACCGGTGTCATCCTGGCCTCGCCGCCGATGGACTTCCATGTGTCGGACTCGTACTTCGTGGTGGCGCACTTCCACTACGTCGTCTTCGGCACCGTCGTCTTCGCGATGTTCGCCGGCTTCCACTTCTGGTGGCCGAAGTTCACCGGCAAGATGCTCGACGAGCGCCTCGGCAAGATCACCTTCTGGACGCTCTTCGTGGGCTTCCACGGCACCTTCCTGGTCCAGCACTGGCTGGGCGCCGAGGGCATGCCGCGCCGCTACGCCGACTACCTGGCGCAGGACGGCTTCACCGCCCTGAACACGATCTCGACGCTCAGCTCGTTCATCCTCGGTCTGTCGATGCTGCCGTTCCTGTACAACGTGTGGAAGACGGGCCGGTACGGCAAGCCGGTCGGGGTCGACGACCCGTGGGGCTACGGCCGCTCCCTGGAGTGGGCCACCTCCTGCCCGCCGCCGCGGCACAACTTCCTCACCCTGCCGCGGATCCGCAGCGAGTCCCCCGCGTTCGACCTGCACCACCCCGAGATCGCCATCGCCGAGTCCGAGGCGCACGGAGTCCGCTGATGACCGACCGGAGACCCCGATGAGCGATCTGACGGGAAAGGGAACCGCGGGGGCCGGTGTCGGTGACGAGGCGGAGGGCTTTCTGCTGTGGCAGGCGAGGATCGCGGTGGCGGAGGAGCGGGCGCGTGAGTTCGTGCGGCCCATCGAGTGGCTGACCACCTCTCAACGGGCCGACATCGAACAGCGGTACGTCGCCGAGAGCCTCCAGCGCGCACGGGAGGATCTGGAACGCGTCGCGGCCCGCTGCCGTTCCCTGCGCGGCGAGTACGAGCAGCGCTACCGGACCCTGCGCCTGCGCTGCTTCGGCTGGGTGCTGGCCGCCGGCACGTGCCTCACCTCGGTGACCGTCGCCGCCCTGTCCCTGAGGCGGTGACGCGGTGAACGGCCCAGCCCCGGCCGGTAATCCGCTGGAGGGGCCGTTTTCCGCGCTCCTATAGTGGCCCGCATGCGCGCCTCCTATCCCCGAACGCCCCATCTGCCCTGGTCACCGGGCGTCTCCGAGGACGATGTGCGGGCCGGTGGGGTGAGCGGGTTCCTCGGGCGGGAGGTCGTCGTCACCGAGAAGCTCGACGGGGAGAACACGACCCTGTACGCGGACGGCCTGCACGCGCGGTCCGTGGACTCCGCGCACCATCCGTCGCGGGCGTGGGTCAAGGCGCTTCAGGGGCGGGTGGGAACGCGGATACCGGCGGGCTGGCGGGTGTGCGGGGAGAACATGTACGCCCGGCACTCGATCCCGTACGACACCCTCGACGGGTACTTCTACGGGTTCTCCGTGTGGGACGAGCACGACCGGTGCCTGGGCTGGGACGAGACCGTGCGGTTCCTGCGGCGGCTGGGCGTGCCGGTGCCGCCGGTGTGGTGGCGGGGGGTGTTCGACGAGCGCGTGCTGCGGCGGCTGCGGGTGGAGACCGGGCGGCAGGAGGGGTACGTCGTACGGACCGTCGAGGGTTTCGCCCGGGGGGACTTCGCCGGGCGCGTCGCCAAGTGGGTGCGGCCCGGCCACGTGACGACGGGGACGCACTGGATGCACGCGCCCGTGGTGCCCAACGGACTCGGCCCGGCGGCCGCGCTGTGGGCCGTACGGGCCGGGGCGGCACCGGACGCGGAAGCGCTGGCCACGCACCTGGGCGTGGCGGACCGGGACGCGGGCGCGGCCGCCGAGGCGGGCGCGCGGCTCGACGCGCTGGGGCGCGGCGGGGACGCACGGCTCGCCGGGGTGCTCGCCGCGCTGCTGCACCGCACACCGCGGGCGACGCTGATGGGCCGGGCGGCGGGACCGCTGGGCGTGCCGCTCGCACGGCGGGTCGCCGATCTGGTGGGGCTGCACCCGGCGCTGCACCGGCCGTACCCGGACGCGGAGCGGCGGACGGGGCTCGTACGGATGTCGTTCGCGGCCGATCCGGGGGTGCTGCACGCCGTCGCGGGGGCGGTGGCCGAGGACGATCGGGCGCGGGAACAGGTGGAGTGGTCCGCGCTGCACGCGCAGGAGGCCGGTCTGCTGGCTGAGGCGCCGCTGCGGCCGTTGAGGGCCGGGCTGCGGGAGGCTCTGGCGAGGGACGGGGTCGGCGGCGAGGCGGCGGACCGCTGCTGGGCGCAGACACGGGAGGCGTACGCCCAGGGGCGGGTGGCGACGGTGGAGGAGGCCGTCGCGGCGACATGGCGGTGGCGGGGCGGGGACTTTCCCCGGCTGGTTCATCTGGTGGGGCCGTCCGGCAGCGGCAAGAGCGCTTTCGCGGCACGGCTGGAGGGCGTGTCGGCGCGCGTGGCGCTCGACGACCTGCGTGCGGCGCGCGGCGCGCGGGCGGACCAGAAGGCCAACGGGGAGGTGCTGCGGGAGGGCCTGGAGCGGCTGGACGGGGCGCTCGCGGCCGGGGGCACGGTGGTGTGGGACGCAACGTCGCTCAACGCGCACCAGCGGTCCCTGGTGCACGCCGTGGCGCGCCGGCGCGACGCGCTGATCACGCACGCCGTGCTGCTCGCGGACGAGGAGGAGCTCGTGCGGCGCAACGGCACGCGTGCGCACCCGGTGCCGACGGAGGTGCTGGCGGGGCAGCTGCGCCGGTTCGTGCCGCCGTATCCCGGCCAGGCGCACCGCACCTGGTACGTGGGCGCGCACGGGACCGTCGAGGACCGCGACGGCACACTGGAGGGGGAGGACGCCTGATGCGTACCAGCGAGGAGATCTACCACCGGGTGCGCTGGGACGCGCGTTTCGACCCCGCGCGGTTCGTGCTGGGCATCCACCAGCGCGGTGCCGCACCCAAGCGGGTGCCGCTGCCGGCCTTCGTGCCGGGCGGCGAGATCCCGTGGCACCGGGTGCTGTTCGTGGAGGCGGACGGCGAGGTCGTGTGGGACCGCGCCACGGGTGTGGACCGCATCGACGCCTCGGGCGCCGGACGGGTGCGCGAGGCGCGGCGGCTGCGGGCGCCCTTCTTCTCGGCGCGCACGCCGTACGCGTGGGACGCGGCGGCCGGACGGTGGTCCCCCGCGGCGCCCGCGGCGCGGGAGGCGGGGCCGGACCGGGCACGGGTGCTGACGTGGAACACGCTGTGGGACCGCTACGACAGCCACCGCATCGACACCGCCCTGCGCCGTCCGCTGCTGCTGCGGGCGCTGGAGCGCGCCGACGCGGACGTGATCGCCCTGCAGGAGGTCGAGGCGGGGCTGCTGTCCCTGCTGCTGGACGCGGCCTGGGTGCGGGCCCGCTACACCCTCGGCACCGACCCCTTCGGCAAGGACGTCGACGACTGCGGGCTGCTGCTGCTCAGCCGGCTGCCCGTCAGGGAGGCGGCACTGCACGTCCTGGGCCACCACAAGGCCGTCACGGCCGTCGTCGTGGACACCGCGTCCGGACCGCTGACCGTGGCCGCCACCCATCTCACCAGCGACCACTCCGAGAACGGGCCGACCCGGCGCGGCGCGGAACTGACCCGGCTCGCCGAGGGGCTCGCGGGGGTGACGGGCGGCCTGGTCCTGGTGGGCGACTTCAACGACGGCGGGCCCGGCCCGGAGCGCACGCTCGGCATGCTCGACGCCTGGACCGAGACGCACGGACCGGGCGACCACTCCCCCACCTTCGACCCGGGCGTCAACCCGCTGGCCGCCGTCTCGTCCCTGTCGGGCCGTGCCTCGCGCCTCGACCGCGTCCTCGTCCGCGCCTCCGACGGACCGCGCGTGACCGGTGCGGCGCTGCTCGGCGACACGCCGTCGCCGGAAGGGCTGTACATCTCCGACCACTACGGCGTGGCCGCCGACCTGTACTGCGGCACCGGCGCGCCCGTCGACGTGCTCGACGTCGCGCCGACGCCCCGTACGGCACTGGCGTGGGTCCCGCCGCGCGAGCTGTGGCCGGCGCTGCAGGACGTGCGCCGGGACCACGACGTGCAGATCCGGCGCTGGCCACCGCATGTCAACGTGCTGTTCGGGTTCGTCCCCGAGTCGGACTTCGAGCGGGCGGCGCCGCTGCTGGCCACGGCGGCCGAGCAGGTCGCCCCGTTCACGGCCCGGCTGGCGGGGTTGCACACCTTCGCCCACCGGCACGGCGCCACCGTATGGCTGGACCCCGCGGCGGACGACGAGACGCCGTGGGCGGAACTGTGGCGGGCGCTCGTGCGGCGCTTCCCGCGCTGCCGTGGCCGCCACGACGGGTTCACCCCGCATCTGAGCCTCGGCCGGACGAGTGACCCGCACGCCGTCGCGGTCGACTGCGCGGCCCGGCTGTCCCCCATGACCACGCGGGTCGGGGAACTGGTCCTGCTGTCCCGGCGGGGCGACGAACCGATGCGGCCCCGGGCCACGGTCGCCCTCGGCACCGGGGAGGTGCGGTGGCTTCCCGAACCGGCCGTCGGGCGGCCGGACCGGGAGTGGGCGGACTGGGCCGGGCCGGCCGCCGGCCCGGGTGTCCGGCCCGCCGGGGACGACGCGGAGGCCGAACGGGTCGTACGGCGTCTGACGGACGCGCTCGGCGAGGGTGTGGTCCATGTCGCCGGGTCGCGGCGCATGGGCTGTGCGCTGGAGGGGGCCGACCTGGACGTCGTCGCGGCGCTGCCCGGCACGGTGGACCTCGCGGCCGTACGGGAGCGGGTCGCGGCCTCGCTGCCGGACGCCGAACGGATGCGGGAGGTCGTCGGCGCGCGCGTGCCGGGGCTGCGGTTCCGGGCCGGAGGGCTGGACGTGGACCTGGTCGTCGTGGCCACGGGCCCGGTGCCGGTTCAGGGCGCGGTGGCCCGGAGGGCGGGGCTGGGCGAGGCGGCCGCCGTCGCCCTGAGCGCGGTGTCCGACGCGGACGCGGTCCTGGCGGCGGTGGGCGGGTCCGGCGGTGACGGCGGGTCCGGGGTGTCGCGGTTCGCGGCGCTGGCGCGGGGCGTGAAGGCGTGGGCGAGGGCGCGCGGGCTGGACGCGGCGCCGTTCGGCGGGCTGCCCGGGGTGGCGTGGGCGGTCCTCGCGGCCCGTACGGTCCAGGAGGCACCGGAGGTCGCGGACGCCGGTGACCTGCTGCGGCGGTTCTTCGGGACGTGGGCCGCGTGGGACTGGCGCGAGCCCGTCGGCCTCGCCGGGGACGGGGACGGGGCCCGCGGGGCAGTGACCGTGTGGACGCCCAGCGCGCCCGTGCGGTCCTGCACCGGACAGGTCGGCGCGGACGGACTCGATCTGCTGAGCCAGGAGCTCTACCGGGCCTGGGAGGCCGTGGAGGCCGCGGCCGGGTCCGGCCGGGATCCGTGGCCCGGGCTTCTTTCGCCGCCGCCCCTGCACCGGCGGCACGCGGCGTGGGCCGTCGTGACGGTGCTGCCGCGGCGGGCGGAGGACTTCGACGAGTTGAACGGGCGGGTCCGGGGGCGTATGCGCGCGCTGCTCACGGCGCTGGAGGACGCGGGCGTGGGGGGCGCGCACGCCTGGCCGCGGCCGCTGTTCCCCGCGCCGTCCGCCGTCTCCGGCGCGGGGCCGGCGCAGGCGCGGTACGCGATCGGGCTCGGACGTACGCCGCCCGGGGCGGAGCGGCTCGCGGACCTCGCCGGCCGGTGGGTGACGGGACTTTCGGGGGTCGAGGTGACGTATGTCGAGGGTGGGGGGCTTCCCACCCTCCGGTGACCCGCGGCGGGCCGGCGGCGTCCGGAGCCGCCGTCGGATTCTTGATTCGACACACCTCTATGTTGACGCTTTTCGATTTAAGGCGCACTCTTATATCAACGAACGTCGATACAAGCCGTTCCGGGGCACGTCATGCCCCGTCACCCAGGAGTGAAGCCATGAGCGAGCAGTCCACCGATCTGCGTGAAACCGTCCGCCGGCGCTACGCGGAGGCGGCCTTGAAGGTCACCGAGGACACCGCCGCCTGTTGCGGGCCGCAGCCCGTCGAGAGCGACGAGAACTTCGGCTCCACCCTGTACGCCGCCGCCGAACGCGACGCGCTGCCCACGGAGGCCGTCGCCGCCTCGCTCGGCTGCGGCAACCCCACCGCCGTCGCCGAACTGCGCGAGGGCGAGCGTGTCCTGGACCTCGGCTCCGGCGGAGGAATCGACGTCCTGCTCTCCGCCCGCCGCGTCGGCCCCACCGGCAAGGCGTACGGGCTGGACATGACCGACGAGATGCTGGCCCTGGCCCTCGACAACGCGGCGAAGGCGGGCGCGACGAACGTCGAGTTCCTCAAGGGCGCCATCGAGTCCATCCCGCTGCCCACGGACAGCGTCGACGTGGTGATCTCCAACTGCGTGATCAACCTGTCCGTCGACAAGGCCGCCGTCTTCGCGGAGACCTTCCGCGTCCTCAGGCCCGGCGGCCGCATCGGCGTCTCCGACGTCGTCGCCGACGACGACCTCACCCCGGACCAGCGGGCGGAACGCGGCGACTACGTCGGCTGCATCGCCGGCGCCCTCTCCTTCGCCGAATACCGTGCGGGACTGCGAGCCGCGGGTTTCACCGGCATCGAGATCACCCCGACCCACCCGGTCGCCGCCGGCATGCACTCCGCCATCGTCCGCGCCACCAAGCCGGAGACCACCGACACCCCCGCCCGGGCCGCGGAGCCGGCCCAGGCCTGCTGCGGCGTCGACGCCTGCTGCACCCCCGACGAGACCTCCGCCGACCCGGGCCTGACCGTCGCCCAGGCCAAGGCGGCGTCGGGCTGCGGCTGCCGGAGCTGAGGACACGTCACGGAAGGACGGCCACCTGTCCCCACGTCGGGCTTCCTGCGGCAGACCTGCGGGAACGGATCGCCCGGCTCCTCGCGCGGGACCCGGCGGTGGCGGCACGTCGAGCAGCACGTACGGCACTCGGGGACCGAAGACGCGTTCGTCGCGGGCGGCGACCTGCCGGTCACCCGATGACCACGTCCCACCCGGGCTCCGCCCGCCCCGGCGGGCAGCGCGACCACCCCAGCGGACGCGGAGACGCCGCGGCCGCCCCGGTCCTCGACGGGCAAGGCCGTCGCCGTCGCGGCAGAGCCCCGTAACATCCCCCGCCCACGGCTGCCGATGCACCCTCGGCGACGGGAGCGGACAATCGGGGGCATGAGGCGTCGACCGGCCGACGTCGGTGTTCCCTCCCACCGCGCCGACGTCGGTGTTCCCTCCCACCTCGCCGCGTCCGGCGACGGTCTGGGGCTGGACGAGCTGGCACTGGCCACGCGGAACCACGGCCTGCCGCTGGAGGCCATGCGCCACGACGTCACACCGCCCGGCCTCCACTACGTGCTGACGCACTACGACATCCCCCACGTGCCGCAGCCGGCCGCCTGGCGGCTGACGGTGAGCGGGCGCGTACGGCGCGCGCTCAGCTTCACCCCGGCGCGACTGCGCGCCTACCCCGCCGTCACCACGCGGATGACGATGGAGTGCGCGGGCAACGGCAGGGCCCTGCTGTCGCCGAGGCCGGTGAGCCAGCCGTGGCTGGTCGAGGCCGTCGGCACGGCGGACTGGACCGGGGTACCCCTGCGGCTGCTCCTCGACGAGGCGGGCGTCGGACACGACGCGGTCGACGTCGTGTTCACCGGGGCGGACCACGGCGTGGAACGCGGCGTCGAGCAGGACTACCGGCGCGGTCTCCCTCTCGACCTCGCCCTGGGCGACGAGCCCGAGGTCCTGGTGGCCTACGCGATGAACGGCGCGCCGCTGCCGCCCCAGCACGGCAGCCCGCTGCGCCTCGTGGTGCCCGGCTGGTACGGCATGGCCCAGGTGAAGTGGCTGCGCGACATCACGCTCGTCGACACGCCCTTCGCCGGTTTCCAGCAGTCCGTGGCGTACCGGATCAGGCAGGTGCCCGGGGAGGAGGGCGAGCCGGTCACCCGCGTCGCTCCCAGGGCGCTGATGATCCCGCCGGGCTACCCCGACTTCATGTCCCGGACCCGGGTGGTGGCGCCGGGGCCGGTCCGGCTGGAGGGACGAGCCTGGTCGGGACGTGCCCCGGTGACGTCCGTGGAGGTGAGCACGGACGGTGGCCTGACGTGGTACGGCGCCGGGCTGGAACCGGATCACGGGCACCGATGGGCGTGGCGCCGGTGGTCCGCCACCTGGGCCGCGGTCCCCGGCACCCATGTCCTGAGCGCCCGCGCCCACGACGGGGCGGGGAACACCCAGCCGCTGGAACAGCCCTGGAACCTGGGCGGGTTCGCCAACAACCTCGTCCAGCGGGTGCCGGTGTTCTGCCCCGATCCCCCTGCCAGGTAGGCGCCCCCTGCGCAACGCAGGAGCCTCGCGGCCGGCCCGGGACGGTGGTCGGACCAGAGGATGAGCCTCCTATGACGCCGTCGGTGTGATGTCCGGCCGCGACCGCAACCGGCGCGGGCCCTGCGCGCCTCATGTCCCGCAGAACCGCAGACAAGCCGGTGAGGAGACCCACGTGAGCACCACCGCCGCCGAGCACAGCGCGCCCCACTCCTACGTCGACTTCTATGCCGTCGAGGCGCCCGACGTCCTCTGGCCGGAGCCGGCCGGCCCGCGAGTGGAGGCCGACCAGCCGCTGCCGCCGCCGAACCCCGCCGAGCGCCTCTGCTTCGCCGTCAGCCCGCGCGACCAGCGCCGCATCGGACTGCACGCGGCCCTGACCGCGTCGGGAATCCCGCCGCGCCCCGAGGACCGTGACGCCATCGACCAGCTCAGCGCCCTGCCGGACGGCGTCAACGCCGTCCTGCGGCGCTGGCTGCACCACACCGCCTGACCGGCGCGCGGCCTCAGGGTCACGGCACCTTCCGGTTGGCGATTGTCGATATGGGCACTTGGCGATGAACATCGACGAGTGCGGGAGGTACCCGTGGCGGTTCGGCATCAGTTGATCAAGGCGAGTCCCCGGACGGTGTGGAAGGTCCTGGCGGACGGCGACCGCTACACGGAGTGGGTGGTCGGCACCTCGGCGTCGCAGCCCGCTCGGGGCGACTGGCCGCAGGTGGGCGCCACGATCGCCTACGAGGTCCGGCTCGGCCCGGTCCGGCTGACGAACGAGACGGTCGTCCGGCGCTGTGTGGAGCCGTCCGTGCTGGAGCTGGAGGCCCACGCGGGCGTCCTCGGCACGGCACGGATCGCGCTGGAACTGCGCTCGTGGGGCGAGCACTGTCTGGCGATCGTGGACGAGCACCCGCTGGAGGGCGTCGGCGGCATGCTGCACAGCGCGGGCGTGGAGGTCGTGATCCAGCTGCGGCACCGCGCGATGCTGGCCCGCCTCGCCCGTGTCTGCGAGGCCGAGGAACAGGCCGCCGGGGCGCCCCGGCCGCACGCGACGGCCGGGGCACGCGCGCCCGGAGGCGGCGATGCCTGACGCGGTGGTGATCGGGGCCGGGCCCAACGGTCTGGTCGCGGCGAACCTCCTGGCGGACGCCGGCTGGAGCGTGGAGGTCCTGGAGGAACAGTCCGAACCCGGTGGTGCGGTGCGGCACGACCGGGGGGTGGACCCCGCATTCGTCAGCGACCTCTTCAGTTCCTTCTACCCGCTGGCCGCCGCCTCCCCCGTGCTGCGGGGCCTGGGGCTCGAAGCACACGGGCTGCGGTGGAGCCATGCGCCGCGCGTCCTGGCCCACCCCCTGACCGACGGCAGATGCGCCGTCCTCGACCGCGGGATCGACGCCACCGCCGCCTCGCTCGACGCCTTCGCGGCCGGGGACGGGGACGCCTGGAGGCGCCTGCACGGCGTGTGGGAGCAGTTGCGCGCCGACATCCTGGACGCGCTGTTCACGCCGTTCCCCCCGCTGCGCGCCACGGCTCGGCTCGCGGTACGGCTGCGGGGAGCGGGTGGGCTGCGGATGGCGCGCACCCTCGTCCTGCCCGTGCGGCGCCTGGGGTCCGAGGAGTTCACGGGCGAGGGCGGCAGGCTGTTGCTGGCCGGCAACGCCCTGCACGCCGATCTCGCCCCGGAGGCGGCGGGCAGCGGCGGATTCGGCTGGCTGATGTCGATGCTCGGCCAGACGTACGGGTTTCCGGTGCCGGTCGGCGGCTCCGGTGCCCTCACCGACGCGCTGGTGCGGCGTCTGCGGGCGCGGGG
This sequence comes from Streptomyces sp. NPDC000345, assembly GCF_042898825.1. NCBI lineage: Bacteria > Bacillati > Actinomycetota > Actinomycetes > Kitasatosporales > Streptomycetaceae > Streptomyces > Streptomyces sp. NPDC000345. The sequence goes on from NZ_JBIAZE010000012.1 coordinate 239,320, forward strand.
TGGGGTCGTGCGCTGCGAGCGGCGGGTCGAGCGGATCGTGGTCCGGGACGGGCGGGCGGTCGGCGTGCGCACGGCCGACGGCGACAGCGTCGCCGCCCGGCGTGCGGTGCTGGCGGACGTCTCGGTGCCCGCGCTCTACGGCTCCCTCGTCGGCGCGGAACATCTGCCCGCGCAGCTGCTGGCGGACCTGGAGCGGTTCGAGTGGGACTTCGGGACCTTCAAGGTCGACTGGGCGCTCGACGCCCGAGTGCCCTGGCAGGCGGAGGCGGCCCGCCAGGCCGGGACCGTCCATCTGGCCGACGGGCTGGACGAGCTCACCCGGTTCGCCGCCCAGATCGCGACGGGTGCGGTGCCCGACCGCCCGTTCGCGCTGTTCGGCCAGATGACGACCGCCGATCCGGTCCGCTCACCGCACGGGACCGAGTCCGCGTGGGCCTACACCCATGTGCCGCGGCGGATCACCTCCGACGCCGGCGACGAGGGGCTGACCGGCGCCTGGAACACGAAGGAGCAGGAGGTGATGGCCGACCGGGTCGAACGCCAGGTCGAGCGGTTCGCTCCCGGTTTCCGGTCCCTGATCCGGGCCCGGCGCGTCCTGGCTCCCCCCACCCTGCAACTGCTCGACCGCAATCTGGACGGCGGAGCGATCAACGGCGGTACCACCGCCCTCCACCAGCAGCTGGTCTTCCGCCCGCTGCCCGGCTCCGGGCGTCCGGAGACCCCCGTGCGCGGGCTCTTCCTCGCCTCCGCCGGCGCCCATCCCGGCGGCGGCGTCCACGGTGCCCCGGGCGCCAACGCCGCGCGGGCGGCACTGCGCCGCAACCGGGCACCCGGTCTGCACCGGCTGCAGCACGTCCTCACCCGCCGCGACCGCACCGGGGCACAACGCCCGGACGGCCGCTGAAGCCCCCGGCAGCCGAAGGAGCAGCCCGTGTACGGCAGTCCGCTCGAAGACCGAACCGTCGTGGTGACCGGAGCCGCCCGTGGGCTGGGAGCGGCCCAGGCGCGCGAACTCGCCCGCCGCGGCGCGCGCCTGGCGCTGATCGGCCACGAGAAGGCGGGCCTGGAGAGGGTGGCTGCCGCCCTGCCCACCCCGGCCCTGGCCATCGAGGCCGACATCACCGACGAGGCGGCCCTCGAACGGGCGGCGACGCTGGTCCGCCGCCGGCTGGGCCCCCCGTCCGCCGTCGTGGCGAACGCCGGCATCGCGCAGGGCGGCCCGTTCACCGACACGGACATGACGGACTGGCGGCGGGTCGTGGACGTCAACCTCACCGGAAGCGCGCTGACCGCGCACGTGTTCCTGCCCGACCTGATCGTGACGGCGGGCTACTACCTCCAGGTCGCCTCACTCGCGGCGATCGGAGCCGCCCCGATGATGAGCGCCTACTGCGCCTCGAAAGCCGGTGCCGAGGCCTTCGCCCACTCCTTGCGCGCCGAGGTGGCCCCGTACGGGGTGGCCGTGGGCATCGCCTACCTGAACTGGACCGCCACCGACATGATCCGCGACGCCGACCGCCACGCCGTTCTGCGTGAACTGCGCGCCCACATGCCGCCGCCGGCCCGGCACGTCCACCCGGTGGACAGCGTCGCTCAACGGCTCGTCCGGGCCGTGGAGCACCGGCGCACCGCCGTGTACGCCCCGGCCTGGCTGCGTCTCGCCCAGCTCTCCCGCACCGCGCTGCCGCCTCTCGTGCTGCGCCGCTCCCGGCGCGTCCTGACCCGCCTGGAGGCCGGTGGGTCCTTCCGCCCCACCGGCTCGCTCGGGGCGGGCGGCCGAGCAGACGACCTCGCCCACCAGCGGCGCCCGTGACACGCGCCGCGCTGCCGGGCCGACCGGGCCCGCGGGCCGCGCCGGGCGGTCACAGCAGGTCGGCCCAGCCGCTCCAGCCGGTGGTGGCCTTGGTGACGCGGGACTTGAAGCCGCCGGTGCCGGTGCCCGCGTAGAAGTAGAGGGCGCCGGTGGAGTTCGTGGCCATCAGGTCGGCCTTGCCGTCGCCGTTGGCGTCGCCGGGCGAGAACACCTTCTTGTACTGCTGCCAGCCGGTGCCGACCTTCACCCGGGCGGCGAAGGGGGCGGACGCGCTGCCGGTGCCCGCGTAGCGCCACAGGACGCCGGCCGTGTCCCGGGCCAGCAGGTCGGGGCGGCCGTCGCCGGTGAAGTCGCCCGCGCCGACGAGGGTGTTGTAGCGCTCCCAGCCGGTGCTGATCTTGACGCGTCCGGCGACGTTGGTGCCGGAGCCGTCGCCCGCGTAGAGGTACAGCGTGCCGGCGGTGGTCACCGCCAGCAGGTCTCCGTTGCCGTCACCGGTCACGTCCCCGGGGCCGACGACCCGGTTGTAGGAGGTGGAACCGGTGGCGAGTGCGGGGTCCGAGAGGGCGTAGAACGCCGGGTTGGTCAACCGGCCGCTGCTGACGGACTGCACGACGAGGTCGGCGAGGCCGTTCTGGCGCAGCGAGGAGGCGTGGGCGAGGCGGGTGGTGGAGGACGGCCAGGCCTCGCCGACCAGGAGCTTGCCGGTCAGCGTGCCGGTGCCGGTGACCTGGTAGCTGTAGACGCTGCCGGCCGACGTTCGGGCCATGACGCCGAACTTGCCGAAGTGCGGGTTGTTGCCGGCTCCCGCGAACTGCGTGGCCTTGCCCCAGCCCGTGCTGCGGGCGGACCGGGTGCCGAAGGTGCCCTTGCCGTCGCCCGCGTAGAACCAGAGCGCGCCGGCGGAGTCCCGGGCCAGCAGGTCGGTCCTGCCGTTGCCGTCCCAGTCGCCGCCGCCGATGATCTGGTTGTACGACGCCCAGTCGGTCTTGGGGTCCTTGACCCGGGTGCCGAAGGTGCCGCCCTTCTTGCCCGGGTAGCGGTAGAGGACGCCGGCCGGGGTGCGGGCGAGGAGATCGCCGACGCCGTCGCCGTTGAGGTCGCCGGCGCCGATCAGTTCGTCGTACTGCTGCCAGCCGGTGCTGATCGTCACGCGACTGCCGAAGGCGCCGGTGCCTTTGCCCGGGTAGAAGTAGAGCGTGCCGGCCGGGGTGCGGGCCACCAGGTCCGCCTTGCCGTCGCCGTTCATGTCCCCCGGGGCGGCGATCTTGTTGTAGATCTGCCAGCCGGACGCGACGGTACGGTACGAGCCGAGGCCGCCGGGGGTGCGGGCGTACACACCGGAGTGGAAGAACAGCACGCCGGTCGGGCTGAGGGTCAGCACGTCCTGGACGCCGTCCGAGTCGAGGTCCCCGGGGGTCAGGACGTCCTTGACCTTGGCGACGTCCGAGTCGAGGACCATGGTCTCGGCCGCGCCGGTGTGGACGTACAACTGGCCCGCCACGTTGCGGTACACCAGATCGGATGTGCCGTCCGCGTCGAAGTCGCCGCGCGCGGGGGCGGTGGCGTCCGCGTCGGAGGGCAGCAGCACGAAGGCGCCCGCCGCGAGCACCGCCACCACACCGGTCAGCGCGGCGGTCCTCGTCACGTGGTGCCGCCGGTGTCCGTGGCTTCCGTCGCGCCGCCGGGGTCGGGTGGTGAACACGTTCTCTCCCGGGGAGGTCAGGGGGTGGGGACGGCGGTGGAGGCGTCGGCCGCGGACTGGGCGGGGGCGGGGGCATCGGCCGCCGTCGCAGGTTCGGTCGTGGCGGGCTGCGTCGGGTCCGCCGCATCTGTCGTCGCGGCCGTGTCCGCAGGGGTGGCCGTCTCCGCCGGAGTGGCCGTGGCGGAGGGGTCCGCGGGATCCTGCGTGTCCGTGCCGGCGCCGGCCGAGGACTGGGGTTCCACGCCGACCTGGTAGACGCCCGGCACGCCGTCCTCCACCCGGAAGGTCGCGGCGGTGGCGGTCGTCCCGTTCCGGGTCAGCACGGTGGAGATCGTCCGCAGTCGGGCGTCGATGCGGTCCGGGGCGATGTCCAGGAGCAGGTAGCCGCGCCGGGCGTCGATGATCTTCCAGTGCGGGTTGTCCGCCAGTTTGGGCTGCCACTCGGCGGCGAAGGCCGTCAGGTCCTCGTCGCCGTTGCTGGAGATGGAGGTGCCGACGAACTCCGCGCCGACGACGGCGGAGTCCGCGTCGGCGTAGTCCAGCTTGAGGTCGCTGACGATGGTGCGGTGCCGGTCGCCGGACAGCACGACGGGATTGCGGATGCCCTGGAACTCGGCGAGCAGGGCCGCGCGTTCGGTCTGGTAACCGTCCCAGGCGTCGTACGACCACTCCTTGCCCACGTCGGCGAGGTAGTCGGTCTCGGCCATCATCACCTGCGAGGCGACCAGGTTCCACCGCGCGCCGGAGCCGCGCATGCTGTCCAGCAGCCAGTCCCGCTGGGTGTCGCCCATGATGACGCGGCCGGTCTCGGAGGCCTCGGCTGCCGTGGCCGCCTGGTCGTCGCGGTACTGGCGGGTGTCCAGGACGTGCAGCCGGGCCAGGCTGCCGAAGTCGAGTGCGCGGTACATCAGGACGTCCGGGCCGGCCGGCTTCTGCGCGACCCGGATCGGCATGTGCTCGTAGAACGCCTGGAACGCGGCCGCCCGGCGGGCGCGGAACTTGTCGGCGGGCCACGCGACGGGGTCGTTCGCCACGTCACCGGCCCAGTCCTGCTCCACCTCGTGGTCGTCGAAGACGACCACGAAGGGTGCGGCGGCACGCATCGCCTGGAGGTCCGGGTCGGTGTTGTACTGCTCGTGCCGGGCACGGTACTGGGCGAGCGTGACGGGCGCACCCGAACCCTCGTGGCGGCGTACGCGGTAGGAGTAGGCGGAGCTCTCGTAGATGTAGTCGCCGACGAACAGCACCAGGTCCGGCTGCTGTTCGCGCATGTCCCGGTAGGCGGTGAAGTACCCGTGCTGCCAGTTCTGGCACGAGGCGAGGGCGATCCGCAGGTTCTCGGGGGTGGTGCCGGCGGCCGGGGCGGTGCGGGTCCGGCCGGTGACGGAGGTGCGGCCGAGCGCCGTGAACCGGTACCAGTAGTCGGTGGCCGGGGTCAGGCCCGTGACGTCCACGTGGACGCTGTAGCCGAGGCTGCTGCTCGCCGTGGCCGTACCGCTCTTGACGATCGTGGTGAAACCGCTGTCCGAGGCGAGCTGCCAGGTCACCGCGACGGTGGGGGCCAGGATGCCGGAACTGCCCTGCTGTGCGGGCACCACCCGGGTCCACAGCACCACCGCGGTGGGCAGCGGGTCGCCGGAGGCGACGCCCAGTTTGAAGACCGTGCCGCTCACCGACGTACCGGCGCCGGCCGTGGCGGTCGCCCCGCCCACGGAGGCCGAGGCGTCTCCCGACAGCAGCTGTCCGGCCGCCAGCGCTCCCGCCGCTCCCAGCGTCACGGCTCCCCCGGCGCCCAGGAACCGCCTGCGGCGCATGCCGTGGGTGCTCATGTCGTTGTCGCTCGGTTGCACACGCGTGCCTTTCCCCCCAAAGGCGGTGCGCTGAGCAGCGCCGGTGAACGTGATCGCCGTGGATTCTATGCAATATCCTCACGTGTACGTCACCGGGTCCGTCAATCAGTTCGAACCAGCAGCAGGAGCCATGCGCCGACCACTGATCTCCGCCGCCACGGTGCTGCTCCTGGCCGGCGCGGCCGGGTGCGCGTCGCCGGGCTCCTCCTCGCCGTCGGGCGCCTCCTCGTCGTCGGGCGCGGAAGGGGCACCGGGCAGCGGTTCCGGCTCCGGCTCGTCGAGCACGGAAGCCGGGGGCGGGTCGTCGGCCGGCGGGGCCTCGACCGGCGGGTCGTCGTCGGGCGGGTCGCGCGGTGGTGACGGCGCGTCCTCGCCGCCCCCCGGGGTGCTCTTCGGAGCCGATTCCCTCCCCAGCGCCGCCGCCGACCACTGCCGTACGAAGAACCTGACGGCCGTGGCACGCACCACCGGTCCGGGCCGGGCCTCGGTCGTGATCACGAACAAGGGGGACGGACCCTGCACGGTGCGGGGCTTCCCCTCGCTTCTCTTCGTCGGCGAGTCCGGCCGGGTGGAACTGCCGGTGGACTGGGCCGGGTCGGTCGGCGACGCCGCGAAGTCCACCCTCTCCCCCGGCGATTCCGCCACCGCCGCCCTCACCTTCACCAGCCTCGACGAATGCGACGCGGTCACCGGCCTGGACATCGTCCCGCCCGGCGAGTCCCGGCCCCTCACGCGAGCGTTCACGGCCGCCGGGGGGAAGGCGGAAGCGGTGCGCATCTGCGACACCGGCGTACGGCTGAACGCGTTCACGGCCTCATAGCCGGGCCGTTGACGATTCGTCAAAGTTGCTTCTTTCCACGCGAGTTCGGACGCGGAGTCTGGCGCGGCACCCCCTCCTTCCGATATGTCATGCCTCTGCCATCCCGGAGTGCCGGAGCGAAAGGAAAGCCGCGTGCATCTGCGTCCCCTGCGCGCCCTGTGCGGTACCGCCGCGCTCGCCCTGACCCTGCCCGTCCTGTCCGCCGGCCCGGCGTCGGCCGCCGTCCCCGCCCACCCGGTCTACCTGCAGAACCGCACGACCGGCCTGAACGCGGCCGACAGCGGCGGCACGGTCGCCGCGCACAACCCGAAGGGCGACGAGGACCACCAGCAGTGGACCCCGGTCGCGGTCGACGGCGGCCACCAGCTGCGGAACACCGACGAGGCCGGCACCTGCCTCGGCCGCAGCGGCACCTCCGCGGTGACCCTCCCCTGCGGGGCGGAGGGCACCGTCTGGACGATCACCGCCGGCACGGACGGCACCTACACCGTAGGCGTCCCCGGCACCTCGCAGTACCTCACCGGGTCCTCCGCCGACTCCGGCGCCGTACAGCTGGGTTCCGCCGGCGACCTCGCCCGCTGGTACCTCACACCGGTGGCGTACGCGGCCACCCCGATCCCCTCCGCCGACACACGCACCCTCGACCAGGTCACCTTCCTCACCGCGCACAACGCCTTCGCCAACGGCGCCGACGGCAACTTCGCCTCGTTCCCGGTCAGTCTGTTCCCCAACCAGAACCGCGGCATCAGCCGACAGCTCGGTGACGGCGTGCGCGGCTTCATGCTGGACGACTACACCGTCTCCGGACAGGCCGTGCTCTGCCACAACAGCTGCGACGGCGTGAGCAACCCCGTCCCGCTCGCCACCGACCTGCAGCGCGTCGTCGACTTCCTCAAGGCCCACTCCGGCCAGTTCGTCACCCTGTTCCTCGAGGACTACGCCTCCTCCGACGTGCTGAAGTCCTCCCTGGCCTCGGTGAAGGGACTGTACGACGTGCTGTACCGGCCCGACCAGGAGGGCGTGGCGACCGAGGGCTGGCCGGCCATGGCCGACCTCGCGGCACGCGGCAAGCAGTTGCTGATCTTCAGCGATCGGACGCGTGCCGGTGACACCGCGAACGGCTGGGTCACCCGGGACACCTTCGGCGTGATGTACCAGCGCGAGTGGACCGTGGAGAACTACTGGTCCATGGGCGGCGGGATCGGGACCTCCGACTGGTCCTGCTACAGCCGCTGGGGCACCGGCCGCCCGCTGACCGTGGACTCGGCCGCCTTCCACCCGCTGTTCGTGATGAACCACTTCAGGGACTACACGATCGGCTCCACCGCCGCCACGGACAACGGCAAACTCCTCAACCGCGCCCAGAACTTCTGCACGTCCGCCGCCCGCAAGAAGCCCAACTTCCTCGCTGTGGACCGCTACGACCTGGGCTCCCCCACGCCGCTCGAGACGGTCGGCACCCTCAACACCTACGTCCTCGCCGCCGGCCAGTGAACGGGAGCCGCCCTATGTGATCTCGTACGCCTCGGGATCGAAGCGGGCCAGCCGGCGGCGCAGCCGGCCCGTCGACCAGGGCCAGCTGAAGCTGTTCAGGCCGTTGCCGTCGAGGTAGTAGCTCGAACACCCGCCGGAGTTGTAGACGGTGGACGGCAGCGCCTGTCGCACTTCCGCGCTGAAGGCCTCCTGGACCTCGGAGCGCACGTCGATGCTCGTCCAGCCCGCCGAGCGGATGCGGCGTACCGCCCGGGTCAGGTAGTCCAGCTGGGCTTCGAGGATCGTGTACGCGGAGGAATGGCCCGTTCCTAGGTGGGGTCCCAACAGGAGGAACGCGTTGGGGAACCCGCTGACGGTGGTGCCCAGATAGGCGTCGGGGCTGCCCTTCCAGTGGTCGTCCAGGCTCGCGCCGCCGGCGTCGAACACGCGCTGCGCGATGGGCATGTCGAGGATGTGGAAACCGGTGCCCAGGATGATGGTGTCCACGTCGGCCGTGCTGCCGTCGGCGCCGATGACGCGGTGGCCGTCGACGGCCCGCACGGCGGTGGGGTGGAGGGTGACGTTCGGCCGGGTCAGCGCCGGATAGTAGGTGTTCGACAGCAGCAGCCGTTTGCAGCCCAGGGTGTAGTCGGGCGTCAGGGCACGGCGCAGGTCCGGGTCCTTGACGGCGGCCCGGAGGTGGAGGGCGCCCACCTTCTGCACCGCGCGCAGCAGGGAGGGGTGGCGGAAGCCCACGCCCAGGGCTTCCAGGGCTCCGTACTCCGCGTTCCGCAGGGCCCGTTGGGCCGCGGGGAAGCGCCGCATCAGCAGGCGTTCGGCACGCGGCACGTGGTGGTCGGGCTTGGGCAGCACCCACTGGGCGGTGCGCTGGAACAGATGCAGCCGGGCGACGCGCGGCTGGATGGCGGGCACGAACTGCACGGCGGACGCTCCGCTGCCGACGACGGCGACGCGTGCGCCGGTGAGTTCGTGGTCGTGGCGCCAGCGGGAGGAGTGGAAGACCGTGCCGGGGAAATCCGCCAGGCCCGGGATGTCGGGGAGCAGCGGTTCGTGCCAGGGCCCCGCCGCCGCGATCAGGAAGCGTGCCGTGTAGTCGGCGCGGTTCGTCTCGACGTGCCAGCGCGCGGTTCGGGGGTCCCACTGCGCACGGATCACCTCGGTGCCGAAGCGGATGAGGGGCGTGATGCCGTACCGGGCCGCGGTGTCGCGGAGATAGGAACGGATCTCGGCCTGGCCGGCGAAGGCACGCGTCCATTCCGCGTTGGGTGCGAAGGAGTAGGAGTACAGGGCGGAGGGGACGTCGCAGGCGCACCCCGGGTAGGTGTTGTCCCGCCAGGTGCCGCCCAGGTCGTCCGCCTTCTCCAGGACGACGAGGTCGTGCACGCCGGTCCGGCGCAGCCCGATGGCCGCCCCGATGCCGGACAGGCCGCTGCCGACGACCAGTGCTTCGACGGCGTGCGGCCGGCGGGTGGCCGCCGCGGCGGGGTCGGTACGCGGCATGTCAGGCTCCTGTCCGAGCGTCGGGTCGGCGTACGGGGCGTGGGTCCCCGGCGGGGGCGACCGCCGGGCGGAGGAGGTCCCGGACGGTCGCGCGGGTGGTGCGCAGAGCGGTCTCCAGCACGGCCGGACGGCGCCGGGGGTCCATGAGGTTGCCGCCCGTCACCTCCAGGTCGGCGGCGGTGGGTTCGATCCGGACGACGCGGGTGCCCGTGGCCCGCAGGGCGTCGCACTCCGCGTCGAGGGTCCGGGTCATGGCCCGCCGCAACAGCGCCTCGGCCCGGCCGAGTCCTCTGCGCGGGCCCGGAGCGACCGAGCTCATCGGGGCGACGACGTACACCTCGTCGAGGCCCCGGGGCACGAGGAGGTCGGCGGAGGCGGTGGACAGGATGCCGCCGTCGGCGTAGCGGCGGCCGTCGATGCGTACCGGCGGGAACCAGCCCGGGACCGCCCAGGACGCGCGCAGGGCGTCGCGCAGGGCGGCCGGCGGGGTGTCGGGGTGCCCGAAGACCGTACGCCGGCCCGTGTCGAAGTCGGTGGCCACCAGCCATGTCGCGGGGTGCGGGACCCAGCCGCCGGCCGGTGCCAGGAGGTCGGCGAGGGCGGCCAGCCGGGCGGCGTCGCCACGCCCTTGGGGCAGCAGGCCGGACAGGCCCGCGACCAGGGGAACCGTACGTCCCAGCGCGTGGCGCGCCAGTCGCGGGGATCCGGGGAAGAGTGCGGGCCGCGGCGGGAGCGCGCGGGGCGGGGCGGCGAAGTGACCGGCCAGGTCCGCTCGGGCCCCCTCCCGGGCGAGCTGCGCGGCCAGGAGGTCCTCCACGCCGACACCGGCGCCGAGCAGCGCGGCCAGTTCGGCGCCCGCCGAGGTGCCGACCAGCACCTCGGCATGGCGCGGATCCCACCGCAGGGCCCGCTGGAGTGAGTGCAGGGCTCCGGTCGTCCAGGCGGCGCCGAGCGTTCCGCCGCAGCCGAGGACCAGTCCCCGGGAAGGAGTCGTGCGTGTGCCCGTTGCGGTCACTGGGTTCTCCGCCCATTCGGGATACCGACGAGATCCGGATACTAGCGGTATCCGAATGCCGTGGACAGACCGTTCCGGCGTTAGGATCCGAGGGATTCGGGAGCCGCCGGGAGACAGAACACCGCGCGGGACGGGAGAGGGAGCGAGACATGGCCCGCCTCAGCCGCGTCGAGAGCCAGGAACGTACGCGCGAGCAACTGGTCGCCACCGCGCGGGAGCTCTTTCTGCGCGACGGCTACGGCGTGACCTCGCTCAGCGACGTCGCGGAGCGGGCCGGCTACTCCAAGGGCGCCGTCTACTCCAACTTCCGCAGCAAGGGCCATCTGTGCCTGGCCGTCCTCGACGCCATCCGTACCGAGCAGCTCGCCCTGCTGACGGACGCGGTCCTGCGCGACGCGGGGGCCGACGACCGCCTGGCGGCCTTCGCCGCGTGGGGCGAGGCGCACATCGGCGACGAGACCTGGACCCTGCTCGAGGTCGAGTTCCTCATCGGCGCACGTCATGACGCCGAGCTCCGCGGGGAGATCACGGCGCGCGTCACCGCGATCCGCGAGGCGCTGGCCCAGCTCCTCGAAGCGCTGGCCGGCGAACTGGGCGCCTCCCTGGCCATGCCGGCCGAACAGGCCGCGATGACCCTGCTCAGCCTGGGCATCGGCCTCGGTGTCCAGCGGGTCGCCGACCCGGCCGTGCCCACGGCCGTGCTGACGGACACACTGCGGCTCGTCCTGCGCCTGAGCCGGTAGACGCCTTCCGTCGAGCATCCGTTTTCTCCCGGGGCCCTCGCTGCCGCCGCGAACGCGATGCGCGCAATAGGCGCACATTTGTACGGTTAAGCATGGAATATCCCGTGCGCCGATTTTCGCCAGTATCGTGGGCGCGCGCGGCTGAGCGGAGGGCGCACCGGCACCGGGGAGTCCACGATGTGCCCGCCCCGTCGGCTGCCGTGTTTCGCACATCTCGGGCAGTCGGGTCGTGTTCGGGCTGCCCCATGCCACCAGGGGGGCAGAACCATGCGGGTGCTCGCGGAGAGATACGAACTGGTCGAGGCGGTCGGGCGCGGTGGAATGGGGGAGGTCTGGCGCGCCACGGACCGGGAGCTGGGCCGCACGGTGGCGGTGAAGCTGCTGCCCCCGGAACTGACCCGGCACGAGGAGTTCCGTGTCCGGTTCCGCCGGGAGGCACGCGTCGTCGCCTCGCTCAACCACCGCAACGTCGCCGTGCTGCACGACGTCGGCGAGGACTCCACGGACGGCGAGACGACGCCGTTCCTGGTCATGGAGTTCATCGAGGGGCGCACCCTGACCGATGTGCTGGCCGACGGCCCGTTCACGGTCGAACGGGCCCTGGCGATCGGCCGGGACATCGCCGACGCGCTCGCCCACAGCCACGGCCGGGGCCTCATCCACCGCGACATCAAACCCTCCAACGTCATGCTGACGTCCGAGGGCGGCATCAAGGTCCTGGACTTCGGGATCGCCAAGGTCGTCGCGGAGACCACCACCCGACTCACCGCCACCGGAATGACGGTGGGCACCCCCGCCTACCTCTCCCCCGAGCAGCTCACGGGGCAGCCGGTGGACGGCCGCTCCGACCAGTACTCCACGGGCTGTCTGCTGTACGAACTGCTGACCGGCCGCCCTCCGTTCGTCGGCGACTCCCCCTTCGCGGTGATGCACCAGCACATCAGCCAGGAGCCGGTCGCGCCGTCCCGGCTGCGCCCGCAGATCCCGGCGGCGGTGGACGCCCTGGTGCTGCGGGCCCTGGCCAAGGACCGTGAGCAGCGGCAGGCCGGCGCGGCGGAGATGCGGGAGGCTCTGACGGAGACCCTCCTCGCGCTGAGCGCCCCGGCGCCCGTGCCGGCCCGGTCGGCCGCCGCCACCCCGGCCGCGCCGCCGACGCCGCCGACGCCTCCGGTGCCGGCCGTGCCGCCCGCCCGTGCGTCCGCCGGGGCCACGGCGGGTCACGGGCAGACGGCGCTGGCCCATCAGGAGACCCGTACCGCGCTGACACCGCCCAGGCCCGCCACGCCGCCACCGGGTGAGGGGGTCGGCGCGGCCGGGTCCGGTACGGCGGACGGCGGCGGGACGCCGGCCGCCACCGCGTCGCCGGGCAGCGAAGCCCCGCCCGGTCGGCGGCGGTTCACGCTCCCCACCGGGAGGATCGTCGCCCTGCTGGGCCTGGTGGTCTCCGGCGTCGTCGCCGTCGGCTACCAGGATCTGTACGAGGACTCCAGCGACGCGTTCATCGGCGTGTGGGTGGCGACCGCCGTGCTCGGGCTCGCCCTGTTCCGCTGGCTCCCCCTCACCTCGGCCTGCCTGTGGTGGGGGGCCGGGGCCCTGGTCATGGCGAGCGTCACGGTGGGCGGCGCGGTCGGCGACTCGGACTACGACTACGACTACGTGTCGGAGTCCGACTTCTCCACCCTGTACTACTACGACTCCGCGTACGGCGACTACTACGAGCTGCAGCCCGACTCCTCCGGCTCCAGGCTCTTCGAGCAGGACTACAGCGGGAGTTACTCCCCCGCCCAGGCCGAGGTCGGGGTCGACTACGACTACACCGCGCACGACAACATCGAGATCCTGGCCACCCCGCTGCTCGCCCTCGGCGCGCTCTGCCTGCTCCGCGCGCTGAGCCGCCGACGCCCGTCGCCCCTCGCGGCCGCCGCCGGCCTGACCACGGCCGGGCTGGGGGTCGGCTGGCTGGCCTTCGACCCGGACGGCCAGACCGGCGTCTTCTCGATCGCCTGGGGCGTGGTCGTCGTCGCCGCCGTCGTGCAGGAGATCCGCGCCCGCAGAAACACCCCACCCCGGGGCCGCCGCCGCCTCCGGTTCGTCACAGCCGAGTAGGGCGCGCACCTTCGGTAGGGGGCCGCACCGACGGGGCCCGCACCCCGGAGGGCCACAGCCCCGACGAGGGCTACATGGCCCCGAGGCCACAGGCCTGAGGAGAACCGCCCACCCGACGGGGCCTCACGGCCGATGAAGGCCGCGGCAGATGGGGCCACCCGCCTGATGAAGCGCTGAGCCGCTCGGCATGGGGGGCCGCATGCTTCCCATGCGGCCCCACCCCGGATGAATGCCGTCGGCAGACAGGGCCGCACGGCCGATAAAGGCCACTCCGCACATGGGGGCGCGCGGCCGGTGAGGGCTACGCCGGCCGGTGAGCCACACGGCCAACGGGGCCCATTCGGTGGGCGGCGGCGGGCCGATAGGTGGCCGCACGGCCAATGGAGGCCACTCGGCACATGGGGCCGCACGACCGGTGGGGCCCCCACCCCCGTCGGGCCACACGGCCGATAGGTGGCCGCACGACCAATGGGGCCGCACACCTTGACGAGGCCCCACCGCCGATGAGGGCCCTACGGCCGATGGGGCCACTTGCCGATGGTTGGCCGACGGGGCCACACCGCCGACAAAAGTCCGCTCGGCGAACAGGGGTCGCACGCCCCGACGAGGCCGCTCGGCCGAGAAGAGCCGCACGGCCGATCGGGTCGCACAGTCGAGGCGGCCGCACGCCCGACGGGGCCGCACGCCCGAGGGGGGCCGCACGCCCGAGGGGGGCCGCACGCCCGACGAGGCCGAGCCGACGAGGCCGAGCCGACGAGGCCGCCCGCCCGACGGGGCCGCACAGCCGGTTGGTAGTCCCCGTCCGTGCGGAGCGCTGACCCGTGCCCCCGCGCAGGTCACCGTCGCGGGGGTCGCCGTGCCTACCCCCGCGTCGGCTTCGAGCCGAACTCGCCCCGGTGTTGCTCGGGTGTGCGCCGGCCGCGCGGGTAGAGGAGTGCGAGGGCGATGAACAGGCCCATGACGCCGGCCGGAGCAACGGCTGCCGACACCCAGTCCGGGTCCTGCGCCCCGCCCGTGGCCAGTCCGACGGTCGCCATGGCCGCGGCCGTGAGGAGGCCGAAGGCGAGGAGGAGCGCGACGACGTTCCTGGCCCGGTCGGGGCCGGGCGGGTACGGGCCGGTGCGCAGTTCCGCCCAGTCGCGTGCGGCCTGTCGTGCCTCACGCCGTCGCTGGACGACCGCCCTGGCCCGGAGGCCGACCGTGACGCCGGCTCCGGCGACGGCCGCGGCGACGGGCAGCCACCATGCCTCCACGACGAGGAGCAGCAGGGTGATGATCCCGGCCGTGCTCCAGCCGCTCAGGCAGGCGGCCGCCGCCGTGCGGCGGGAGTCGGGCCGGTCGGCGCCGGCCCGCAGATCGGCCAGCGCCGGCAGATACCAGACGCAACCGGACACGGTCAGCATCGCGGTGCCCACCGCGACCACGGGCTGGATCACGGCCTAGACCTCCGCCTCGAGCGCGGCGATCTCCGGATGACGCAGGTCGAAGGCCGGCGACTCGCTGCGGATGCGGGGCAGGCTGGTGAAGTTGTGGCGGGGCGGCGGGCAGGAGGTGGCCCACTCCAGGGAGCGGCCGTAGCCCCACGGGTCGTCCGTGCCCACGGGCTCGCCGTACTTCGCGGTCTTCCAGACGTTGTAGAAGAACGGCAGGATCGACAGGCCGAGCAGGAACGCGCCGATCGTGGACAGGGAGTTGAGGGCGGTGAAGCCGTCGGCGGCGAGATAGTCGGCGTAGCGGCGGGGCATGCCTTCGGCGCCGAGCCAGTGCTGGACCAGGAAGGTCAGGTGGAAGCCCACCGTGAGCGTCCAGAACGTGATCTTGCCGAGGCGCTCGTCGAGCATCTTGCCGGTGAACTTCGGCCACCAGAAGTGGAAGCCGGCGAACATCGCGTACACGACCGTGCCGAAGACCGTGTAGTGGAAGTGGGCCACGACGAAGTACGAGTCCGAGAGGTGGAAGTCCATCGGCGGCGAGGCCAGGATGACTCCGGTGAGGCCGCCGAAGACGAACGTGATGAGGAAGCCCGTGGTCCACAGCATCGGTGTCTCGAAGGAGAGGCTGCCCTTCCACATCGTGCCGATCCAGTTGAAGAACTTCACGCCGGTCGGGACGGCGATGAGGAACGTCATGAAGGAGAAGAACGGCAGGAGCACACCGCCGGTGACGTACATGTGGTGCGCCCACACGGTCACCGAGAGGCCCGCGATCGCGATCGTCGCGCCGATCAGCCCCATGTAGCCGAACATCGGCTTACGGCTGAAGACGGGGATCACCTCGGAGACGATCCCGAAGAACGGCAGGGCCAGGATGTAGACCTCTGGGTGGCCGAAGAACCAGAAGAGGTGCTGCCACAGCAGGGCCCCGCCGTTCGCGGAGTCGAAGACATGGCTGCCGAACTTGCGGTCGCACTCCAGCGCGAACAGCGCCGCCGCGAGGACCGGGAACACGATCAGGATCAGCACACCGGTCAGCAGCACGTTCCAGGTGAAGATCGGCATCCGGAACATGGTCATACCGGGAGCGCGCATGCAGATGATCGTGGTGATGAAATTGACCGCGCCGGCGATGGAGCCGAAGCCGGACAGCGCCACACCCATGATCCACAGGTCGGCGCCGAGGCCCGGCGAGTGCACGGAGTCCGACAGCGGCGCATAGAGGAACCAGCCGAAGGACGCGGCCCCGCCCGGGGTGAGGAAGCCGAAGGCCGCGATCGACGAACCGAACAGGAAGAGCCAGAAGGCGAGCATGTTCAGCCGCGGGAACGCGACGTCCGGGGCGCCTATCTGCAGCGGCATGATCCAGTTGGCGAAGCCGGTGAACAGCGGCATCGCGAACATCAGCAGCATGATCGAGCCGTGCATCGTGAACGCCTGGTTGAACTGCTCGTTGGACATGACCTGCAGTCCGGGCCGGGCGAGTTCCGCGCGCATCAGCAGCGCCAGGACACCACCGACCACGAAGAACACGAAGGCGGACACCAGGTACATCGTGCCGATCTTCTTGTGGTCGGTGGTCGTCAGCCACTCCACCCAGGAGGGCCGGTGCGGCGCCCGGCCGTCCCGCCCGCCTCCCTCCACCGCCGTGCCGGCGACGGAGACCACGGCGCTCGGCCGCGCGCTCTCCACCTGTTCCGTCCGTGCCTCGTCCACCTGATCGCGTCCTCTGCTGGGTGCCCATGTCGTGATCGGACCGGGAAGAGCCATGGGTACGGGACCGCGAGCCGGCTCTTCCCGGCCGCCGCCTCATGATCGCCGCAGGGGTACGAGGGCCCGATAGGGTCGAACGGCCCCATGCGGGCCGGCACCCTGGGCCCAACGGCCCACTCTTCTCGCCGTTCAGGAGGCCGGCGCCGCCCGGAGGGTCACAGCAGCGTCTGCCAGTACGCCCAGAACCGCGTCCCGATCAGCATCACGATGCTCAGACACCAGGTGACCGGCACCACCCAGTGGAACTCCCGCACGCCCGCGACCACCCCTCGGGGAGCCCGGATGACGCCGTGCCGGAGGTTGTGCACGGTGATGTACCAGAACATGGCGATGGTGGACGCCCAGGCGAGGCAGCACCACAGGCACAGCGCACCGATCTCGTAGAGCGCCTGGGTCATCAGCCACATGCAGAAGCCCACGCCGAGCAACGTGCCCAGGTTCAGGCCGAGCCAGAACCAGCGGCGGAAGCGGGCACCGGCCAGCAGCGCGAATCCGACGAACGCCACGACCGGATAGGCGGCCAGGCCCAGCAGGGGGTTGGGAAAGCCGAGCACGGACGCCTGGTCGCTGCGCATCACGTTCGAGCAGGACAGCACCGGGCTGAGGTTGCACGAGGGGACGAAGGCCGGGTTCCGGAGGAGTTCGAACTTGTCGACGGTGATCACGAACGAGGCGAGGACGCCGAGGGCCCCGGTGACGATCAGCAGCCAGGCGAGGGCGCGGGAGCCCCCGGTCGCGCCCGACACCGGGATCTCCCGGGCCGGCCCGTGTCCCCGGGTGCCCGCGGTGTCGAGCCCCCGCACACTCGTGATGCCACTCACGCCGGTCATCGGGCCGCCCCCGCCTCACGGACGCCACGGGTGCCCGGCGTGCCCACGGCGGCCGGGAGATCCGTCCGCCGAGGAGCGTCGCCGGGCGGTCGGCGGTCGTCGTCCGGGCGTGCCGCGACCCGCAGGCCCGTGCGGCCGGCGCCCAGCGGCCAGAGCACCTCCACCGGGACACCGCGGGAGCGGGCGTAGGCCACGAGATGGGCGGTGGCGTCCCGGCCGTTGGAGGGCGAGCCGTCCCAGACGGCCACCAGACGCCGGCATCCGGCGACGATCTCCTCGTCCGCGCCGACGCAGGCGTCGCGGTCGCCCGGGTCGTACGTCAGCAGACGCACCTGCCGGGCGAGCAGCAGCAGTTCCCCGGTCGGCACCCGGTCCCGCTCCGGCAGCAGCGCGGGCACCATGCCGAGGGTGGGGATCACCACGACCAGGTCCCGGCCCGCCTGCCGCACCGCCCGTGCGAACGCCGGCGCGACGCCGCCACCGGCGCGCACCACTCCCGGCTCCCCGTCGGGCTCACGCTCCAGCAACGCCCCCAGCTCGGCCTCCAGCAGCCCCAGGGTCTGTGAAGTCACATCGGCGTGGCCCACCACCGCGATCATCTGCCACTCCTTCCCGCCGTACGACGCCGTCACGGCGCTCTTCCGTCCGGATCCCTGCGCCAGGCTCGGGACCTCGCGATCAGTGAAGTCAGGGCGTGGAAGGCGTGACTAGAGTCGAACGGCCCTGACCCGGAACACTCGGCACATTGACCGCTCGCGCCTGAGCGTCCTCACCGGGGTGACGAAGGCTCGCGTGCCGCAGGGGCGGAGGCTCCGGGTCAGGACGGGGCGAGCACGCAGAACTCGTGCCCCTCCGGGTCGGTCAGGCATGTCCACGGGACGTCGCCCTGACCGAGGTCGAGGTCGCCGGCGCCGAGGGCGCGCAGCCGGGCCACCTCCGCCGCCTTGTCGTCACCGGGGTACGGCAGCAGGTCGAGGTGGAGGCGGTCCGGCACGTGCACGGTCTTCACGCCGGGCGTGCGGAGGAACTCCAGATACGGGCCGGCACCCTTGGCGGAGCGCAACACCGCGTGGTCGTCGGTCACCTCGTGCAGGGTCCAGTCGGTCGCCTCACCCCAGAACCGGGCCATCGCCCGCGGATCCGCGCAGTCGACCACCACCACGGCGATCGGCCCGGTGTCCCGGTACGTCTTCCGGGGCTCCAGGACGCAGAACTCGTTGCCCTCCGGGTCGGCGAGGACCGTCCACGGCACGTCGCCCTGACCCACGTGGGCGGGCGTCGCACCGAGGGACCGAAGGCGCGCGACCAACTCCCTCTGATGGGCCGCGGAGGTGGTGGCGAGATCGAGGTGCACCCGGTTCTTCGTCGCCGTCCTGGGTTCCGGGACGGGAACGACGTCGATGCCGAGGGCGACCGGGTCCGGCCAGACGAGGCCGCCGCCGGGTCCGACGTAGGTGGTCACGCCGGGGCTGTAGGCGGTCCAGCCGAGCGCCTCCGCCCAGAACCGGCCGACCGCCGCGGGGTCGAGAGCCTTGATGTTCACATGAACCGGTCGCAGTGCCATGCCGGCGATCCTAGGTGGGGCGGGGGGACTGTCGGCGACGGCGTCCATGCGGCTGGTGCCCTGCTGCCCGTCGTCGTGAAGCGCGCCTTTCCCGTACTGAACGCGTACGGATCGCGTATGCCGATGGTCCCTGGGCATCGTCCAGGCGTTCACCGGCCGCGCCAAGGCGGACGTGGCGAAGGTGAAGCTGGCCGAGGTCCGCAAGCACCTCGACGACACCTACGTCACCCGGGCCGGCGGCACCGGCGACGACGACGCCTTCTACGTCCGCGTCCACAGCCCCGTCGTATGGGTCGAGGTCGACTGCCAGGCCCCGGGACCGCTCGCCGGCGCCCGGCGCCACGCAGCAGCACGTCCACTGCGTCATCCGCACCCCGAACGGCAACGACTACGGGAAGGAACCCCTGCGTCGGCACTACCTGACGTCGCCGCACCACCGGTGACACGGACCGCATGACCACCGGGTCGGGGCCCCGTCATCCCGGCCCGGTACCGGCGCGTCCCCGCCAAGTCCCCGCCGTGTCCGCGCCGTGTGCCCTGCGCGTTGCCGGCAGCCGCCGGTCACCCGGGCGCCGCGCAGTGCAGGACCAGCAGGGCGATGTCGTCCATGCGCTGCCCCGCCATGCCGGTCGCGCTCAGCAGGGTGTCGACGAGCGCGTCCAGGTCCCGGTCGTCGGCACGGGCCAGATGCCGCGCCAGGTCGTCGATGGAGTCGTCGAGGTCGGTCCCCGGCGACTCGATGAGGCCGTCGGTGTAGAAGGCGAGCATCAGCCCGGGGGTGAGCGGGAGTTCGGTCACGGGGAAGTCGGCGCCGGGCTCGATGCCCAGGAGCGGTCCGGGCTGGATGCCGACGGGCCGGGTGCCGTGGCCGGGGATGCGCACGAGGGGCGGTGGGTGTCCCGCGCTGGCCAGCGTCGCCCGCCCGCCGGCGAGGTCGAGATGGGCGTAGAGGCAGCTGGTGAACAGGTCGGGGGCGAGATCGATGAGCAGCCGGTTGGTCCGGGACAGCACCTCGTCCGGGGGTGTGCCGAGGGCCGCGTGCGCGTGGACACCGGTCCGCACCTGTCCCATCAGGGCGGCGGCGGCGACGTTGTGGCCCTGGACGTCCCCGATGACGGCCGCGGCGGCGGTCTCGCCGAGCCGGATCACGTCGTAGAAGTCCCCGCCGATGTCCATGCCCCGGGTGGCGGGCAGATAGCGGGCGGCGACGCGCAGTCCGCTGATCGTGGGGAGGGTGCGCGGGAGCAGCGCCTGCTGGAGGCCGTGGGCGAGTTCGTGCTTGGTGTCGTACAGGCGGGCCCGGTCGAGGGCCTGGGCGACGAGGCCGGCGAGTGAGGTCATGACGGCGCGTTCCTCGGCCGGGAACGTGTGGGGACGGTCGTAGGACAGCACGCAGATGCCCACGGGCCGGCCGGAGATGATCAGGGGCAGGAAGGCCCAGGCCTGTTTGCCGCTCATCTGCGGGGCCTCGGGGTAGATGCGCCGCATCTCCTGCGGGTCGGAGAAGAAGGCGGGGATGCCGTTGGCGAGGGCGCGGCCTGCGGGGGTGAGGCCGGTGTCCAGGGGGAGCCCGTCGAGACGTTCGACGGCCTCGGGGGTGTAGCCGCGGTATCCGGTGATCCGCAGCCGGCCCGCTTCGGCGGTCGACAGGACCAGGCCCTGGGCGCCGAAGGCCGGCATGATCTGGTCGGCGACCAGGTCGATGACGTCCTGGACGCCGACGACCTCGGTGAGCGCGGCGGCCAGATGCGTGAGCTGGTAGAGCCGGCCGGCGTGGGCCGGGTCGCCGGTGCGCGCGGGTCGGCGGGGCGCGGGCGACGGCGGGGGCTGGGCACCGCTGGGGACGATCCGGACGCTGATGCCGCTGGCGTCCGGGTAGAGGTGGATGTCCAGCCACCGGTCCGGCGGGCGGCAGGCGGTGAAGGAGACCGGCTCACGGCTGATCACCGCGGCGCGGTAGCGGTCCTCGTACGTGGGGTCGTCGAGCCAGCGCAGCGACTGCCACGGCAGGGTGCCCAGCAACTGGCCGGCCTCCCGGCCCAGGAGTTCGCGGGCTCCGTCGCTGACGTAGGTGAAGTGGCCGTCCAGGTCCAGGGCGCAGCTTCCGCCGGGGAGGCGCTCGGCGAAGTCGGCCACGGCCATCGCGGGGCTCTCGGCCCGCTGCCCGGCGCCGGTGGGCACGACGCGGGGCAGATCGCCGCAGGCCGGGGACCAGCCGTGCTCGACGGCTTCCTCCACCAGCCGGGCCAGGCGCCGGCAGCGGGCCGAGATGTGCCCGCGCTCGCGTCCGGTCATGTACGGCGGACGGGTGGCCGGCCACATGAGCAGCAGCGCCCCCCACCGGCGGACGCCGGTGAGCGGCGCGGCAGCCAGCATCAGGGCGTAGGGCAGCGCGATCGCGGTCCGCGGGTACGAGTGGGCCATCTCCCCCTGGCTGCCCACCCAGACGATGCGTTCCTCCCGGAAGGCGTCGGCCACCGGCGCCGGAGCGGCGGCGGACACCCTCACCCACGGCGCGGCGAACTCGGCCGGCGCCCCGCACAGCGCCTCCAGGCACAGCACCTGCCGGTCCGGCGACACCAGGTACAGGGCACCGACCGACGCGCCGGTCCGGCGTACCGTCTCGGCGAAGACGGCGTCCAGTTCCTCGACGTGGGCAGCGGCGCCGCCCGTGGCGGCCGGCTGCTTCCCACCGGGCGCGGCAGGTCTCCGGCCGACGTCCCCAACCTCGCTCATAGGGGGACGCTACGCCGATAAGGAGCCCTCGGCATGCTCCGGCGGACGGCGCGTCCCCAGGGCTCACGGCCCGGGTCCCCCGTGAACGGGCCGGCGCCGCGGCCGCGCGTCGGCGGGCGCGCCCTCCGCATGCTCCGGCGGCCGCCACGGCCGGTGGCGGTGGTGCGGGGCACGTCGCGGCTCAGTGCTCGCGAGCCGCCGCCGCAAGTGCCCGCTCGAGGGCCGGCAGCCCCTGGCCGAGGAGCGTCTTCTCCAGGCTGTGGTCGTCCTCGCGGCCGGTCCGCTCACCCTGTGCGAAGCCGTCGGTGTCCAGGATCTGCCCGCACCACTCGCCCCGGCCCACCGTCTGTCCGTCGAACGGCACCACGGCCCCCTCCCCGAGGGCGACCCACCGCTCCTGCTCCCAGCGCAGAGCGAGGACGTAGGTGTGGCCCGGTACGACGCGCGGGGCGTCGCCGGTCAGCTGCGGGACGCGGGTCGTGCCGTCGGAGCGGAGCACCTTCCAGCCCGGCGCGATGTAGTCGACGGCGGACCCGACGGCGGGGTGGGAGCGGGTGCGGGAACGGAACGGCGTGGCCCGCACGTCCAGTTGCACGGTCCGCTCCAGCGCGTAGCGGTAGGCCCCGACCGACAGTTCCTCGCGCCCGCTCTCCCGTTCCCGCACGGCCCGGCCGACGACCACGACATCGGCGTACCGTACCCAGTCCCGCGCCGACGCGGACGGGTGACGATCGACCGGGACCCCGCATCCGTTGACGGTGTCGAGGCCCGGCCAGCCGACGAGGACGCCCGCGAGGACGCCGGCGGCCGCCAGGACGGCCATCACCGGGCGT
The DNA here is from genome assembly GCF_042898825.1 of Streptomyces sp. NPDC000345. Taxonomy (NCBI): domain Bacteria; kingdom Bacillati; phylum Actinomycetota; class Actinomycetes; order Kitasatosporales; family Streptomycetaceae; genus Streptomyces; species Streptomyces sp. NPDC000345. The sequence continues at coordinate 261,535 of NZ_JBIAZE010000012.1, forward strand.
CCGGTCATACGGTCGGGTAACAGGTTTCTCCGCATTCGATGATCTTGGTGGGACCCCGGCCGGCCAGCCGTGACCGGCGTCACACCGACGGTCACAGCCCTGTCACAGGCGCCGGAGGAAAAGGCGTCGTCGCCGCGCTCGCGGGGCTGGCGGGAAGGGCGGATGGCCTCTCGTGACCGGGAGGCGCATCGAGGGCCGGGTGGCGCTGCGCGCGTACGACCCGGTGGCGGAGGACAGTTACCGGGCGGCCGTGCTCAGCCGGGAGCCCACGTCGTTCACCGCCCTGCGCCCACCGGACCGGTGGCTGTCCTTCCGCCTCGACCCGGACACCTCCGGTGTCAGCGTGCACATCACTCCCACCCCCTCCGCCCACACCCACGCTCCGGTGGTGAACCCTCCCCCGCCGCATTCGGCGTCTCCCGCCACCACGGGGCGGGCCGTCGCGCTGTACCCCCTGATGCACCTGACGGCCACGCTGACCGAGGCCATCGGCGTCCGGGACGTGGTCGACCAGGTCGCCGACCAGGTGCTGCCCGCCTTCGGCGCCCGGCCGGTGGTCCTGATGACCGCTCAGGAGGGCCGGCTGCGGATCATCGGCTACCGCGGTTACACCGCCGAGCTCATGAACCGCTTCGACGCCGCCCCGCTCACGTCCGGCACACCCGCCGTGCGCGCCCTTGCCACGGGCGTCCCGGGGTTCTTCGCCACCTTCGCCGAGCTCAAGCGCGCCTATCCGCCCGCCGAGCTCCAGGACGGCATGGCCTCATGGGCCTTCCTGCCCCTGATCACCTCCGGACGTCCGGTCGGCTCCCTGGTCCTGGCCTACGAAAGGCACATCCCTTCGCTCCGGAGGAGCGGGCCGTCCTCACCTCCACCGCCGGGCTGATCGCCCAGGCCCTCGACCGCGCCCTGCTCTACGACACCAAGCACCGGCTGGTCCACAACCTCCAGGCCGGTCTGCTGCCCCACACCCTGCCCGACGTCCCGGGCCTGGACGTGGCCGCCCGATACCTGCCCGCGACCCGCGGCATGGACATCGGCGGCGACTTCTACGACCTCATCCGCCTCGACCCCACCACGGCCGCCGCGGCCATCGGCGACGTCCAGGGGCACAACGTCAACGCCGCCGCCCTCATGGGGCAGGTCCGCACCGCCGTCCACGCCACCGCCGGAGCGCCCCCGGGCGAAGTCCTCACCCGCACCAACCGCCTCCTCACCGACCTGGACCCCGGCCTCTTCACCGGCTGCCTCTACGCCCACCTCGACCTGGCGGCGCACCGCGCCCTCCTCGCCAGTGCCGGGCATCCGCCCCCGCTGCTGCGCCACCCCGACGGCCGCACCGAGATCCTCGCCGTGCCACCCGGCCCCCTCCTCGGCATCGATCCCGGCGCCCACTACCCGTCCCTGGAGATCCCGTTGCCGTCCGGCTCGGTGCTGGTCCTGTACACCGACGGACTCGTCGAGGCCCCGGGCTCCGACATCGGCGACGCCATCGACCGGCTCGCCGGCGCCCTCGCCCGGAGCGACGCCCCGACCATGAACGCCCTCGCCGACACGCTCGTCCGCCACGCCCGCCGCGCAGCGACGACATCGCCCTGCTGCTCATCCGACGCGAGTGAGCACGTCACCTTGCGGTCCCTCACCCCCTTCTGACCAACCGGGCGTTCACCGTGTACCGGCCGCACCCGTCCGCGGCGCACCGGACGTCCGCGGGCCGAGTCCGGACAGGGACGCGAGGGTGGCGGCCGCGCCCGTGAGGTCCGCGCGGAGCGCCTTCTCCCGGGCGAGCAGGTCACGCTGTGCGCCGAGGACGGTCACGGTGGCGCGGATGTGGCCCAGGGCGTCGCGTACGGGTACGGCGTACTCGCTGACCCCGTGCTCGAACTCGCCGTGCGCCACCACCACACCGCCGGCCCGGTCGCGGGCGTTGGCCAGGACGAGTTCCTCCGCCGAGCGGGCCGCGCGGGGGCCGCCCACGCCGATCAGTTCGTAGCCGTCCAGCAGCCCGGCGATCTCCCGCGGCGTGTGGTCGAGGAGCAGGGCCCGTCCGGCGCCGGTGCACCAGCAGGGGGTGACGAGGCTCGCCCGGGTGAGCCACGGTTCGGCGAGGCCGGCGGCGGACTCGGCGCGCAGCAGCCGGACGAGGACGCCGTCGCGTACGGAGAGGCGGGCGCTCGCCCCGTGGGCGACGGCGAGGCGGCGCAGTACCGGCCGGCTGCCGCGCAGCCAGCCGGGGCCGAGCGACGCGGCCGTGGCGAGGAACGCCTCGGCGACGCGCAGCGTGGTGTCGTCCCGGCGCTGGAGGTAGCCCTTCTCGCACAGCTCCTGGGCCGTCCGGGACGCCTTGCTGCGCTCGATGCCGACCTCGTCGGCGAGTCTGCTGACGTTGAAGCCGGTGCGGCCGGACAGCTCGCGCTCCAGCACCGCGTTCAGCATGCGCAGGCCGGTCCGCAGCGAGGAGGCGGTGGTGGAGGCCGCGGGCGTGGCCCGGGACGGGTCCGACGTCATGTGCGCTCAGGCCCGGGAGATCAGTTCCAGCGGGGCGGACAGCTCGATCACCGGGACCTCCCACGGATGGGCGTCGGCGATACGGGCGAGGATCCGGGTCAGTTCCTCGTCGCTCGCCCCGGCGTCGATGTACGAGGTGAAGGTGAGCGTCGGGGAGAGGGAACGCCCGCCGACCCGGCCGAGGACCGGGGCGGCGCCGGGGCGGGTGGTGAAGCCCTCGGCGCCGAAGCCCACCTCGAACACGTCGTCGTAGAGGCCGAAGTCGCCGAGCCCGGGCGAGGACTCCAGGACGCGCAGCAGGGACGCGAAGGAGGCGTCGTCGCGGACGGCTCCGGTGTCGCCCGCCGTGGCGGCGGCGAGGGTCGTGTGCGCCACCGGCCAGTACACCCTGATCGCCCGCACCGAGCGGCGCCGGATGGCACGGCCCCGCCCGATGGTGTCCGGCGTCGTCGTCGCGGTCATGGCGGCGGGTCTCCCGAGGAGTCGGTGGAGGGGAACACAAGGCATGCTAGCCGTGCGTCAAATGCACGGCAATATGAGAATGCTGCACACAGAGCGGGGAGGGTGACGTCCGGGGGCGCAGTACAGTGCGGGGGTCGCCGAGCCGGTGGAGGGCCGCATGGAATCGAGCACGGGCAAGGGGCTCGACGTGCTGTCGGCGCTCGCCCGCCGGTCGGCCGAGGGAGTGCGGCACGACTCCGTCACGGAACTGGCCCGCGCGCTGGACCGCGACCGCAGTCAGCTCTCGCGCACCATCGGCGCGCTGGCCGAGGAGGGCTTCGTGCTGCGGGAGGACGCCCCGCGCGCCCTCGGCCCGCACTGGCGGCTGTACGCCGAGGCGCAGGAACTCACCGCGCACCGGCTGCGCACGGACGGTCTCACCGCCCTGGAGGGCCTGGTCGCCGAGACCGGCGAGAGCTGCTACCTCGGTGTCCTGGTCGGCGACACCACGGTGACCATCGCGGAACGGGTGCCGCCGGGCAGCCGGCAGCTGGGGTCGTGGATCGGCCGCCCGTACCCCGCCTACTGCAGCGACTGCGGGCAGGCCCTGCTCAGCGACGCCGACGACGAGGAGGTCGCCGCGGTCCTCGCGCGCACGGAGTTCGTGCGCCACGGGCCCCGCACCCCCGTGGACGTGGACGACTTCCTGCGGCGCCTCGCGCGCACCCGGGAGCGCGGGTACTCGGTCGTGGACGAGGAGGCCGAGCCGGGACTGTACTCGGTCGCCGTACCGGTACGGGACTTCCGTGACGAGGTCGTGGCCGCCGTTCAGGTCGTCGGCCCCCGTGTCCGGCTCGCCGAACGGACCGAGGAGTGCGCGCGGGCGGCGCTGCGCTGGGGCCGCCGGCTGGAGGACGCGCTGCGCGGAGTGGAGCGCGGGCCGGGCTGAGGGGCTGTCAGGAGGTCAGCTCCGCACGGCGAACTGGCTCCCGGTCTTCTCCCCGTCCTCGGTGAGTGCCGCGGCCACGCAGCGAAAGACCCGCAGGCCCTTGTCCCACTCCGCGGCCGTCGGCGGGATGATGTCGGTCTGCCACTCCGCGGCGGTCTCTCGGCCCTCGGGCGCCATCGTCGCGGCCATGACCTTCTGCGAGCACAGGGCCTTGACGTCCGGATGTCTGATCAGGTCCCGCGCGTTGTTCGTCATGCCGTCCTCCGGCAGCGGGGCGATCGCGAAGGTCTCCCACACGTGCCTGGTCGCGCAGTCCGCGCGGCTGACGGTGACGATGCCCGAGATGTCGACGATGCCGCTCCAGCATTCGGGACCCGCGACGCACCGGCCGCCCACGCCGTCGACGGCCGTCGCGGGACAGCCGCCGGTCGTGGTGGCGACGCCGAAGCCCGCCGTGCCCTTGTCCCCGGCGGTGGCGCCTGCGGAGGGGGCGGCGGCCGACACCGGGTTCCCGCCTGCGCCCTCCGAGCCGCCGTACCGGTACGTCACGACGGTGACCGAGACGCTCACGGAGACGGCGACGGCCGCCACCGCGGCAATCAGCCGGGTGCGTCCCGCGCCCTTGCGCCCGCCCTCGGCCCCGCCCGGTCCGGTGACCGCGGTGGTGGCGCCCGTTGCGCCCGGCGGCCGCGGGGTTCCGGTCGTGACGGGGACCGCGTCCCGGGCAGGCGGCGCGTCCACGAGTCGCGGTGCGTCCGCGACGGGGGGCGTGTCCCGGTGGAAGGGGACCGTGGTCGTGGTCGGCGGCGGGCCGAAGCCGCCCGCGGCCGGGCCCGCGGCGCCGAGGTCGACGGCGGCGAGGGCGTCCCGGAACACGCCCGCGTCGGACAGCCGCTCGGCCGGGTCCGGGGCGAGTGCGCGCCGGAGTACGTCGTTGAGGGCCGGGGGCACGCCGGGCAGGGCGGGGTACGGCCAGGTGTGCCGCACGATCAGTTCGGCGAGGCTGAGCTGGGTCCCGTCGTCCGGGTGGTGCGGCGGGAAGCCGCGCAGCAGGGCGTAGAGCGTGGCGGCCAGTGAGTACAGATCACCGGCCGGGGTGGGCTCGGCCAGATGGAAGGCCTCGGGCGGCGCGTACGCGGGGGTCAGCGCCTCCCGGGTCACGGACAGGTCCCGCCCCGGCCGGGGCATGGCCGCGAGCCCGAAGTCCGTGAGGGCCACCCCGCCGTACCGGTTGACCATGACGTTGCCGGGCTTGATGTCACGGTGCAGCACCCCGGCCGCGTGGGCGGCCGCCACCGCGTCCGCGAGACCCACGCCGATGTCGCGCGCCTCCTTCGGCGGGAAGGCGCCCTGCCGGTGCAGCCGCTCGCCCAGCGATCCGCCGGGGCACAACTCCAGCACCATGTAGGGCCGGTCGTCGGCGAGGACCCCCGCGTCGTACACCGGCACCACGTGCGGGTGCCCGGACAACTGCCCGGCGGCCGTGACCTCGCGCAGGAAACGCTGGCGGTCGCGCGGGGTGGACAGCACCCGGCTGTCCACCTTCAGCGCGACCTCCCTGCCCACGGCCCGTTGCCGGGCGCGGTAGACCGTGGCGAAACCGCCCTGCCCCAGGACCTCGTGGATCTCGTATCCGGACAGTGCCAGTCCTTCGGGCCCCATGTGCCGTACCCCCAGCGCGCCACCCCGGGCGGTACGTCCGACCGAGGACGAGGCGAGACTCTAGCCGAGGACCGGGGCGGGGCCGCTCACAGGTCCGCCGGTCTGCTGTACTCGGTCGCCGCGTCCAGCAGCCAGTCCGTGAGGTATCCGGCGAAGGAGGAGCGGACCAGGACCCAGAATCCGCCCCCGGGTTCGTCCCTGGCGACCAGGACGATCTGGGTGCGGCCCAGGGTGGTCTGGGCGCAGCGCCCGGGTCCGAAGGCGCGCGGGTGCAGGTCGAGGGGGCAGCCGTGGGCCAGGAGGTCGCGGGCGCGGGGGCCGGCGACTAGGAGGGTGGTGCGCTGGGCGGAGACGTCGGTGACGGAGACGTGGTCGTCGCCGGCGGCCGCGCGGACGCGGCTCTCCAGGTCTCCTTGGGCGCCGGGCCGCCCCACCAGGAGCCATTCGTCCGGGCCGAGCCGGAGCGCCGTCAGCTCCCGGGTGCGTACGACCGTGTCGGGTTCGAGGGGAAGGGGGAGACCGAGGGCGACGCCGACCGCGTCCGCCGCCGGGCCCTTGGCGTCGAGGCGGACGTCGAGCTGGGCCAGGAAGGGGAGTTCGGCGAGCCGGACCGCGCCGCCGGAGGTACGGGTGGCGGCGGCGAGACGGCTCCTGGCGTGCCCCAGGGGGCTGCGGGGCGGGGCGGCGGGGGTGGTGTCAGCCATCGCGGCGGGCTCCCTCGGGGTCGTAGAGGACGGGGCCGGCGACGGTCACCGGGACCAGCCGGTCGCCGACCGGGGCGTACAGCCGTTCGCCGATGCGGTCCCGGCCGCCCTTGACCAGGGCGAGGGCGAAGGTCCGGCCGAGGGCCGCGCTGCGGTAGCTGGAGGTGACGTGGCCGAGCATCGGCACGGGCGGGGCCGGCAGGACGCTGTCGGCGACGAGATGCGTGCCCTCGGGCAGGAAGGTGCCGGGGTCCTCGGGGAGCAGACCGACCAGGTGCTTGCGGTCCGGGCGGACGGTGTCGGCGCGGGCGAAGGAGCGCTTGCCGATGAAGTCGGGCTTCTTCTTCGACACCGCCCAGCTCATGCCGAGGTCCTGGGGGGTGACGGTGCCGTCGGTGTCCTGGCCGATGATCGGGTAGCCCTTCTCGGCGCGCAGGACGTGCATCGTCTCGGTGCCGTACGGGGTGATGCCGTAGGGGGCGCCGGCCTCGTACAGGGCCTCCCAGAGGGCGAGGGCCTCCCACGGGGACACGTTGATCTCGTAGGCCAGTTCGCCGGAGAAGCTGATCCGGCACACCCGGGCGTCGAGGCCCGCGACGGTCGTCTCGCGCCAGGCCATGAACGGGAAGTCGTCGTTGGAGACGGCCAGTCCGGGCGCGAGTGAGCCGAGGACGGCGCGGGACTTCGGGCCGACGAGGGCGACGGTGGCCCACTGCTCGGTGACCGAGGTGCAGTGCACGCGCAGTCCGGGCCACTCGGTCTGGAGCCACTCCTCCATCCAGTCCAGGACGGCGGCCGCGTTGCCGGTGGTCGTGGTGACCAGGAAGCGGTCCTCGGCGAGGCGGATGACCGTGCCGTCGTCGAAGACCATGCCGTCCAGGCGGCACATCACGCCGTAGCGGATCATGCCGACCTTCAGGGTGCTCATCACGTTGGTGTAGAGCAGGTCGAGGAAGACGGCGGCGTCCGGGCCCTGCACGTCGATCTTGCCGAGCGTGGAGGCGTCCATGAAGGCGACGCCCTCTCGGGCGGCGGCGCACTCGCGCAGCACGGCCGTCTCCATGTCCTCGCCGTCCTGCGGGTAGTACCAGGGGCGTTTCCACTGGCCGACGTTCTCGAAGAGGGCGCCGTGCGCGACATGCCACTCGTGCAGTGCGGTCGTACGGATCGGGTCGAGCAGGGCGCCTCGGTCCCGGCCGGCGAGGGCGGCGAAGGAGACGGGGGTGTAGGGCGGGCGGAAGGTGGTCGTGCCGAGGGCGGAGATGTCCACCCCCAGGAGTTCGGCGACGACGCCGCCGGCGAGGATGCCGGAGGTCTTGGCCTGGTCGTTGGCGGTGCCGGCCGTGGTGTAGCGCTTGGTGTGCTCGACCGAGCGCAGGCCGGCGCCGGTCGCCCGGGCCAGGTCGTCGACGGTGACGTCGCGCTGGAGGTCGACGAAACGCGGCGCGCCGTCACGGCCCGGCACGGTGAAGACCTGCATGGGCGGCGTGTACGGCTGCGCGGGCGCCTCGGGGAGACGGGGCGCCTCGGGGGTGTACCCCTCGGCCTCGATCGCACGGGCGCCGGCGGCCGCGCCCTGCGCGAGGACACCGGCGAGGTCCAGGACGCCGTTCGCACTGCCCGCGACCTCGACCGCCTGAGGGCAGACGTCGGGGACGAAGGCGCCGAGCGTCTCGTCGTGGCGCAGTGTGCCGCCCGCCTGGCTGAACAGGTGCGCGACGGGGTTCCAGCCGCCGGAGACCAGCAGGAGGTCGGCGGCGACCTCCCGCTGCCCCGCCGTCTCGCCGTACGGCGCCACGCTCACGGTGGTGATCCGCGGGTCGCCCTCGGTGCCGACGACGGCGTGGCCGGCCAGCACCTCGATGCCGGCCTCGCGGGCGCGCTCCGCCCACTCCCCCGCGTCGGGCCGCGTGTCGACGATCACCGGCACCCGCACCCCGGCGGCGTGCAGGTCCAGCGCGGCCTCGTAGGCGCTGTCGTTGGTGGTGAAGACGACGGCACGGCGGCCGGGCAGGACACCGTGCCGGTTGAGGTAGGCGCGGGCGGACGCGGCGAGCATCACGCCGGGGCGGTCGTTGTCCGCGAAGGCCATCGAGCGTTCGTGGGCGCCGGTGGCGAGGACGACCCGGCGGGCGCGGATGCGCCAGACGCGCTCGCGGGAGACGTGCGCGGGGGCCGCGGCGCCGAGGTGGCTGGTGCGGCGCTCGACGGCGAGCAGGTGGTTGTCGTCGTAGTGGCCGAAGACGGTGGTGCGGCGCAGGACGCGCACCTCGGGAGCGGATGCGAGCAGCGCGGCGACCTGCGCCACCCAGGCGAGGTGTTCGGCGGTCGACAGCAGGCTGCCGCCGAGTTCCGGCTGTTCGTCGGCGAGGATCACACGGGCACCGCTGCGGGCGGCGGCCGCGGCGGCGGCGAGGCCGGCGGGGCCCGCGCCGACGATCAGGAGGTCGCAGTGGGCGTGGACGGCGTCGTAGCGGGCCGGGTCCGGTGCGGTCGCGAGGCGGCCCTGGCCGGGGAGGCTGCTCGCCACGAGGCCGTCGTACAGCTCGACGGTCGTCGCGGGAAGCATCGGCTCCGGGAAGGGTGCCTCGATCTGCACGACGGCGTTGGGTTCTTCCACGCCGGCGGAGAAGATGCCGCGGGGGCGGCCGAGCTTGATGCTGGTCGCTGCCGTGATGACGCCGTTGGCGAGGAGGGCCGAGGCGAGGGTGTCGCCCGCGAAGCCCTGGTACGCGGTGCCGTCGAACGTGAAGGTCAGGGGTTCGCCGCCGTGGGTTCGGCCATGGGCGGCCAAGCGGTCGGCGGTCGGCGGGGGCTCTGCCCCCGGACCCGCGTCCGGCCCTGAAGGGGCCTCGTCCTGGAACTCCCCCGGCGGGGGTACCCCCGGACGGGCTGGGTGTGCCGGACCGGGCTGAGCGGGCGCCGCGGGACGCCCGGAGGTCTCGGGGCGCTCCTCCCCCGCCCGGTACACCGCCAGGATCTGGTTGGTCGACGTGTCCCGCACCGCGTTGAACCACCGTCGGCAGCCCGCCGCGTGGCTCCAGCGCTCGGCGAAGGGTCCCTTGGGGTTGTCGCGGAAGAAGAGGTAGCGGGCCCACTCCTCGTCGGTCAGGGCCGCCGGGTTCTCGGGGTAGGGCACATGGGCCTGTCCGCCGTAGTGGAACTCGGCCTCGTCACGGGGCCCGCACCACGGGCAGGGGATGAGCAGCATGGTTCGGCTCCCTAGTGGTCCTAGTGGGCCACCGCGGCCGCGCCGTGCTCGTCGACGAGCGCGCCGGTGGTGAAACGGTCGAGCGAGAAGGGGGCGTTGAGGGCGTGCGGGGTGTCGTGGGCGATGGTGTGGGCGTAGACCCAGCCGACGCCGGGGGTGGCCTTGAAGCCGCCCGTGCCCCAGCCGCAGTTGAGGTAGAGGTTGTTCACCGGGGTGAGGCCGACGATCGGTGAGGCGTCGGGGCTGACGTCGACGATGCCGCCCCAGGTGCGCAGGACGTGGGCGCGGGCGAAGACCGGGAAGAGCTCCAGGGCCGCCGACATCTGCTCCTCGATGATGTGGAAGGCGCCGCGCTGGGTGTAGGAGTTGTACGCGTCGATGCCCGCGCCCATCACCAGCTCGCCCTTGTGCGCCTGGCTGACGTACACGTGGACCGCGTTGGACATGACGACGGTGGGGTGGACCGGCTCCAGGAGCTCCGAGACCAGGGCCTGCAACGGGTGGCTCTGGAGGGGGAGTTCGATGCCCGCCATGGCGGCGAGGACCGAGGTGTGGCCGGCCGAGCACAGGGCCACCTTGCCCGCGGCGATCGGGCCGCGCGTGGTCCGCACGCCGGTCACCCGGCCGTCGACCACGTCCAGCCCGGTGACCTCGCAGTTCTGGATGATGTCGATGCCCGCCGCGTCCGCGGAGCGGGCGAAGGCCCAGGCGACGTAGTCGTGCTTGGCGATGCCGGCGCGCGGCTGGTAGGTGCCGCCGAGGACCGGGTAGCGCACGTCCGGGGAGATGTTGACGATCGGGCAGACTTCCTTGACCTGCTGGGCGTCCAGCCATTCGGCGTCGACGCCGTTGAGGCGGTTGGCCTCGACGCGGCGCACGCTGTCGCGGACGTCCTGGAGGCTGTGGGCGAGGTTCAGCACGCCTCGCTGGGAGAAGAGGATCGGGTAGTCCAGCTCCTCTTCCAGCCCCTCCCAGAGCTTGAGCGCGTGCTCGTAGATGCCGGCGCTCTCGTCCCACAGGTAGTTGGAGCGGATGATCGTGGTGTTGCGGGCCATGTTGCCGCCCGCCAGCCACCCCTTCTCCAGTACGGCGACGTTGGTGATGCCGTGGTTCTTCGCCAGGTAGTGGGCGGTGGCGAGACCGTGGCCGCCGCCGCCGACGATCACCACGTCGTAGGACCGCGCGGGCTCGGGGTCGCGCCAGAGCCAGTCGGGGTGGTCGGGGAGGTCGGCGCCGGGGGTGCTGGGGCTCATCGGGCGTCTCCGGCTTCTGCTGCTGCCTGGGACAGGTGCGGGTAGAGCGGGTGCTTCGCGGCCAGCGTCTGCGTGCGGGCGCGCAGGGCGGCGAGGTCGGGGGCGGGCTGGAGGGCGAGGGCGATCACATCGGCCACCTCGGCGAAGTCCTCCTCGGTGAAGCCGCGGGTGGCCAGCGCAGGGGTGCCGATGCGCAGGCCCGAGGTGACCATGGGCGGGCGGGGGTCGAAGGGCACGGCGTTGCGGTTGACGGTGATGCCGATCCCGTGGAGGAGGTCCTCGGCCTGGCGTCCGTCCAGCTCCGCGTCGCGCAGGTCGACGAGGACGAGGTGGACGTCCGTGCCGCCGGTCAGCACCTTCACGCCGGCCGCCGCCGCGTCCGGCCGGATGAGGCGCTCGGCGAGGATGCGGGCGCCGGCGAGCGTGCGGGCCTGGCGCTCGGCGAACTCGGGGGACGCGGCGACCTTGAAGGAGACCGCCTTCGCGGCGATGACGTGCTCCAGCGGGCCGCCCTGCATGCCGGGGAAGACCGCCGAGTTGATCTTCTTGGCGAGGTCGGGCTCGTTGGTGAGGATGACTCCGCCCCGCGGTCCGCCGAGCGTCTTGTGCGTCGTCGTGGTCGTGACGTGGGCGTGCGGGACGGGGCTCGGGTGCAGTCCGGCGGCCACCAGGCCCGCGAAGTGCGCCATGTCCACCATCAGCAGGGCACCCACCTCGTCGGCGATCCGGCGGAAGGCGGCGAAGTCCAGCTGCCGGGGGTACGCCGACCAGCCCGCGATGATCATCTTGGGGCGGTGTTCCTTGGCGAGCTTCTCGACCTCGTCCATGTCGACGAGGTTGTCCGCCTCGGACACGTGATACGGCACCACGTTCAGCATCTTGCCGCTGTAGTTGAGGCGCATGCCGTGGGTGAGGTGGCCGCCGTGCGCGAGGTCGAGGCCGAGGACCGTGTCGCCGGGCTGGAGCAGGGCGAAGAAGACCGCGGTGTTGGCCTGGGCTCCGGAATGCGGCTGGACGTTGGCGTGACCCGCGCCGAACAGGGACTTGATCCGCTCGATCGCCAGCCTCTCGGTGACGTCGACGTGTTCGCAGCCGCCGTAGTAGCGGCGTCCGGGGTAGCCCTCGGCGTACTTGTTGGTGAGGACCGAGCCCTGCGCCTCCATCACGGCGGACGGCGCGAAGTTCTCGGAGGCGATCATCTCCAGGGTGGACTGCTGGCGGTGCAGTTCGGCGGTGAGGGCTTCGTGGACCTCGGGGTCCAGCTCCGCCAGGGGGCTGTTCAGCGCGTTCATGCGGCGTTCGCGTTCCTCTCGGCGGCCTCGACGACATTGGCGAGCAGCATGGCTCGGGTCATGGGGCCCACGCCCCCGGGCATCGGCGCGACCCAGCCGGCGACCGCGGCGGCCTCCGGGTGGACGTCGCCGGCCAGTCCCTGGTCGGTGCGGGTGATGCCGACGTCCAGGACCGCCGCCCCGGGACGCAGCATGTCCCTGGTGATCAGTCCGGGCGAGCCGGCCGCCGCGACGACGATCTCCGCCTCGCGTACGTGCCAGGGCAGGCCCTTGGTTCCGGTGTGGCAGAGGGTGACGGTGGCGTTCTCGGATCTGCGGGTGAGGAGCAGGCCGAGGGGCCGTCCGACGGTGATGCCCCGGCCGATCACGCACACCCGGGCTCCGGCGAGCGGGACGTCGTGGCGGCGGAGCAGTTCGACGATGCCGCGCGGGGTGCACGGCAGCGGGGCGTCGACGCCGAGCGCGAGCCGGCCGAGGTTGACCGGGTGCAGTCCGTCGGCGTCCTTGGCCGGGTCCATGCGCTCCAGTACGGCGTTGGCGTCCAGATGGGCCGGGAGCGGGAGCTGGACGATGTAGCCGGTGCAGGCGGGGTCGGCGTTGAGCTCGTCGACGACGTCCTCGACCTGCCGCTGGGTGGCGTCGGCGGGCAGGTCCCGGCGGATGGAGGCGATGCCCGCCTGGGCACAGTCCCGGTGCTTCCCGGCAACGTAGGCGCGACTGCCGGGGTCGTCCCCGACGAGGACCGTGCCAAGACCGGGCGGAGGCCCACCGGCGGCCGTCGACCTGGCCACACGCTCGGCGAGTTCACGGCGGATGGCGGCGGCGGTGGCTTTGCCGTCAAGGAGCTGTGCGGTCACCGGCGGCACTCCTTCCCACTGGGCCGGCATGGAGCGCCCCACCGGGGCGCGGGGAACGGCGCGACGAGCCCCAACGCGTCCGCTTCGGACTCACCCACGGAGCCGGGACATCGTCGGGTCGAACAACGGCTCTTCGGCGACGACCGCCTCGACACGCTCGTCGAAGTATCCGATCCGCAGCACGGTCCCCGGCGCGGCCACCTCCGTCGGGAGCCAGGCGTACGCGATGCCCTTGCCGATCGTGTAGCCGTACGCCGCGCTGGTGACGTACCCGACGGCACGGTCCCCGTCGAACACGGGCTCCTTGCCCATCACCACCGACCGCGGGTCGGCGATCGTGAGGCAGGTCAGCTTCCGCCGCACGTCGGCCCTGCGGCGCTCCAGCGCCTCCTTGCCGACGAAGTCGCCCTTGTCGAGCTTGACGGCGAAGCCGACGCCGGCCTCGTAGGGGTCGTGTTCGTAGGTCATGTCGGTGCCGAAGGAGCGGTAGCCCTTCTCCAGGCGGAGGCTGTTGAAGGCGCCGCGGCCGGCGACGATGCCGCCCAGCGGCTCGGCCGCCTGCCAGAGGGTGTCCCAGAGCTTCTGGCCGAGATCGGCGGTGGTGTACAGCTCCCAGCCGAGTTCGCCGACGTACGACAGCCGCATCGCGGTGACGGGCACGCTGCCGATGTGGGCGCGCTTGGCGCGGAAGTACTTCAGGCCGTCGCCGGAGAAGTCCTCGTCCGTCAGCGGCTGGAGCACCTTGCGGGCCAGCGGGCCCCACAGACCGATGCAGCAGGTGCCGGGGGTGATGTCGCGGACCTGGACCGTGCCGTCGGCGGGGAGGTGGCGGGTGAACCAGTCGAGGTCGAGGTTGCCGTTGGCGCCGACCTGGAAGAGGTCGCGGGCGAGCCGGGCGACGGTGATGTCGCTGCGGATGCCGCCGTCGTGGTCCAGCAACAGGGTGTACGTCACCGAGCCGACGGACTTGGCGACCTTGCTGGTGGTCAGCCGCTCCAGGAAGTCGCCGGCGCCGGGGCCGGTCACCTCCAGGCGCTTGAGGGCCGTCATGTCGTAGAGCGCGACGGTCTCGCGGGTGCGCTGCGCCTCCGCGCCGACGATCGGCGACCAGTACCGCGCCGCCCAGTCGTTGGGGGTGGGGATGCTGCGGCCCTCGACGAGCGGGGCGTTGGCCTCGTACCACTGCGGGCGCTCCCAGCCGTTCGCCTCCAGGAAGAAGGCGCCCCGCTCCCGCTGGCGGGCGTGGAAGGGGCTGGTGCGGATCGGGCGGGGCCTGCCGGACGGCTGGAGGGGGTGGAGGATGTCGTAGACCTCGACGAAGTTCTGGCAGTCGCGGGCCAGGACGTACTCCGGGGAGAGCTGGTGCGGCTCGAAGCGGTTGACGTCGCACTCGTGCAGGTCGAAGGACGAGCAGTAGCCGTCCACCAGCCACTCGGCCATGGCCCGGCCGACGCCCGCGGAGTGGGTGACCCAGACCGCCTCGGCGACCCAGAAGCCCTTGACGTCCGGGGACTCGCCGAGAAGCGGGAAGTTGTCGGTGGTGAAGGAGAACAGGCCGTTGATGCCCTCCTCGACCTTGGCCTCCTTCGTCGCGGGAAGTAGCGACCGGGTCTCGGTCCAGGCGTCCTCGAAGTCCTCCTCGGTGAACTTCTGGATGGAGGGCATCGCCTCGGCCTCGTCCACCGAGAGGATGTCGTCGGCGGAGACGGGCATCGGGCGGTGGCCGTAGTAGCCGATACCGAGGCCGTCGAAGCGGTCGCGGTAGTAGAGGTCGGCGTCCTGGTGGCGCAGGATCGGGCGGACCGCCTCCTCGGTCTGGCCGGCGAGGGCGGGGACGGGGCCGGTCCAGGCGAGCTGGTGGGCGAGCGGGGTGAGCGGCAGGTTCATGCCGACCATGCGGGCGATCTTCGGGCCCCAGATGCCGGCGCAGCACACGACGATGTCGGCGGGGATCTCGCCCTGGTCGGTGAGGACGCCGGTCACCTCGCCGTCGGTCTGGCGGACGTCGAGGACCTCGTGGCGGGCCAGGAAGGTCACGCCGCGCTCGGTGGCCCGGCGGATCTGGGCCTCGACGGCGAGGACGGCCTTGGCGAGGCCGTCGGTGGGGACCAGGAGGCCGCCGAGCACCTTGTCGCGGTTGACGAGGGGGTGCCGCTCGACGCACTCGTCGGGAGTGAGCAGACGCGCCTCGATGCCCCAGGCGGTGACCCAGCCGTGCCGGCGGTGGAGTTCGGTCAGGCGCTCGGGGGTGGTGGCCACTTCGAGGCCGCCGACCTGGAGGAAGCAGGGCTTGCC
Organism: Streptomyces sp. NPDC000345; assembly: GCF_042898825.1. Classification (NCBI taxonomy): domain Bacteria; kingdom Bacillati; phylum Actinomycetota; class Actinomycetes; order Kitasatosporales; family Streptomycetaceae; genus Streptomyces; species Streptomyces sp. NPDC000345. The sequence continues at coordinate 276,707 of NZ_JBIAZE010000012.1, forward strand.
GTCGACGTCGAGGGAACAGAACTTCTCGACCGTGTAGCGGGCCAGCTCGGTCATGGTCTTGGAGGAGTTCGTCTGGAAGACCAGGCCAGGGGCGTGTGAGGTGGAGCCCCCGGTCGCGGGGAGCGGGCCCTGGTCGACCACGGTCACTTCGGTCCAGCCTCGCGCGGAGATCTCGTCGGCCAGGGCCGCTCCCACGACGCCCGCTCCGATGATCACCACTCGGGGTCCCGCCATCGCCGCACCTCCGAATCAAACCGGCGCCCAGCCGGTTCAGTTGCTGTCTGCGCAACATGCTTCAGGTTGCGCAACTCAATGTGCCCGCCTCGGGGAGGGGGTGTCAAGGGGTCCGTGACGTCGGAAAACAGGCGGAAACACGGCCCTGACAGTGGTCCGGACACGGCGATGCCCGGCGGGCGGTGCGCGCAGGTGCGCACCGCCCGCCGGGCATGTTCGACCGCCCTGGAGCCGGGGCTACTTCAGCCAGGCCTTGACCTTGTCGGGGTTGGCCTCGACCCACTTCCTGGCCGCGGCGTCGGCCGTCATCTTGTCGACCGCGATGTACTTGGCCACGGTGTTCTGGTCGTCGTTCGTCCAGTTGAAGTTCTTCACCAGGTCGTAGGCCGGACTGCCGGACTTGGCGAACTTCGCGCTGACGATCTTGTCCAGGTCGTAGACGGGGTAGTCGCAGGCGACCTTGGCCGCGTCCGCGTCACATCCGGACGTGTACTTCGGCAGGTTCACCTTCACCAGCGGAACCTCGGAGAGGAACCACTGCGGCTCGTAGAAGTAGCCGATCACCCATTCCTTGTTCTTCTCCGCCTTGCGGAAGGCCTGGATGAGCGCGGTCTCGCTGCCCGCGTACACCACCTTGAAGTCCAGCTTCAGGTTCTTCACCAGCGCCTCGTCGTTGGTGACGTACGACGGGTCGCCGTCGAGGAGCTGGCCCTTGCCGCCCGATTCGGAGGTCTTGAACTCGGCCGCGTACTTGTTGAGGTTCTTGTAGTCGGTGATGTCCGGGTGGGCCTTCGCCAGCCACGGGGGCACGTACCAGCCGATGATGCCCTTGTTGCCGGTGGAGCCTGCCTCCACGGCGGTCTTCTGCGTGGTGATGTACTTCTTCTTCAGATCGTCGTGGCCCCAGTTCTCCAGGACGGCGTCGACCTCACCGGTCCCGAAGCCCTGCCAGGCGATCTCCTCCTTGAGGTCCTTCTTGTTGACCGTGCAGCCGAGATCGTGCTCCGCGACGTACGCGACGACCGCCGCGTCCGCCTCGTAGCCCACCCACGGGTTGACCGCGAGGTTGAAGGTGCCGCACTTGCCGGAGCCGCCCGAGCTGTCCGAGCCCGAGGAGTCCGCGCCCACCTTCGCGCCGCCGCACGCGGTGAGGGTGAGGCCGAGGACGGCCAGGCCGGCCGCGCCGGCTCGCCAGTGTCTTGCCATGGTGTCCTGCTCCTTATGCGCTCGCGCGTCGCGCCGCTGCCTGAGTGATCCGGTCGAACATGACTCCGAGCAGTACGATGGCGAGTCCCGCCGCCAGCCCCTTGCCGTACAGCTCGCCCTGCGAGAATCCGGCCACGACGTCGTAGCCGAGGGCGCCCGCCCCTACCAGGCCGCCCACAACAACCATCGACAGCACGTAGATCAGGCCCTGGTTGGTCGCGAGCGTCAGGGCACTGCGTGACATCGGCAGTTGAACCTTGGTGATGATCTGCCAGGTGTTGCACCCGGCGGAGGTGGCCGCCTCCACGGTGGTCTCGGGCACCGCCCGCACCCCGTCGGCGATGATCTTGATGGCGACCGGTGCCGCGTAGACGACGGCGGCGACGATCGCGGTGAAGCGGGTCGCGCCGAACAGCGCCAGGAACGGCACGAGATAGACGAACGGCGGCATGACCTGCGCCGCGTCCAGGGTCGGCCGCAGCACCCGGTCCACGAGCGTGCTGCGGCCCATCCACACCCCGAAGACCATGCCGAGCACCATCACGAGGACCGTGGCGACGAGGGTCGACGCGAGCGTCGTCATCGCGTCCGACCACATGCCCGTGCCGACCAGCAGGCCCACACAGACGGCCGTGGTGACGCCTGAGCGCACGCCGCCGAGGACGACGGCGAGTGCGACGAGGACCGCGGCCACGACCCACCACGGGGAGTCGGTCAGCAGCGACTGGAACGGGTTGAGCAGGCCGTTGGTGAGGGCGTCGCGGAAGGCGTTGGTCAGGCCCGACAGGTTGTCCTGGGCCCAGGTCGTCGCCGTGTCGGCCGCGCTCGCGATCGAGCTTCCCGTGCTCCCCTCGCCGGGGAACTCCGCCGCCCACACGTAGGTGTGCGACAGGTAGACGAGGACCGCGGTGACCGCCGCGCCCACGCCGAGCAGCGGCCGGCGCCACCTGAGGAAGCGGTTCTTCGAGCGCCGGGCCGCCTCCTGGCGGGCGCTGGCCGCGGTGGTGACCCGGTCGAGGACGATCGCCATGACCACGATGGCCAGGCCCGCGTTGAAGGCCGTGCCGACGTCGAGCGACTGCAGGGCCTGGACGACGGTCTTGCCGAGGCCGGGCGCGTCGATCAGGGCGGCGATGGTGACCATGGCGAGCGCGGCCATGATCGACTGGTTGACGCCCATCACCACGGTCCGCTTGGACATCGGCAGCAGCACCTTCAGCAGGGCCTGCCGCCGGGTCGCACCCAGGGACTCGGCCGCCTCGGCGGTGGTCTCGGGCACGGAGCGGATGGCGTGCGCGGTGATGCGGATGGCCGGCGGGGCCGCGTAGATCGCGGTGGCGATCACGGCCGAGGCACCGCCGATGAGGAAGAACAGGGTGAGCGGGGCCAGGTAGACGAAGGTCGGCATCGTCTGCATGAAGTCCAGGAAGGGGGTCACGATCCGGTTGAACCGGTCGGACAGGCCCGCCCACACCCCGAGCGGGATCGCGAACAGCAGCGCGACGAGGACCGCGGAGAGGGTCAGGGCCAGGGTGTCCATGCTCTCCTGCCACAGCCCCTGCAGCCCGAAGAACGTGAACCCGGCGACGGCCAGCAGCGCCACCCGCCAGTTGCCCACGGCCCAGGAGACGTAGCCGGCGATCCCGACGACGCCGAGCCAGCCGATCTGCGGGACGGGGCGGGGGCCGGAGGGCTGGGAGATCAGGTCCTGGACGAACGTCACCAGGTTGTCGATGACCAGCCGGATCTCGTTGAAGAAGTAGAGGAAGAGCGGGTTGGAGTTGCGGTGGGCGCCGATGGAGTCGTTGACGTCGTTGAACCAGCGGTGCAGACCGGTGAGGTCCGCCGCCGCGAGGGTGAGCGTCTGTCTGCCGCGCAGGACGGCGAAGAGCAGCAGCCAGACGACCAGGATCGCGCCGACGGCCATGGGCCTGCTGATCCTGCGGGCGGCCTTGGCGGGTGCGGCCGGTGCGGCCTTCTGCGTCGTCTCCGGTTTCTCCATGACGACGGCCATCACCTGCCGCCTTCCTGCCCGGCGACGACCGCCAGGATCTCCTCGTCGCCCACGATGCCGAGCAGTTTGCCGTCCTCGACGACCTTGACCGGCTTGTCGGCGGCCAGCACGGCCCGGGTGGCCTCCCGGACCACCACGTCCGGGCCCAGCTCGGGACCGTCCAGTGCGTCGCCGTCCTCGGGGGCCCGCATGATCCAGCGCAGGGTGAGGACGTCACCGCGCGGCACGTCCTTGACGAACTCGCGTACATAGTCGTCGGCCGGGGCGCCCACGAGTTCGTCGCCGGTGCCGCACTGGACCATCTTGCCGTCGCGCATGATGAGGATGCGGTCGCCCAGCTTGAGGGCCTCGGAGAGGTCGTGGGTGATGAACACCATGGTCTTGCCTACCTCGTGGTGGAGGCGGATGACCTCGTTCTGCATGTCCCGGCGGATCAGCGGGTCCAGGGCGGAGAACGGCTCGTCGAAGAAGAGGACGTCAGGGTCTCCGGCCAGGGCGCGGGCGAGGCCGACGCGCTGCTGCATACCGCCGGAGAGCTGGTCCGGGTAGGAGTTCTCGTAGCCGGCGAGGCCGACCAGCTCGACGACCTCCAGGGCCCGCCGGGTGCGCTCGGCCCGGCTCATGCCGCGGATCTCCAGGCCGAAGGCCACGTTGTCCACCACACGGCGGTGCGGCAGCAGCCCGAAGTGCTGGAAGACCATGGAGAACTTGCGGCGCCGCAGGTCGCGCAGGTGCTTGTCGTCGGCCTGGCGGATGTCCTGGCCCTCGAAGACGACCTCGCCGGAGGTGGGCTCGATCAGCCGGGTCAGACAGCGCACCAGGGTGGACTTGCCGGAGCCGGACAGGCCCATGACGACGAACACCTCGCCCCTGCGGACGTCGAAGTTCACGTCGCGTACGGCCGCGGTGCATCCGGTGCGGTCCATCAGCTCACGGCGGGTGAGGCCGCACAGCTCCTCGGAGCCCGGTACCCGGTCGGCCTTCGGCCCGAACACCTTCCACAGATTGCGCACGGAGATGACCGGAGTGCCCTCCGCGTCCTGGGGCGTGCCGCGCCGCTGCGGCACCTCGGTCTGTGTGGGGGTCACGATCGACCTCTTTTCGGCGTTCAGCCGCGGAACCAGTGCTGCGGCCGGGGTTGGATGTTCTGCCAGATGTGCTTGGGCTCTCGGTACTCGTTCAGGCCGGTCGGTCCCAGCTCCCGGCCCACGCCCGAGTGCCCGAAGCCACCCCATTCCGCTTGCGGCACATAGGGGTGGTAGTCGTTGATCCACACGGTGCCGTGGCGCAGCCGCCGGGCGACCCGCTGGGCCCTGCCCGCGTCCTGCGTCCAGACGGCCCCGGCGAGGCCGTACTCGGTGTCGTTGGCGATGCGGACGGCGTCGTCCTCACCGGTGAAGCGCTCCACGGTCAGCACGGGCCCGAAGGACTCCTCGTGCACCACGCGCATGTCCTGCCGGCACTCGTCGAGGACGGTCGGCGGGTAGTAGTGGCCGTTCGCGAGGGCGGGGTCGGCGGGGCGCTCGCCGCCGCAGCGCAGCACGGCGCCCTCGGCGAGGCCCGCGGCGACGTAGGCCTCGACCTTGGCCAGGTGCTGGGCGGAGATCAGCGCCCCGGTCTCGGCGTCGGGGTCGAAGGGTCCGCCGAGCCGGATCCGCCGGGCCCGGCGCACGACCTCGTCGACGAACGCGTCGTGGACCGAGTCCTCGACGATCAGGCGGGCGCCGGCCGAGCAGACCTGCCCGGAGTGCAGGAAGACGGCCGTGAGGGCGAAGTCCACGGCCGTCTCGAAGTCGGCGTCGGCGAAGATCACGTTGGGGTTCTTGCCGCCGAGTTCCAGCGCCACCTTCTTCACGGTCGCCGCGGCGGTGGCCATGATCCGTTTGCCGGTCTCCAGACCGCCGGTGAAGGAGACCAGGTCGACGGCCGGGTGCTCGGAGAGCGGGGCGCCGACCTCGGTGCCGGCGCCCAGGACGAGGTTGCCGGCGCCGGCCGGGAGCCCGGCCTCCTCCAGCGCCTTCAGCAGCAGGATCGAGGTGGAGGGGGTGAGCTCGCTGGGCTTGAGGACGAAGGTGTTGCCCGCGAGCAGGGCGGGGGCGACCTTCCAGGACGCCTGGAGGAGGGGGTAGTTCCAGGGGGTGATCAGGCCGCAGACCCCGACCGGCTCGTACACGACGCGGCTGACGGCGTCGTCGCGGCCGGTGTCGATCACGCGGCCGGCGTCGGTTCCGCCGAGGCCCCCGTAGTATCGGAAGCAGGAGACGACGTCGGCGATGTCGTACTCGCTCTCCACCAGCCGCTTACCCGTGTCCAGCGACTCGGCGCGGGCGAACGACTTGGCGTCGCGCTCGATGAGGTCGGCGGTGCGCAGCAGCAGCGCTCCGCGGTCTCGCTCGGGGGTGTGCGGCCAAGGGCCCCCGTCGAAGGCGCGGCGGGCCGCGGTGATCGCCGCCTCGGCGTCGGGACGTGTCCCTTCCGATACGGACACGCTGAGCGTGCCGTCGGCGGGACATCGGATGTCCCGGAGGCCTCCGGCCACCGGATCCCGCCATTCACCGTCCACATACAGGTCTGCCACGCGCCAAGCCCTTCAGCCGAAATGCGTTGCGCATCGTGCATCCAATTGCTTGTGGTGGAACACCCTGGCCAATGTGCGGACATACGTCAAGAGGTTGGCGGATGACGATTTCACAAGGGGCCGCTCGACCCTTCTCTCTTGACCAAGAGCCCCTTCCCGGCCAAGTATGTTGCGTATCGCTCACTGAGTTGTGCATTACGCATCGACGGAGGTCGTCATGTCCCCTCGACCGCAGCCTGGCCGTGAGTACGTCCTCACCCTTTCGTGTCCGGACAGCGCGGGACTGGTTCACGCCGTGAGCGGCTTTCTCGTCCGCAACTCCGGAAACATCCTGGAGAGCCAGCAGTTCGACGACCGGCTCCAGGGCCGTTTCTTCATGAGGGTCCACTTCGACGTGTCCGATCCAACCGCCGGTCTGGAAAATCTGCGTTACCGGTTCGGTCCCGTGGCGGAGGCCTATCGGATCTCCTGGACCCTGCGGGACGCGTCGACGCCGACGCGGACGCTCATCATGGTGTCCCGGTTCGGCCACTGCCTGAACGATCTGCTGTTCCGCCGGCGCACGGGTGCCCTCAACATCGAGATACCGGCGATCGTCTCCAACCACCGGGACTTCGAAGGTCTGGCGCAGACCTACGGCATCCCCTTCCACCACGTCCCGGTGACCAGGGACACCAAGGCCGAGGCCGAGGCGCGGCTGCTGGAGCTGGTGCGGGAGCTGGACATCGACCTGGTGGTGCTCGCCCGCTACATGCAGATCCTCTCGGACGACCTGTGCAAGCAGCTGGAAGGGCGGGCCATCAACATCCACCACTCCTTCCTCCCCAGCTTCAAGGGCGCCAAGCCCTACGACCAGGCCTACGACCGCGGGGTGAAGCTGGTCGGCGCGACGGCGCACTATGTGACGCCGGACCTGGACGAGGGGCAGATCATCGAGCAGGACGTGGTCCGGGTGGACCACTCGCTCGACCCCGGGGAGCTGGTCACGGTCGGCCGGGACGTGGAGGCCCAGGTGCTGGCGCACGCGGTGAAGTGGCACAGCGAGAGCCGGGTGATGGTGGACGGCAACCGGACGGTGGTCTTCCGCTGAGCGCGCGCACGAGGGCGGGGCTGGTCTTCCAGCCCCGCCCTTTCTGTATACGGTTCTCCGTCAGTCACCGAGCCGGTCCAGCAGGGTCCGCCGCCACCTCTCCGTCTCGGCGATCTGGTTGAAGGTGAACAGGTGCAGGCCCGCCACGCCCGCCCCCGCGGCCGTGAGGGCCGGATCCGTGCGGCGCAGCAGCCGCTCGGGCGAGTAGCCCCCGGGCGCGGCGAACCGCAGGAACCACGACGCGTGCTTCGTCAGGAACCGCGCCGACTCCCCCACGCCGATCTTCGTCGCCATCGCCATCAGCTTCGCCCGCTGCACGGGCCCGGCGACGCCTACATGGACCGGGAGCACGACGCCCCGGCGCCGTATCCGGGCAACCCACTCCCCCAGCACGCGCGGATCGAAGCAGAGGTTGCTCACGATGTACGTGGCATGCTCGCGCTTGTCCCACATCGCCTGGACGGTGATGTCGTCGTGGATGAGGGGATGGCTCTCGGGGTAGCCGGTGATGCCCACGCGGGCGAAGGGACTGCCCAGCTCGCCCAGCCCGCGCAGCACGGGCAGGGCACCCTCGTAGGCCCCGGCGGGCGGGTCGGCGTCGCCCGCGGGGACGAAGACGTCGTCCACGCCGGCCTCGCGGAGCCGGCCGGCGACCTCCTTGAGGTGGGCGTCGTCCCGCAGCAGCCGCGCGGGCACGTGCGGGACCACGCGGTAGCCGTGCGCCGCGAGCCGGACGGTGAGACCGAGGGTCGGTTCCAGGCCCTTGGCCGGCGACGCCGTCACGGTGACGACGACGTCGCGCGGGACATGGGCGAGGACCTTGTCCTCGGTCGCCTTCGCGGGCAGCACCTCGTAGCGGACCTGTTCCAGCAGCGTCCGCAGTCCTTCGGCGGCCAAGGCCTACCCAGCCTGCTGCTGGGCGTCGCGGTGGCGGTAGTACGCGGCCTCGGACGGAGCCAGGGGCTCCTTGCCGAGGATCAGGTCGGCGGCCTTCTCGGCGATCATCATCACCGGGGCGTAGATGTTGCCGTTGGTGACGTACGGCATGACCGAGGCATCGACCACCCGGATGCCCTCGAGGCCGTGCACGCGCATGCTGGCGGGGTCGACGACGGACATCTCGTCGGTGCCCATCTTGCAGGTGCACGACGGGTGCAGGGCCGTCTCGCCGTCCTTGGCGACCCAGGCGAGGATCTCCTCGTCGGTCTCCACGGACGGGCCGGGCGAGATCTCGCCGTCGTTGTAGGGGGCCAGCGCGGGCTGGTTGAGGAGCCTGCGGGCCACCCGGATCGCCTCGACCCACTCGCGACGGTCCTGCTCGGTGGAGAGGTAGTTGAAGCGCAGGGCCGGGTGTTCGCGCGGGTCCTTGCTCCTGATCTTCACGGAGCCGATGGCGTCGGAGTACATGGGCCCGACGTGGACCTGGTAGCCGTGGCCGCCGGCGGGCACGGAGCCGTCGTAGCGGACCGCGATGGGCAGGAAGTGGAACATCAGGTTGGGGTAGTCCACGTCCTCGTTGCTGCGGGCGAAGCCGCCGGCCTCGAAGTGGTTGGTGGCGGCCGGCCCCCTGCGGAAGAGCCACTGGAGCCCGATGAACGGGGCGCGCCACTTCGCCAGGTACGGCTGCATGGAGACGGGCTGCTTGCAGGCGTACTGGATGTAGACCTCGAGGTGGTCCTGCATGTTCTCGCCGACGCCCGGGAGGTCGTGGACGACGTCGATGCCGAGGGCGTCCAGTTCCCCGGCGTTGCCGACGCCGGAGAGCTGCAGCAGCTGCGGGGAGTTGATCGCGCCGCCGCAGAGGATGACCTCCCTGGCCCGGACCTGCTGGAGCGCGCCCCTGCCGCGCTGGTACTCGACACCGACGGCCTTTTTGCCCTCGAAGAGGACGCGGGTGACGAGGGCACGGGTCCTCACCGTCAGGTTGGGCCGCTTCCTGGCGGGCTTGAGGTACGCCTTGGAGGCCGAGAGCCGGCGCCCGCGGTGGACATTCCGGTCGAACCTGGCGAAACCTTCCTGCCGATAGCCGTTGACGTCGTCGGTCGGTGCGTAGCCCGCCTCCTGGGTGGCCTTGAGGAAGGCGCCGAAGAGGGGGTTGGTGGCCGGCCCGCGTTCGAGGACGAGGGGTCCGTCGTGGCCGCGGAACTCGTCGTCCGGGTCGGCCGCGAGGCAGTTCTCCATCCGGCGGAAGTACGGCAGGCAGTGCGCGTAGTCCCAGGTCTCCATGCCCGGGTCGGCGGCCCAGCGTTCGTAGTCCATGGGGTTGCCGCGCTGGAAGATCATGCCGTTGATGCTGCTGGAGCCGCCGAGGACCTTGCCGCGCGCGTGGTAGATGCGCCGGCCGCCCATGTGGGGCTCGGGCTCGGACTCGTACTTCCAGTCGTAGAACCGGCTGCCGATCGGATAGGTCAGCGCGGCGGGCATGTGGATGAACACGTCCCACGGGTAGTCGGACCGGCCGGCCTCCAGCACCAGGACCCGGTGGGAGGGGTCCGCGGAGAGCCTGTTCGCCAGTGCGCTGCCGGCCGATCCACCGCCGACGATGACGAAGTCGTATTGCAGGGAAGCCATGGTGCCTCGTCTCGCTCGCGCCACAGATACGCGAGGCATGCTAGTACCAGTAGCGCTATACGCACTAGGTTGCGGTCCACGCAACTTACGTGGCCTTCATTTCCATCCGGTTACTTGCACAGGTGTTGTTTACTGCGCGTATAGTTTCGCTGTGAGCAACTACAGCACAGACACCGAAACGACGACCGCGCAGTCCGGCGGAGTTCAGTCGGTCGACCGCGCCATCAGCGTGCTGGAAATCCTGGCCCAGCGCGGCGAGGCGGGCGTCAGCGAAGTGGCCGCCGAGATCGATGTTCACAAGTCCACCGCGTTCCGCCTGCTCGGCGCCCTGGAGGCGCGCGGTCTGGTGGAGCAGGCGGGCGAGCGCGGCAAGTACCGGCTCGGCTTCGGCATCGTACGCCTGGCCGGCGCGGTCACGGGACGCCTCGACCTCACCCAGCAGGGCCGGCCGGTCTGCGAGCGGCTCGCGGAGGAGCTCGGCGAGACGGTCAACATCGCGGTCATGCAGGAGCACTACGCGATCAACCTGTACCAGGTCCGCGGTCCGGCGGCCGTCGCCGCGCACAACTGGGTCGGGGAGCTGACCCCGCTGCACGCGACGTCGAGCGGCAAGATCCTGCTGGCGCACCTGCCCACCAAGGAGCGGGCCGCGCTGCTGGCCACGGCCGGCCTGGAGAAGGTCACCCCGCACACGATCACCGCGAAGGCGAAGCTGGAGAAGAACCTCGCCGACGCACGGGAGCGGGGCTACGCCTGGACCCTGGAGGAACTGGAGATCGGGCTGCACGCGATGGCCGCCCCGATCCGCAACCGGGACGGCGAGGTCATCGCCGCGCTCAGCGCCTCCGGACCCTCGTACCGCCTCGCCGAGGAGCGGCTGCACGAGCTCTCCCCGGTCCTGCTCAAGGGCGCGGAGGAGATCAGCCACCGGATGGGTTACCTCGGCTGATCCCTCCCTCCCGGCTACGGGCGGGGGGTGCCCAGGCGCTCGTTCACCCAGTCGTGGAAGGCGCCGATGTGGTGCTCGCTGGGCACCAGCACGCCGCCCTTGGCGTACATCCGGGAGCTCATGCCGGGCTGGGTGCGCTCACAGGCATCGAAGTCCTGCCGGTTGACCCGGTCGAACAGCTCCACGGACCGGCTGACGTCCTTGCCGCTCTCGACGACGTGCGGGAGGTAGAGCCAGTCGCACTCGACGATCGTGCGGTCGGCGGCCACCGGGTACATCCGGTGGAAGATCACGTGGTCGGGGACGAGGTTGATGAAGACCTGCGGCTTGACGGTGATCGCGTAGTAGCGGCGGTCCTGGTCCTCGGAGACCCCGGGGATGCGGTCGAGGCCCTCGGACCCGTCGACCGTGAAGCCCTGGATCTCCTCGCCGAACTCGGCGCCGTGGCCGACGTAGTACTGGGCGGCGTAGCCGTCGGCGAACTCGGGGAGCACCTCGGTGAGTTCGGGGTGGATCGTGGCGCAGTGGTAGCACTCCATGAAGTTCTCGATGATGAGCTTCCAGTTCGCCTTGACGTCGTAGACGATCCGCCTGCCGACGGAGAGGTTCTCTATGCCGTAGCGCTCGATCGACTCGACGTCGCCGAGGCGGGTGACGACCTCGCCGATGACGTCCTCCTCGAAGGAGGGCGGGTTCTCCGCGAGGCAGACCCAGACGTAGCCGAGCCATTCCCGCACGGCGACGCTCACCAGGCCGTACTCGGTGCGGCCGACGTCGGGCATCTTGGTGAGGTTGGGCGCGGCGACGAGCTTGCCGTTCAGGTCGTAGGTCCAGGCGTGGTACGGACACTGGAAGGCCCGCTTCACCTCGCCGGTCTCCTCCGTGCAGATCTTGGCGCCGCGGTGCCGGCAGACGTTGAAATAGGCGCGGACGGAGTTGTCCCTGGCCCGGGTGACGAGGATGCTCTCGCGGCCGACGTCGACGGTGCGGAAGGCGCCGGGCCTGGCCAGTTCGGAGGCGCGCGCGACGCAGAACCACATGGTTTCGAAGATGCGCTCCTGCTCCTGGGCGAAGATCCCCGGATCCGTGTAGGAGGAGCCGGGGAGGGTGGCGATCAGGCTGTCCGGCAGGCTGGTCGAGGTCACGGTGCACTCCTCGGGATACGTCGTGGAGGGGTCATTCACGCGCCGGGAAGAGCGACTCCGGACGGCGTTTGGGTCGGCGGTGTCAAGAGGTGGCGGACGCGAGCTGCTTGCGCCAGCGGGTGAACAGCCGCGGCTGGTTCATCCCGAGTACGGCGACCGGGGTGCCGGCCCGCCGGTAGACGGCGAGGACGTCGCGCGCGTCGGCGGCGCCCTCCTCGATGGTCACGCTGTCGGCGCCGGCCGCGTGACCGGCGAACTGGATCTTCACGCCGTACTGGTCGGACCAGAAGTACGGCGGCCGGGGTACGCCCGGTTCCACCGCGCCGCCCGCCAGCAGCGTGGCCACGGCGGCGTCGGGGCGCTCGCGCGCGCCGGTCCAGTGCTCGACCCGGCGGTGGACACCGGCCCGGGGGTCGTACCAGTTGGCGCAGTCGCCGACCGCGACCACCGAGGCCAGGCTGGTACGGCCGTCGGCACCGCACCTGACGCCGTTGTCGAGGTCGACGCCCGACCCTTCGAGCCAGTCGACGCAGGGGCGGGCGCCCACACCCACGACGACGGTGTCGGCGGGGAGGGAGCGGCCGTCCTCCAGCAGGACGGCGTCGACACGGGTCTCCCCGCTCAGCCCCTTGACGCCGACCCCACACAGGAGCCGTACGCCGTGGTCCGCGTGCAGGGCGGAGACGAGGGTGCCCATCTCGGTGCCGAGCGGTCCGGCGAGCGGTGTCGGGGCCGCCTCGACGACGGTCACGTCGAGGCCGAGGCCGTACGCGGTGGAGGCCACCTCGGCGCCGATGAACCCGCCGCCGATCACCACCAGCCGCCCGCCGCGGGCGAGTTCGTCGCGCAGGGCGCGGGCGTCGTCCAGGGTGCGCAGGGTGTGCACGCCGGCCAGCCCCGCGGAGCCGGGCAGGGTACGGGCGGCGGCACCGGTCGCGAGGACGACGCCGTCGGCCCGTACTTCACGTCCGTCGGCGAGCCGTACGGCCCGGTCGGCCCGGTCGAGTCCGGTGGCGCGGGCGCCGAGCACCCACTCCGCGCCCAGGTCCTCGTCGTCCGCCTCCAGGGCCAGGTCCGCTTCACCGAGGGTGCCGGCCAGGAACTCCTTGGACAACGGGGGCCGGTCGTACGGGCGGTGGATCTCGTCGCCGATGACGACGAGCCGCCCGTCGTAGCCCTGCTTCCGCAGCGAGCGCGCCGCCGACAGTCCGGCCAGCGAGGCGCCCACCACGGCGACGGTCCTCACGCGGGTCCCCCGGCGAGCCGGGACGCGAGGCAGGGCGGGAGGTTCGGGGCCTCGGTCGACACCTTGACGTAGATCATGCCGTCCTCGACGACGACCTCGTGGGTGCGGACCGGGAGCTTGGCCGGCGGGGCGTCGACGGCGCCGGTCCGCAGGTCGAACTTGGAGGCGTGCAGCGGGCATTCCACCTCGCAGCCCTCCAGCCAGCCGTCGGCGAGCGAGGCGTCCTGGTGGGTGCAGGTGTCGTCGATGGCGAAGACCTCGCCGTCGTCGGTGTGGAACACCGAGACCGGCGGGTCGATGTCGAGCCGGTGGGCCTCGCCTCGCGGGAGATCCGCGAGACGGCACGCGGGAATCATCATGACACCTCGGTGCGTATAGCGAAACGGATTGCGGTAAGCGCAACATCAGTCTGGGGTCGCCCTGAACCCTTGTCAAGGCGTCCAAAGGACCGCTTCGGACCGGTCCGCCGCCCGCCTCCGGGGCAGCTCGAAACGCCCGCACCACCTGCGGGAACAGGGGGTGCGGGCGCCGTGCGGGGGCCGCGGCAAAAGGGTCAGAAACCGCGGTCGATCCACTCGGGGAGATGCGGGGCCTCCGCGCCGACGGTCGTCGTCCCACCGTGTCCGGTGTGCACGACGGTGTCGGCGGGCAGGGTCAGCAGCCGGTCCCGGATCGAGTCGACGATCGTCGGGAAGTGGCTGTACGACCGCCCGGTGGCCCCCGGCCCACCCGCGAAAAGCGTGTCCCCGCTGAAGAGGGCCCTCAGGGCGGGTGCGTACAGACAGACGGCACCGGGGGCGTGGCCCGGGGTGTGCAGCACGGTCAGGTCCACGCCGGCCACGGTGAGGACCTGACCGTCGGCCAGCTCGCCGTCGGGCGTGCGGTCGGGGTGGGTCTGCTTCCACAGCGGCAGGTCGTCGGGGTGGAGCAGGACCGGGGCGCCGGTGCGCGCGGCGAGGGCGGGCGCGGCGTCGATGTGGTCGTTGTGGGCGTGGGTGCACACGATGGCGGTCAGCCGCCGGTCTCCGACGGCCTCGGCGATCGCGGTGGCGTCGTGGGCGGCGTCGATGACGACGACCTCGTGGTCGTCACCGACGAGCCACACGTTGTTGTCCACGTCCCAGGTGCCGCCGTCGAGGCTGAACCGGCCCGAGGTGACGAGACGTTCGACGCGGACGCCGGCCATCACAGGACCACGACCGAGCGCAGGACGTCGCCGTGGTGCATCCGCTCGAAGGCCTTCTCCACCTCGTCGAGGGCGATCGTCTCGGTGACGAACG
>NZ_JBIAZE010000013.1:0-251988 GCF_042898825.1 Streptomyces sp. NPDC000345
CTCGACGGCGGCACCTGGGACGTGGACAACAACGTGTGGCTCGTCGGTGACGACCACGAGGTCGTCGTCATCGACGCCGCCCACGACGCCACCGCCATCGCCGAGGCCGTCGGAGACCGGCGGCTGACCGCCATCGTGTGCACCCACGCCCACAACGACCACATCGACGCCGCGCCCGCCCTCGCGGACCTGACCGGCGCCACCATCTGGCTGCACCCCGACGACCTGCCGTTGTGGAAGCTCACCCACCCCGATCGCGAGCCCGACGCCCATCTGGCCGACGGCCAGGTCATCGAGGCCGCCGGCGCCGACCTGACGGTCCTGCACACCCCCGGGCACGCGCCCGGCGCGGTCTGTCTGTACGACCCCGGGCTCGGCGTGCTGTTCAGCGGCGACACGCTCTTCGCGGGTGGGCCGGGGGCCACCGGGCGGTCGTACAGCCACTTCCCGACGATCATCACGTCCCTTCGCGAGAAGCTGCTCGGCCTCCCGCCCGAGACGAAGGTGCTCACCGGGCACGGGGACGCCACGACCATCGGCGCCGAGGCCCCTCACCTGGACGAGTGGATCGCGCGGGGCCACTGACAAAAGGCGACAGGAGATGTCCGGCTTCCCCGGCACCCTCGAGGGGACACCACTCGCCAGGGAAAGGGAGGCCGGACATGCCGGGTCCGCTGCAGGGCAGGGTCGCGCTCGTCGCCGGAGCGACACGAGGTGCCGGGCGGGGGATCGCCGTCGAACTGGGCGCGGCCGGCGCCACCGTCTACGTGACGGGACGCACCACCCGGGCCCGCCGCTCCGAGTACGACCGCCCCGAGACGATCGAGGACACCGCCGACCTGGTCACCGAGGCCGGCGGCCGGGGCGTCGCCGTCCCCACCGACCATCTCGACCCCGGCCAGGTCCGCGCCCTCGTCGACCGTGTCGACGCCGAGCAGGGCCGGCTCGACGTCCTCGTCAACGACATCTGGGGCGGCGAGCACCTCTTCGAGTGGGACACCCCGGTCTGGGAGCACGACCTGGACAAGGGCCTCAGGCTCCTCCGGCTCGCCGTCGAGACGCACGCCGTCACCAGCCACCACGCCCTGCCGCTGCTGCTGCGCCACCCCGGCGGCCTGGTCGTCGAGATGACCGACGGCACCGCCGAGTACAACCGCGACACGTACCGGGTGAACTTCTTCTACGACCTCGCCAAGGCGTCCGTGCTGCGCATGGCCTTCGCCCTCGGCCACGAACTCGGCCCGCGCGGCGCCACCGCCGTCGCGCTCACCCCCGGCTGGCTGCGCTCGGAGATCATGCTCGACACCTTCGGAGTGACCGAGGACACCTGGCGCGACGCCCTCGACCGCGTCCCCCACTTCGCCATCTCCGAGACGCCCCGATACGTCGGCCGGGCCGTCGCCGCCCTCGCCGCCGACCCCGACGTGGCCCGCTTCAACGGCGGGTCGCTCTCCAGCGGCGGCCTCGCCCCGGTCTACGGCTTCACCGACCTCGACGGCAGCCGCCCGGACGCCTGGCGCTACCTGACGGAGGTCCAGGACGCGGGAAAACCGGCGGACGTGACGGGCTACCGCTGAGCGTCGTGAGACGAAGTTCACCGTTTCGTCACAGGTTGAGCAATACCACAACCATCGCCCCGGTGCACTGGTCTAGGTTGACGAGACCGCACACCGCGCCAGGAAGAGGGCACCCATGGGGGACATACGCAGACGAGGAGCCGTCGCGCTCGGGGTCACCGGACTGGTGGCCCCGCTGACGCTCGCGCTGGGCGCCGCACCCGCCCAGGCCGCGAGCTGCACCACACAGGCCGGGCCGTACCAGAAGCAGGTCGAGAAGTTCCTCGGCCGGCCCGTCGACGGCAGGCAGTCGACCGCCGACTGCAGGGCCATCCAGGCCTTCCAGAACAAGCACGGCATCACCCCGAACATCGGCTACGCGGGTCCCGTCACCTGGGGTGTGATGGACCTCATGAACAAGCAGAAGGCGGTGGGCAGCGACCCGAACAAGGCCGGCAAGTGCCCGACCGACAAGGGCCGGATCGCCTGCGTCAACCTCACTCTCCAGATCAGCTGGATCCAGGACGGCAGCAGGCTCGTCTACGGTCCGGTCCCGGTCCGCACCGGCCGCAACGGGTACGAGACCCGCACCGGTCTGAAGAAGATCTACTGGCGTGACATCGACCACGTCTCCACGATCTACAACGTGCCGATGCCCTACAGCCAGTTCTTCGACGGCGGCCAGGCCTTCCACTCGGTCAACCTCAGCATGTGGAACCCGCCGGGCTCCCACGGCTGCGTCAACATGACCACGACCACCGCCAAGAAGTACTGGTCGCTGCTGAAGAACGGCGACGACGTCTTCGTCTACGGCCGCAAGCCGGGAACCTGACGGCTCGGGGCCCGTCGGACCGCTGGGGGTTGACCGGGCGACGTGATCAGCAACACGGTACGGAATGCCCGAATTATCCGTACTTACTCACACGGCCTTCACGTCGGGAGCCGTATGCTTCACAGCATGTCCACCACTGTTGAAACCGTTTCCGATCGCTCGGCTGACGAGGTCAACGAGGAGATCAGGGCCCTGTGGCTGCGGTCGGGCGGGACACTGAGCGTCGAGCAGCGTGAGGAGTACCAGCGGCTCGTGCTGGAGTGGGCCGCCGCGGCCCCGCAGCCGGCGGACGCTGTCTGACGCTCCCCGAGGACCGCAGAGCCTCGAAGACCGAAGCGGGCACCCTGGCCGGGTGCCCTTTTCGTTTTCCTCGGGGGGATCCGCGGTGTCCGTCGGGGCTCAGCTCCAGGTCGCCGAGTAGTACTCCCGGTAGGCCTTGCGGTCCTGTTCGGCGCGGATGTAGCGGGTCGCGACCAGGGCGACCAGACTGCCGCCGATGACCAGCAGACCGGGACCGATGTTCCTCGGGTCGGTCAGCCGGGAGGCGAGGGTCGCCCCGTCACCGAGGCCACCCACCGGGGTGGTCGAGCCCGGCGAGGCCGAACCCGGCGCGATCGCCGCCTGGGTGGGCGAGCCGGACGGCTGGGGGGCATCGGACGGAGTGGCGGCGCCCTGCCCGGCGTTGTCCGAGGGCGCGGCCACGATGAGCGTCACGCCCAGCTGAGCCAGCGCCCGGGTCACCGGCTGGAAGAACGTCGTACCGCCCGTCGTGCAGTCACCGCTGCCGCCCGAGGTGATGCCGAGGGCGATACCCTCCGAGAACATCGGCCCGCCGCTGTCGCCGGGTTCGGCGCACACGTTCGTCTCGATCAGCCCGCTGACCGTGCCCTCCGGGTAGTTCACCGTCGCGTCGAGCCCGGTGACCTGACCGTCGCGCAGCCCGGTCGTGCTGCCGCTGCGGAACACCCGCTGGCCGACGGCCGCGTCGCCGGTGCCCGTGATGCGCACCCCGTTGCCGTCGCCGATCGCCACCACGTCGGCCCCGTCCCCGGCCTTGCCGCTCGCGTACTGCACCAGCGAGAAGTCGTTGACGGGGAAGCTCTGGTTGACCGTCTGCCCCACCTGCTGCTTGGCCGTGTTGTCGGCGAACCAGGTCGACCCGGTCGGCCCGCAGTGCCCGGCGGTGAGGATGAAGTCGTTCGTCCCGTTGGTCACGTTGAAGCCCGCCGAACAGCGCCCGCCGGTCGACAGGATCGGCTGGGCGCCGTTGAGGCGGGTGGTGAACGTGCCGGAGGTGCGCTCCATACGGACGTAACTGCCGATGTCCGCCGCTGTGTTCGTCAGCTCCGCCCAGTCGGAGGCCGACACGGTGCTGTCGGCCTGCACGACCACCTCGTTGGTCCGGTAGTCGGTCACCCACGCCGTACCGGGCACCTTGGGTGCCGAACGCAGGGTCGCCGTCGCCGACTTGAGCTCGTTCATGCTGTGGCTCACGAGCTTCGCCTCGGCGCCCGCCTTCCGGACCGCGGCGGCCGACTCCTCGTCGGTGACCGCGACGACCGGCTGCCCGTCCTCGTCGAGCCAGGTGCCCGCCGTACGCGCGGTGCCGAGCTTCTTGACCAGCGCCGCGCCCGGATTGGTGACGACGGTCTCCGGCGCGCTGCGGGGCGTCGCCGAGCCGGCGGGCGTCTCGGTCGCCATGGCCGCCTGGGTGACCATGGTGCCGCCCAGAAGGAGTCCGCCGACTGCCGCCAGCCGTGTCACTCGCCGGACGATCCGTCGTCGTACGTGCCTCATGCCTGGCTCCCGAAACCCCGAACGTGCGGCCTCAACACCGCGGGGCCCTCCGGTCGTTGAGTGCCCTCATCCCCATACGTGCGAAGCCCCGGCCGCGTTCAGCGCGGACGCGGTCACATCCCGGTGCCGGCGATCACCTCAGCGTTTTCGAGCCACCCCGCCGAACATCGCGACCTCCTCGGGCTCCACGCCGTCCGCCGACCGGGCCGAGGGGCGCCAGCGCGAGCACGACACCACGCCCGGTTCCAGCAGCTCCAGGCCGTCGAAGAAGCGGGCCACCTCGTCGGGGGTGCGCTGGGTCAGCTTCGGCGTGCCGTGCTCGTTCCAGAACTTCACGGCCTCGTCCACGTCCGGCATCGCCGGGCTGGTGATGGTGTGCGACAGCACCAGATGGCTCCCCGGCGCCAGCCGGTCGACCAGCCCGCGCACCAGCCCGTACGGGTCCTCCTCGTCGCCGATGAAGATGACCACGCCGAGCAGCATCAGCGCGACCGGCTGGTCGAAGTCCAGCGTCTTGGCCGCGTGGGCGAGGATCGCGTCGGCGTTGCGCAGGTCCTCGTCGAGGTAGTCGGTGCGGCCCTCGGGCGTGCTGGTGAGCAGAGCACGGGCGTGCGCCAGCACCAGCGGGTCGTTGTCGACGTAGACGACCCGCGCCTCCGGGGCGAGCTGCTGGGCCACCTCGTGCGTGTTGTCCGCGGTCGGCAGACCGGTGCCGATGTCGAGGAACTGGCGGATGCCGGCCTCGGTCACCAGGTGCTCCACGGCCCGCCCCAGGAAGAGCCGGTCGGCGCGGGCGTACGCGCCGATGTCCGGGTGTAACTCCCGGATCCGGTCGCCGGTCTCCCGGTCGACGTCGTAGTTGTCCTTGCCGCCCAGCCAGTAGTTCCAGATGCGGGCGGTGTGCGGCTGGGTGATGTCGATGCGGCTGTGCTCTGTCATGGACCGGCTCCGGCGAGAAGGGATGACGTGCGTCAACCAGCAATCTAGACAAGGGTGTTGACGTCGGTGGCAGGACCCCCGGATTCCTCCGGCGCCGGACCGAGCAGCGCCCAGCTGCGCGCGTCGCCCCACACGGCCGATCCGCCGGTGTAGGGGCGCAGCAGCGCGGTGAGCGCGGGGTCGCCGTGCCCGTTCAGCTCGTCGGAGGCGACCTTGCGGGCGATCCCGGCGAGGAAGTCGGCGAGCTGCACCCGCGCGTCGTCGCGCGCGACGACGAGCCGCAGCCCGGTGAGCCCGATGCCCTCCCGCTCCGCCGCGTCCTCGATCCAGGCGATCCGCTCCGGCGTGAGCATGTTCTGCCGGTCGTGGGCCAGCCGGACCGGACGCCCGCCGCGGCTCCAGTGCGCCGCCGTGCGCAGGACGGAGGGCAGCAGGGGATTGAGAAGCGGAATGAGAGGTGCCGGTCCGGCCCCGATCCCGTCGCGGTAGGCGACCGCACGGCACCGCTCGGCTGCCAGTCGCGCCAGAAGGTCCGCGGCCCGCGTCCCGGAATACGTCCGCCGCAGGGTGCCGACCGTGCGGAAGAAGGCGTCGACGGGGTCCTGAGGCCCCTCTCCGGGCCGCACCCGCAGCAGTCGGTTGGCCGCTCCCAGGAAATCCCGCCATTCCCCTTCCGTGAAAGTGCGCCGCCCCTCGCGGAAGAGCTCACCGGCCGCCTCCGGGGCGTCGAGCAGCAGACCCGCGGTCCGGTCGACGACGAAGAAGGCCTTCTCGACCAGGTGCACATGGGCGTGCCCGTACAGCGGGCCGGATTCCGACAGCAGCCATTCCAGGACCGCCCGGTGTTTCTCCCGCAGCAGATGGTTCGCCTTGTACTCCTCGGCGGGCGAACGGATTCGGCCGCGGATTTCCTGGACCTGCGCGGCCGCGCATTCCATCGGCAGCCGCACACTGGCGTGCGCGAACACGTCCGTGTTGCCGCCGGTGAGATTCTCGCCGTCCGAGCCGGACTCGTCGCACGCCACTTCCAGGGATGTCCCGTTCACCCGATCCCAGGTCACACCGCGGCCCCCTATCTTGTGCCCCATGACCAGGATCCCGCACGAAACCGCCGGTGGACCAAACCCTTTTCACGCCGTCACCCTCGAGCGTCTGCGATGTCGTACGAGCATGAAATGGCGCACTTATCCGGCCGACGTCCTTCCGCTGTGGGTCGCGGAGATGGACGTGCCGCTCGCCGCGCCCGTGGTCCGCGCGGTCACGGAGGCCATGGAGCTCGGCGACACCGGCTATCCGGCGGGCACCGGCTACGCGGAGGCGCTGGCCGGCTTCGCCGCCAAGCGGTGGGGGTGGCACGGGCTCGCCGTCGAGCGGACCTCGATCGTGCCGGACGTGATGCTGGGCGTCGTCGAGATGCTCAAGCTGGTGACCGGGCCCGGCGATCCGGTCGTCGTCAACCCGCCCGTGTATCCGCCGTTCTTCCCGTTCATCACCCATCTGGACCGCCGGATCGCCGAGGCGCCGCTCGGCACGGACGGCCGGCTCGACCTCGGCGTCCTGGAGGAGACCTACCGGCGGGCCGTCGCGGGCGGCGGGCGGCCCGCCCATCTGCTGTGCAGCCCGCACAACCCCACCGGCACCGTGCACAGCGCCGGGGAACTGGCCGCCGTCGCCGCCCTCGCCGAGCGGTACGGCGTCCGTGTCGTGGTCGACGAGATCCATGCCCCGGTCACCGCCGCCGGTGTCGATTTCGTGCCCTACCTCAGCGTGCCTGGCGCGGGCAACGGCCTGTCGCTGATGTCGGCGTCCAAGGCGTGGAACCTGGCCGGCCTCAAGGCGGCCCTGGCCGTGGCGGGCCCCGGGGCCGCCGCCGATCTGGCCCGGCTGCCCGAGGAGGTCCGGCACGGTGCCAGTCATGTGGGCGTCCTCGCCCACACCGCCGCCCTGAGCGACGGCACCGCCTGGCTGGACGCCCTGCTGACCGGCCTCGACGCCAACCGGCGCCTGCTCGCCGCCCTGCTGGCCGAGCACCTTCCCGGCGTCCGGTACCGGCCCGCGGAGGGCACCTACCTCGCCTGGCTGGACTGCCGGGCCCTGGACCTCGGGGACGACCCGGCCGGGGTGTTCCTCGAACGCGGACGGGTGGCGTTGAGCTCCGGATCCGAGTTCGGCACCGGTGGGGCCGGGCACGTACGGCTGAATCTGGCCACCTCGCCGGAGATCCTCACCGCGGGCGTGCGCCGGATGGCCGCCGCCCTGCGCTGATCCCGGCACGACCCGACGCCGCCGCGGGTGGTGGCACCGACCGCGGCCTAGACTGCCGGACATGGACGAGAAGGCGCTCGACCGGCTGGGTGAGGGTAAGTACCTGCTGATCACCAGCTACCGCAAGAACGGGACCGGGGTCGCGACCCCGGTCTGGGTGGTGCGGGACGGAGACGCGCTCGGCGCCTGGTCGGCCGCCGACGCCTGGAAGGTGAAGCGGATCCGGGCCCGCGGTGACGTCCTGGTCGGCCCCTGCGACGTGCGCGGCAACCCCACCGGCGAGCAGATCCCGGCCACCGCCGAGATCTGCGACCCGGAGACCACCGCCCGCTACCGCACCCTGATCGCCCGCAAGTACGGCCTCCTGGGGCGTATGACGCTCCTGGGCAGCCGGCTGCGGCGAGGGCTCGACGGGACGGTCGGGATCCGCGTGACCCTGTGAACGGGTGAGGGGGCACGGACCGGCCGGCCCGTGCCCCCCTTCTCCTACGGCGCGGCCTACGGCGCGTCCGTCACCGTCCCCGTCTGCGCGGGGTGGCCGGGCAGCGGCTCGGCGTTGTCGTCGGTCAGCGCCAGACGCACCGACTCGACCGGCTCGGCCAGCTGGTCCTTCACCGTCGGCACGATGAACCGGGCGGTGGTGGTCCCGGCCGGGATCTGCGTCCACACCCACAGGTTCGCCTGGGACAGCGGACGCTCCGGGTCGGGCGCCTCACCCGCGTAGTCCATCAGCCACTGCGGGTCCACGTCCTTGGTGGACAGTTCCGTGCCCTCCGTGACGGGCAGCACCCGGGCGGGCTGCCAGATGTCCACGTCGGCCGGCGCGGAGAGGGAGAGCCGCCAGGTCAGCGTCCCGCCCTCGGTGACCTTGTCCGTGACCGGGGTCAGGGTGACCTCGGGCGCGGGGTCGTCGTTCTCCGCGACGACCCCGCCGAGGTAGGAGCCGACGACCGCGCCCCGTACGGCCTTGGCGACGAGGTCGTGCTGCTGGTCGTAGCCGAAGCGCGTGTCGCCCTTCACCACCACGGGCACGTCGACGGGGGTGCTGCCGGGGCGTACCGTGACCAGCTTGTCCACGGCCCGGCCGGACTCCGGGTCCAGGACGGAGAAGCGGACCTTGCCGCTGCCGTGCCCGGAGACCTTGACCGGAATGTGGTACGTGCGGGTGCCGGAGTCGCCCTCCTTGACCCTGAGCCGGCCGATGTCGACGCGCGGCAGCGCCGCGGCACGCACGGCCGGGGTGCCGGGCGCCCAGCCCCAGGCGTCCATCAGCCAGGCCCGCCCCGACCGGGAACGCGGAGTCAGTTCGAGCGCCTTGACGTGCTTGAGATCGAACCCGCCGCGGGTGGCCGCGGTCAGCGGGACACGCACCTCGCGCGCCCAGTAGGAGGCGGTGCGCTCGGTGCCGGGCAGTCCGTCGACCTTGACCTGCCCGAGCCTGGCCCGGCGGCCGGCGGAGTCGGTGACCGACACGTCCAGCTTGGTGCCCGTGGTGTTCGGCGGCACGAAGACGCGCAGCGCCAGGTTCTTCGCGCCGGACAGGGAGAGCGGCTTCGTGGGGGTGACCCTCGCCGCCGTACCGGGCGCCGACCACTTCAGCGCGACCGCGCCGCGGCCGGCCTCCTTCGCCGTCACCCACCAGGCGAAGTGGGGTGAGGTCCCCCCGGCGTCCTCGCTCAGACAGGCCTTGGCCGGGTCCGGGTCGGTCGCCGCGCACAGCTTGGCGCCGGTCACCTTCACGCCGGCGTCGGGCAGGAACCCGCCGGTGCGGCGGGCGCCGACCGCGTGGGTCAGCACCCGCGCCGGGTCGGCCGAGGGAGCGCGCCGCCCGGTGCCGTCGAGCAGCGGGCGCACCCGGTCGTCGCCGCCGACGAACAGCCGGGCCGAGGCGGCGATGTAGGTGGCGCCGGCCTTGTGCTGCTGGTCGGCGGTCAGCCGGGTACGGGTCCCGGCGGAGCACACCGGGTCGCGCTCGCCCTCCGGGTCGTCCCAGAAGTCGTCGAAGGAGGGCGCCTGCGACTTGCCCGGCGTCCACTCGGTGTTGAAGAAGTTGTGGTTCGCGCCGACCACGTACACGGCGCTGTGCAGGGCGGCGCCCTTGCTGATGCCGCGCGTGCCGTCGGCGTACACCTCGCCCTGGAGGTCGGAGACGTCGCCGTCGCAGCCGGGCAGGATGGTCGTGGACGGGACGTCGGCGACCGGATTCTGGCCGAAGATCGTCGGTCCGATGAGCACCGTGCCGCGGATCTTCCAGCGGACCGGCCCGCGGTAGCCGTCCTGTGCGGCGGGTGCCGGGTAGAGGCTGTCCATCGCGGCGCGGTTGACGCCCTCGCCGCCGCGCGAGTGGCCGACGAGCAGGACGCGGGAGAGGTCGGCCTCGGGCGCGTCGCGCACCACCGCCGGGGCGTTGCCCTGACGGTCGGCCCAGCCGGCCCACCGGGCGAGGTGCTGCCGCACCAGCGAGGAGCGGGCCTGCGCGCCGCCGTCCTCGGCCGCCCAGTCCTGGCCGTTGATGCCGTTGGCGGAGATCGACACCGTCACATAGCCCTGCGAGGCCAGCAGCTTCTGGTCCTGCAGATAGCCCTTGTAGCTCGGGACGGACTTCAGGCCCGCCGGGCAGGGCCAGTCGCCGGTGGCGTCGTCGCCGCCGGGCTTGTAGCAGGTGCCGTGCCGGCCGTGCAGGAACAGCGCGAGCGGCCGCTTGCCGGTGGCGCCCTTCGGCGCGACGACCACGGCCTGCATCTCGACCGGCTGGGCGAAGCCGGGCAGCTTCACCGGGTCGAGGTCGTACTCACCGGTGACCGTGCGGTACGCGCCCGGCTTGCCGGGGTCGACGGGGTTCGCCGGGGGCGCGGCCGGGGGCCGCGCGGCGGCCAGGGAGTTTCGCGCGGCCGCGCCGGAGCCGTCGGCGGGCGCGTCCAGCCGGCGTCCGGCCGCCAGGACCCGCAGGTCCTTCAGCGGTGCGGCCCGGTCGAGGGTGAGCCGGAAGGTGCGGCCGTCCCCGGCCGCCTTCGGTACGCCGAGCAGCCGGCCGCCCGCGTGGAACTCCACCCGGGCGTCCCCCATGGGCACGGTCCGCTCCGACCGCCAGACCAGCTCACGCGTCGCGCCCTCGCCGCTGACGCGCCATCCCGGCGGCAGCTCGCTGTCGGACGCCGCCGACGTCGTGCCGGGCGGCTGCTGGGCCTGGGCCGGTCCCGGTGATCCCGCCAGTGCCGCGAGCACGGCCACGGCGGTGACACCTATGCGACGGGCATGGGTCAAGGGTCCCCTCCTCACACTTCGAGCGCGGGCGCCCCGTCTGTTCCGGGAGCGCCTCACGCCACGGAGGAAGGGATACGGGATCTGTGGGTTGCCTGTGACGACGGAATCCGTCCGTGGACGACAAGAATCCGGACACCTCATGAGCCGAACTCCCCACCCGGGCAAGGCAGTCGTCGGCACCGGTCACCGCGCCCGGACCTTCGGGGCGGCCGCCGGCGACCCCGTACTCGCCCAGGGAGGGCTGTCGGTTGATGGTCGACAGCAGCGCGGGCTGGAGGGGGAGGTGGAGGTCGAGGAGAGCCTCGGGCGGCCGGTGCGCGTGAGGGATGTCGTGCCCGGGGGCCGGCGGACGGGTCCGTACCCCGGGTTCAGCGCGTGGTGCGGCGGGCAGCCGTCAGTGGTGCCAGGCCCGGTAGGGCTCGTCGACCAGTTGGAACACGGGCTCGCCGCGCACCGGGTCCTTCACCGTGGACAGGCGCACGCGGTCGCCGCTGTGGATGCCGATGAGCGGGCCCATGACCCGGCCGCGCACCACGAACCCCTCCGCCATCTCCACCAGCGACACATTGCGCGCGGAGGGGGTGTTGCGGTGGACCACGGTGGAATGACGGACCGTCCCGGTGCCCTCGCTGCGTTCCGTACGCAGGTCGCTGCCCTGGCACACCGGACACAGCAGCCGGTGGTACATGGCGGTGCCGCACCAGGTGCAGCGCTGGAAGAGGATCGCCTCGCCGTCGCCCTTCGCGCGGTCGAGCAGGCCCGCCGAGGAGCCGGCTGCCTGCTGAACGGCGGTTCCTGAGTGGTGGTACACGCTGGTCAACTCCCTGCCCTGGGCCCGGAATCCATGTGCGCGGCTCACCCGTGCACGGACGTGCGCGGTTCACCGTGCCACCGTGCACGGGCTCAGAGTATGGCACTCAGTGCCAGGCGTAAAGGCACTGCGTACCCCCAATATCCGAGGAGTGCGCGCCCCGGATCCCGTCCCGGGCTACGTCCGGCCGAGCGTCGTCTCGATCTCCTGCACCACCCGCCACAGGGGCGCCCCGCGCCGGGACACGACGACGACGACGTCGTCGGGGTCCTCCGGCCGTACGTCAGCGCGAGGCGCGGGCGGGGGGTTCGGGCCCGCCCCGAACGCCGACTGCACATAGGCCAGTGCGTGGTCCACGGTCGCGGTCGCGTCGCCCTGGCCGTCGGAACGCAGCCAGGACCGCAGGGCGTTGTTGTGCGCGGCGACCACGGCGGAGGCGATCACGTCGGCCCGCAGACTGCCGTCGGACCGGCCGGCGAAGCGGCCCCGCAGATAGGCGGCGAGGGCGCGTTCGTAGCGCCACACCACGGACAGCTCGTACGCGCGCAGTCCCGGCACCTGCTTGGTGAGCCGGTAGCGCTGCACGGAGA
The DNA here is from genome assembly GCF_042898825.1 of Streptomyces sp. NPDC000345. NCBI lineage: Bacteria > Bacillati > Actinomycetota > Actinomycetes > Kitasatosporales > Streptomycetaceae > Streptomyces > Streptomyces sp. NPDC000345. Next base: position 12,055 of record NZ_JBIAZE010000013.1, read on the forward strand.
AGGAGGGGTTCTCGGCGTACATCAGCAGCACGAGCCGGGCCGCGTCGCACACACGGCGCACCGGCTCCGCGTCCTCCTCGCTCGCGGCGAGGAAGGCGGTCATGTCGGCCAGGCACCGCTCGTGGTCGGGGAAGACCACGTCCTCCTTGGAGGGGAAGTAGCGGAAGAAGGACCGCCGCCCGACGCCCGCGAGGGCCACGATGTCGTCGACGGTGGTCTGCTCGTAGCCCCGCTCCAGGAACAGCCGGAAGGCCGCCGCGACCAGGGCGTCCCGCATGGGCGGCTTGGCCTCCGCCTTCTCAGTGGCGCTCATGGACGGGAACGTAACACCCGAGACCCCGCGATGGCACTCAGTTCCCTCTCGTCAGGGAACTGAGTGCCTGGCACGCGGTGCCGGGCAGGGTGTCAGAGCCGCTCGGCCGCCTCGACGACGTTCGTCAGCAGCATCGCGCGGGTCATCGGACCGACGCCGCCGATCGGCGGGGCGAAGGAGCCGGCGACGTCACCGACGTCCGGGTGGACGTCGCCGAGGACGCCCTCGACCGTGCGGGTCAGGCCCACCGACAGCACGGTGGCACCCGGCTTGATCCAGTCGGGCCGCACCAGATGGGCCACTCCGGCGGCGGCGACCACGACGTCCGCCTCCCGGGCGTGCGCGGCGACGTCCTGGGTGGCCTCGTGGCACAGGGTCACCGTGGCGTGCTCGGTGGCACGGGTCAGCATCAGGCCCAGCGGCCGGCCCACCGTCACACCGCAGCCGATGACGCAGAACTGCTGCCCGGTGATGGGCACATGGTTGCGGCGCAGCAGGTCGATGATGCCGCGCGGCGTGCAGGGCAGCGGCGCCGGGATGCCCAGCACCAGCCGGCCCAGATTGGTCGGGTGCAGGCCGTCGGCGTCCTTGACCGGGTCGATCAGCTCCAGCACGGCGTGCGTGTCGATGTGGGCGGGCAGCGGAAGCTGCACGATGAAGCCGGTGCACGACGGGTCGGCGTTCAGCCGCAGCACCGCGGCCTCGACGTCGGCCTGCGAGGCGTCGGCCGGGAGCTCCACCCGGATCGACGCGATGCCGACCTGTGCGCAGTCCCGGTGCTTGCCGCCCACGTAGGAACGGCTGCCCGCGTCGTCGCCGACGAGGATCGTGCCGAGCCCGGGGGTGATGCCGCGCTCCTTCAACGCCTGGACGCGGAGGGCGAGTTCGTTCTTGATGTCGGCCGCGGCGGCCTTGCCGTCGAGAAGTGTTGCGGTGGTCACGGGAGTCGTCGGGCCCTTCAGGAGAAAAACGACGGTCCTGTCATCGTACGACCCGTCCGTCCCCCTCCCCGCAGGAGTCCCGCGCACCCCGTCGTACCCTTTGCGCACCGCAGCCCAGCTCAGAGGAGACCCCGTGCCGTCCGCCCGCCCCCGCCTCCTCTACGTCACCGACCTGGCCTACCCCGCCCGCGGCCGACGCTACGGCGACGAGGACGTCTTCCTCACCTCCCGGCTGCGCGCCGACTTCGACCTGGCCCTGTGCCACCCCCTGGACGCGGAGGCCCTGATGGGCGCCTTCGACGCGGTGGTCGTCCGCAACAGCGGCCCCGTGCTCGGCTACCGGCAGCAGTACGAGGCCTTCCGTGAGCGCGCCCTACGGGACGGCGTCCGCGTGTACAACCCGCTGACCGGCCGCGCCGACATGGCCGGCAAGCAGTACCTTCTCGACCTGAGCGCCGAGGGCTTTCCGGTGATCCCCACGGTCGACCGCGCCGAGGATCTGCACCTGCTCCCCGGGACCGACCGGTACGTCGTCAAGCCCAAGCTGGGCGCCGACTCCATAGGCCTGCGGATCGTCACCCCCGACCGCCTCCCCGCCCTGGCCGACGGCAGCGTCCTCGTCCAGCCGTGCGTCGACTTCGCGTACGAGGTCTCCTTCTACTTCGTGGACCACGACTTCCAGTACGCCCTGCACGCCCCGGACCCCGACCGCCGCTGGCAGCTCCAGCCGTACGGACCCACGTCCCGCGACCTGGAGTTCGCCCGCCGCTTCATCGACTGGAACGGCCTGGCGCACGGCATCCAGCGCGTCGACGCCTGCCGCGCTCCCGGCGGCGAGCTGCTGCTGGTCGAGCTGGAGGACCTCAACCCCTACCTCTCCCTGGACGCCCTCGACGACACGGCCCGGGACGCGTTCGTCGCCGCGACCACGCGTTCCCTGCGGCGCTTCCTCGCCGGCTGAACCCGTTCGCCCGTCCGCCCGTATCTCTCCGCGGGGGAACGGAACGGAGGGAGATCCAGGGTGCCGACACCGGCCGAACCGGGGCAGCCGCAGGAACGACGGGTCGTGGAGCCCATCCGGGTGCTGCGGCCCCGCAACACCGATGCCCTGGCGGAACTGTTCCGCGAGATGACCGAGCTGACCAAGGACCCGGTCTCCTACGAGTCCATCCCCCTGGCGGCCGAACCGGCCGCCGGCGGTGGGGCGGAGACGGAGGAACTCCCGCCGACGGACCCCTGGGCGGCCGACCCCACACCGCCGCCGGGCGGCCCCCGGACCACGACGGCCGCCCCCGAGGACACCGGCCCCCCGACGGAACCGGTCACCGCCGAGGACTGGGCGTCCGGACCGGGGTCCGTGAGCGGCCCGCGGGACTGGGCGTCCGGGCATGGGGCCGTGGCAGATCACGGCGGGCCGGGGGACTGGACGTCAGGGCCCGGGTCCGGGGCGGAGCAGGGCGGCCTCGGGGGCCGGACGCCCGGGCACGGGTCCGTGACGGGAGACGACGGCCACCGGGACTGGGTATCCGGGTCCGGCGCCGGGACGGAGCAGGAGGGTCACCGGGACGGGGCCTTCGGTCACGCGCCCGCGACGGAGCGGGGCGGCGCGCCGGGGCGGGCGGCCGGACCCGGGCGGGCGACGGACGGCGGCGGGTTCCGGGCCGACGAGGGCGGCGGGCACGGATACGCGGCGGATCCCGGCGGCGGCCGGGACTGGGCGCAGGACGACGCCGGCCGGTACGCGGCGGCCCCCGGCGGGACACACGGGCGGACACCCGCGTCACCGCCCCCGGGCCGCGACCGCGCGGCCGGTCACGACCTGCCGGGGCCCTCTTCCGGGCCGCGCGGCGCGCGTCGCCCGGGGCCGGGCCCACGCCACCCCCACGGCTCCGGGGCGGCCCGTCCCGCCGCCGGTTACCCGTACGGGTCCTTTCCCGGGCGGGCCGGCACGGGAGCCGGCCCGGCGGGTGCCCCCGCTGCGGGGGCGGCACCCGGCGGGGCGGGCCGGTGGCGGCGCCACGCCCAGGGAGCGGCGCCCGCAGCGGGTGGCGCGCGGGCGCGCGACGAGGACGGCTCCGGGACCGGGCTGCGCCGGGCGGCCATCACGGTCGGTGTGTGCGCCGCCGCGCTCGTCGGCTTCGCCGCCGCGCTCCTGGTGCCGGGCCGGGGCGGTGAGGCGGCCGCGGAGACCGTCCAGCCGACGCAGACCGCCACCCAGGCGGAGAGTTCGTCCCCGTCCACCGACCCCGACGGCGCCGGCACCCTCCGGGAGGGGGACAGCGGGCCCGAGGTGACCGATCTCCAGCAGCGGCTGCTGAAGATCCCGGACGTGTACCGCGACGGCGCCACCGACGGCCGCTACGACACCGTCCTCACCGAGGCCGTGGCCCGCTTCCAGCTCTGGTACGGGATCCGCGGCGACGAGGACGGCGTCTACGGCGACGACACCCGCGAGGCCCTGGAGTCACGCACCGGCGGATGACGGGGCGCAGCCTCCAGAACGGGGGCGGACGGCGATGTGGCGCGCGTTCGGCACCCCGCCACGTCGGGCCGAAGAGCCACGCGACGACCGAGCGCCCACCGGGGCCGGCCGGGTCACTCCCCGCCGTCCCGCGGCACCTGGATGTCCAGCACGCACACGTCGTCCCGGCCCTCCGGCTCCAGCAGCAGGCCGAGCAGCCGCTCCAGCGGGGCCGGTCCGCCGGGGCCGGGCGGCGCGGCGGCCAGGGCGAGCCTCTCCAGGCCCCGGTCGATGCTCTCCCCGGGCCGTTCGACGAGCCCGTCGGTGTACAGCACCAGCCGGTCACCGGGTGCGAGGCGGCACTCGGCCTCCTCGTAGCGCGGGTGGTCGCTCGCGCCGAGCAGGATGCCGCGGGGCCGCTCGAGGTAACGTGCCTCGCCGCCGCGCAGCAGCAGCGGCGGGGGGTGACCGGCCTGCGCCCACACCAGCCGCCCCTCGCGCGGGCTGTAGCGGGCCAGCACCAGGGTCGCCGTGCCGTGCGGGTCGCGGGAGTGCAGCAGCAGGGTGTTGAGGCGGGCGAGCGCCCCGGTGAGCGACGAACCGGTGATGACCATGCCCTTGGCGGTGAACCTGAGCAGGGCCATCGCGGCGACGGCGTCCATGCCGTGCCCGGCGACGTCGCCCACCACGAACAACGCGTCCCCGTCGGGCAGTTCGATGGCGCTGAACCAGTCGCCGCCCACGCTGAGCCCCGACTGCGCGGGCAGGTAGGCGATGTCGACCCGCAGGCCGGCCAGCCACACGGGTTGCTTCGGCAGCGGAAGGAGGGCGTCCTGGAGCCGGGCCGCGACCGTGCGCTCGGCCATCAGCACGCCGTGCTGGGTGAGCATCGCCCGCTCACTGGCGACGAGGGCGAGTTCGGCGCTGCGCTGGGCGCTGACGTCCTGGATGAAGCCGTGCGCCTCGACGGGGGTGCCCTCGGCGTCCGCCACCGCCTCGGCGACCACCCGCAGATGACGGTTGCCGTCACCGGCCGCGACCCGGAACGGCACGTCGCACGGCCGCCCTTCCCGCACCAGCTCCCCCACGGCACGGGCCAGCGCGGGCACGTCCTCGGGCACCGCGACCCGGGGGAGCTGGGTCAGCGGCACGGGCCCGCGCGCGGCGTCGCGTCCGAGGATGGCGTAGACCTGGGAGGACCAGTTCCCCTCGCCGGTGGTGAGGTTCCAGGTGGCCCAGCCGAGGTTGCCCAGCCGCTGCACGTCCGCCAGCCGCTGCTCCTGGCGGTCCGAGGGGTCGTGCCGGATCCAGCTGACGACCAGTCCGTCGCCCAGCCGCGCCACCCGCGCCGTGTACGTGGCCAGTTCGCTGACCCCGGCGACGACCTGCTGCCGGGCGAACGGCTCGCTCTCGTACGGCTCGTCGCCCGCCAGCGCTTTCAGGCACCCCTGCCACAGCGGTTCGTCCGCCGCCGCCGGCCAGCACTCCAGGAAGCGCAGGCCGAGCAGTTCACGGCCGCCGCGGCCGAAGGAGTCCGAGGTGTCGGCGGCCACGGCCTCGATCCTGAAGTCCTCGACGGTGCCCGCCGCCCCGCGCAACGGGGTGAGCAGCACCGCGGCGACCGGCAGCCGGTCGAACACCGTCTGCACGGCGTCCGCGGCGGCGCCGACGCCGGGTTCCCGCCGGACGCCGAACGTGCGCAACGGGCCCGCGCACAGTCGCGCGGCGGCCAGCAGGTGCTCGCGCGCATCGGGCGTGAACGGGCCCTCGTGGCGGCGCAGGACACCGATCGCGACCGCGGTCGTCTCCCCGGTGGCCACGGGCAGCCAGGCCCGCGAGCCCCACCGCCGGGGCGGGTCCCCGATCAGCAGGTACCGTCTGCTGTCCGCCTCCGGGTTCTCCAGCCAGCGCGCCTCGCCGGTGGCCAGGGCGTCCAGCGCGGCGATCCCGGCCAGCGGCGGCACCCGGCTCCACTGCCGGGCCAGGATGTCGTCGACGCCGGCGTGCCCGATCAGTTCCAGCCCGCCGCTCGGCAGCCGCGCGTAGATCATGACCGCGTCGGCGCCCACGTCCGGGGAGAGCCGGTCGAGCAGGCAGCGGGCGAGATCCTGCGAGGTGCCCACGCGCACGAGGGCCCGGGCGAGACGGCCCAGGGCCGCCGAACCGGCCTCGTCCGGGCGCGGGAGCGGCTCGTCCTGGACGGCGGCGGCCGCGGACGGCCGCGGGGCGCCGCCCGCGGGCGGCGGGGCCAGGGAGCCGAGCGTGATCCAGCACTCCTCCAGCAGCGTCCGCCGGGCGGCCTTGGCCCGCAGCTGCAGTGCCTCCAGCGCGGCGTCCGGGGAACAGCCGAGCTGCGCCATCACGGCGCCCTTGGCCCGCTCCAGTACGGCCGAGGAAGCCGCCAGTTCCTGGAGCCGGTCCATCTCGGCCCGCTGGCGCGCCACGACCCGGGTCAGGGCGGCCATGTCGGGCACGTCACCGGACCCGAGGGGCAGGGCGGGTTCGCTCGTCACGCCTTGAGCATGGCACACGGACGTGGAATCGATCGCGGCCTTGCGGCAACGCCCCCGTCAGCGACGATGCCGGAACGGACGGTGTCGTTCAGCGGCCGGAGCCGTGCTCGACCAGGCCCTGGGTGACGGCGCGGACGCTGCGGGCGATGTGCTGGAGCTGCATGAGCTCGGCGGCGTACAGCTTGATGGTGTGTTCGATGACCGACTCGGGCATGCCCAGCCGGGGCAGGTCCGCGCGGGCCGTCTGCAGCGCGGTGCGGGCCACCCGGATCTCCTGCTGGACCTGGATCTGAGCGTGGCGGGCGAGCAGCACCGGGTGACGCAGCAGCACCGGGTAGCTCGCGTAGCGCGCGGGCACCAGTTCGCGCAGCCACTTCGCGGCCGAGCGCTCCCAGTCGTAACTGCCGGGGGTCTTGACCTGGCACGGCCAGTCCGGGCTGATGCGCTGCGTCGTCGTCAGAGTCATGGTCATCGCTTCCGGGTGTACGGCGTCGGGACGGGTGGTCCGACGTTGTGTGGGGCGGCCCCGGTCTAGGGGATGACCGGGGCCGCCACGGGCGCTCGCGCTGGCGATGCCCCGAGCACCCTCAGCGCCGACGTGGGTAGGGGACGACGGCTTCGGGTGCCCGTTCAGGAGCCCTTCGCGGGCGGGTGCGGCCGTGAGCAGTATTTATATATGCCGACTGGTTTGCAAGACGTATGAAAACATTCATGCGTGATTTGACCGCAATGGTCCCCCTGCGTCTGTACGGGGGAGGGGGGTGGCCTACGCGGCCCGGTCGGTCCGGTGGGTCACTCGCGCAGGAAGAACTGGTGCTGCTCGGCGATCTGCTCGTACTCCTCCAGGCGCGCCTGGGTGCGCTCCGGCCCGGCGTCCGTCATGGCCTGGAGCAGCGCGGCGGCCATCACCCCGGGGGCGGCGTAGGAGTCGAACACCAGCCGCGAGCCGGTGCCCGTGGCGAAGGTGACGTCGGCCTCGTCGGCCACGGGGCCCAGCGCCAGATCGGTGACCAGCGCGACCTTCAGACCGGCGCTGCGCGCGACCCGCAGCGCCGTCAGGGTCTCCTGCGCGTGCCGGGGCATCGAGAACGCCAGCACCCAGGTCCCGCCGGCCTCCCGGGACTGCAGCAGCGCGTCGTAGGCGACGCTGCCGCCCCGGGTCACCAGCCGTACGTCCGGGTGGACGCGGCGGGCGGCGTAGTCGAAGTACTCGGCGAGCGAGGCGGAGATCCTCAGGCCCAGGACGGTCAGCGGGGTCGACTGCGACAGCGCCCGGCCGATCTCGATGACCCGGTCGGGGTCGGCGAAGTCGCGCCGCAGGTTCTCCAGGTTCTCGATCTCCGCGTCGACCGCCGCCTGCAGCTCGTTGCTCCGGTTCACCTCGTCCGGGGCGGGGCCGGCCAGCGTCCCGAGCGCGATCGACTGGAGCTTCTCGCGCAGCGCGGGGTAGCCGCTGAAGCCGACGGCCGCGGCGAACCGGGTCACCGAGGGCTGGCTGACCCCGACCCGGTCGGCGAGGTCGGTGATCGACAGGAACGCCGCCTCGGTGATGTGCTCGATCAGATACTGGGCGATGCGTCGCTGCCCCGGGGAAAGATGGGGTCCGTCGAAGAGGGCCCTGAGCCGGGAGGTCGGGGACACCTCCGCTTCCGGATCCGTCTTGCCCGAGGTGATCGCTGATGCCTGTGCGCGTGCCTGTTGCGGCGATGGCACCGGTGCGCCTCCTTTGTCTCCCACGCAGCTCAACATAGCTCACGGAGCGTGCGGGACAGCGTGCCCGAGACCCTGCCCGTCGCACACCCCGCCGGCCGCTACCGCTGGTAAATCGTGATCGAGTGCCCGACCTCGCCGACCTGCCGGCTGGAGCGGATCAGCCGGGCCAGCCGCCCCCTCGCCCTGGCCGCGGCGGAGTCCGACACGGCCAGCACCCCGTGCACCGTGCGCAGCGGCGCCCGCCGCGGGTCGGACGCCCGGATGCCGTAGTACGCGGGCACACCGCTGCCCTTGTAGACGAGCCACACCCGTTCGCCCGCGTACCGCCCGTGCAGCCGGTCCGCCAGCCGTCCGAGATCCTGGCCCCAGTCCACGTTGGAGTCGTGCAGCCGCAGATGCGTCTTCGCCGGTCCGCCGAACGCCTCGTTGGAGTACGGCAGGTAGTACGGGAACGTCCGCAGCGAACTGACCGCGACGAACGCCACCACCGCCCAGGTCAGCACCCGCCTCCCCGGCCACCGCACCACCAGGACGCATCCGGCGGCCACCGCGAGGAACATCGGCAGGAAGACCGCGTACCGGGTGCCGAAGTTGCGCGACCCGGTCATCGCCGAGGCCAGCAGCACCGCCGCGGGCACCAGCACGTAGGGCACCACCGGGCGCAGCCGCCGCACCGCCACCAGGGCGAGCGCCCCGGCCGTCCACAGCGCGAGCATGCCGAGCGGTGTCTTCACCACCAGCGCGACCGGCAGGTAGTACCAGCGCGGCCCCGAGTACACGTGCCCGAACAGAAAGCCCTGCCAGGCCTGGTTCTCCAGCCCGAACTGCACCCGCACGCCGTCCCGGTACGCCTCCGGGAAGGGCAGCAGCCGCACCAGCAGCCCGCGCAGTCCGTGCACCACGGGCACGTGCGTCTGCCGCGGGTCCCACCGCAGCCGGGGATCCACCAGGAGGTACGTCATCCACACGACGGCCACGGCGGTCACCGCGACGACCGCCGCCGCCACCGCCCCGCGCACCCGCCGGAGCCCCGTCGACCAGGCCGCGAGAGCCACCAGCACGGGCGCCGCGGGCAGCGCGCTCATCTTCGTGGCGAGCGCGGCGCCGAGCGCGGCCCCGGCGAGCGGAAGGTACACGCGCGCCCGTCCGCCGCGGACCCGCCACAGCAGCCACGCAGACGTCAGCAGGAAGCCCGCCGCCGGGACGTCGAGCGTCGCCAGGGAACCGTGCGCGATCACGTCGGGGGAGAAGGCGTACAGAGCGAGCGCGGCCAGGGCGGGGGCGGGCCCGGCGAGGTCGCGGGTGAAGGCGAAGACCACCAGGCCGAACAGCAGCGTCAGGATGATCACCGGCAGCCTGGCCCAGAACATCAGCCGCCAGGGGTCGTTGCCCGACTCGTAGAGGAGATGCCGGCCCGCCGCGGTCTGGTCGCCGGTGAAGTCCGTGTCCACCCGTGGGCCGGCGAGGGCCACCCCGCCGGCGACGACGAGCTTGCCCAGCGGCGGGTGCTCGGGGTTGTAGCGGATCCGGTGCTCGCGCAGATATCCGGCGGCCGTGGCGACGTACACCGGTTCGTCGATGGTCGGCGTCTGCCGCACCGCCGTCGTCACCGCCGCGGCCGCCGTCTGGGCCAGCAGCAGCGCCACCAGCAGACGTACCGGCCACGGACGGAGCCGGCCCGGCGGTGAGGGGCGCGGCCGGGACGGCACCGGTTCCCGGTGCCGTCCGTGCGTCCGCTGTGCGTCCGTGGGAGTCGCGCGCGTCATCATCCGCCCCGCGGCGACACGCGCGGGGCGGCGGCGGGAGCGGTCCGCGGTGGCCACAGGGCCACTGTGCACCAGCTCCCGCCCCCAGGGGCGCTACCGCTTCCGGAGTCGTACCGACAGACCGTCCGCCGTGTAGACAGGTACGGCGCGCAGCTTGTCGGAGTTCAGCTCCACCTCGTCGAACTGGCCGCGCAGCGCGCAGGCGGCGATCACCGGGACGACGTCCCCGGCGCGGGCGGGCCGCTCGTCGTCCAGGCGCAGCGACAGCACCGAGCCCTGGCCGAGGGTCACCCGGCCCGACACGGTGAGCGCCGGCCCGTGGCCGCGGCGCAGCGGCAGCTCCAGCGTCGCGCCCGTCGACTGCGTCCAGGTGCCGCGCACCCGCACCGGCAGCTCCGCGCGGACCGTGCCGCCGGTGAGCCGTACGCCGCCCTGGCCGAGCGCGTCGGCGTGCCCGGCGACGAGCGTGCCCTCCTCCACCACCGTGCCGCCGTGGTAGCGGTTGTGGCCGGTCAGGGTGAGCGTGCCCGAGCCGCGCTTGGTCAGACCGCCGTCGCCGTCGATGTCGTTGCGCCAGGCGTCGGCCGCGTGGAAGCCGCCCTTCGCCGCGTCCAGGGTGACCGTCACGTCGGACTCGAAGGAGCCGTAACCGTCGGCGGCCGCGAACAGGTTGAGGCGGCCCCACTGCTCGAAGCCGTCCAGCAGGACGTACCCGGAGGGCAGCGCGGTCGTGCGCAGGACCGCGCGGCGCTGCTCGGCGGTGAGGTACGGCTGGCGGGTCTCCAGCAGCACCTCGGCGCCCTTGGGCACGGTGAGGGGTTCCTTGCGGCCCTGGCGCTCCAGGACGTACGTCAGGCGCGGCTCGGCGGCACGCCGGTTGGCGTCCCGGTCGGCGTACTTGTCGGAGGCGTCCGCGTGCGCGTAGGCGAACAGTGTGTCGGCCGTGGTCCCGGTCTTTCCGGTGAAGTAGGCCAGGGCCTGGGCGCGGGCGGCCGCCTTCAGCTCGGCGTTGGCCGGGTCGGCGAGGGCGGCCGCGGCGAGCGCGGTCGCCATGATGCGGCCGCCCATGACGTCGACCGTGGAGTGCATGCCGGAGACGATCCGGGTGTGGCTGAGCTCCAGGGCGCGGGTCACCAGCTCCTGGAACCGCTCCGGCACCGCGTACGCGAACGCCAGGGAGGCGAGATGGAAGGCGTTGGTGTGGCCGCTCGGGAAGCCGCCGTCGTCGGTCGCGGAGGTGCCGCGCTGACGCAGCAGCTGCGGGACGACGACCACCTTCGAGTCGTAGACCGGATACCCGAGCGCGTCGGTCGCGCCGGTGTCGACGACCTCGCTGTCCTCGTTCATGCGCCACGGACGCGGGTACTGGAAGGCGTACTTGCCGGGGTTGCCCGAGGCGTACGGGCCGCGCACGGTGTCGACCAGCCTGGCCACCTGGCCGAGGTCGGAGGTGTACGAGCCGGCGCCGAGCGCGGAACCGGCGGGGGCGTCGGCGGGCACCGCGTCGCTGACGGTGGTCGCGGGCGTGGTGTCCGGCGCGCTCGTGATCGACGTGACCGCCTTGGCGCCGGTCCGGTACAGGTCCGCGAGCGGACCCAGCCCGCCGATCATCGCGTAGCTCTGGTGCTGGCGGTCGTGGACGAACGCCTCCCTGCCCTGGGCCTCGGTGCGCGCCCCGGTGACCGCGGCGCAGTAGCGCATGTTGGCGCGCAGGATCTCCGGCCGGAGCGGGGTGCCGGTGTTCCAGCCCGAGCCGGTCTTCCACACCTGCGCGAAGCCGCCGAGGATCCGCACCACGGCGTTGGTCTCGGGCGTGAGGTTCGTCAGGACGTTCGTCCTGTAGTCGTCGACGAACGGCAGCGCGCCCGTGGCGGCCCTGGCGTCGGCGGCGCCCAGCCAGGAGACCGTCGTCGGGGCGGCGACCAGCGCCGCGGAGCCACCGAAGGAGACCTTCAGGAAGCGCCTTCTGTTCACGGCCGAGGGGGTGCTGAGGCCGGCGGATGACGGCATGGATGTGCCTCTCTCGAGTTCTGCGGCCGGGAGGCCGGAGGGAAGAGGTGCGGTCATGTGCGGCTCGGTGGCCTTCTGAGGGCCGGTGAGCCGGATGACGCGTACGAGCGAAGATCTACGGCCGGGCCGTGTCGCTTCCGCGAGGCCCGGGCGACCGGTGCGTGTCCCGCGGGTGAACGGGGGAGCGGCGGCTCACAGAAGCGAACGCGCCAGCGCCACCGCGCCCTCGACCGGCGGCACGGTCAGCGGCCGCGGCCGTGCTCCCGGTACGGCGGCGTCCAGCGCGGCGGTGAACGCCTCGTACAGCGCGGGCTGCCCGAGCACCGTGCCGCCCGCCACCACCACGTCGTCGACCGCGACCCCGCGGCCGGCGAGCCGGACGACGAGCCCGGCGAGGGCCTCGCCCGCCCCGGTGATCACGCGGCGGGCGAGCGCGGAGCCGTCGGCGGCGGCCGTGAAGACCACGCGCGCGTGCCGGCCCCACTCGGCGGAGACGTCCGAGGCGCCCTCGAGGGCCGCGCCGAGCGCGGGCACCTCGGGCACCGCGAACGCGGCGAGGAGACCGGCCGCGAGGGCGTCCGGCTCCTCCCCGCGGTCGTGGGCGGCCCACACGGCCCGCGCCGCCTCCCGGACCAGACCGGCGGCGCCGCCCTCGTCGCCGAGGACCGCCCCCCAGCCGCCCACCTGCACGGGGGTGCCGTCGGGCAGCGGACCCACCGCGACCGAACCGGTGCCGGCGACCAGGCCGACCCCCTTGTCCAGTCCGGCGGCGGGCACGAGAAGCTCGGCGTCGCCCACGATGTGCGCGGGAACGCCGAGAAGTTCCTGGACGGCGGCACGGATCGGCGCGCACTGCCGGGGTGTCTCACAGGCGTGGGCGCCCACGGCCAGCGCGCCCGGGCGGGTGCCCGCCGGCAGCGCCTCCTGGACGAGCCCGGCCAGCCAGTGCGCGGCGGCGGCCGGGTCGTGCGGCCGCCAGCCGCTGCTGGACCGGACGTGGTCGGCGACGACGTCCCCGCCCGCGAGCGCGCGGAGATGCGTCTTGGTGCCGCCCACGTCGACGCCGACCACGAGGGGGCACGAAGGGGGGGAGTCCTGCACGGATCCTCTTTCGTCGATGCGCTGAGCTGCGACGGCGGGCGAACCGTGACCGCGGGAGATCCCGCGCCTGGAGGGAGCTTCGGTGAACTAGGGAAGCCCCGGGACGGGCTTCTGGTGAGGCACGGCAGGCGAGTACCGTGAAGTTCGTTAGGAAGTTAACTAACGAAGTACAGTGCGTCAAGAGCAGTCGCGCACTCGACCCCCGGGACGCCCGTCCGGGCCGCCGCGGGGCGGGACCGCGCGCCGTCGTCGCATCCCATCGCCGCAGCCCGCCGAAGAGATCGGCAGGGTGCGCGGCCCTGTACCCGTGTGGGGGAAACTGTGGAACACGACGTGGCGGAAGCCCCCCGCCTGACCGAGAGCGCGAGCGCGGTGTTCGCCGTGCTGGCCCAGGCGGGCAGCGCCACCCGGCCGCAGCTGGCGAGCCTGGCGGGGCTGTCCAAGCCGACGGTGTCCTCCGCCGTGGCGGAGCTGGAGGGCGCCCGGCTCGCCGCGCACTCCGGCACCGCCTCCAGCGGGACCGGCCGCTCCGCCGCCGTCTACCGGCTCGGGCCCGCCGCCGGCGCCGTCCTGGCCGTCGATCTCGGCCCCGCCGTCACCCGGGTCAGGGGCTGCGCCCTGGACGGCACGCTGCTCGCCGAGGCGACCGCCTCCCGCAAGGACGCCGCCGACGCCGTACGCGAGGCGCTCTCCGCGCTGCCCGCGGGCGCCCCGCTGCGCTCCATCGTCGTCGCCGTCGGTGACGTCACCGCGCGGGACCGGCAGGGCAGCGGGATGCGCCCGGCCACCGCCAAGGCCGGCCCGGTCTTCGACGCCATGGCCGTCGCCCTGCCCGCCGGGGTCCCCGTCCACGTCGAGAACAACGTCAACTGCGCCGCGCTCGCGGAGCTGCACGAGGGCGCCGCCCGGGGCCGTCACACCTTCGGCTACCTGCGGATCGGTGTCGGCATCGGCCTCGGCATCGTCGTCGGCGGCCAGGTGCTGCGCGGATCCAACGGCGCCGCCGGCGAGCTGGCCCGGCTGCCCTACCCCTGGGACGACGGCCGTGAGCCCCGCCAGGAGGCCCTGGAGCAGTACATCGGCGCCCGCTCCCTCCTGCGCCGGGCCGAAGACGCCTGGGAGGCCGTGGACGGCCCCTGTCCCCGTACCACCGAGCGGCTCTTCGCGCTGGCCGGGCAGGGCGGGGCCACGGCCCGAGCCGTCGTCGGCCGTCATGCCACGGACGTGGGCCGTCTCGCCGCCGCGGTGACCGCCGTGCTGGACCCCGGCCTGATCGTGCTGGGGGGCAGCACCGGCGCGGATCCGCAGCTCCTGCCGGGTGTGCGCGCCGAACTGGCACGCCTCAGCTGGCCCACCGAAGTGGTCAGCAGCACGGTCGGCGACCTGGGCACCGTCGCGGGTGCGGCACGGCTCGCGGTCGCCCGGGGAGTCCAAACCGTGACCGAGGCCGCGGGGCCCAAGGATTGACGGCCTCCGACTCGGTCTGCCAATGTCCGGACAAGCGCTTTCTAAGCCGGTCGGGACACCGGCTTGAGGTGAGCGTCCCGCCCGTACTCGACGTACGGCAACCGCACCAGGGCGTGCTTGTGCGGCGACGGCCACAGCGGCCGGGGACCCTCGCCCGTCAGGATGACGCGGCCGGGCGAGGCCGCGCCCTCGGAAAGCGAACCTTCCTGCAAAATGCACCCGTGCCGCCTCGGTCGGCGCCGTGCTGCGTCCCCTACGACGAAAAGGGATCAAAGATGACCACTGTGGGTGTGCGGCGCTCCCGCCGACTCGGCCGCGGCGGCATAGGCCGCGTGGTTCCCCTCGCTGCCGTGGCCACGGCAGGTGCCCTGCTGCTCTCCGCCTGCGGGTCGGGGTCCGACTCGGGCGGGAACGCCAAGTCGCTGACGTTCTGGATCTCCACGGTTCCGGGACAGGACGCGGGCTGGAAGAAGCTCGTGGCGCAGTACAAGAAGGAAGCCGGCGTCTCCGTCAAGCTCGTCAACATCCCCTACGACGGCTACACGACGAAGCTGCACAACGCCGCACAGGCGAACTCCCTGCCCGACGTGGCGGCCGTGCCGGCGCTGGACCCGATCTGGTCGAGCAAGCTGATCGACCTCAGCTCCATCGCCAACGACAAGAGCAACAACATCAACGCCAACTTCCTCGCCAAGGACTCGTCCGGGAAGGTGCTGTCCATCCCTTCGGACGTCACCGCGTCCGGCCTGTTCATCAACGAGACGCTGTTCAAGAAGGCCGGCGTCTCCTTCCCGGCCTCGCCCGACAAGACCTGGACCTGGACCGACTTCATCGCGGCGGCGGACAAGGTCCGGGAGAAGACGGGCGCCAAGTACTCCCTGACCTTCGACCAGTCGCCGTCCCGGCTCCGCGCCATGGTGTACGAGATGGGCGGGAAGTACGTCCACGCGGACTCCTCCGGCAAGTTCTCGGTGGACGCGGCGACCAAGAAGGCCGTGAACTACTTCGTCGGACTGAACGACAACAAGACCATGCCGAAGTCGGTGTGGACCAGCGGCGCCGACCCGTCCGCCATGTTCCAGAGCGGTGACGTGGTCGCCTACTGGTCCGGCGTGTGGCAGGTCGCCGCCTTCGCGGACAGCATCAAGAAGTTCGACTGGGCGAGCGTCCCGACTCCCGCCCAGCCGGTGCAGGCCAGCGACGTCAACAGCGGCGGCATGACGGTGGGCTTCAACAACAACGCCGAGGGGGCCACCGCGGCGAAGAAGTTCCTGTCCTGGCTGTACGAGCCGGCCCACTACAAGACGCTCTGCGAGACGTCCGGCTTCCTGCCGGTCGAGAGCGGTCTGAACCCGGAGTACCCCTTTGAGTCCGAGGCGGCGCAGGCGGCGTTCAAGCTCTACAACGAGGAGATCCCGCTCTACGCCCCCATCTCCGGCTACTTCAACACCGCGCAGACGAACTGGGTGCTGAAGGGCAAGAGCCTCGCCGATGACCCGACCAAGGCGGAGCTCGGCAAGGCGATCAACGGCCAGCAGTCGGCCGACAAGGCCCTGGAGAACATCGTGGCCGGCTACAACCAGCAGGTCGGCGGCTGATCGCGGGCCACAGGGCCGGGCGGCGGGGTCGAGACGCCGCCGCCCGGCCCTGGCGCCGCACGTGATGCCGGGCTCACGGCATGAGCCCCCAGGAACCCATTCCACCAGCACGGAGTCAGGAAGATGACAAAACGCGCCTCGGACGTGTCAAAGGTGTCCGTGAGCCCGCCCAGGAGACGCAGCAAGTACACCCTCGCACCGCTCGTCCTCATCGCGGCCAACGTCGTGCTCTTCTCGCTGTTCTTCGTCTGGCCGGCGGTGATCGGGCTCGTCTACTCCTTCACGAACTACACGGGTGTGGGGGCGTTCCAGTTCACCGGACTGGACAACTACCACAACCTGTTCGGGGACTCCACCTTCTACGACGCGCTGTCCCGGACGCTGCTGTACGCCGTGCTCTTCGTACCGCTGAACTTCGCGCTCTCGCTGCTCGCCGCCAACCTGGTGGTGAACAGGCACGCGAAGGGCGCGTCGGTCGCCCGTGTCATCTTCTTCATCCCCTGGCTGCTGTCGCCCATCGTCGTCGGTGTCCTGTGGCGGTGGCTGTTCGGAGAGAACTTCGGACTGGTCAACTACGTCATCGAGCAGCTCGGCGGAAGTGCCGTTCCGTGGCAGTCGAACGCGGACCTGTCGCTGATCGTCGTGGTGATGGCGGCGTCCTGGGCCTGGACGGGTTTCTCGATGCTGCTGTTCATCGCGGCGATCAAGAACGTACCCGTGTCGTACTACGAGGCGGCCTCGCTCGACGGCGCCGGCCCATGGCGCCAGTTCATCAGCATCACGCTGCCGAGCATCGCGCCCACCTCGTTCATCGTCATCCTGCTCAACACGATCAACGCGATGAAGGAATACCCCGTGTTCGTCGCCCTCAACAACGGCGGCCCCGGAACGTCGAACAACCTGCTTGTCCAGTACATCTACGAGACCGGCTTCAAACGGGGCCAGATCGGCTACGCGAGCGCCGCGTCATTCGTGCTCATGCTCATCCTGATGGCCGTCGCGATCATCCAGCTGATCGTCAACCGGCGGGTGGAGAACCGATGACAACCACAGACATGCCACGCCCGCTCGACGCCGATGCCACACAGTCCGTTTCCAAGAAGCGGCCCCGCAAGGCGGGCAGCGGCGGGCTCCGGCGGGCGGTGCCCGCGACGACACTGCTGTGGATCCTGGCGTGCCTGTACGGGCTGCCGGTGCTGTGGTTCATCCTCAGCTCCCTCAAGCCGGCCAGCGACCTGTTCTCCTATCCGCTGACGCTGGTTCCGCACAACCCCACCCTGTCGGGTTACCTGACGGCGTGGCGCAGTGCCAACTTCTCCCAGTACTTCGTCAACACGGCCATCGTGTGCGTGATCACGACGATCCTCACCGTGGGAGCCAGCTGCTGCACCGGGTACGCCCTGGCCAAGTACGACAACAAGTGGCTCAAGGTGTTCTTCCTCTGCATCCTGGCCACCACGATGCTGCCGTCCGAGGTCATGCTCGCCCCGGAGTTCCTGGTGGTCCGCAACCTCGGCCTCTACAACTCGTTCAGCGGCATCATCCTCCCGGCCGTGCTCACCGCGACCGGATGCTTCATGTTCCGCCAGTTCTTCCTGACGGTCCCCGACGAACTCGTGGAAGCCGCGCGCATCGACGGCGCCCGCGAACTGTCGATCTTCCTGCGGATCATGGTGCCGCTCTCCCGGCCCATCATGCTGACGCTCGCCATCCTGTCCTTCCAGTGGCGGTGGAACGACTACATCTGGCCGCTTCTGATGCTGAACGACCCCAACAAGTTCACCGTGCAGATCGGTATCCAGAGCATCGTCGGCGCGCAGAACATCAACTGGTCGGTACTGCTCGGCGCGTCGGTCATCTCCATGATTCCGCTGATCGTGATCTTCCTGGTCTTCCAGCGCTACGTCATGGGCGCCGACATCAATGCCGGACTGAAGGACTGACCTTGCCCACCCCGCCCGACCACGAGTTCGTCCGCGCGGTGGCCCGCGCCGCCGACCGGGCGGCCGCCCCGCTGGCGGCCGCCCCCGGCGAGGAACCCGCCGGGGTGACCCACCGTGCCCTGGCCCGCCGGGTGAGGACTCTGGTCGCGGCCCACCGGTCCCCGCACTCGGCACTGCACGGCAGCGGGCAGGCCGTCGCCGCCGCGATGACCCACCTCCGCGCCCTGCGGGCCGCGCAGACCGCCACCGGCCTCTTCGCCGGCGGCGACAACGTGCAGTCACCGCCCGACTCCGCGTTCACCGTCAACGACGTGTGCGACGCGCACGTCCTCGCCGCAGGCGCGGGGCCGGAACTGCGCGACGTCACGGCCGCGCTCGCGGAGATCGCCGGCGCCGCGTCCGGCAGTCTCCTGACCGGTGGGGTGCACACCCCGAACCACCGCTGGGAGCTGTGCGCGGCGCTGGCCCGGCTGCACCGGTCGTTCCCCGACGACCGGCTGCTCGACCGCGTCGAGCAGTGGCTCTCCGAAGGCGTCGACATCGACGCGGAGGGCCTGTACTCGGAACGGAGCGCCACCTACGCGGCCCACGTGTCCAACCCTTCGCTGCTGCTGCTGGCCGGCGTGCTCGGCCGCGCCGACCTGCTCGACGCCGTCGAACGCAATCTCGCCACGACCCTGGACCTCATCAGGCCGGACGGCACCGTGGAGACCGTCCACTCGCGACGGCAGGACCAGAACCACCGGTTCCCGCTGGCGCCCTTCCTGCCGCACTACCGACTGCTCGCGGTCCGCACCGGCCGGGGCGACTTCAGCCGGGCGGCGAGGCTGGCGGCCGCGGGCGGCATCGACGACCCCGGCCTGCTCGCCGAGACCCTCCTGACCCCGGACCTGTGCCGCGCGCTGCCGGCCCCGGACGCGCGGACACTGCCGCGCGACCGGTACCTCACCACCGCGCGCCTCGCCGTCCGCGCCTCCGCCACCGCGCACACGGTGCTGTACGGCGGCTCCGACGTGCCCGCGCACCGGCGCGTCCGCTCGGGCCTCGCCTGCAATCCCACCTTCCTGCGCCTGTTCGCCGGCGACGCCGTCCTCGACGCGGTCCGTCTCTCGCGGGGGTTCTTCGACATGGGCCCGTTCCGCGCCGCCGACGTGCGACGCCTCGCCGACAGCCGCTACCGGCTCACCGAAACCCTCTCGGCCGCCTACTACCAGCCGCTCCCGCCGGGCCGGCGGCGGGACGACGGCGTCTACGGGCTGGCGGACGAGGGACGCTTCTCGGCCGCGATGGCCTTCCCGGACCGGCCTCGGGACGAGATCTCCCACACGACCCGCGTCGAGGCGGACCTGAGGGACGACGGAGCCGACCTGCGCATCGACATCAGCGGACCACGGGTGCCCTGGGCCCTCGAACTGACCTTCCGGCCGGGCGGCGTGCCGGAGGGCGCCGTACCGATCGGCGACGGACGCTGGTGCCTGACGACCGGGCCGGTGACCTACCGGGTCGGTGACGACGAGATCCGGGTCGAGGCCGGCGTCGAGGCGGGCGAACCGCTCGCCGGGCCGGACCGCAGCGACGTACTGCGCTACGACCCGGGTCAGGACCACACCGTGGCGGGCGGCACCGACGCGACGACCGGGAACCGCGTCTACCTCGGTGGACACGGCCCGCACACCCTGACCGTCGCACTGCGCGCCCGCCGGCCCGCACCCGTCGTGTGACCCCGACGAACCACGCCATGGCCATCCCCGGCATGAAGGACTGATCCCGTGCACCTCCCTCGCCAGCGCGGCCCGCTGCACGACCTGCCCGATTCCCCGGAGGCGTACGACGCCGTCCTCGCCGACGTCACCGAGCAGGCACTCGCGCGCCTCACCCCCAAAGGCAGCCTCGAACACCCCGACTGCGTCGACGACATCGGCGACACCTCCCTCGGCATCACCTCCCTGCTGGCCCTCGCCTGGCAGCGCACCAAGGACCCGCGCCTGCCGGAGGCGGTCCGCCGCAGCCTCGCCTTCCACCTGCGCGAGCGGGTCTACCGGGACGACAACCCCGGCTACCCCAACCTCAGGGTGCGCGACTCGGGCCTGCCGTACGCCCGTTACGTCCTGGAGGCGGGCGCGCACCCCATCGGCGACTGGCCGAGCACGGTGTGGGCGCTGCTCCAGGCGGTGAACATCCTCGACACGGCGGACGGCCCGGTCGACGACGGGCAGCGCGCCGAACTGCTCGACGTGGCCCGCGGCTACTGGAACTGGCTCACCGAGGCGACCTTCTTCAACCCGCAGGAGGCGGGCAACCAGGCGATCGGATGCGTGGTGGGCGGTCTGATGCTGGCCCGCCATCTGCCCGGTGACGAGGGAGCACGGGTCCGCTCCCGGGCCCTGGAGCTGTACACCGACGAGATCCGCGCCCACCGGGTCCGCGACCGGGGCGCCCTGCTGCCCCCCGAACACGGCGGCGCCTACGACAACAACTACGGCCCGATCTCCCTCTCCTTCCTCGCCCAGGCCCACCGGGTCAGCGGCGAGGAGGTCTTCGCCGAGGACGGGGACGCCCTCGCCCGCTACATCGACGCCCGCCTGACGAACGGCGGCTTCGACAACGGCGGCTCCCGCTACAGCGAGCAGCACTCCGCCTTCGAGTCGGTGCTCGGCCTGCGCTACTTCGGCGCCCGCATCGGCTCCGACCTGGGCCGCTACCGGGGCGACAGCCGCTGGGCCCGGCACGCGGTCAAGCCGGACGGCGGGGTCGACGGCCACTTCGCGTGGATGCTGGTCTGGCAGATCCAGGACACCACCCCCTGGCACCGCACCCCGGCCGGCGCGCCCGCCCGGCACCAGTTGCGCGCCGGCACGGTCTGCGTCGCCTTCGACGACCGGATGACCCCGGCGGTGGTCGAGGCGGCCGGCACCTACTACCTGCCCGCCGCCGTCAGCCGCCAGCACGGCTTCGGCCCGGTCACCGACGGCTTCCTGCTGTGCCGCCCGATGGGCGCGGTCCGCGTCCGCGACGTCCGCGCCGGCGGCCTGACCGCCAAGCTGGTCACCAAGCCGGTCGTCGGCCGCGACCACGTCCTGCGCCACGTCCGCTCCCTGTACGTCACCGACGGCAGGACCCTGTGGACGGCGGTCGCCGTGGAACGCCTCGCCGGCACCCCGTACCTGCTGGCCGGCCTGCCGTACGCCGAGGACGACGGCGACCGGGTCCGGCGCACCGCGCACGGGGCCGTCTCCTCCGCGGGCACCCTGCGCCTCACCCACCCCGAGGCCCGGGGCGCCGAACACTTCGACTCCCGCGCCGAACGCACCCAGGAAGAGGCCGCCTTCGCCCTCGCCGCCGACCCGCGCGGCTACGGCAACCCCGACGAGGGCTGGCGCCACCTGGTCAGCTCCACCGCCCTGGAGGCCGGCCCGGTCCCGGACGCACCGGACGACCTGCACGTGTTCGCGGTGCGCTACGGCACCGAGGAGCCGTTCGCGGTCTCCGTCGAGCGGGGCGAGAAGGGGCTGACCATCCGGACGGACGCCTTCACCGCGGTCCTGGGCGCCGACGACGCCCACGCCGAACCGGAGCTGACCCTGCGCGCCGCCGAGGACTGAGGCCGGTGCTCAGACAGGCAGCCCCAGCAGTCCCCAGCCACGCCGCGCCGTCTCCTCGACCACCACCGCCCACTCGCGCAGCAGCACCACGAAGGCGTCGAAGTCGGCGATCCGGCCGCCGGGGCGCGCCGCGTGCCGGTCGTACTCCTCGCGCAGCCCCTCCAGAAGGGGCTCCGCGCGGGCCCAGTGGGCGGCGATCGCGGGTACGAGGGCGGGCGGGCAGACGAGGAGGAGTTCCGGACGCCAAGGTGCCGGATCCGAGGGGAAGAGGCCGGTCGCCAGCAGCTCGTCCCCCTCCCCGATCAGGTGGAAGAGGAAGCCGTCCAGAGCGTCCCGCAGCGCGGGAGCGGCGAACCGCCGCGCGGTGCCCCAGCCCTCGCCCGCCCAGAAGTGCGGCTTGTAGGACCCACTGGTGCTGCGGAACTCGTAGCGGCCGCACCAGGGCACCTTCGGTGAGGCGGGGAACACCCAGCCGACCTCGGGTTCCGCGTCCCAGCCGAGAGCGTCCGGGCACGCCGCCTCGTACAGCAGCTCCTGCCGGTCGGCCACCGGAGTCCGCTCCAACCGCTCCCAGTCCAGCGCCAGTACGGTGATGTCCAGCCCCACACCGCTACCCTACGCGGACCACCAGGTCCGCCCGGTCCCGTGTCCCGGCCACCAGCAGGGCGTTGCGCTCGTCGCTCCCGTGCACCCAGGCCACCGCCGCCTCGTGCTCCTTGCCGAACTCCTCGTGGCGGGCGATCAGCCGGCGGACGCGGTCGTCCTCGTCGGTCTCGCAGAACCACACCTCGTCCAGCGCGGCCCGTACCCGCGGCCACGCGCCCGAGTCGAGGAGCAGGTAGTTGCCCTCCGTGACGACCAGCCGGGCCGCCGGCGGGACCGGGACCGCGCCCGCGAGCGGCTGCTCCAGGACCCGTTCGAAGCCGGGCGCGTACACCACCTCGTCGGTGTCCGACCGCAGCCGGTGCAGCAGGGCCGCGTACCCGGCCGCGTCGAAGGTGTCGGGCGCGCCCTTGCGGTCGCTGCGGCCCAGACGGTCGAGTTCGACGTCGGCGAGGTGGAAGCCGTCCATGGGGACGTGCGCGGCCCAGGGCTCGCCGTCCCCGTTCAGTTCCCGCACCAGGCGCTCGGCGAGGGTCGTCTTGCCCGCGCCGGGGCTTCCCGCGATACCGAGGAGCGCGCGCCGCCGGCTCTCCCCGGCGAGAGAGCGGGCCCGGTGCAGCAGATCGTCGAAAGTGAGCACACAGCAGAGTGTCGCAGTCTCCTGGAAGGAGACCCCAGGGAGGTACCGGTTCGCATCGACCCGTACCGAGAGGAGGACGACCGTGTCCGACGACGAGACGCAGATCCGCACCCTGATCACCCGCTGGGCCGACGCAGTCCACCGCGGCGACCTCGACGCCGTCCTCGCCGACCACGCGGAGGACCTCGTCCTGTACTACGTCCCGCCACCGCACGCGGGCTTCCGCGGCCTCGCGGCCTACCGGGCCGTCTGGCCGCCGTTTTTCGCCTGGCAGGCCCACGGCGCCCGCTTCGACATCGACACCCTCGACGTCACCGCCGGCCACGACGTCGCCTACGCCCACGCCCTGCTGCGCTGCGGCACACCCGGGGAACTGGCCGCGACGCCCGGCCTGCGGCTGCGCCTCACCTTCGGCCTGCGCAAGGAGCACGGCCGCTGGCTGATCGCGCACGAGCACCACTCCTTCCCCCACGACTGACGCCGGACCGGCGCCGGGCCGACGCCGTACGGACGGCGGATGTGGCGGGTGCCACACCGGTGAGGGACCCGTTCCGGGGGAACGGAACCCTGTATGACGACGACGCTCGGCCTTCCCGAAGCCATCCAGGCCTGTCTCTTCGACCTCGACGGGGTCGTCACCCGGACGGCCGTGGTGCACGCGGCCGCCTGGAAGGAGACCTTCGACGCCTTCCTGCGCGAGCGCGACGGCGAGGGGTTCCGGCCGTTCGACGCCGGTGACGACTACGACGAGTTCGTCGACGGCCGCCCCCGCGCCGACGGTGTGCGCACCTTCCTCGCCTCCCGCGACATCCATCTGCCCGAGGGCCGGCCCGACGACCCGCCCGACGCGCCGACCGTCCACGGCCTCGGGAACCGCAAGAACGAGCGCCTTCTGGAGAAGATCCGCAGCGAGGGAGTGGAGGCCTACGACGGCACCCTGCGCTACATCGAGGCGGCCCGCGCGCGGGGGCTGCGGACGGCGATCGTCTCCTCCAGCGCCAACACCCGGGACGTGCTGCGCTCGATCGACGCCGAGGACCTCTTCGACGTACGGATCGACGGCGTCGTGGCCGCCGAGCGGGGCCTGCCGGGCAAGCCGCACCCCGACACCTTCCTCGCCGCCGCCCGCGACCTCGGTGTCGAGCCGTCGGCGGCGGCCGTGTTCGAGGACGCGCTCGCCGGGATGGACGCCGGGCGCGCCGGGAACTTCGGATACGTCGTGGGCGTCGACCGCGTCGGGCAGACCGACGCGCTGTACGCGCACGGCGCGGACGTCGTCGTGAAGGACCTGGCCGAGCTGGGGGGACGCGCGTGATCACCGAGCGGTCGTACACCGTGGAGCCCTGGTGCGTGCGCGAGACGGAACTCGACCTCGACGTCCTCGCGCAGAGCGAGTCGGTGTTCGCGCTGTCCAACGGACACGTCGGCTGGCGCGGCAACCTCGACGAGGGCGAACCGCACGGCCTGCCCGGCTCCTACCTCAACGGCGTCCACGAACTGCACCCCCTGCCGTACGCCGAGGCGGGCTACGGCTACCCGGAGTCCGGCCAGACCGTCATCAACGTCACCAACGGCAAGGTCCTGCGGCTGCTGGTCGACGACGAGCCGTTCGACCTGCGCTACGGCCGCCTCGTCGCCCACGAACGGGTGCTCGACCTGCGCCGGGGCGTCCTGGAGCGGACCTGCGAGTGGACCTCGCCGGCCGGCTCCACGGTCCGGGTGCGCTCGACCCGGCTGGTCTCCCTCGCCCAGCGCGCCGTCGCCGCCGTCGCCTACGAGGTGGAGGCCGTCGGCAGCCGCTCCCGGGTGGTGATCCAGTCCGAACTGGTCGCCAACGAGAGCCTGCCCGACCCGAACGGCGACCCGCGCGCGGCCCGCGCGCTGAAGTCGCCGCTGGAACCTGAGGAGGACGTGGCCCTCGGCCACCGCCTGCGGCTCGTCCACCGGACGAAGCGCAGCGGACTGCGGGTCGCCGTGGCCGCCGACCACACCGTCACCGGACCCGAACGCACCACCACCGGCAGCGAGAGCAACGTCGACGTGGCCCGCCTGACCGTCACCTCCGTGCTGGAACCCGGCGAGAAGCTGAGGGTGGAGAAGCTCGTCGCGCACGGCTGGTCCGGCGCCCGCTCCCGGCCCGCGATGAGCGACCAGGTGGAGGCCGCCCTCGCCGCCGCCGCGCACAGCGGCTGGCAGGGCCT
Organism: Streptomyces sp. NPDC000345; assembly: GCF_042898825.1. Taxonomy (NCBI): domain Bacteria; kingdom Bacillati; phylum Actinomycetota; class Actinomycetes; order Kitasatosporales; family Streptomycetaceae; genus Streptomyces; species Streptomyces sp. NPDC000345. Next base: position 36,927 of record NZ_JBIAZE010000013.1, read on the forward strand.
CCTCGACGAACAGCGGGCCTGGCTCGACGACTTCTGGGCCCGCGCGGACGTCGAGGTCGACGGCGACGAGGAGATCCAGCAGGCCGTCCGCTTCGCCCTCTTCCACGTCCTGCAGGCCGGCGCCCGCGCCGAGCAGCGCGCCATCCCCGCCAAGGGGCTCACCGGCTCCGGCTACGACGGCCACGCCTTCTGGGACACCGAGACCTTCGTCCTCCCCCTGCTCACCTACACCGCCCCCGGCTCCGTCGCCGAGGCCCTGCGCTGGCGGCAGAGCACCCTCCCCGCCGCCCGCGAACGCGCCGTCCAACTGGGCCTGCGGGGCGCCGCGTTCCCCTGGCGGACCATCGAGGGCTCGGAAGGCTCGGCATACTGGCCGGCCGGCACCGCCGCCTTCCACGTCAACGCGGACATAGCCGACGCCGTCGTCCGGTACGTCGCGGCCACCGGGGACCGGGACTTCGAACGGACCACGGGCGTCGAGCTGCTGGTGGAGACGGCCCGGCTGTGGCGCTCGCTCGGCCACCACGACGCCCACGGCACCTTCCACATCGACGGCGTCACCGGACCCGACGAGTACAGCGCCGTCGCCGACGACAACACCTACACCAACCTGATGGCCAGCGCGAACCTCCTCGCCGCCGCCGACGCCGTCGAACGCCACCCCCGGGAGGCCGCCCGGCTCGGCGTCGACGAGGAGGAGAGCGCCGCCTGGCGGGACGCCGCCGAGGCCGTGCACATCCCCTACAACCACGACCTCGCCGTGCACGAACAGCACGCCGGCTTCACCCGCTACCAGCACTGGGACTTCGCCGGCACCCGGCCCGACCAGTACCCCCTGCTGCTGCACTTCCCGTACTTCGACCTCTACCGCAAGCAGGTCGTCAAGCAGGCCGACCTGGTCCTGGCGATGTACACCTGCGACGGCCACTTCGACGACGAGCAGCTCGCCCGCAACTTCGCCTACTACGAACCCCTGACCGTCCGCGACTCCTCGCTGTCCGCCTGCTGCCAGGCGGTGATCGCCGCGCAGGCCGGCCATCTGCGGCTGGCCTACGACTACACCGCCGAGGCCGCGCTGATGGACCTGGCCGACCTGGAGCACAACACCCGCGACGGACTGCACATCGCCTCGCTGGCCGGCACCTGGACGGCCCTGGTCGCCGGGTTCGGGGGACTGCGCCGCGACGGCGACAGCCTGCGCTTCGCGCCCCGCCTGCCGGAGAAGTTCAGCCGCCTCGCGTTCAGCGTCCAGCTCCGCGGCAGCCGGCTGCGCGTGGAGATCGGCCCCGAGAAGGCCGTGTACACCCTGCTGTCCGGCGGACCCCTGACGATCCGTCACCACGGCGCGCCGCTCACCGTGAACGGGGACGGCCCCGTGGTGCGCCTGGTGCCGCCCGCGCCGGTGCGCCGGCCGCCCGCCCAGCCCCCGCACCGGGGACCGAACACCCGCTGAGCCGTACCCGGGTTTCCCGGCCGCCGGGCGCAGGTAGGTAGGAGGAAGTCGGTGACCGCGGCGGGCGAGGGGGAGTGGCATGACGGCAGACCGTGGGCACGAGGGCCGGCTGGGGGACGCGTTCCTCACCCCGGGGGGCTCGTCCTTCAGCGAGTTCCTCGCGGCGCACCGGCCCGAACTGCTCCCGAACCGCCCGCCGTTCCCCGACGGCGTCCGCGCCGCGCCCGACCGGTTCCCGCACGGCACCACGGTCCTCGCCCTCTCCTACCGCGACGGCGTCCTGATCGCGGGCGACCGCCGGGCCACGATGGGCAACCTCATCGCCCAGCGGGACCTGGAGAAGGTGCACCCGGCGGACGACCACACCGCCGTCGCCTTCGCCGGCACCGTCGGGCTCGCCCTGGACATGGTGAAGCTGTACCAGGTCGAGCTCACCCACTTCGAGAAGCTCGAAGGCATCCCCATGACCCTCGGCGCCAAGGCCCGCCGGCTCGCCACGATGATCCGGCAGAACCTCGGCCAGGCCATGCAGGGCCTCGCCGTCGTCCCCCTCCTCGCGGGCTACGACCGCACCGCGCCCGGCGGCGCCCGGGGCCGCATCTTCAGCTTCGACGTGGCCGGCGGCCTGTACGAGCAGGCGCCCTTCCACGCCGAGGGCTCCGGATCGCCGTACGCGCGCGGTGCCCTGAAGAAGCTGTTCCGGGCGGACCTGCCCCGCCGCGAGGCGGCTCTGGCCGCGCTCCAGGCCCTGTACGACGCGGCCGACGACGACTCCGCCACCGGCGGACCCGACATCGGCCGCCGCATCTTCCCGACCGTCTCGGTCATCACCGAGGACGGCTTCGAGCGGCTGCCGGAGCGGGAGACCGAGGAGCTCAGCCGGGAGACGGTCGAGCAGCGCCGGAGCAGGCCGGACGGCCCGTACGCGGCACCCTGAGCCGCCGAGCCCTCACACGCGCAGCCCCGACTCCTTGCGCCAGCGCAGGATCTGCTGGGCCGGGTCGCCGGTGTACGCCCAGGGGGTGCGGGTGGCCCGGCGGCCCAGGAGGCGCAGCAGCTCCGCCGCCACGTCGTGCGCGTCCGCCCAGCAGGCCGCGTGCGCCAGGTAGTTGAGGTCGCGGAGTTCGCCGGGGGCGACGGGCGTGGCCGGACGCTCGGCGATCCAGCGCTCCCAGGTGCGGCGGACGTCGCTCACCGCGCCGTCGTTGTTCCAGTGCTGGGCGAGCGCCACCGTGGCGGGGCGGCCCTGCGGGGTGTCGACGGCGTAGCGGTACTCCTCCACCCGGGCGTACTGGACCAGCACCGGCAGCGGGCAGCCCGGCGGAGCCACGCCCGCCGCGTCGCGGGCGAAGTCGTACATCAGGCCGTGCGAGCCGTGCCAGCGGGCGGAGTAGTAGTGCAGCACCTGGAGATGGCCCTCCATGCTGTACGGGTCACGCCGGTGCAACTCGTCCCACCAGCGCGCCATTTCCTGCCGGCGCACCCCGGACGGGTACAGGCGGGCCACCGAGATCAGCGAGATCCACGGTGTGGGGTCGTCCGGGTATGCCTCGGCCGCCGACAGACACGCCAGCACCGCCGCGTCGATCCGCTGCTGGTCGATCGGCACACCCCGGCCCGCGGCGATCGCCAGGTTGAACGCCCGGGCGGTCTCCGTGGCCGCCCGCAGCACCAGCGCGTCGGCGCTGTGCGGCTCCGCGGCCAGCCAGGTCTCCACCGTCGAACTGCCCGTGCAGGCCTGCGCCAGCAGCCGCACCCGGTGGCCCCGGGCGAGCCGGTCGGAGCCGGTCGTCCGCAGCAGTTCGCGCAGGCCCTGCCAGCGGCCGATGACGATGTCCTGCCGGGCGGAGGACAGGGACGTGTCCCCGCAGTCGGGGTCGAAGTCGGGAGCGAAGCGGTCACGCGCCATCAGATCGGGCTCCCTCTCAGAAGTCGGTCGGGAGACCCTCGTAGGCCGTGGCATGGGCGGCCGCGTGATCGTCCGGCGCGTAGTCCGCCTCCACGGTACGCGAGGCGTCGAGCCGGGCCGGCCGGTAGTAGTCGCTGCCCCGCCGCCAGTACCAGAGCATCGGCACCAGCCCCACGGCGAGCCCGCCGATGCCGATGACGATCGCCGCCGGCTCCAGCGCGCCCAGCGACTCCGCGAAGACCCAGAACATGAACAGCGCGCCGAACAGCGGCCACAGCCCGCCGAGGAGGAAGTCGGACGGGGACCGCAGCAGCGTCCTGCGGTAGGCCACCACCGCCGCCAGACCCGCCAGACCGTAGTACACCGCGATCTGCAGGCCGATCGCCGAGATCGCGTCGGCGAGGATGTCGCCCACCGAGCCCAGCGCGTTGGACGCCACGAACATCGCCAGCGCCACCCCGCCGACCACCGCGATCGCGACCCACGGCGTGTTCCAGGTGCGGTGCACCCGGCCCAGCGCGGACGGCATCGTCCGGTCACGGCCCATCGCGAACAGCGACCGCGTGACCTGGATGAGCGTCGTCTCCAGCGTGGCGATCGTCGACAGCATCACGGCGACGATCAGCAACTTGCCGCCCCAGCCCGGCCACAGCTCCTCGCCCAGCGCGGCCAGCACGTTCGCCCCGTTGTCCTCGATCCGCCGCGCGCTGAGGACGACGTTCACCGCGATGGTGAACACCTCGAACAGCAGGAACACGATGCCCACCCCCACCAGGCCCGCGAGCCCGGTCGTACGGCGGCTGTTGCGGGTCTCCTCGCTGAGGTTGCTGGTCACGTCCCAGCCCCAGTAGTAGAACGCCGCCACCAGCGCGCCCGACGCGAAGCCGGAGACCCCGTCGAAGTGGCTGAACCCGAGCCAGGACCAGTCGAACGGCAGCGCGTTGTCCTGCGTGTGGACACAGGCGAGCAGCACGAACAGCGCCAGGATCGCCAACTCCACGCCGGACATGACGAGCTGCGCGCGCACGGTGAGCCGGGCGCCGCCCAGCACCACCGCCAGCATCACCAGGAACCAGGCCGCGCCCACCACCGTCGACAGCGCCGTGTCGCCGGCGAGATCCTCGTCGAAGAGCGCGAGCGTCATCGAACCGGCCGGCAGCGACCCCGCCACCATGAAGATCGTCGCCGAGACGACCAGCGCCCAGCCGCTGAGGAAGCCCAGGAACGGGTGGAGGGTCCGGCCCACCCACGAGTAACTGGCCCCCGCGTTCACGTCGATGCGGCCGAGCCGGCTGAACGCCAGCGCGATCCCCAGCATCGGTATCGCGCAGTACAGCAGCGCCGCAGGGCTGGCCAGGCCCACCGCGCCGACCAGGACCGCCGTGGTGGCGGCGATGGAGTACGCCGGGGCGCTGCCCGCGACCGCCATCACCACCGTGTCGAAGGTGCCGAGGACGTTCGCCTGCAGCCCTCTTCCGGTGCTGTTGCTCATGCTTGTGCCGCTTTCCGTCGTGCACCGCCGGAACGGGAGCGGCCCGACGGCGTAGGGGGGTGAGGGTTGGAGCACCGCCGCGCACCGAAGAGGGGTGACCTCGGGAGACGACGGCGGGGAGGAGCATGGCGGTTGCCGGCCACCAGAGCGTTCAGGGACGATCACACCGAGTGTGCGAGTGATGATAACCCCACCCTTTGAGCGTTCAAGATTGACGGGTGGGTAACCGCCGCACCACGCATGAGCGGCGTGTGACGCGATTGGAGCGGGCGACACGGGAAACGCGGACGGGGTCAGCAGCAGCCCGCGACACAGGGAGGCACCCATGGGCAGCGAGCCCGCGGCGATGGGCGACGACGCCTACCAGCCCATCGGCACGAACGAGGAGCAGCAGGACGCCGCCCCGCTCGACCTTCAGGACGCCGTCGACGAGCGCACCTACGACGACACCCTGGACGAGGGGTACTCCCCGCCCGAAAGGCCGCTGGGCGTCGAGAAGTACGGCACCACCGCGGCCGAACAGCACGACGGCGAGACCCTGGACCAGCGGCTCGCGCAGGAGGTCCCGGACGTCTCCCAGCCCGCCGGTGACGGCATCGGGGACCTGCCCGACGGCGAGGGCGAACCCCTCGACCCCGAGGCCGGCGACGCCCGGGCCGGCCGGCTGGTCGCCCCCGACGAGGGTGCCCACTCCGACACCACCAGGGAGGAGATCGCCCAGGACGTGGGCATCGACGGCGGGGCCGCGGGAGCCGAGGAGGCCGCCGTTCACATCGTCGAGGAGTGAACGGTCACCGGCCCCGGGGCCGGTGACCGTCCCTCAGGGCAGCAGCTTCTCGATCGCGCTCGGGCCCTCCTTGTCGAGCTTGCGGCGCGCCCACTCGAGATTGCGGGGGGTCAGGTCCCGGCCCGTGGCCAGGACCACGTCCTCCGGCGACACCTCGGTGCCGGTGCGGGTGTGGAGCAGGTTGTCCGGGGTGACGCGGTCCGGGGAGGGCCGGGAGGCGCCGGGCTGTGACGTCGGCATGGTGTCCGCTCCTCGCGTCCGAAGGAATGTACTAACACCATTCATCCTGCGGCCGCACCTTGCAATCCGATCAGCCCGGCCCGGGATGCCGGGAAGAGCCCGTGAGCGTCTCATGGGCTCCATGGCACCGACCACGCCCGGGGAACGGCGACGCGGGGGACTGCGCAGGCTCGGCGCCTGGTGCGCCCACCACTACCTGATCGTCATCATCGCCTGGCTGGTGGCCCTCGTGGCCCTCCAGGTCGTCGACCGCGCCGTCGGCGGCACCTACGAGGACAACTTCCAGCTGTCGGACACCCAGTCCCAGAAGGGCCTGGACGTCCTGAAGGAGCACGACCCGCAGGCCGGCGGCTACAGCAGCCAGATCGTCCTGCACGACGACCGGCAGGCCCTGAGCGCGCTCGGCTCCCAGATGTCCACGACGGTGGGCGACCTGCAGAAACTCCCGCATGTGCTCGCGGTGCAGAACCCGCTCTCGCAGAGCCCCACCAAGATCGGGCCGGTGTCGGGCGACGGGAAGACCGGGTACATCACCGTCCGCTTCGACGTCCAGCCCTCCACCCTCGGCGACGGCTACCTCGACGGCGTCGACGACGCCGTCCAGCCGCTGCGGGCGGCCGGCGCCGAGGTCGAGTACGGCGGCTCCCTCGGCGAGCTGGCCCGGCCCGCGGCGGACGACCGGATCAGCGAACTGATCGGCTTCGCGGTCGCCATCGTCGTGCTGCTCATCGGCTTCGGCAGTGTCTTCGCCGCCGGCCTCCCCCTGATCACCGCCCTGATCAGCGTCGTCGGCGGACTCGCCATCCTGGGCCTGTTCGCCGCCGCCTTCACCTTCGCGACCGTCTCGCCCACTCTCGCCACCATGATCGGCCTGGGCGTCGGCATCGACTACGCCCTGTTCCTGATCACCCGGCACCGGCAGAACCTGATGAACGGCGCCGACCCCGCCGAGGCCGCCGGGCACGCCACCGCCACCAGCGGCCGCGCCGTCCTGGTCTCGGGCACCACCGTGATCATCGCGCTGGCCGGCCTGTACGCGTCCGGGGTGTCCTTCATCGGCAAACTCGGCCTCGCCGCCGCCATCACGGTCGTCTCCGCCGTCGTCGGCGCCCTCACACTCGTCCCCGCCCTGCTCGGGCTCATCGGCCGGCACATCGACCGCTACCACGTGCGCAAACCCGTCGCCGAGACCGACGCCGAACCGGGCGCCACCCCGCAGGGCACCTGGCACCGCTATGCCAAACGCGTCGAGCGCAGACCGTGGGAGTACCTCGGCGTCGGCGTCGCCGTCATCGCGATCCTCGCCATCCCCGTCTTCTCCATCCAGCTCGGCCACATCGGCGACGGCGCCGACCCGACCTCCTTCACCGACCGGCGGGCCTACGACCTGATGACCGACGCCTTCGGCCCCGGTTCCAACGGCCCCCTGACGGTCGTCATCGACCAGTCGTCCGTCCCCTCCGACAAACGCTCCGACCTCCAGTCGCAGGCGCAGAAGACGCTGAACGCCGTCCCCGGCGCCGCCACGGTCACCTCGCTGGCGCCCACCCAGGACGGCGACGTCCTCACCGGCACCGTGTACTCCACCCAGGCACCGCAGGACGCCACCACCACCGACCTGACGAACCGGCTCAAGGACCACACCCTCCCCGACGCGGTCTCCGGCTACGACGCCAAGGGCTACGTCACCGGCACCACGGCCGCCCAGGTCGACTTCCGCGACATCGTCGCCAGCCGGCTCCCGCTGATCATCTGTGTGGTCGTCGGCCTCGCCTTCCTGATCATCCTCGCCGTCTTCCGCGGCCTCCTGGTCGCCGTGAAGGCCGCCGTCCTCAACGTCCTGTCCATCACGGCCTCGTACGGCGTGGTCGTCGCCGTCTTCCAGTGGGGCTGGGGCGGCCCCGCCCTCGGCGTCAACGGCGATGTGCCCATCGAGAGCTATGTGCCGATGATGATGTTCGCGATCATCTTCGGCCTCAGCATGGACTACGAGATCTTCCTGCTGTCCCGCGTCCACGAGACCTGGCTGCGCACCGGCGACGCCAAGGACTCCGTCGCCCACGCCCTGGAGATCACCGCCCGGGTGATCACCTGCGCCGCCCTGATCATGGTGAGCGTGTTCTCGGCGTTCATCATCAGCGACAACATCGTCGTGAAGATGCTGGGCCTCGGCCTCGCCGTCAGCGTGCTGATCGACGCCACCGTCGTACGGCTGCTCATGGTGCCCGCGGTGATGACGCTGCTGGGCGCGCGGGCCTGGTGGACTCCGCGGTGGCTGGACCGGATCCTGCCGCACATCGACGCCGAGGGGGACGCGGAGACCCTCAGCGGTCCGGACGCGCGGGCGCGAGAACGAGCATCGTGACGTCGTCGCGGACCGCGGGGGAGTGACGCAGCAGATCGGTCCAGACGCGGGTGGTCGTGACGGCCGGGTCGGTGCCGTCGGCGAGCGCGGGGAGCCGGTCGGTCAGGGGGTAGAAGGCGTCGGCGGTGTTCCTGGCCTCCCAGACGCCGTCCGAGGCGAGGAACAGACGGTCGCCGGGGCGCAGCCGCAGGGCGCGGCCGACGGGCGTGGAACCGTCCGGCAGGCCCAGACCCAGCGGCGTCCACGGGGTGACGGGCACCTCCGTCGCCCTGCCGTCGCGCAGCAGCACCGGCGGCGGATGCCCGCACACCACCACCCGGACGGCGTCCCCGTCCGGCGCGAACTCCAGCAGGACCGCCGTCGCGAACAGCTCGGCGTGCGCGAGCCGCGCCGAGTCCACCGCCAGCCGCCGGTCCAGCCGGGCCGCCACCGCCTCCAGGGACGGCTGGTCGAGCACCGCCTCCCGGAACGCCCCCATCAGCGACGCCACCGTCGCGATCGCCGCCAGCCCGTGCCCCTGGACGTCCCCCAGCACCGCCCGCACCCCGTACGCGCTCTCGCGCACGTCGAAGAAGTCACCGCCGACCAGCGTCCCCCGTTCGGCCGCCCGGTACAGACCCGCGCAGCGCACCCGGCCCACCCGCTCGGGCACCGGCGGAACCACGGCACGCTGCGCCGCCTCCGCGATCGTGCGCTCGATGTCCAGCTGCACGTCCCGGCGGCTGCGCACGAACGCCACGAACACGCTCAGCACGGCGACGAAGCAGATCGTCAGCAGGTCGGTCTGGCCCGGGTTGTCCAGCCGGAACGCCGGCACGTTCAGCATCACGACCACGGTCGCACCGAGCACGGCGGTCGCCAGCGGGCCGTACGACAGCACCGCCAGCGGCGGGATCGCGCCCAGCAGGAAGCCGATGTCGAGCGGATCGGGACTGGCCAGGGTGGCCGCACAGACGCCCGCCACCAGCACGACGGGCAGTGCCCGTACCCACCGCGGCGGCGGAGCGCCCCGCAGCCAGCTCCGTCGCTCGGCGTCCACTCGTGCCACACCACCACGCTCCACCCCGGCACCGCCGTGCGCACGCCGGAAAACGGGTGGACGCCCCGTCGGACGATCTCCTACGGTGTGACCGCACGCCCGGACACCACGGAAGGAGGAGAGCGCCGATGAAGCTCTCACGCATCCCGCGCTCCCGTTCCGTGACCCCGGCGTGCCGCGTCTGACCCTCGTCCGACGCCCCGGGAGCGCCCCACCTCATCCGCATCCCGGAGGAATCCCTTGACCGATCTGGTCATCCGCGCGCTCGACGAGCGCGACATCCATCTGTTCGACACCCTGCCCGACCCGATGGGCAACGCCGAGGCGTTCCGCAACGCCAGCTACCGGCCGCACTGGAAGCGGGTCGCCCTGCGCGACGGGCGGGTCGTCGCCCGCGCCGCCTGGTGGGGCGGGCCCGACGACACCGAGCCCCTCACCGTCGAGTGGTTCGACTTCGCCGACGGCGAGGAGGAGGCGGGCGCCGAACTCCTGCGCACCGCGCCCTGGCGGGTCGGCCTGGAACTGGTCCTGCCCGGCGGCTGGCGCGAGGACCCCGCGCTGCGGGCGGCCGCCGAGGCCCGCCACGCCGCCGCCCGCGCGGCGGGCCAGACCCTGCTCGTGGAACGCTTCGTCTACCGCTGGACCCCGCGGTGCGGCCTGCCCGAGCGCCCCGGCAGGCTCACCTTCGCCCCCGAACCCGACGACGCGGTGTTCTTCGACGCCCTGCGCCGCATCCACTCCGTCACCCTCGACGCCCACGCCCGCAAGGCCGTCGCGGAGGGCGGACTCGACCAGGCCGCCCAGGAGGAGCTGGACTTCTTCCGCTGGTGCCCGTCCCCGCGCGAGTGGTGGCAGGTCGCCCGCACCCCCGAGGGCGACCTGGCCGGGATCCACATCCCGGCCCGCAACCCCTCCGGGCCCTGCGTCGGCTTCATCGGCGTCCTGCCGGAGCACCGGGGACACGGCTACGCCTACGACCTGCTTGCCGAGTGCACCCACCACCTCGTCGAGCGGGGCGCGGAGTTCATCGCCGCGGCCACCGACCAGGGAAACTTCCCCATGGCGGCCCACTTCACCAAGGCGGGCTACCCCGTCGTGCGGGAGCGGGCGAACTTCGCACCGAGCTGATCGCTGATCAGCGCGGCTCGCCGGCGCCCGGGACCAGCAGGGCCTCGGCGTCGGCGAGGATCTCGGTGACCCGCAGGCCGAAGGCGGCGTCGCACGGGTGCGCGCGCCCGTCCCGGGCCGCGGCGAGGAGTTCCCCGGCGGCCCGGGCCAGCGCGTCGGCCGCGCTGCCGGTGGGCTCGGGCAGACGTACGACCCCGCCGTCGCCGTACAGCTCGAGAGCCGCCCCCGACGCCGCGGGCGGGGCGGTCAGACTGAGCGTCACGGTGCTGGAGGCGCCGCCGGTGTGCTCCAGGACCAGGTGGACGGTGTCCCGGGGGCCGGGTCCGGCCGCGCTCACCCGGCGGACGTCGCCGAGGACCGGCAGCAGCACCGACAGGGCGTGCGGGCCCACGTCCCACAGGGCGCCCTTCTGCCGCCGCCAGGGCGTGGCGAACGGGCTGTCGCTGTCCTCGGCGAACACCGACCCCAGCCAGCGGGCGTGCCCGGTGAACCAGCCCCCGGTCTCCTTCTGGGCGGATATCCAGTCGGCGGTCTCGGTCAGGTAGCGGGTGGTGAAGAAGACCACCGAGGCGACCCCCGCCTCCTCGGCCGCCGCCGCCACGGCCCGCGCCCCGGCGGCGGTGGTGGCGACCGGCTTGTCCAGCAGGAGGTGCCGGCCCGCCCGGGCGGCCCGGACCGCCAGCTCCGCCTGGACGTCCGGCGGGAGCGCCACGGCGACCGCGTCCACGTCCGCGAGGAGCGCGTCGACGTCGTCGTAGGCGCGGGTGCCGTGCCGGTCCGCCAGCTCCTTGGCGGCCTCGGGGCGGCGGCCCCACACCCCGGTGAGGTCGACGCCCTCGTGGGAGGCGAGGACGGGGCCGTACACCATCCGGGCCCAGGGACCGGTACCGAGCAGACCGATGCGCATGCCGTTGTCACTCCCTGCCGAGGCGACCAAATCGCCCCGAGCCTCGCACACCCGACCGACCGGGGGTAGCCCTGCTCGTCGGGGTGCCGCCGCCGAGCGGGGCGGGGTGCCTCTGGTCGTTGGGGTGCCGCCGCCGAGCGGGGCGGGGTGCCTCTGCTCGTGGGGGTGCTCCGCCGACCGGGGGCGGGGTACCCCACGGGGGTTCCGCTGCTCGCCGGGGCGCCCACGGGGGGCGCCCCTGCCTGGTGACCGGGCCCGCGGTCGTGGCCCGGGGACGCTTGTGTTCGCCGGCCCGTCCCGCCGAGGCCGCTGCATGCCGCCCGGCGTCGTCGGGTGCACCTCTGCCCACCGGGGTACCTCTGCCCACCGACGGGGGCGGCAGCATCGCCCACCGGGGACACCCCGCCCCCCGACCGCCCACGGGCCTCCGCCGTCCGACCGGGGCCCACCGCTCGGGCCCGGCGGGCGCCGCGGCGCGGGCTCTGGGCGCCAGTCGGTGTCTGGAGCTCGGTAGCTCGGTGGGGCGGCGTGGGGGCGGCTCGGCTCGCGCCCGCAGGAGCGCCGGACAGAGTCCACCCTGCGGGTCCGGGCGGCCGACGGCTGCCCGGACCTGTTGCCCGGGGTCCTGGGAGACCGTCGGCGGCCCGCCGCGCAGGTGCGGCCTCCGCCCCGACGGCTCGCGCCCTCGCCGGGCGGCCGGGGCGCGCCGTCCGGCGCCGGGTGGTGGTCCGCCGCGTGCGGCCGGGGACGCTCCGGGTGGCGCCGCACCAGCGGGGGTCTGCCGGCTCGGGGTGGCGCCGGTCCGGCCGGGGTCCGGTGGTCGTCGTTCGGGTCCGGGCAGGGGCATTGCCCGTGGGCCCCGTGGGCCCACGGGGCGGCGACCGCCGACGCACCGCCCCCGGCCGCCGCCCGGCGGGACCGTTGTGCGGCGCGGCGGCGCGGGGGCGGCTGGCTCAGGCGGCGCGGGGGCGGCTGGTTCAGGCGGCGCGGGCCTGGGGCGCTCGGTCGGGGGTGGCTGCGGGGCCCTCGGGTGCTGGTGCGGGCTCCACCGGTTCCGGGCGGGGGCGGGCGTCCGTCCGGTCCGGTGGGGTGCCCTTGATCAGGCGGAGGTGCCTTCGGCGCGCCGCGTGGCGGGGCCCGGCCGCGGCGGGGGCCAGCATGCGGTCCTCGACGCGGTCCAGGACCGCCAGCAGGACGGACAGGGACGGCAGCAGCAGTAGGGCGACCCAGAGCACGGTTCTCTCCTCGTCCGGCGACAGGAGGACGGGTGCTCAGAATCGGCCGGGTGATGCGTGCCGGGTCGCCCTCAGGGCAGGGAAGGCGCGGCGAACCCCGTCAGCAGGGCGTCCGCGTGGTCCCGGCCGCTCTCCAGGGAGATCTCCCGAAGCGACTGGGCGGGCCGGACCGTGGCGAAGGTGACGTGACCGTCCTGGAGCAGACAGCCGTACACGGCGGGCCTGGGCAGGCTGTTGTACGCCCACGGTGCCGAGAAGTAGTAGGCGCCCGTGTCGTGCAGCACGACCACGTCCCCCTCGTCGAGCGCGGGCAGCGGGCAGGCGCGCGCCACGACGTCCCCGGCGAAGCAGAGCGGTCCGGCGATGTCCTGCGGCACGACGGGCGTCCGCTTGGGCATGCCGTCCGGGCCGTAAGCGGAGACCCGCAGCGGCCAGGCCTCGGGCATGAACGCCGTCCGGGTGGCGATCTGGGCACCGGCGTGGGTGAGCGCGATCCGCCGGCCGCCCGCCTCCTTGACGTACTCGACGAGCGCGGCGGTGAAGCCATTCTTGGCGAGCAGGGAGCGGCCGAACTCGGTCACGATCTGGTAGCGGCCGTCCAGCAGGGCCGGTTCGACGGCCGTGAGCGCGGCGGCGTACTCCGCGTGGGTGGGCGTGACGCAGTCGTCGGCGAAGTTCACCGGCAGCCCGCCACCGAGGTCGAGGCTGGTGACCTGGCGGTGGCCGACGCGCGCGTTGATCTCCTCGGCGAGCCGGTGGAGCGCCGCCAGCCCCTGCGCGATCAGCGGCAGCGGACAGCCCTGGGAGCCGACGTGCGCGTGCAGCCGGGTCAGCCACGGCCGCCGTACGAAGGCCTCGACGACCCGCTCGCGGGCGCCGGGGTCGCGCAGGGCCACGCCGAACTTGGACTGGGCGGTCGCGGTGCTCATCGCGCCGATGGACCCGCCCCCGACCTGCGGATTGACCCGCAGCCCCAGGACGGACGCGCAGCCGGCGGGACGCAGCGCGTCGATCCGGTCGAGCTCGGCGAGGTTGTCGGCGTTCAGCGCGATCCCCAGCTCCAGCGCCTCGCGGATCTCCCGGCGGGTCTTGGCGGGGGAGTCCAGCACGATCCGCGCCGGGGCGAACCCCGCGTCCAGCGCCAGCCGCAGCTCGCCGGGGCTCGCCACCTCGCAGCCCATCCCGGCGTCGGCGAGCAGGCGCAGCACGGGCACCAGGGGACAGGCCTTGGCGGCGAAGGCGTGCAGCACGTCCGGTACGCCCGCGAACGCCTCGTGCAGCGCCGCGACGCTCTCGCGCACCCCCCGGACGTCGAGGAAGCCGGCCAGCGGCCGGTCCTCCGTCAGGAGCCCGTCGGCGACGGCCTGCCGGACGGCGAGAGCGAGGTTTTCGGTGGAAAGCGACACGTCCGGGTCTCCTTCGCTGAGGGGCGGGACACCTCCAGGTTCACTCGCCGGGGAGTCCCGCGTCATTGGAGGACCGGCCAGGAACAACCGGAACCCTTGTGTCCCCGCACAACCTCAGGACGCCGGGGGAGCGGCCAGCCGGACCGCCAGGGCCAGCAGCAGCCGGCTGTCGGGGTCGTCCAGGTCCACGCCGTACCGCTCCCGGACCCGGCCCAGGCGGTAGCGGAGGGTGTTGGGATGCACGAGGAGACGGCGGGCCGCCTCCGTGACGTCGTGCCCGGTCTCGAACCACACCGCCAGCGTCCGGACCAGCTCCCCGCCCCCGGCCAGGTCGGCGCGGACCAGATCGTGGACCGGGCCGGCGCCCGACTCCCACACGGGCCGGACGGCGTCCAGCAGCCGCAGCACCTCCAGCGACGCGCCCACACCGGCGGCGTCCGAGGAACGCAACGGCCGCGGCCGCCCCGCGGCGAGGGCCCGGGCCTCCCGTTCCCGCAGCGCCCGCACCACCAGCCCCGCCCGCTCGTGCGACCACGCGGCCTCCTCCGGCACCACGACCGGGCCCACCCCCAGCCACACCGCCGCCGCGTCCGGCAGCGACGAGACGGCCGCGTCCAGGTCGCGCACGACGGCCCGTACGGCCCGCTCGTGGTCCGCCGCCGCGCCCTCCCCGGCGAGCAGCAGCGCCAGCCGGTCGCCGTCCCGCAGCACACCCGTGCCCGGGCGGAGCGCCGAGATCTCCAGGACGAGCACGTCCAGGGACCGGTCCTGCGACCTGCCGGCGGGCCGCCGCTCGGCCACCACCACCGCGCACGGCGCGTCCGGCGACAGCCCCAGCGACCAGGCGTGCGTACGGAGGTCCCCGAGCCCGTGCAGCAGACCGCGCAGCGCGGCCTCCCGGCGGTGCGCCGTCCCGCTCTCCCGCAGCCGTTCGCGCACCAGCAGCGGGGCGGCGAGACCGGCGGCCGTACGCAGATGGCGGGCCGCGTCCGGGGCCAGCGCGGCGCCGTCCGCGGCCGCCCAGATCGACCCGAGCACCTCCCGGCCGCTGCGCACGGCGACGACCAGCCGTTCGGGGCTGTCGCCGTCGGCGGGCCTGTGGATGACGTCCGGCGAGGTCCACAGGGCGCGCAGCAGGCCGCTCCGGCGCAGCTCGGCGACCCGCCAGTCCGGCACCCGCCCGCCGAGGATGACCGTCCGGCGCAGCGCGTCCGCGCCGGGGCCGGTCGCGGAGTGGGCCAGGACCCGCAGCCGGGTGTCCTCGATGGTGATCGACCCCTTCACGTACGCCGCGACCCGCGCCGCCAGCACCGCGAGCGAGGGTGCCGCCTCCGGGTCCGGCGGCGGTCCGGCGTCCTCGACCCGGCCGGCGCCGACGTAGGACAGCGCCGACCGCAGCAGCGCGGCGGCCTCCGCCCAGCCGGTGCCCTCGGCGCGGGCGAGGAGCGCCACTCCGGCGTCCCGCGCCGCCGGCACCAGCCCCTCGTCCGCTTCGCCCAGGACGACCGCGCAGGCGCCCCGCCGGGCGGCCTCCCGGACGGTCCCGGCGACCGGTGCCGCCCCCACGGCCAGCAGCAGGACGCCCTCCTGACCGGGACGCAGGTCGTCCAGGCCGACCGCGATCCGCCGCACCACCGTGCCGGGCGCGGCGGGCGCGCACAGCAGGCGCAGCGCGTGGCCGTCCTCGAAGGCCAGCAGGGACCGCAGCGTCACGGCCGCCCCGCCGGCGCTCGCGCTCTCCTCGCCCATGGACACCGCTCCCGTCCTCGTCCGTCGTCCGTTCTGCCCCGGCCGGCCCGCACGCAGGCCGGCCGGGGCAATCCGCTCGTCGCCCGGCCTGGTCCGCGCGTCGGTCCGGCCCGGCCGCGTCCCGTCCCGTCATGCCGGCCCGGCGACGTTCCGTTGCGTCGGTCCGGTCCGGGCGCGTTCTGTTGCGTCGGCCCGGCCCGGCGACGTTCCGTCGCGTCGGCCCGGTCCGGCCGCGTTCTGTTGCGTCGGACCGGCCAGGTCCCGTTCCGTTGCGTCGGCTCGCCCCACCCACGTCCCGTTGGGTCGGGCCGACACGGCCACGCCCGCCCCCTCGGTCCGGCGGCGGGGCCTGCCCTGCTTCCCGGCTACCGTGCCCACCCGGCGCACGGCGTACGCCGCGCCCGCCCCGCCGGTGTCGTGCGCTCGCATGATCCGGCGTCCGTTCCCCGGTGAGGACGGGCGGCCTGACCGCGCGGCGATCCGTTCCCCGCCCATCCCCGCCCACCGCTCCGGGTCCCTCCCCCGGGCACGGCGCGAGTCCGTCGGGTGCGGAAGCCGGTGACATTGCCGATCCCCGCGTCCGGGTCCGGCCCCGACAGTGGCACCGCCAGCCCATCGGCGGCGCCCCCGGGAACACCTGCCGGACCCGCTCGCACGGGGTCTCGTGCGCCGTGTCCCGCCGGGCGGCCCGCCCGACCGAGAGGACGACTCGTCGTGCTGAAGCAAGCGCCCACCGGTACCCCCCACCGCAGGCCCGGCCGGCTCGCCGTCGCCGCGGCGACGATCGCCGCCGTCGTGGGTCTCACCCTCGACGGACCCGGCGCGCACGCCGCGGACAACCCCTACGAGCGCGGCCCGGCGCCCACCGAGGCGAGCATCGAGGCGGCGCGCGGCCCCTACGCGGTCTCGCAGACCACCGTCTCCTCCCTGTCCGTCACCGGGTTCGGCGGCGGCACGATCTACTACCCGACCAGCACCGCCGACGGCACCTTCGGAGCGATCACCGTGTCGCCCGGCTACACCGGCACCCAGTCCTCCATCTCCTGGCTGGGACCGCGACTGGCCTCCCAGGGCTTCGTCGTCTTCACCATCGACACGCTCACCACGCTGGACCAGCCCGACTCCCGCGGGCGGCAGTTGCTCGCCGCCCTGGACTACCTCACGCAGTCGAGTTCCGTCCGCTCACGGGTCGACGGCAGCCGGCTCGGCGTCATGGGCCACTCCATGGGCGGCGGCGGCAGTCTGGAGGCCGCCAAGAGCCGGCCGTCGCTGCAGGCCGCGATCCCGCTCACGCCCTGGAACCTCGACAAGACCTGGCCCGAGGTGGTGACCCCCACCCTGGTCTTCGGCGCCGACGGCGACACGATCGCCCCCGTCGCCACCCACGCCGAGCCGTTCTACTCCACGCTGCCGTCCTCCCTGGACCGCGCCTATCTGGAGCTGAACAACGCCACCCACTTCACGCCGAACTCGTCGAACACGACGATCGCGAAGTACAGCATTTCGTGGCTGAAGCGCTTCATCGACAACGACACCCGCTACGAGCAGTTCCTGTGCCCGCTGCCGCAGCCGGGCCCGACCATCGAGGAGTACCGGGGCAACTGCCCGCACACCTCCTGAGCCGGGGCGCGCGGCCGCTGTGCCCGTGCCCGCGGCGCGGCGGCCGCCGTTGGGCAGCCGCACAAGGCACGTCCCGCCGGTCACCCCCGAACCCCCAGGTGACCGGGGTCCCGCGGGGTCACGGCGGCTCGGACACCCGGCTTCCACCGCTCGGCCCCCCTCCGTAGCGTCGGCGGAATGACCGGACAGACGCCCGCCGCACCCGCCCGGCCCCGCCAGCCCGCGCCCCGCAGGCCCCATCCGGCCGGCGGGGCACGCGTGGTGACCGCCGAACCGGGCGGTGGACGCACGGCGTTCCTGGAGCGCGCGGCCCGCGCGTTCACCGCCGGGCCCGCGGTCCTGGTACGGGCGGACCCGGCGCGAGTGCCCGCCGTACCCCTGGCAGGTCTGCGCGCCCTGCTGGACACGCTGCCGAGGACCGTCGGCGATCCGGCCGCCGCCGCGCCGCCGCACCCCGGACCTCTGCGCCGAGGCCATCCCCCCACAGGACCCGCCCCCGCACCCACCCCCACCCCCGCACCCGGTGCGGTGCTCCTCGACGCGCTGCACGAGGCGTCGGCCCGTGCCCCGCTGCTGGTCTGTGTCGACGACGCGCACCGGTGGGACGGCGCCTCCCGGGCCGCGCTCGGGCACGCCGCCGCCCGGCTGTGCCGGACAGGGCGCGTCGGTCTGCTGCTGAGCGTGGCCGGGTACCGGCCGGTCGCGCCGGAGTTCGCAGGGCTGCCGGTGACCAGGATCGAACCGCTGTCCCCGGCGGAGGCCGCCGCCCTGCTGGACGAGGCGACGGAGCGCACCGTCGACCTCGCCGTGCGCGACCGCCTCGTGGACGCGGCCGAGGGCAACCCGGGCCTGCTGCTGGCCATGGTCCGGCGTCTGACCCCGGCCGAACTGCGCGGCCTGCGCCCGCTCACGCGCCCCCTTGCCGACGCCGAGGCCCTGACCGGTCTGTTCGCCGACCCTCGCGCCGGCCTGCCGCCCGTCTGGCGGGGCGCCCTGCCGTTGACGGTCGCTGCGGCCCTACGGGACCGCGCTCCCGAGGACGCCCGGATCGACCTGGCGCTCGCCCTGCGGGCCGCGGGACGGCTCCTGGCGGACGGTCGCTTTCCGGCGGACCGCCCGCCGCCCGGCGCCGGTGAACCCCGCCTGGAGACGCTCCCCGACGTCCTCAGCCTGGTCGAGGGCCGGGTCGGCTTCCACAGCGACCTGCTGCGCCGCGCCGTGTACGCGGAGGCGGGGCCCGCGGGGCGTCGCGCGGCGCACCGCGCGCTGGCCGAGGCCCAGGCGGCGGACTACGGCGGCCCGGCGCTGCGCACGCTGCTGCACCGGGCGCGATCCGCCGCCCCGCCGTGGCCGGGGGCGGCGGCGGAACTGGCCCGGGCCGCGGCCGACCCGACCGGCGCCCCCTCCAGAAGCCTGCGCTGCGCGGCGTACGCCCAGGCCGCCGGACTGACCGGGCGCGGCGAGTTACGCGCGGAGCGCTTCACGGAGGCCGCCGAACAGGCCCTGCTCGGCGGGCGCCCGCACCGCGCCCTGGGCCTGCTCGACGCGGCCCGGCACAGTGCCGGGCCCGCGCCGTCCCCGGCGCTGCGGGGCCGCATCGAGCTGCTGCGCGGCATCACGGTCCTGTACGACGGCCCGGTCGACGAGGCCCAGGCGTCCCTCCTGCTCGCCGCCGACCTGCTGTCCGCCACCCGCCCCGCGCAGGCCGAGCGAGCGGCCCTGGCCGCGTCGGACGCGGCCTGGACAGCAGGTGACGCCCAGGGCTGCCTACGAGCCCTGCGCCACAACGCCCCGACCACGACGACAGCCACGCCGCGTCCTGCCCCACCCCCGGCCCCCGCGGCCGTCCTCACCCCCGGCGCGATGCCTGCCCAGCGAAGTGCCACACGGCCTCACGACGCGGCCACCGCCCCGGACGCCACGGCCGCCCGCCGGGGTACCGCCCCGCTTTCCGGCGCCGTCGCCACGGAGCCGGGCGCCACCCCGCCCCCGGGCGAGTCGATGGCCGCGCCGGACACCGCCTCGTCCCCCGGCGCCGCCGCCCCCGAGGGCACCGAGACGGCCGGGGAGAATGCCGCCCCGCCCGTCCGCGCGGAGGTGGCCGGGCCGGATACCGCCCCGCCCCTCAGCCCCGCAACCGCACCGGGCGCAGGGGATGCCGGTCCGGCTGCTGCCCTGCCTTCGGGCGCGATGGTCGCCGAGAGGCGTGGCGTGTCGTCCCCCGGCGCCGCCGTCGGGCCGGGTGCGGCGGCCGCGGTCCCGGGCGCCGCCCTGCCCCCGGGCGCCGCCCTGCCCCCGGGCCCCGCCCTGCCCCCGGGCCCCGCCCTGCCCCCGGGCGTCGTGGTCGCGGCCCCGGGCGCTGCGGTGCCTTCCGGTGCCGTTGTCCCTGATGCCGTGTGCGCCGGGGCGGGTGGTGTCCTGCCTTCGGGTGGGGTGGGTGCCGGGTCCGGTGGTGCCTTGTCCTCCGGTGCCGCCGTCGGGCCGGGCGCGGCGGCTGCCGTCCCGGGCGCCGCCTCATCCCCGGGCGTCGTGGTCGCGGCCCCGGGCGCTGTGGCCGCCGTCCCGCCCTCGGTCACCGGCTCGGCCCCCGGCACCACCACCGGCGAGCACGCCCCCCGCGCGAGTGACTACCGCATCGGTGTGCTGGCGTTGCTCGAAGGCGATCACGGTCGGGCCGGGTGGGCTCTGGGGCGGCAGGTGGTGGAGGCGGAGGGGAGTGACGAGCCGGAGCGGCTCCTGCGGGCGGCGGCCTGTGCGCTGCTGCTCGGCGACCTCGGCGGCGCCCGCCGGGCGGGGGCGCGGGCCCTGGCGGCCGCCCGCGAGAACGGCACCGTCTCGGCCCTGGCCCGGGCCCGCGAGTACCTCGCCTACGCCGAACTGCGCGCCGGACGGCACGCGGTGGCCCGTATCCACGCCGAGGAGGGGCTGCGGGCCGCGCACCGGACCGGACAGCGCAACGCGGCCGCCCACCACCGGGCCCTGCTCGCCCTGGCCGCCTCGATCGAGGGCGATCCCGAGGAGGTCGAAGCCCACGCGACGGCCGCGCTGACCACCGCACGGCGGCACGGCCTGGCCCAGGCGGCGACCCTCGCCGAGTGGGCGGCGGCCCGCGCCGACCTGGCGCGCGGACGCCCCCGGGAGGCCGCGGACCGGCTCGGCCCCCTGGTGGGCCGGGGCCCGGGCCGCGGGCACTTCGCGGTGTGGATGTTCGCCGTACCGTGCTTCGTGGAGGCCGCCGTGTCGGTGGGCGGGGACGAGGGCGCCGCCGCGGCCGTCGAGGACTTCGCCCGGTGGGCGGATCTGGGCGTCGACCCCCAGGCGCCCGCCCAGTTGCTGCGCTGCCGTGCCCTGCTGGCCCCGGCGGACCGGGCCGACGCCCTGTACCGGTCGGCGCTCGCCCTGCACGACGTGGCGGGCGGTGCCTTCGAGCGCGCCCGCACCGCCCTGCTGCACGGCAAGTGGCTGCGGCGCAGGCGCCGGCTGCGCGAGGCACGCGACCGTCTCGGCTCGGCCCTGATGGGGTTCGAGCGCTGCGGCGCCCGCGCCTGGGCGGAGCAGGCCCGCGCCGAGCTGCGCGCCAACGGGGTGTCCCCGGGCGGCGCGACCCGGACCGCGGGACTGTCCGGACTGACCCCGCAGCAGCAGCGGATCGCCCGGTGCGTCGCGGAGGGAGCCACCAACCGGGAGGTCGCCCTCACCCTGTCCGTCAGCACCCGCACGGTCGACTACCACCTGCGGAAAGTCTTCGCCGCGCTGGGCGTGCGCTCGCGGGTGGAACTGGTGCGGATGGTCGAGCAGTCGGGTGGGCCGGGCAGGGGAGAGCGCTGATCAGACGGAAAAGAACCGCTGCAGACCTCTAGGGACCGACCGGGCGGTATGTCATCCTGCGGGACAGGGCGAGTGGGACGCAGGACACCGAGCCGGAGGAGGACCGGGATGCAGCGCGCCGCACGGACACGAACCGCGTTCCGGCCCGCGCCGGCCCCGCCGCCCGCGCCCGCGACGATCGGGAGGCGGCCGCGTCCGCGGCGAGTGCGGTCGCTGATCGACGCCGACGCCCTCCAGGTCCTGCACCGCGCCACCCGGACCCTCCTGGCGGACCTGCCCGGTCTCACCGACCGGCTGGTCGCCGCGCTCCAGGACGAGGAACCCGCCTACCGCGCGGCCATGGCCGACGACCCGGCCGCGACCTGGCAGGAGGTGCACCGCTCGCTGCGGCACAGCGTCTCCTCGCTGCTCGACCCGCGCGGCAGCCGGGACGCGGCCCGTCGGTGCTCGTGGAAGATCGGCGCCGCCCGGGCGGAGCAGGGGCTGCCGCTGGACGCGCTGCTGCACGCGTTCCGGCTGGGCGGCTCGCTGGTCTGGCAGGGCCTGGTCGAGGAGACCTCCCGCTCCGCGCCGGAGGACGTACGCCTGCTCGTGCACGTCGCCGCCGACGTGTGGAACTTCGTCGACGAGCACTGCACCCTCGTCGCGGACGCCTACCGGCAGGTCGAGCGGCAACTGGCGTGGCGGCGCGAGAACCGGCAGCGGCTGCTGGCCGCCGCCCTCCTCGACGGCACCAGCCGTATCGCCGACCTGCCGGAGACCGCGCACGCGCTCGACCTTCCCGAGAGGGGCCGCTACGCGGTGGTGGCGGTGACGGGCGGCTGCCCCTCGGACGCGGCGGGGGCGCGCGCCGCTCTCACCCGGGGCCTGCGCGTGTACTGGCACACGGGCGTGGAGGTCGACTACGGCATCGTCCTGCTCGGCGACGCCGACGCCGCCGCGGTGGACGCCGGGGGCGACCGGGACGCCGACGGCCTCGGGCCCGCAACGGCCGGCGGCGACGTCGCCGGCAGCGCCCGCGCCGGGGTCAGCACGTCCGTGTCGGGCCTGGCCGCGGTGGGCGACGCGCGGCGGCTCGCGGACACCGCGCTGGCCATGTGCCCGCAGAGCGGCGGCACCATCCGGCTCACCGAACACCTGCCGGCCGCCCTGGTGGTCTCCGCCCCGGAACTGGGCGCGGCCCTCGTCGACCGGGCGCTCGGTCTGCTCGGCGCGCTGGAACCCGCCGACGAGGCCGTGCTGCTGGACACCCTGGCCACCTGGCTGGCCTGCGACGGTTCCGCCCAGCGGGCGGGGGAGCGGCTGTACTGCCACCGCAACACCGTCCTCAACCGCCTGCGCCGCTACGAGCAGCTGACCGGCCGTTCCCTCTCCCGCCCCACCGACCTGGTGGAGATCACCCTCGCCCTGACCGCCCGAGGCCTACGAACCCACTGAACCCCCCACCGGGCACAGCCGCGCCCCCCGGTCACCACCCCCGATCCCGGCCCCGGCGCCCCGGCCACCACCCCCGATCCCGGCCCCGGCGCCCCGGCCACCACCCCCGATCCCGGCCCGGCGCCCCCGTCCACCGGCGCGGCGCCCACCCCGGGCGCATGTTCCGCCGAGGGCCCCCACCGCCTGCCCCGCCCGTCCCCCGCCTCGGGTACGCCCCCGTAGGCCAACCCCTGTCCCAGCGCCTGCCGGGCCCCGGCGGTGTCCCAGGCCTGCCGCGTCCGGCCCCGCCTCCAGGGCTACGTACCTCGCGAGCCGCTCCTGACGGGAGCGGGTGCACTTCCCGGGGAACGGAGGAGAAGGCACTTGCCGCCCCCTGGAAGTCACGACGAGCTCCTGCGCCGCGGCGGTGCCTGCGCGGACCCGCACGCCGGACAGGTGGCGTGACGCGGAACGTGACGCGGAAGGAGGGGACCGTGACGGGTGGCGTGGACGCCGAAGGAGGGGCTCGCGTGACTCCGCGTGCGCGGCCGCGTTACGTACGGCACGAACCCGCGTGGCGCGATCGTGCCCCCAAAGGGTGAGCCGTGTGCTCCATGCGCATGATTCGCCCAGGTCCGGGCACACGCAGCGCAACAACCGTAGAGAGGGGCGCTCGTGATCGTTCCGGACCCGAAGGTCGCCAGGACGTTGCTGACCCGGTACGCGACGCTGAGGATCGCTCAGGCTGAGCAGGAGCGGCCGGAGACGGCCCGGGAGCTGCGTGACGTGACCTACACGCTCTGTGTGCTGATGGGCACGTCCGACGTCCAGGAGGCGCTCGCCGCGGCGGACGCCCTGCTCGAGTCCCGCACCGAGGCGACCGGCAGGGGGCTGTCGCTCGCCGTCTGAGCGGTCACCGGCGTGGCCGGGGCCCCCGCAGGGTCCGGCCGCGCCGCTCCGCCTCAGGAGGCCGCCGAGCCGCAGCAGTCGGCCTGCCGGGGGCCGGACTTCGGGGCCGGGCCGGCCAGCCACTCCGCGATGGTGCGGGCGATCGGCTGACCGGTGTCCACCTCCACGAAGCCGAACTGCCCCGACTGGTTGCACTCCAGGAACCACCAGGTCCCGTCCGAGTCCTCCGCGAAGTCGAAGGCGCCGTAGGCCAGTTCCGCCTCGCGCAGATACGTCCGCACGGCCTCGGCGAGGCGCGGCGGGACGTCGGCGGGGCGCCACGGCGTGCCGGCCGGCGCGAACCGTACGTCCACCACGTCGGGGTCGGCGCCCGGAGCCGTGTCCTTGCGGGCCGCCAGGATCCTCTCGCCCACCGCGGTCAGCCGGATGTCCGCCCGCTTGGCGATCCTGCGCTGCAGCAGGGTCGGACCGTAGGCGACGGCCGCGAAGTCGGCACCGGGCGGGACCCGGGTGGTGGGCACCGCACGGGGCGGGTCCTGCGGATGAGCCCCGGACACCGGCTTGACCACCAGGTCCGGGTAGCGCTCCGCGAAGTCCCGCGCGGCCTGCGGGAAGGTCGTGATGAGGGTGGCGGGTACGGGCAGCCCGCTGCGCTGGGCGAGCCGCAGTTGCCACGGCTTGTGCCGGGCGCGCCGGGACGCGTCCGGATGGTTCATCCAGCGCGCTCCGGTGCTCCGGAGCATGCCGTAGAGCGCCTGCGAGGCCTCTTCCGTGAGCCATGCGGACGGCTCGGCCGCCCGCGCCGCGGCGGAGCCCGGCCGGCGGACCCACACGGACCGCAGTCCGTCCAGGCTCACCAGCCGGCCCGCCGAGGACAGATGGCCCCGGAAGGCACCGTGGACGTACTCGCCGGAAAGGGCGACGGTGCTGGTCAGATCGGCCGGGTCGAACCGGACGACCGGGACGCCGGCGGCGTTCAGGTGCACGACCACCATGTCCGCCGTGACGTCCTCTTCGCAGGTCAGGATGAGCACGGTCATCTTGCGCGGCCCGTGCTCAGTCGTCGAAGTGGGTCTTGGAACCCGCGGTGGAGGTGGTGGTCCCCAGTTCTCTGAGCAGGGCGTGGTCACGAGCGGCGACACGGCCGTCGAGGAGTACGTTCAACTGCAGTCCGGGGTCATAGGCGTACGGAGTTGCGAACTCCAACTCCGCCGCAGGGCGTGCGTAGTTGAGCGCGAACGGTTGCATGTTCTCTCCCTCGTCGGTACTGCCTCGATCAAGCGGTGCCGCTGTGCGACGTCACTCGGGCCCGCTCTGTGGTGCGACCTTCAGTCACTTATACGAATCGAACGGGTGGTTGGTTTCCTTACTCTCCGTGATCATCGGCGAGTCGGGACCCGAACAGGGCGCGGAGCAGGGGAGATGGGCCGAGCGGGAGGTGAAAACGTCTTCAGGCACGGTCGGTTGGGATCCCCGCGCGCTCGGGGGCGCGACGCAGGGAGCGCAGGGCGAGCAGCAGAACGCCGATGTCGTCGAGGTAGACCGGGTCGGGCAGTAGGTCGGCCGGGAGCACGAAGTACAGGACCGCACCCCAGAACACCCAGCGCGAGCCGGTGGGGAGGCCGGCGCGTCTGAGGTCCCGACGTGCCCTTATGAGCCGCACGAGGACCGCTGCGGCGCACGCCAGGAGGGCGGCGGCCAGTATCGCGGCGACCGTGACGAGCGTGGTGGTCGTGTCCACGGGCCCTCCCTCCGGGGTCCGTCGCGCGGCGCGCTGCCCTTGTTTTCGATTTCCCCGATTTCGGTTCCCGAATTCCCCGTTTCCCGCAGGATTACCTCAACGGGGGAGGCGGTTTCCGGCCGTTCGCCGAGGGGCGGGCGAGCGCGTCGGTTTCCTGTTCGGTGGCGGAGTGTAACTTTGGTCACATCCCGCGCCGGGGGCGGCCACGGCGGCTGACGCCGGGTCAGTGACCGGGCCGGTGACCGGATGCGGTCCTCGGGCTGCGCACGGCCCCGGCGGTGCGCCGTCGATCGCGTCCGCCGTGCGGGCGGCCGCCGGTGGGAAGGGCCTGGCCGCGTCCGCCGTACCGGCCGTCTCCGCTCGGCCACCCAAAGCCTGCTTAGGAAAAGGTCCCTGACGGCCCGTCGGCCGGGCGGAGAGTCGTACGGGCCTCGCGCGCCGCTCACTCCCAGGAGGTGCCCGCCATCGGCTAGCGGTCGGTCGCCGCCACGCCGTCGCCCGGGCCCGGGTCCCTGTTCTCGTCCCGTGGGTGCTCCGTCGCCGCCGCCGGGCGCAGACCCATCGTGGTCTCCTTGAGCCGCTCCAGGGTCCGGCCCAGCTGCTGGAAGGGCGAGCCGCTCTTCCTCGCCGGCTGCTGCCGCTGCGGCTCACCGGCCTCCGCCGCCGCCTCGCGGTAGGCGGCCAGCGCCTCGTGGGCCTGCTCGGCCGCCTCCCGGTACAGGTCCCGGGACTGCGTCATCGCCTCCAGGGCCTCCTTGTACATGGCGACCAGATCGCGTTCCCGGGCCAGTTCCTCCTCCAGGGTCAGCAGCTGCCACTTCTCCCGGAGCAGGGTGAGCGCGGCGTCGCCGCCCTCCGGCAGCTGTGCGGGCAGCGCGGCGTACCGCCGTACCGCGTCCAGCACCTCGGTGGGATGCGACCCGTCCAGGAACACGCTGCGCACGGAGAAGTCAGCCGCGGCGTAGCCGTCCGGGGCGGGGCTGCCGGGCAGCACCAGCGCGCCGCCGCGCGGCACCTCGGCCCCGAAGTCCTTGAGGGCCCAGTTCACCGTGCGCAGCTGGTGCGGCGCCGCCCGGTGCTCCACCACCCGGTGGTGCAGGCCCGGCGGCAGCAGGGGGACCAGGGAACGCCGGCCCCGCTCGTCCGGAGTCATGGCCTCGTGGACCACGACATCGATGGTCCAGGTGTCGCGCAGGGCTCCCCGGAGCGTGCGGCGCAGATCCTTGTCGTCGGCCGGCAGCGGGTTGACGTCCAGGAACCTGAGGCCGGTCACGGTCTCATGGCCCCACGCGCTGTCCGTCTCCCACGGCCAGAACATCTCGGCGGGCGACGGCCACCGCGGGTCCCAGGGCCGCTCCGCCTCCGCCACCAGCGTCCACTCCTGCCCCCGGCCCGACCACTCCGACAGCTTCAGCCGGGCACGCACGGTCACGTCCTCGGGCACCTGCCAGCGGGCCTCGAAGGCCGATTCGCCCTCGGCGGTCTCGGCGTCGGGCAGCTCCCTGAAGTTATGGAGGGTCCCGCTGTCCTTGAGCGCCTGGAGGTGTGTGCGCAGCACGTCCGGCGCGGCGGGGCCGGTGTGGCGGCCACGGCCGAGCCAGACCGTGGAGGGCGTGGAGGGCGGGGCGGTGGCGGAGATGAGCATGAGTCCGTTCGTGAAGGAGGGCGGAGGTGGTATGCGAAGGCCAGTATCGCGCGCCGCGAGGTGTGCTTGATCACGCGGGGCCGGGGGAGACCCTGCCCGTGGGGGCGGGTCGTACCCGGTTCAGGTGCGCCTTCCCCACCGCGCGGGCCGTCACGCGTCGCGCGGGGACATTCGTACGGGGTGTGCGCGCAGCGCGCGGCGTGCGCGCCGTTCACCACGGTCGGCGCCGGCGCACCCGTGGGCACACGCCGCCACGCCCCCGAGAATCGACCGGGTGGGCAGGGCTCGCCCACCATCCGCGTCGGGGCGAGCCCTGCCCGCGCGCTGTCCCGCGCGTCCTGACGCCGTGTGTGGGGACGCCCTCGCCGGTCGTGGCGGCCCGCACGACCGCGCGTTCCACGGCCTTCACCGACCGCACCGGACCCGTGCACGTCGGTGGCGCGTCCTTCGCCGCGGTGGCGCGGCAGTGCCCGGTGGACCGGCGGGACCCCGAAGGAGCGCGCCGCCAGGATCGTCAGCCTCCTACCTCGACCACCTCCACCCCCGCCTCGCGGAGCCGGCCGCACGTCTTCTCGTCGCCGGGTGCGTTGGTCACCACGACGTCCAGGTCCTCGGGGCCGCACACCCGGGCCATGCCCGTGCCGGGGAACTTGCCCGCGTCCGCGACCAGGACCACCTGGGCGCTGGCGGCGATCATCGCCCGTTTGACGGGCACCTCGACGGCGGTGGTGTCCAGCACCTGCCCGTCGGGGCGGACCCCGCTGGTGCCGAGGAAGAGCCGGTCGGCATGGACCTGGCGCAGGTTGTCCTCGGTGAGGAAGCCGACCAGCGAACGGTAGTCGCGCCGGACCACGCCGCCGAGCGGGATCAGCCGGACGTCCTTGTCGTCCTGGAGCTCCTCGTAGACGGCCAGGTTGCTGGTGATCACGGTGAGGGACCGGCCGTGCAGCCGGCGGGCCACCCGGTGGGCCGTGGTGCCGATGTCGAGCAGCACGGTCTCGCCGTCCCTGACGAGGTCCGCGCACCAGGCGGCCAGGGCGTCCTTGGCCTCCACGCGGACTCCGGCCACATCGGCGAACGGGTCGTCCTCGCCCAGGACGGGGGCGGCGCCGCCGTAGACCCGTTTGAGCAGGCCCTCGTCCTCCAGCTGCGCGAGGTCACGGCGGATCGTGGCCTGACTCGCCCCACGGATCCCTGCTCAACACGGTGACCGTCGCGGTCTGTACGACCGTGCTGGTGCTGTTCTTCGACTCGCTGGCCGCCTTCGCCTTCGCCAAGTACGACTTCCCCGCCAAGAAGTTCCTCTTCGGCGTGCTGCTGTCGATGTACATCCTGCCGACCCAGCTGGCGATCATCCCCCAGCACGAGATCATGGTGCAGCTGGGCTGGCTGGGCACCCTCAAGGCGCTCGTCGTGCCCGCCGCCGCCAACGCCTTCGGCATCTTCTGGATGCGCCAGTACACCACCACCGGCGTCCCCGACGAGTTGCTCGACGCCGCCCGCATCGAGGGCGCCGGGTTCTTCCGGCTGTACTGGCACGTGGTGCTGCCCTGCGTCCGTCCGGCCCTGGCGTTCCTCGGCATCTACACCTTCATCGCCGCCTGGAACGACTACATCCTGCCGTTGGTGATGCTGGTCGACCCCGACCGCCGCACCCTCCAGGTGGCGCTGGCGCAGCTGTACGCCGGCCACTCCACCGACTACAGCATGGTGATGTCCGGCGTGCTGCTGTCGGTCGTCCCGCTGGTGCTGGTGTTCACCTTCTTCGCCCGCGGGTTCATCGCCGACGCCACCAAGGGGGCCCTGCGCTGACGGCGGCGGCGACGGGTCAGAGCCGGAGGGCGATCAGAGCGGTGTCGTCGGTGTTGCCGGTGGGCGGCAGCAGGTCGGTGAGGAGGGCGTCGGCCAGCGGCTCGGGGCCGGACTTCCCGTGGCGGGCGAGGGACGAGGCGAGGCGGTCCAGACCGGTGTCGATGTCCTCGCCCCGGCGCTCGATCAGGCCGTCGGTGTACAGCACGAGGGTGGCGCCCTCGGTGAAGGTGGTGCGGGCCTGGGGCCGCGGGAGATGCTCGGGGCGGGCCGCGAGGGGCGGGTCGGTGGCCTGGTCGAGGAAGGCGACGGTGCCGTCCGGGTGCAGCAGGGCCGGAGGCGGGTGGCCGGCGCTGCTGTAGGTGATGGTGCGGTCGTCCCAGTCGATGAAGGTCGCCAGCACGGTGGTCGACTCCGCGCCCGCGACGGAGCGGGCGTACAGGCCGAGGGCGTCCAGGGCCCGGGCGGGACCGTCGGCGACACGGCAGGCCGCGCTCAGCGCGCTGCGCAGCTGCCCCATGACGCCGGCGGCGGCGAGGCCGTGGCCGACGACGTCGCCGACCGCGACGGCGAGGTTCCCGCCGGGCAGGTCGGCGAGGTCGTACCAGTCGCCGCACACGTTCAGCGCGCCGATGGCGGGCCGGTAGCGCACGGCCGCCGCGTGCTGACCGTCCAGGTCCGGCGCGGGCAGCATCGCCGCCTGCAGGGACAGGGCGACCTCGCGTTCGTGGGCGTGCGCCCGGCGCAGCCGGTCGTTGACCTCCTGCAGTTCCCGGGCGCGGGTGTACAGCTCGGCCTCCAGGACGCGGGCCCGGCTGTCGTCGTCCCGGCTGCCGAAGGCGCGGATGAGTGGGGTGATCTCCTCCACCCGGTGCACGATCAGGGCCACCTGGCCGTCGGGGCCGAGGACGGGCGCGTTGACCGGGCTCCAGAAGTGCTCCTGCCAGTGGCCGGGACGGTCCGGGTCCTCGATGTCGTACCGGACCAGCGCCATCGTGTCGCGCTCGCCGGTGGCCACCGTGCGGAGCATCGAGGCCTCGGTCTCCCGCATGCCGGCCGCGGCCGGGTCGTGCGGGTTCTCCGGGAAGACGTCGAAGATGTAGCGGCCCAGCAGCTGCTCCCTGGTGCGCCGGGTCAGCCGCAGGAAGTCGTCGTTGGCGTCCGCGTACTCCAGGGCGGGGGTGAGCAGCGCCACCATGCCGGGCAGGGCCCGGAAGACCGCCTCGTAGTCGATCTGCGGGTTCCTCATGTCCTGCCCGTCTGCCTCGCGCCGCGCCTCGGTGTGCCTCTCCACGATAGGAGGGTGCGGTCCCGGCGTCCGCTCGAAGCCGCGTCCGGGCGCACGGAGCCGTACGGAACCGCGGCGACGGCCCGACGACCCCGCCGGCCCTTCGCCGCGCGGGCTCACGGCGGCCTCGGCGGGGTGACCCACCCCAGGGAGCGCTCGACGGCCCGCTGCCAGTTGGTGTACTCCGACTCCCGCCGCTCGGGGTCCATGTCCGGCAGCCACTGGGCCGCCCGGTGCCAGTTGCGGCGCAGGACCTCCAGGTCGGGCCAGTAGCCCGAGGCGAGCCCGGCGGCGTACGCGGCGCCCAGGGAGACCGTCTCGGCGACCATGGGCCGCACCACCGGCACGTCGAGGACATCGGCGACGAACTGCATGAGCAGGTTGTCCGCCGTCATGCCCCCGTCCACCTTCAGCTGCTTCAGGGCCACCGACGAGTCGGCGTTCATGGCGTCGACGACCTCCCGCGTCTGCCAGCCGGTGGCCTCCAGGACGGCGCGGGCCAGATGCCCCTTGGTGATGTACGAGGTGAGGCCGACCATGACGCCGCGCGCGTCGCTGCGCCAGTGCGGTGCGAACAGACCGGAGAAGGCGGGCACGATGTAGCACCCGCCGTTGTCCTCGACCGTCCGGGCGAGCGTCTCGATCTCCGGCGCGCTGCTGATCAGCCCCAGACGGTCACGGAACCACTGCACCAGCGAGCCGGTGACGGCGATCGAGCCCTCCAGGGCGTAGACCGGTGCCTGGTCCCCGATCTTGTAGGCGACGGTGGTGAGAAGGCCGTGCCGGGACCGCACGACATCGGCCCCCGTGTTGAGCAGCAGGAAGCTGCCCGTCCCGTACGTGCACTTCGCGTCGCCGGGGGAGAAGCACGTCTGGCCGAACAGCGCGGCCTGCTGGTCACCGAGGGCGGCGGTGATGCGGACGCCCGGGAGGACCGAGCGGGCGGCACCGTAGTGCTCGGCGGAGGACCTGATCTCGGGCAGCATGGGACGCGGCACCCCGAAGAACTCCAGCAGCTCCTCGTCCCAGGTGAGGGTGCGGATGTTCATCAGCATGGTGCGGCTTGCGTTGGTGGCATCGGTGATGTGCAGCCCGCCGTCCGGGCCCCCGGTCAGGTTCCAGATCAGCCAGCTCTCCATCGTGCCGCACAGCACCTCGCCGCCCTCGGCGCGCTGCCGGAGACCGGCGACCTGGTCGAACAGCCAGCGGATCCGCAGGGCCGAGAAGTAGGTCGACGGGGGCAGGCCGCACCGCTCGAGGAAGAACTCCTCGCCGGGGTCCGCCCTGAGCGCCGTGACGAGCGGTTCCGTGCGGGTGTCCTGCCACACGATCGCCCGGCCCAGGGGAGCGCCCGTGCGCCGGTCCCAGAGCACCGTCGTCTCCCGCTGGTTGGCGATGCCGATCGCGGCGATCTCCTCCGCGCCGACACCGGCACCAAAGAGCGCCTCGGGCACGATGCGCCGCAGGTTGCGCCAGATCTCGACCGCGTCGTGCTCGACCCAGCCGGGCCGCGGGAAGTGCTGTTGGTGCTCCCGCTGGGCGACCGACACCAGCCGTCCGTGGTGGTCGAAGAGAATGCATCGGGTGGAGTTGGTGCCCTGGTCGATGGACATCACATACCGTTCGACCATGATCGCGTCTCCTTCCGACGTCTCGAGCGGGGCGGGGTCACCAGCGGGCCGCGCCCAGGTCTCTGGAGATCGCCCGTGCGGCCTCGCGCAGCAGGTTGACCAGGGTCGACCGGGGATGGCCCTTGCTGTCGCAGATCCGCTCGATCTGGCCGGACAGGCCGATCGCGCCGACCACCAGGCCGCCGTGGCCGCGGATCGGTGAGGCGACCCCCGCCTCCCCCATGCTCATCTCCTGGACCTCGCCGGCCCACCCGCGCTCCCGGACCTCGGCCAGCGCCCGGCCGAGCTGGTGCCGGTCGACCAGGGTGTGCCGGGTGTACGCCTCCAGCCCCGACTCCAGGGCCGACTCGACGGGCGCCGTGCCGAAGGCGAGCAGAACCTTGCCGAGCGAGGAGGCGTGCAACGGCAGCAGGGAACCGACCTCGAGGGTCTGGAACGTGTCGTCCGGCCGGAACACGTGGTGCACGACGAGGACCTTGCCCTCCAGCGGGGTGCCCAGACGGACCGCCTCCCCGCTGCGGGCGGCCAGGGCGTCGGCCCAGTTGATGGACCGCGAGCGCAGCTCGTTGACGTCGAGGTAGCTGGTGCCGAGATGCAGCAGGGCCGCCCCGAGCTGGTATTTTCCGGTGGCCGCGTCCTGCTCCACGAAGTCCACGTGCTGGAGTGTGCGCAGGATGCCGTGGGCGGTGCCCTTCGCCAGCCCCAGCGAGGCCGCCACCTCGCCGAGCCCGAGACGGCGGGGTCCTCCGGCGAGCAGACGCAGGATCGCCGCCGCCCGTTCGATCGACTGGACCGGGCCGGTCATGAGGCGAGCCTATTACCGCTGCGGGGGGTTCGCTCCATGTGGGCCCTGACCTGCGATCACTCCCGGGCGCGACGCGTTCGGTAATGCCGACCACGATTCGTTGACCCGCACCCCCGCGCTCCCTAACGTGCTTCGAGGTCCGGCATTCGCGCCGCGGCCCGGCATCGGCCGACAGCATTCACCGGAGGAGAGAAGATGGCGGTACAGCTCGGCATACTGCCACGGGAGACAGTGGAACACGTGTGTCCGCTGCCGCCCGTCCCCGGGGCCGTCGCAGCCGTACGCCGACGCGTCGGGGCGGTCCTCGCCGACTGGAAGGTGTCCGAGGACATCGTCGACGACTCGCTCCTGGTGGTGTCGGAGCTGCTCACCAACGCGATCGTCCACGCCCTGCCCCCGGCGGAGCTGCGGCTGTCCTGGGCCTGGGGCGACGGCCGGGGCACTCTGCGGGTCGAGGTCACCGACGCGGGACCCGCGCTCGTGCCCGGCCAGTCACGCCCGGGCATCGACCCCGACGAGCACGGCCGGGGTGAGCTGATCGTCCAGGCGCTCGCCGCCCGCCACGGCAGGCGCGTCCACTCCGGCGGCGTCACGCGGTGGGCCGACCTCGTCGCCGTCTGAGCCGGCCTCATCGCACGACGTCGACGAGATGGGGCACCACGCGGGTCAGCCGGAGCACGCCCCCAGGATCAGAAGCGCCCCGATCGCCTCGGGCGGCAGCCACCAGCCCGTGCGGACGCTCTCCTCGAACAGCGCGACCCCCAGCACGAGGCTCACCGACGCGTCACCGATGGTCAGCGCGGGCTGCGAGGCGGCCAGTGGGCCGGCCTGGAGCGCGTTCTCCAGCAGCAGGAGCGACGCGACGCCGGTGAGCGCGAGCCCGTAGGTCTGCCAGGTGGTGAGGAAGGCGGGCAGCCCGGCGTCGGCGAGGCGTCCCGTGGCCGACTTCGTCAGCGCGGCGGTCAGCGCGTTGCCGACCGCGGCGGCCGCCGCCAGGGTGGCGGCGCGCAGCAGCGGCGAGGACGAGGAGCGCGCGAGGACGACGGCCGTGGCCATCGCACCCAGGCTCAGCGCCAGGACCGGAACTCACCGGTCCATCGGGGCCTGGACCCGGGTCCCGGAAGGAGCCGCCGAGGGAGCAGCGCGAGTCCGGCCGGCACCACCGCGACCGCCCGCCGGCCGTCGGCCGTCGGCCGACAGTCCGTGGTGCATCAGCGGCACGGCGACGAGCAGGGCAAACGGCAGCTCCAGAACGAACAGGGGCTGGACCAGCGCCATGGGTCCGTTGACCAGGGCCAGGGCCTGGCACACCGCCGCGCCCGCCACACCGGCGATGCCGATCGCCCAGGCGGGCCGCCGCGCGAGGGCGAGCAGCAGGCGGATGCCGCCGCCACGCGCCACCGTGGAGGCGGCCTTGCGCTGCAACGCCGTGCCCACGGCGTTGCCGGCGGCCCCCAGGACGGCGAAGGGGACGGCGAGCATTATCACCCGACATGCTCCCGGACGTGATCTCCCAGCGCACCGGCGACACCGCCGCCCGAGTGCCACGAGCCCGACGCCGCCGCGGACGCCGACGACCGGACGGCCGCCCCACGGGGCGGACCGGGACCGGGCGGGTCGGGACCGGGCGGGTCGGGGATCGGAGGGCCGGTCGGACCGGGCATCCGGGGACCGGGGCACGGCGAATCGAGGTCGGGACATGACGGACCGGTACCGGGCGGACCCGGGGGACTGGTACCGGGCGGACCCGGGGCGGACTGGTACCGGGCGGACCCGGGGACCGGGACCGGGATCGGGCGATCGTGTGCCGGGGAGGACCGGTCGGACTGGGGGGCCGGGGGACGGGGCGCGGACATGGCGGACCGGGCGGAGCGGGGGACCGGGACCGGTTCGGATCGGGGACGGTTCGGACCGGGATCTGGACCTGGCGGATCGGGGACCGGGCGGACCGGCTGGTCCGGGGATCGGGGACCGGGGACCGGGAGCCGTGGGAGGCGGGGCGGGGCCCGGGAGCCGGGGTGGAGAATATGGTCGGCCCTGGCCCTTTGGCTCGCGATCACGCAGGATCGGCGGTGAGCGGCAACCGGTGACGCCCAGTGGGTGCGATCCGGTCGCGACAGCTCGGACGGCACAGAGAAGACGGCAAAGTAGAAGGAGTCCCCACATGGCGGACGGCGAGCGCTCAGGATCCGACAACCCGATCCGGGTGTTCCTCATGGACGACCACGAGGTCGTACGGCGGGGGGTGCGCGACCTGCTGAACGACGAGCCGGACATCACGGTCGTCGGAGAGGCGGGCACGGTGGCGCAGGCCCTCGTGCGCGTTCCCGCGCTGCGCCCGCAGGTGGCGGTGCTCGACGTCCGGCTGCCGGACGGCGACGGGGTGACCGTCTGCCGGGAGCTGCGCTCCCAGATGCCGGAGCTGGCCTGCCTGATGCTGACCTCGTTCGACGACGAGGAGGCCCTGCTCGACTCGATCATGGCCGGCGCCTCGGGTTATGTGCTGAAGCAGATCCAGGGCTCGGACCTGGTGTCCGCGGTCCGTACCGTCGCCGCCGGGCAGTCGCTGCTCGACCCCAGTGCCACCGCCCGGCTGATGGCCCGCCTGCGGCAGGGCCAGGAGCCCGAGCCCGAGCCGGACGCCCTGCCGGGTCTGACGGACCGGGAGCGGGAGATCCTGGCCCTGATCGGCGAGGGACTGACCAACCGGCAGATCGGGCAGCGGCTGTACCTGGCGGAGAAGACGGTGAAGAACCACATCTCCCGGCTGCTGGCCAAGCTGGGGGTGGAACGCCGCATCCAGGCCGCGGTCATCGCGACCCAGGCCCAGGACCGGCTCCAGCAGAAGGAGAACTGAGCCCAGGACTCAAGCGGAGCCCTGCCGGGCGGGACGTCCCGCCCGGCAGGGCCGTGGCTCACGCGGCTCGCCGGGAGCCCGAGGCAGGGCGCCCGGGCCGGCGCGGCCCCGTCGGGGCGGCGGCCGCCGCGGGCCGCCTGCGATAGACCAGGTAGGGCCGGGCGAGGTAGCCGACCGGGACGCTCCACACGTGCACCAGCCGGGTGAACGGCCAGGCCGCGAAGAGGAGGCAGGCGGTCAGGGCGTGGAGCTGGAACAGCAGGGGTGCGTCGGCGATCGCCTCGGGCCGCGGCTGCAGGACGAACAGACCGCGGAACCAGACGGAGACGGTGGAACGGTAGTCGTAGCCGGGGCCGAAGACGTTGTGGGCGGCGGTGGCGGTGATGCCCAGCAGGACGGTGGCGGACAGCAGCGGGAAGAGCAGCTTGTCGCTGCGGTCGGTGCCGAGGCGGATCTGGCGGGTCAGCAGACGGCGGGCGCACAGCATGCCCAGCCCGGAGACCATCGCGACGCCGGCCACCGAGCCCGCCCAGACGGCCGTGGTGTGGTAGGCGTGCTCGGAGATCCCCGCGGCCTCCGTCCACGAGGCGGGCACCGCGAGGCCCACCACGTGCCCGGCGATCACCATGAAGGCGCCCAGGTGGAACAGCGGGCTGCCCCAGCGCAGCCAGCGGTGTTCGAGGAGCTGGGTGGTGCGCGAGGTCCAGCCGAACTGGTCCTGGCGGTAGCGCCAGACGTGCCCGACGGCGAACACGGCGAGACAGATGTAGGGGACGGCGACCCACAGCAGGAGGTCGGCGCCGCTCGTGGAGGCGGCCGCGAGGGGGAGGGCTGCGGCGTTCATCGGGGGCCTTCCGTACGGCTGGTCGGGGCGGGGGGCACTCGGGTCGGCGGGGCGGCCATCGGGGGCACGAAGGTGCCCGGCGGCGCGAACTCGCCGTCCCCGTAGGTCCCGTACGGGTCGAGACCGACCTCCTCGTTGGGCGGGCCCTCGGCGACGAGCCGGGCCACCGCCGCACGGTCCGCCTCGGTGGGCGGCGGCAGCAGGGTGAGCAGGGCGGCGAGCACATGCCGGTAGGGGGAGTCGGCGTCGGTCAGGGCGCGGTGGATGAGTTCCAGTCCGCGCCGGTGCTGGCGCAGCGGCGCCTCGCCGCCGCCCGGGCCCGCGAGAGCGGCGAACTCCAGGACGACCGGGAGGTGGTCGGGCAGTTCGCTGCCGTCGGTGTCCCAGCCGGCGGCCCGGTAGCGCTGGTTCAGGGTGAGCAGGGCCATGCCCCGCCGGCGGGTGTCGCCGTGCAGGTAGTAGGTGAGGTAGAGGCTGCTCTTGCGGCGCAGGTCGAACATCTCGACGTAGTGCCGTTCGAGCGTGTCGGTGTCCTGGGCGGTGAGCCAGGCGGCGAAAGAGGTGAGGTGTCCGGCGGCGGGCGAGGGCGGCAGCGCCTCGATCGCGGCCGCCAGCTCCGGCCGGGCGGCGGTGAGTTCGGCGTCCGGGTACTGCAGCAGCAGCGAGCACATCCGCAGCAGCAGGACGCGTGCCTCGCTCTCCTCGGGGGTGAGGCGGGACGGACGGCGTACGGCGGCCCGGACGCGGGCGCGCACGAGTGCGGGAATCGACGGGGGTCCCCCCGGGCGTTCGGTGCTGGGGGCGGGCAGCGGACTCACGAGTGGCCTCCGGCGGTGTTGCGGCGCAGCGTGGGGATGCCGAGCATCACCTTGCGGTCGGACGGTTCCCCGGCGGACTCCACGGGGCAGCGGTTCTCCATCGCGGTGAGCGCTGCCGCGTCCTCCTTGTGCGCGGCCGGGACGACATAGCGGTCGGCGTACTTGGCGACGGCGAGCAGCCGGTGCATGTCCTCCGCCTCACGGACGGTGAGTCCCACCGCCTTGAGCACCGCCTCGTCGCCGGTTTCGCCGAGGGTGCGTTCGCGCATGTACGAGCGCAGCGCGGTGAGCTTCATCAGTACCCCGGCGACGACGTCGGTGTCCCCGGCGGTGAACAGCTCCGCCAGGTACTCCAGCGGGATGCGCAGCCGGGTGACGGCGGCGAAGACATGGTCGGGGTCGTCCTGGTCGCCTCCCGCGGCGTCGACGGCGTCGAGGACGGGCGAGAGCGGCGGGACGTACCAGACCATGGGCAGGGTGCGGTACTCCGGGTGCAGCGGCAGCGCCACCTTGTACCGGGAGACCAGGTCGTACACGGGGGAGCGGCGGGCGGCGTCCAGCCAGTCCTCGGGGATGCCCGACTCCCGTGCCGCCGCGCGCACCTGCGGGTCGTGCGGGTCGAGGAACACCCCGCGCTGGGCGTCGAGCAGGTCGCGCTCGTCCGGGGTGGCGGCCGCCTCGCCGACGCGGTCGGCGTCGTACAGCAGCAGGCCGAGGTAGCGCAGCCGGCCGACGCAGGTCTCGGAGCAGACGGTGGGCTGGCCCGCCTCGATGCGCGGGAAGCAGAAGGTGCACTTCTCGGCCTTGCCGGTGGCGTGGTTGACGTACACCTTCTTGTACGGGCACGCCGTCACGCACATCCGCCAGCCCCGGCAGCGGTCCTGGTCGACGAGGACGATGCCGTCCTCGACCCGCTTGTACATCGCGCCGGACGGACACGCCGACACACAGGCCGGGTTGAGGCAGTGCTCGCACAGCCGGGGCAGGTGGAAGAGGAAGGTCTGCTCGAACTCGAACTTCACCTTCTCGGCCCACTCACCGGTCAGGTTGGGGTCGCCGCCCGCGTTCTCGGGCGCGCCGCCGAGGCCGTCCTCCCAGTTGGCGCCCCAGGTGATGGCGGTGGGCTTGCCGGTGAGGACGGAGCGGGGGCGGGCGACGGGCATGTCCGGGCCGGCCGGGGCGTTGACGAGGTTGTCGTAGTCGTACGTCACCGGCTCGTAGTAGTCCTCGATGCCCGGCAGGTCGGGGTTGGAGAACAGCGACAGCAGCCGCTTGACGCGCCCGCCGGAGCGCAGGACCAGCCGTCCGCGCTTGTCGAGCATCCAGCCGCCCTTCCAGCGCTCCTGGTCCTCGTAGCGGCGGGGGTAGCCGACACCGGGCTTGGTCTCGACGTTGTTGAACCAGGCGTACTCGACGCCCGTCCGGTTGGTCCACGTCTGCTTGCAGGTGACGGAGCAGGTGTGGCAGCCGATGCACTTGTCGAGGTTCATGACCATCGCGATCTGGGCCATCACACGCATCTCAGTACTCCACTTCCTGCGCGCGACGGCGGATGACCGTGACCTCGTCGCGCTGGTTGCCGGTCGGGCCGTAGTAGTTGAAGGCGTAGGTGAACTGGGCGTAGCCGCCCGCGAGATGGGTGGGCTTGAGCAGCAGCCGGGTGAGGGAGTTGTGGATGCCGCCGCGCTTTCCGCTGACCTCGGTCTTCGGCACGTTCACGTTGCGGTCCTGGGCGTGGTACATGTACACCGTGCCCTCGGGCATACGGTGGGTGACGACGGCCCGGGCGGCGACGACGCCGTTGCGGTTGTACGCCTCGATCCACTCGTTGTCCTTCACACCGATCTTCTCGGCGTCGGCCGTGGACATCCAGATCGTCGGACCGCCGCGGGACAGGTCGAGCATGTACTTGTTGTCCTGGTAGTTCGAGTGGATGGACCACTTGGAGTGCGGGGTCAGATAGCGGACCGTGACCTCGGCCCGGCCGCCCTCGTGCAGGTGCTCGTCGCCGTAGTGCCTGGGTGTGTTCAACGGCGGCCGGTACACCGGGAGTTGTTCACCGAGCTCGGTCATCCAGTCGTGCTGCACGAAGAAGTGCTGGCGGCCGGTGAGCGTGTGCCATGGCTTGCGGTGCTCCACGTTGATGACGAACGGCGAGTAGCGGCGCCCGCCGGTCTCCGAACCGGACCACTCGTACGAGGTCATCACCGCGCGCGGCTGGGTGCGCGTGTCGGCGAAGGTGATCCGCTCCGCCTCCCGTTCGGCGGCGAGCTCCACCAGCCCCTCGCTGCCGGTCCGCCGCTCCAGCTCGCGGAAACCCTCGGTGGCCAGACGGCCGTTGGTGGTGCCGGACAGGGCGAGGATCGCCTCGCACATGTCACTCGCGGTGGCGAGCGAGGGCCGGCCGGCGGCGACCCCGTCGCGGACGGTGCCGTTGCGGTGCCGCAGGTCGTCCAGCTCCTTGTCCGGGTGGACGGTGACGCCCTTCGTGGTGGTGCCCAGTGTGTCCAGCAGCGGGCCGACGGCACGCATCTTCTGCGCGATCGCGCCGTAGTCCCGTTCGATCGTGACCAGCTTCGGCATCGTCCGCCCCGGAACCGGCTCGCACTCGCCGGTCTTCCAGTCCCGCACCACCCCGCCGGGCTGGGCGAGTTCGTCGGGGGTGTCGTGCAGCAGCGGCACCGCGAGGACGTCCGTGCGGGTGCCGAGGTGCTCGGCGCCCAGCTCGCTGAACCGGTCGGCGATCGTGAGGAACGCGTCGTAGTCGGTGCGGGCCTGCCAGGGCGGGGCGATGGCGGGGGTGAAGGCGTGCACGAAGGGGTGCATGTCCGTGCTGGACAGGTCGTCCTTCTCGTACCAGGTCGCGGCCGGCAGGACGACGTCGGAGAGCAGCCCGGTGGAGGTCATCCGGAAGTCCATCGTGACCAGCAGGTCGAGCTTGCCCTCGGGT
Organism: Streptomyces sp. NPDC000345; assembly: GCF_042898825.1. Taxonomy (NCBI): domain Bacteria; kingdom Bacillati; phylum Actinomycetota; class Actinomycetes; order Kitasatosporales; family Streptomycetaceae; genus Streptomyces; species Streptomyces sp. NPDC000345. The sequence continues at coordinate 76,798 of NZ_JBIAZE010000013.1, forward strand.
GCCTCGTCCCGCCACACCACGTCCTTGGGACGCGCCTCGGGCGGGGTCTCCTCGGAGCGGACCGCCGCGTCGGTGCCCAGCAGGTGCCGCAGGAAGTACTCGTTGCCCTTGCCGGACGAGCCGAGCAGGTTGGCACGCCAGACGGTCAGCACCCGCGGGAAGTTGGCCGGGTCGTCGGGGTCCTCGGCGGCGAACCGCAGCCGCCCCGACTTCAGCTCCTCGACGATGTGCTCGGCGACCGGCCGGCCGGCGGCCGCGGCCTCGTCCGTGAGGTCGAGGGGGTTGCGGTTGAAGCCGGGGTGACCGGGCGTCCAGCCCAGCCGCACGGCCTGCGCCAGACAGTCGGCGAACCCCTTGCCCCGGAACCGTCCCTCGCCGAGCGGTGACGCCAGCTCGTCGGGACCGAAGGCCTCGTAGCGCCACTGGTCGGAGTTCAGGTACCAGTAGGAGGTGCCCGCCATGTGCCGGGTGGGCCGCTGCCAGTCGAAGGCGAAGGACAGGTGCTGCTGCCCGGTGACCGGGCGGACCTTCTCCTGGCCGACGTAGTGCGCCCAGCCGCCGCCGTTGACGCCCTGGCAGCCGGTCATCGTGAGCAGCGCCAGGAAGGCGCGGTAGATGGTGTCGGAGTGGAACCAGTGGTTGGTCCCGGCACCGAGGGCGATCATGGAACGGCCGTTGGTGCGCTCGGCGTTGCGGGCGAACTCCCGCGCGATCCGCGCCGCCTGCTCGGCCGGCACGGAGGTGACCGTCTCCTGCCAGGCCGGGGTGTACGGCTCGGAGGCGTCCTCGTACGACGACGGCCAGGTACCCGGGAGGCCCGGCCGCCGCACGCCGTACTGCGCCAGCATCAGGTCGAAGACCGTGGTGACGAGGTGCCCGCCGATCCGGCGGACGGGCACGCCGCGCACCATGACCGAGCCGCCCTCCGTGGCGCCCTCGTCGAATCGGGGCAGCGCGACGGGCACCGTCTCCTCGGCCCGCTCCAGCAGGCTCAGTTCGGGCTCCACCTCGCCCAGGTCGAGATTCCAGCGGCCTCGCCCGGCCTCCCCCCACCGGAAGCCGAGCGAGCCGCCGGGGACCACCGGTTCACCGGTGGCCCGGTCCAGAAGGACTGTCTTGAACTCCGCGTTCTCCCCGGTCTCCGCGTTCTCCCCGGCACGGCCGAGGTCGGCGGCGGTCAGGAACCCGCCCGGGACGAGGCCGTGGGCACCCTCCCGCAGGGTGATCAGGAAGGGCGCGTCGGTGAACTTGCTCAAGTAGTCCCGGAAATAGGGCACTTCACGGTCGACGAGGAACTCGCGCAGGATGACGTGGCCCATGGCCATCGCCAGCGCGCCGTCCGTGCCCGGGTGCGGAGCCAGCCATTCGTCCGCGTGCTTGACGTTGTCGGCGTAGTCGGGGCTGACCGCCACGATCTTGGTGCCGTTGTAGCGGGTCTCGGTGAGGAAGTGCGCGTCAGGGGTGCGGGTCACGGGGATGTTGGACCCCCACATGATCAGATAGCCCGCGTTCCACCAGTCCGCCGCCTCCGGCACGTCGGTCTGGTCGCCGAAGACCTGCGGCGAGGCGATCGGCAGGTCGGCGTACCAGTCGTAGAAGGACAGCAGGGTGCCGCCGATCAGCGAGGTGAAGCGGGCACCCGCCGCGAAGGAGGCCATGGACATGGCCGGGATCGGGGAGAACCCGGCGACACGGTCGGGACCGTAGGCCTTGACGGTGTGCACCTGGGCGGCCGCGATCAGCTCGCTCACCTCGTCCCAGTCGGCCCGCACCAGGCCGCCCTTGCCCCGGGCCCGCTTGTAGGCACGGGCCTTGGCCGGATCGCCGGTGATCTCGGCCCAGGCCGCCACCGGGTCACCGAGCCGACGCCGCGCCTCGCGCCACAGCTTCAGCAGCGCGCCGCGCACATACGGGTAGCGGACCCGGCTCGGAGAGTACGTGTACCAGGAGAACGAGGCACCGCGCGGGCAGCCGCGCGGCTCGTACTCGGGACAGTCGGTGCCGATCGACGGGTAGTCGGTGGCCTGGTGCTCCCAGGTGATGATGCCGTCCTTGACGTACACCATCCACGAGCAGGAGCCCGTGCAGTTCACGCCGTGCGTGGAGCGCACCACCTTGTCGTGGGCCCAGCGGTCCCGGTAGAAGCCCTCCCACCGGGGGTCACCCTCGCCGAACACGGCGCGTCCGTCGGCCGACACCTCACGGCGGGTCAGCAACCTGCGGGCGGCCAGCGGCCAGCCCTCACCGGACCGCGGCGTCCGGCGCCGTGCGTTCTGATCGTTCTCCATGCCCAGGAACGCTAGGGGGCGCGGACCTCGCCGCACCTGGGGCCGGCGGTCCCTCCCGGACCGCCCTCCGGCCCCATCCTCCCGGCCGCGACCGGGACCAATGGTCCCGGTGGTCGGGCCCGGTCGGCCGGGCGACCGGGGGCACCGGACGTGCATGCTGACATCGATCGATCCGCACCACGCACATCTGGCCCGTGCGCCCGGATCCCGGTGTCCGACCGACGGCCGTTCCCCCCGTCCCCGGCCGCGGCGGGCACACGCGTACGGCGTGTCGTCGCCCGGTTCGGTCGCGCGTCCGGCCGCTGCCGCCCGCCGCTCGGCGGCGCACCGCGGCCGGACGCCGCATCAGCCCCCTAAGCACCCACGAGGAAAGAAGGTCGACACGTCATGGACCGTGCGCACCGTCGGGCCGCCACCCTGCTCGCCACCACGGGGCTCGCCCTCGCCGCCGCCGGACCGGTCATGCTGGTGCGCGGCCGCGGCGGCAGGAAGCAGATCCGCGCCGAACTGGCCGCCCAGAAGATCACCTTCCCCGGCCACGGGCTGCCCGCCGAACTCGCCGCCCACGCCGGCCGCCGGGTCGAGACCGGCCCCGAGGCCCGCGCCTACGCCGAGTTCATCAAGGGCAACCTCGCCCACGCCACCGGCGGCCGCACCTACGCCGAGATCACGGCGGAGCTGCACGCCGCGGGCGACGACGAGAAGCTCACCGCCCTGCGCCAGACCGCGTTCATGGGCCAGTCCCTGCGCGCCTCGCTGATGTCCGCCTACCAGGCATGGGAGCTCACGACCCTGGTCACGGGCCTCGGCGCCGCACTCACCGGCCTGGGCGCCGCGCTGGTCGCCACGGCGGACGCCCTGGCATCCCGCGCCCCGCACAGCTCCTGAGCCCTGTGCCCACCGGCCGCCTGGCCACCGTGCGCGGTGCGCCGGCGCCCGCCCCCCGAAGGACCCCTGAGCGCCCCCGCGACGAGGGACCTTCGGCCCTGTCCGTGATGACCATCGGCCGCCGCGCCGACCACCGCCGCCGGTGGATGCTGACGGCGACCGATCCGGAGGTTTTCCGTGTACGACCACGTCGACCGCCCTCGAGGCCGATTCCACCGCTGTCGCTCGCGGTGGGTGCCGCGCACGGTCCGGCCCGGTCACCGTCCGGCCGCCCGCCTCGTCTGCCCTGACTCCAGGGCGGCCGGACACAGCCCCAGGGCGCTGGGCAGGGCCGTGCGATGAGCTCTCCCGCCCGAGCCGTACGGCACCAGCGGCACGACGCCGCCGACCGGCCCTTCATCGTCATCTGGGAGTCCACCCGCGCCTGCCCGCTGGCCTGCCGGCACTGCCGCGCCGAGGCCGTGCCCGACCGCGACCCCCGGGAACTGGACACCGCCGCCGCCAAGGACCTGCTGGACCAGGTGGCCGCCTTCGGCCAGCCGGCCCCGCTGTTCGTGATCACCGGCGGCGACCCGTTCCAGCGCCCCGACCTGAACGAACTCGTCGCCCACGGACAGAAGACGGGCGTCCGGGTGGCCGTGTCGCCCTCCGGCACTCCGACGCTCACCGAGGAACGGCTGCGGGCCCTGCACGCCGCGGGCGCCGTCGGGCTCTCCCTCAGCCTGGACGGGTCCACCGCCGCCCTGCACGACGACTTCCGCGGTGTGCCCGGGGTGTTCCGCTGGACCCTGGACGCCTGGGACACCGCCCGCGCCCTCGGTATGAAGGTGCAGATCAACACGACGGTCGCCCGGCACAACCTGCACGACCTGCCCGACATCGTCCGCCTGGTCGCCGAGCACGGCGCCATGCTGTGGAGCGCCTTCTTCCTGGTGCCCACCGGCCGCGGCCGCGGGCTCGGCGCGCTGACCGCCACCGAGGTGGAGGACGTCCTCAACTTCGTCTACGACATGGGCCTCGTCCTTCCCGCCAAGACCACCGAGGCTCACCACTTCCGCCGCGTCGCCCTGCAGCGCCACATCCTCGCCGGCGCGGGCGAGGACCCCGCGGCGGCTCTCGGACTCGGCCGTCTCTACGGGGAGCTGACCGACCGCGCGGCCGCCCTGGGCCTGGACACCGCCACGCGCCGGGTGCGCCGCCCGCCGCTCGACGTCAACGCGGGCCGCGGCTTCGCCTTCGTCTCGCACACCGGCACCGTGCACCCCAGCGGCTTCCTGCCGCTGAGCGCGGGCAACGTCCGCGAGACACCACTGACCTCGATCTACCGGACCTCCCCGCTGTTCACCGGCCTGCGGGCCGACGGCATGCTCGGCGGCCGGTGCGGCAGCTGCGAGTTCCGCCGCGTCTGCGGCGGCTCCCGCTCCCGCGCCTACGGCGTCACCGGCGACCCGTACGCCGAGGAACCGTGGTGCGGCTACGTCCCCGGCTCCTTCCCGCATCAGCGCGAACTCGCCGCGCTGATGAACGCCGGCCCGGGCACGGCACCACCGGCCCGCCCCCGCCCGCCCGCCGCCCCGGGCGGCAAGGAGCACCGTGTACAGCAAGAACGATGAGCCCGCCGGCGGCGCCGGCCGGCCGCCCAGCAGATTCAAGGCCTCCGGCCCCCGCGGTCGGCATCTGGCCGCCCATGTCCTGGTGGGAGTCTGGGCGATGCTCGCGCTGCTGTCGGCCGGCGCCCAGGAGACGCTGCCCGTGGCCCGCTGGCTGGCCGTCCACCTCTTCCTCCTCGGCGCCGCCACCACGGCGATCGTCGTGTGGAGCGAGCACTTCGCCGTCGCCATGCTCCACACCCCCCTGCCCGACCGGCGCTGGAGCGACGCCCGGCTGGCCGGCGTCAACGCCGGAGCCCTGGGCGTCCTCGCCGGCGTCTGGGCGGACCGGCCCCTGCTGACCGGTGCCGGCTGCGCACTGCTGATCGCCGCCGTCGCGGCGCACCTGGTGGTGCTGGTCCGCCTGGGCCGGGGCGCGCTGGGCGGGCGGCTCGCCCCGATCGCCGACTACTACCGGGCCGCCGCGGCGGCACTGATCCCCGGGGCGGTGCTGGGCTGGCTGCTGGCCGGCGGAGCGGCCGGTGCGGGGCACTACACCGGCCTGAAGCTGGCCCACATACACATCACCCTGCTCGGCTGGATCGGACTGCCTGTGCTGGGCACGCTGTTCATGCTCTGGCCCACGGTGCTGGGCGTGCGCATGGCCGAGCGCACCCCCCTGCTGGCGCGCCGGGTCCTGGTGCTGACCGGCGTCGGCCTGCTGACCGCCGTCGCCGCAATGGTGGCCGGGGTGCGCCCCGTCGCCGTACTGGGCATCGCCGGATACGCGGCCGGGGTCGCCGTCGCGGTCCGGCTGTTCGCCCGGACGGTGCGCCGGCGGCCCGCCGTCTCGGCGGCCGCCGCGTGGACCCTGGCCGCCGCCACGGGCTGGCTGTGCGCCGGGGTGCTGACGGACCTGGTGCTGCTGGCCGCACGCCCGCTCGACGCGGCACGGGACGGCGTCGGCGCCCTGGTTCCGGTGCTGCTCCTCGGGCTCGTCGCACAGGTCCTCGTCGGTGCCCTCACCTACCTGCTGCCCATCGTGCTCTCCTCCGGTCCCGGGGAACGGGCCGCGCTGCGGGCGGTCCTCGAGCGCGGCTGGCTGCCGCGGCTCGTCGTGCTCAACCTCGGCGTGGCCCTGCTCGTGCTTCCGCTGCCCGATCCGGCCGGCACGGCGGGCATGCTGCTGGCGGCGGCGGCCGGGGTCGCGTTCCTCGCCCTGGTGGTGTGGGTGCTGGTCCGCGGCGCACGGAGCACGCGCCGGGGCACCGACGGGGCCGGCGCGTCACACCGCCCCGCCCTGTGGGGCATCGCCGCGGGGGCCGTACTGACCGTGCTGGCCGTGCTCGTCGCCAACAGCGGAGGGGACACCGGCGGCGGGACGAGCGCCGCCGCGACGGCGGGTGCGGGCGCCGGCACCACCCGCACCGTCGCCGTCACCCTGGCCGGCATGCGCATCCGCCCGGCCCGGGTCGAGGTCGCCGCGGGCACCGACCTGCGGCTGAAGATCACCAACACCGACTCCCAGCGCCACGACCTCAAGGTCGAGGACGGGCCCGGCACCCCCATGCTCGCCAAGGGCCGGACCCGCGTACTCCACGTCGGGCGGATCACCGAGAGCCGCGAGGCCTGGTGCACCCTGCCGGGACACCGGGCGGCCGGGATGAGCATGGACATCGTCGTGACCGGCGACACCGGCGACACCGGCGACACCGGCGACACCGGCGACACCGGTGACACCGACGGCGCGGACGCGCACGCCGGGCACTCCGCCACCACCGACAGCGGCGGCCTGGACCTCTCCGCGGACTTCTCCCCGGACTGGCGGCCACGCGACGCAGACCTGACACCCGCGCCCGGCGGAACCGTCCACAAGGTCGAGCTGCGCGCCGCCCACACCACGGTCGAGGTGGCCCCCGGTGTGCAGCAGCAGATGTGGACCTTCGGCGGCACCGCACCCGGCCCCACCCTCCACGGCAAGGTCGGCGATGTCTTCGAGGTCACCCTCGTCAACGACGACACCGCCATGGGCCACGGCATCGACTTCCACGCCGGCTCCCTCGCCCCCGACCGTCCCATGCGCACCCTCCAGCCCGGCGAACGCCTGGTCTACCGCTTCCGCGCCGAGAGGGCCGGGGCGTGGCTCTACCACTGCAGCACGGCCCCGATGCTCCAGCACATGGGCAACGGCATGTACGGCGCCGTCGTCATCGAACCGCCGGGCCTGGCGAAGGTGGACCACACATACCTGCTGGTCTCCTCCGAGCTCTACCTGGGCACGCCCGGCAGCACCGCCCAGGTGACGAAGATGCGTCAGAACACCCCGGACGCCTGGGTGTTCAACGGCGTCGCGAACCAGTACGCCGAGCGGCCCCTGAAGGTGAAGGCCGGCGAGCGTGCCCGCTTCTGGGTGGTGGCCGCCGGGCCGAGCGACGGCATCGCCTTCCACGTCGTCGGCACCGTCTTCGACACCGTGTACAAGGAAGGCGCCTACCTGCTCCGGCCGGGCGGGGCGGGCGGCTCCCAGGTGCTGGACCTGGCCGCGGCTCAGGGCGGTTTCGTCGAGACGACGTTCCCCGAGGCCGGCCACTACGCGTTCGTCGACCACGACATGCGCCACGCCGAAGCGGGCGCCCACGGCATGGTGGAGGTGAGCGAGTAGTGGACACCGTCGGCCTGTGGTCCGTCGTGCGCTTCCTGCACGTGGCGGGCGCCGCCCTGTGGGTCGGCGGCCAGCTGGCCCTGTCCCTGGTGGTCCTGCCGCTGGCCCGCCATCTGCTCGCCCCGGAGGCCAAGGACGACTTCACGGCCGCCGCCGGCCGCCGCTTCGGCATGCTGACCGGAGCGGTCTTCCTGCCCGTGCAGCTGGCCACGGGCTGGGCCATGGCCTGGCACCGGGGCGTCACCTGGGCCTCGCTCGCCGAACCCGGCTACGGCCGCACCCTGGCCACCAAACTCGCCCTGTTCGCCCTGGTGATGCTCGCCGCTGCCGGGCACGGCGTCGCCCATGCCAAGGGGCGCGCCGACCTGGCCCGGACCCTGGCGGTGGTCTCCCTCGTCGGCTCGCTCGGTGTCGTCCTGCTGGCCACCGCCCTGCCCGCCACCTGACCCGCGGTCATGAAGAAAGAGGAGGCACCATGCGCACCCAGGTCCTGCCGGACGCGGCCACTGTGGAGTCCTTGCTAGCGGCGGCCGTGATGGCCCCGTCCGTCCACAACACCCAGCCCTGGCGGTTCCGGGTGGACCCCGACAGCCGGATGCTGGAGGTCCATTCGGCACCGGCGCGAACGCTGCCGCTGACCGACCCGGCGCACCGCGCCCAGTACCTGTCCGTGGGCGCCGCCGTCTTCAACCTCCGGCTCGCCGCCGTCCACCGGGGCTGGCGGCCCGAGGTGAGACTGCTGCCGGACCCGCGCGTGCCCGGCCTGCTGGCCACCGTCCGCCTGACCGGCCCGCTCGCGGCGGACGACCAGCCCGCCGGGGACGGCCTCCACGAGGCCATCGCGCGGCGGCACACCAGCCGGATGCCCTTCACCGGCCGGCCGGTGCCCGAGCCGGTCGTGGCGGAGATGACGGCGGCCGCACACGCCGCGGGCGCGCGGCTGCACGTGCCGGACGTCGCCGGGACACGGCGGCTGCTGCGCCTGACCGCCGAGGCCGAGGCGCGCAACAACGCCCACCCCGCCCGCACCGCCGAGACCCGCTCCTGGCTGACCGCCCCGGGAGCGGACGCCTCCTACGGCATTCCGGTCAGCGCCCTCGGACCGCCCGACGCGGCCGGACGGATGCCGATGCGTGACTTCACCCACGGGCTGCCCGCCCTCCGGCTGCCCGCCCTGTGGTTCGAACGCCATGTGCAGCTGGCCCTGCTGTGGACCGGCCACGACCGGCGGGACGACTGGCTGCGCGCCGGCCAGGCCCTGCAGTACGTCCTGCTCACGGCGACCGCCCGAGGACTGCGCACGTCGCTTCTGCACCAGGCCATGGAGTGGCCGGACCTGCGCTCCGCGGCGGCCCTCCCGCGGCACAAGCGGTGCCACCCGCAGGTGCTGATCCGGTTCGGCTACGGCCCCGACGGCCGCCCCACGCCCCGCGCGTCCGCGCATCCCCTGCCCGGCCACGCCGCCACGGAACCCGGGCCGCAGCCCGCACCGTGAGGCAGGCATGACCCACCGGCCCTCACGGTGCGAGGGCCGGTGGGACGGAACCGGTGAGGCGGAGGCCGACAGGAACTGGCCGGGGAAGCCGAGGCCGGTGGGCCCGGGCCGGGGAACGAACGGACGGGACGAGGGAGCCGGCGGCCTGCGGGCCGCCGGCTCGGGCACGGACGAGGGGCAGGTGTCAGAAGTCCGGGGGGTAACGGGGAGGGGCCTCGACGGAGGCCGCCCGGTCTCCCAGCTCGCGCCCCGTGACCACCTCGGAGTCGATCCGTACGAACACCGGGTCCCGCAGCGGCATCCATGACTGGGGGCCTGCCTGCCACAGCCGCGCGTGCTCGGTGGGGTCGGTCACCACCGAGGCCCGTCCGGTCACGACCACGCTCCAGCCGGACCGGGTCTCGGCGTCGAACTCGTCCGCCTCGAAGGCCACCACGACACCGTCGATGGCGCGCACCAGGTCCGATCCCCGGGTGGTGCACAACAGCACCGAGGCATCCGCGTCGAGCGAGAAGTTGACGGGGAGGACCGCGGGCAGCGCGTGTCGGGTGTACACGACGCGGCCGACAGGCACTTTGGCCAGCAGGCGCAGGCACTCCTGCCGGTCGAGTGCGCGAAAGCCGTCGTTATGGAACATCAGCCCATCGTCGCCGGTCGCGGGGCGTGGGGGTAGGGCCGACCGGCCCTATCCGCAGGGGGCTGACCGGGGGAACGCCGGCGCCGCCGACGGGGACCGTCCGTCCACCGATGGGGACACCCAGCCCATGCCGCAGGCGGGGCCCGGTGAGCACAGTGGTGGAGGGGTGCCGCTCCGCTCGGGCAAGAGGCCCGCGGTGAGCGTGTGACCCCGGTGGCGCAGTTCCACCATGAAGACGAAAGGGGCGGACACATGGTCCAGCCGTCGAAGTCGAAGAGCGCCGGCTCACCGTCGGGTACGCCGGTACCCGGCCGAGCCTGGCTGATGCTGGCCCTGGCCACCGTCGGGTTCGCCGTGAACTTCTGGGCGTGGGCGCTGCTCAGCCCGCTCGGCCCGCGCTTCAAGGACAGCCTCGACCTGTCGTCGTTCCAGCAGTCGCTGCTGGTGGCGGTGCCGGTGGTGGTCGGTTCCCTGGGCCGCATCCCGGTCGGCGCGCTGACCGACCGGTTCGGCGGGCGGGTCATGTTCCCGATCGTGTCGGCGGCCACCATCGTGCCGGTGCTCTACCTGGGCCTGGCCGGGCACTCCTCGCTGACGGCACTGCTGGTCGGCGGGTTCTTCCTCGGCATCGGCGGCACCGCCTTCGCCGTCGGCGTCCCCCTCGTCAACGCCTGGTTCCCGCCCGAGCGGCGCGGCCTCGCCATCGGCGTCTTCGGCGCCGGCATGGGCGGCACCGCGATCAGCGCGCTCACCACGGTGAAGCTGGTGGACGCGCACAGCATGTCGACCCCCTTCCTGATCACCGCCGCGGTGCTGGCCGGGTACGCCCTGGTCGCCGGGCTGGTGCTGCGCGACGCGCCCGGACGGACCGTGCCGACGCAGCCGCTGGCCCGCCGGCTGGCCGCCACCGCCCGGCTCGGCATCACCTGGCAGGCGTCCGCGCTGTACGCGGTGGCCTTCGGCGGCTACGTCGCCTTCTCCGTCTACCTGCCCACCTACCTCAAGACCGGCTACGGACTCACCCAGGCCGACGCGGCCAACCGCATGGCCGGGTTCGTGCTGCTGGCGGTGGCGATGCGCCCGATCGGCGGCTGGCTGTCCGACCGCGTCGGACCGGTCCGGGTCCTGGCCGGGGCGCTGGCCGTGGTCGTGGCCGGAGCCGTGGTCCAGTCGTTCACCCCGCCGCTGGCGCCGCTGGGCACCGTCGCCTTCCTGGCCATGGCCGCCGCGCTCGGAGCGGCCAGCGGGGCGACCTTCGCCCTGGTGGCCCTGCTCACCCCGGCCGACCAGGTCGGCTCGGTCACCGGCGTGGTCGGCGCCGCGGGAGGACTGGGCGGCTTCCTGCCGCCGCTCGTGATGGGCTCGCTGTACGGCGAGTACGGGACCTACGCGGCCGGTCTGGCGCTGCTCGCGATCGTGGCCGCCGCCGCGCTGGCCTACACCCTCACCGCCGTCCGCGGCGCGGTCGAGGGCGGCGGGCGCACGCCGCGCACCAGCGGCGGACGCGGACACCACACCGCCGCCGGCACCACCGCGTAAGGGCACCCGCCCCGGGTCCCCGCTCGAGACGGGCGGGGACCTCGCGGTCCTTGCGGCCTGATGCGAAAGCGGCGCGGCGAGTGCCGCGCGACGCCCGGCGCACATCCGCTCGCCGCACCGCCCGGAAGCCCCGGTACGCCCAGTACCGGGGCTTCCGGGCGACGACGCCACTGTCACGACAAGCCCTAGAGGCGCGCGTACTGTTTCGTCTGCTCGGCGAACTCCTCGGCCATGGCGGCGCCGACCGTGGGCTGGGTGCCGCGGATCGCGTCCAGGTAGTCGTCCGTGGTGGGGAGGACCCGGATCCCGGTGTCGAAGGTGCGCTCGAAACCGGCCTGGGAGACGGTTCGCGCCACATGGGCGATGTCGGCCGGTGTGAAACCCTCGCTGGCGGACGCGAGTGCCTCGCCGTCCGCCGTGGTGCCCGCCCGTGCCAGGTAGCTCTCCCACAGCGCGGTCCTGGCGCGGTGGTCGGGAGGGCCGATCGGCAGCACGTAGTCGAAGCGGCCGTGCCGCAGGAACGCCGAGTCGAGGGTGGTCACGTTGTTCGTGGCGCAGACGAGCAGCCGCCCGTCCTGCTTGCGGAACCGGACGATCGCCTTGAGCAGCTCGTTGACGACGCCGACCGCGGTCGCGTCCGCGCCGCCGCGCTCGCCGGCGACCTCCTCGACCTCGTCGATGAACACCAGGACGTGGTCGAGCCGGGAGATCTCCTCGAACCGCCGGCTCAGCCCGGTCGCCAGGCCGTACTCGGCGGCCAGCCGGGCCGGGAACAGTTCGAGGAAGGGCCACCCCAGGCGGCTGGCGATCGCGTGCGCGAACGTGCTCTTGCCGGTCCCGGGCGGACCGAACAGCATCACGGCCCGCGGCAGCTCCACTCCGTGGTCCGCGGCCAGTCCCGGGTGGGCCAGCGGCAGGACCAGGCGGCGCTCGATGAGCCGTTTCTCCCGTTCCATGCCCGCGACCTTCTTCCACAGCCCGTCGGCCGGCAGCTCCCCTCCGAGCGAGGAGAGCATGCCGGCCGCCTGCGGGGGCATCGGCCTGTGCTTCTCGAAGAGGACCAGACCCGTGCGGGCGCCGAACGAGCGGTTGCGCAGGGCGGCGGCACCGGTCTCGCCCTCGGGCAGGGCGGCGTGCACCGTGCGGACACCGTCGGTGAAGAGACGGTGCTCGAGCGCTGTGATCAGGGCACTGCCCAGCCCCTGGTGCCGCCAGGCGGGCGCCATGCAGATGCGCAGGATCCACGCCCGGTCGCCCTCCACCCTGCTCACCGCGGCGCCGATCACGGCATCGTCCGCCGTGGCCACCACGGCCGGGTGGAGGTCCTGGAGCGCGGACACGGCGTCCGCGAGCGGGAAGAGAGCCGGCTCGTCGGTCGTGCCGCTCTCCATGTCGACGCGGACCACGCCCTCCAGATCGTCCTGGTGGTAGTCCCTGACCCGCCAACCCGTCATGGTCACTCCGCCTGTAGGGCCGTAACCCCCATCATCGGCCGCCGCGCGGGGTCGCGCGCGCAGAGCGACCGCTTCAGCGGTGAGCCACCCGCGGACCGGTCGTCGGCAGCGGGCAGAGGCCGCGCCGTGGTTCCGCCGGGGCCGTTCGGCCCTACCCGCGCGTACGGGTCCGTCCTGGCGGGTACGGGCGCGAGGCCGGCGCCTACCGGGCGCCGCGGCAGGCCGCCGCGCCAGGAAACCACAGGTCAGAGCAGGTTCGAAAGGGCCGAACTTCCCTGTCGGCCGGGGCCGGACGGCGACGGGGCGGCGGTGTCATACTGGCGCGCCTCCCGGTCGTGCCTCCGGTGCCGCCGCCGTCGCCGCGAACGGTCGGCCCCCGCCGTCCGTGTCCGCCGCGCGTCGTCGTCCGGCCCGCCCGGGGCCGACGGGGGAGGCGCCGTCAGGTCTGTCCCAGGTCCGTCCCGGATCTGTCCGGCAGGCCGCACCCGTGCTTCGACAGGAGACGCCCGCCATGCCCCGTCCGCCGCATCCGCCACGTCTCGCCGTGTACGCCGGCTGTCTCTGCGCCCTGGCCGCGGCCGCCGCGGCCGTGTCCTTCAGCCGGGGCGGACGGGTGGGGATCGTCTGGGTCCTCCTGGCCGGGCTCGCCTCCAACATGGCCTGGTACTACGCGCGACGAGGCCGGGGCGCGGCCGGGAACCGGAACGGCACTCGGGCCGCGGCCGGCCCGCGCGGGGCCGGGGCGGCGCGCGGCGCCGCGGCCGCCGGCTGTGGGAGCGGCGGCGCGTGCGGCGCGTGCGTGCGCGACGTCGGCGGCGCCCCTTCGGCCACTGCCGGGGACCGGCGGGCGACACCGGCGACGGGGCAGGGGAGGACCGGCTCGTGAGCACCACCGGAAGCGACGCGTACGACGAGTACCACGCGCTCCTGGCGCGGCAGGAGGCGATGCGGCTGCGGCAGCGGCTGCTCTCCCCCGGGCGGTCGCCGTCCCCGGCCGCCGGGCCCGACCACGACCGGGGTGCCGACCAGCGGACGATCATCCGGGACCTGCCGCTGGTGACGCCCTTCGGCGACCTCATCACCTACCTCTACGAGGCCATGTTCGAGCAACACCCGTATCTGCGGGGGCTGTTCCCCGGCTCGATGGACTTCCAGCGGGCCCATCTGGAGCGGGCCTTCTGGTATCTGATCGAACACCTGGACCGGCCGGACGAGGTGGCCGCCTTCTGCGCCCGGCTGGGACGCGACCACCGCAAGCTGGGCGTGCGGCCGGTGCACTACGAGGTGTTCGAGCGTGCGCTCCGCGAGGCCCTGCGGCGGAGCGCGGGGGAGCGGTGGACGGCGGAGCTGGAGCAGGCGTGGCTGCGCATGCTGCGGTTCGCCGTGGCGGCCATGGTGGACGGAGCGGACGCGGCGCTGGCGGAGCCTCCGTACTGGAACGGGACCGTGACGGAGCACCAGCGGCGCCGTCCGGACCTCGCCGTCCTGCGCGTCCGCACCGCGGAAACGTATCCCTATCGGGCCGGTCAGTACGCGAGGCTCCAGTCGCCGCTGCTGCCGCACACCTGGCGGCCGTACTCCCTCGCCCGCGCGCCCCGCCCGGACGGGGAACTGGAGTTCCACATCCGCGGTACCGGCCTCGGCGGCGTGAGCGATGCGCTGGTGGCGCACACCCGCGTCGGCGACCCGCTGCGGCTGGGGCCCGCGCAGGGGTCCATGACGCTGGACGACGACCTGGGGCGGGATGTGCTGATCGTGGCGGGCGGCACCGGGTGGGCCACCGCCAAGGGGCTGCTGGAAGAGCTGGCCGAACGCCGTCCGCGCGGCCGCGGCGCGCACCTGTTCCTCGGCGCTCGCACACTGGACGACCTGTACGACAACGCCGCCCTGGCGGAGCTGGGGAACGGCCGCCCGTGGCTGCGCGTCGTCCCGGTGATCGCTGAGGGCCCCGGGGGCGCCGAGGAGGTCTCGGTGGCCGACGCGGTGGCCCGGCACGGTGACTGGTCGGGGCACGTCGCCTACGTGAGCGGCCCGCCGGCCATGGTCACCGCCACGGTGCGCAGCCTGACCGCCATGAACCTGCCCGCGGACCGGATCCGCCACGATCCGGTCGGCGGCGCGGTACCTCCTCCTCCCCGCCCGGCGTCCGCCGATCAGTGACCGAAGCCCGTGAGGGAGTCCCCGCGCCCGACGCCGTCCGCCCGCCGCACGCTGCTCAGCGGCGGGGCCGTGGCCCGGTGAGGGCCGCCACGGGCACGTCGCCGCGCGGTGAGGCGGGTCCCTCGGGGCCGTAGCCGAGGCGGATCACCATGTGGGCGTGGGCCGGACGGGCGTCCGCCGGCGTCACGAGCTGCTCGCGCAGGTCCGGCCATTCCACCGCCTGGTGCAGGAGCGAGGTCCGGACACCGTGGGCGGTGGCGACCAGCAGACAGTGCTGCAGGGCCTGCCCCGCCCGCAGCCAGTCCGTCCTGCGGTCGTGCATCGTGGAGAGCACGGCGAGGGCGGGCCGTTGCTCGAAGGGGCGCGCCGGCAGCCCGCGGAGCGTGCGGTGAGCACCGAAGTCCCGCATGGGGACGATGTCCCGGACGTCCCTCGGACCGAGCACGTCCGGCGGCATCCCGAGGCCGGCGCCGTCCCTCGCGCGCACCCAGCGGCGGCTCTCCCGGGCCCGGTCGTGATCGGCGGCGTTGCGGTGCTCCGCCGCGCGGGTGAGCCGGAGCAGGCGGTCGGCGCCGGCGGGGGAGAGGTGGGCCAGGGATGCGCCCTCGGAGTGGGCCGCTTCGGTCAGCTCGGCCCGTACCGCGGCCGGCAGCGGGCGCCCGGAGAAGGGGAACCGGCTGCTGTGCCGGCGCCACAGGGCGTCGTAGAGACCGGGGAAGGAGCTTCTGGCGGGACCGCCGAACCGTACGGCGGCGAGCAGGTCCGGCTGCTCGGGGCGCGGCAGCAGCCGCGTCACCGGTTCCCGTCCGAAGTGGGTGAGCGCCACCCTGAGGTTGAAGACCGCGCAGCCGACCGAGAGGTGCAGGGCACGGCCGAGGGGATCGGTGTGGCGCAGTCCGCGGTCCGGGGCCGCGTGGATCCGCAGCGTGGCCGTGTCCGCGTCGAGGCGGAAACGCCAGGGCTGCGTGTTGTGGATCGAGGGGGCCGTCACGGCGGCGGAGACCAGGGTCTCCAGGGTCCGGACGTCGAGGGCGGCGGAAGACATCGGGGTCTCATCCCCTCACTTCGCTGGAAGGCCGGGCCGGTATCGGCGGTTGCCTCAGCGTGCTCCGCGGGGGAGTGCCCGGACAGAGGCCGTACGGCCCCGCCCACGGTCCCGGTGGACCCGTCCCGCCCTCACCTGGAGCGGTGCTCGGCCACCTGCGGCTCCAGATGCGAGGCGAGGACCGCGGCCTGGACCCGGCGCTGCACACCCAGCTTGGCCAGGAGGCGGGAGATGTGGTTCTTGACGGTCTTCTCCGAGAGGTAGAGCTTCTTGCCGATCTCGCGGTTGGTCAGACCGTCGCCGATGAGGGCCAGGATGTCCCGCTCGCGCGGGGACAGGCTCGCCAGCTCGGACGGCATGGCCGGGGCGGCGTCGGGCTCGGCCCGCAGCGAGCGCATCAGGCGGGCGGTGGTGGCGGGGTCCAGCATCGACTGGCCCGAGGCCACCGTGCGCACCGCCGAGACCAGGTCGGATCCCTTGATCTGCTTGAGGACGTAGCCGGAGGCGCCGGCCATGATCGCGTCCAGCAGGGCCTCCTCGTCGTCGAACGAGGTCAGCATCAGACAGGACAGCGTCGGCATCTGGCTGCGCAGTTCCCGGCACACCGAGATGCCGTCGCCGTCCGGCAGACGCACGTCGAGGATCGCGACGTCGGGGCGCAGCGCGGGACCCCGGGCGAGCGCGTGGTCGACGGTGCCGGCGTCGCCGATCACCGAGATGTCGGGCTCGGCGTCGAGCAGATCGGCCAGGCCGCGGCGGACGACCTCGTGGTCGTCCAGCAGGAACACCCGGATCGGGTTCTGCTCGGTGAAGGTGCGTGGCTCTGGCATGGTGACCCCTTGTTCCCGGTGGAGGACGGACAGCGAGCTGTCCACGCTGCCGATCATCATGCGCCGGGGCCGGGCGCACTAGGGCCGACCGGCCCCTCCCGGGGCGGCGGAAGCCCCCGACCGGCCCCCTCGGCGGGGGCGGGCCGGGGATGGCGCGGGGGTCACGCGGAGTCGGCGCTCCGCGGGCCGGGCGCGGGCGCGTCCGTCGGCCGTGCGTGCCGGGTGAGGGCGAAGTCCACGTCCACGACGCCCTCGACGGCGCGGGTCAGCCGTGCCGCCACCGGCACCAGCGCGGTGTCCCGGACCTGGCCGGCCAGCTTCACGACACCGTTGTGCACCTCCACACGCACGTTCGAGTCCGGCGTGGGGAACAGATAGGACACGACCTCGCGCCGTACCTCCTCGGCGATGTCCTCGTCGGTGCGGAGGAAGACCTTGAGCAGGTCGGCACGGCTGACGAGGCCTTCGAGCATCCCCACGGCGTCGACGACGGGAAGCCGCTTGACCTTCGCCCGGGCCATGATCCGGGCGGCCTGGGCCAGCGTGGCGTCCGCGCGGACGGTGAGGGCCGGAGAGGTCATGAGTTCCTCGGCGGTCACGGCGCCGGCCTTCGCCAGGTCGGAGAGGCGGCGCAGCTGGGTGTACCGGTCGGGATCGCTGTCGCGGAACTCCTCCTTGGGCAGCAGGTCCGCCTCGGAGACGACGCCGACGACCCGGCCCTCGCCCTCGAGGACGGGCAGGGCGCTGACCTTCCAGTCCTGCATCAACTGCACGATCTCCTTGAAGGTCGCCCCGCGACCGACCGCGGCGACCGTGTGGGTCATCACATCACTGACGATGTGCGGGGTGCCGTGCATGGCCACTCCTTCAGGGTGGGTCCGGGCCGGAGTCAGACGAGGCTTCCGGCGCCGTGGGGGGCGTACAGGTCGATCAGGCGCGTCCTGGACGAGCGGAGACGGTGGGCGAGCACCTCACCGACCCACCGGGCGACGTCGTTGCCCAGCGCCGGGTCGTCCTCGCACATCAGCCGGACGGCCGTGGCGTCGAACTCGTAGGCCCGTACCGGGGTGGTCGCCTCGGCGCCCAGGTGCCAGACATGGGGCGTGAACAGCCAGGACCAGCCGACCAGCTCGTTGTGCCCGAGATTCTCGATGACGGCCGCCCGGCGGCCCGGCACCCGCATGTCGAGCTCGACGCCGCCGGTGCGGATGATCCAGAAGCGGTCGGCGCGCTCACCCTCCTCGAACAGACGGGTTCCCTGGGGGATGGACACCTCTCGGGCGATGCGCATGAGCCGCCGGCTGTGCTCGGCGGACAGCGAGCGCAGCATGCTGGGGGTCGCGGAAGTGTTCATGGCATGTCTCCCTGGCGGGGGGGGGCTACGAACGTCAAGGCCAGCGTGTGCCCGGCCGGTGGCGTGGGCCATGGGCCACCTGGTCCAACCACCGGCCCGTTCGGCACCGGCCGGTACCGCCCGGGCCCTCGGACCGGGACTGCCCGGGCCCCCGAACCGGGACCTTCGGGTCCGGCCCGGGCCCCCTGTGGCCGCTGCGCCGGTCCGGCCGGGCGCAGAACCATCGTTCCGGATCCACTCATCCGCAGCGACTTGCACGAGGAGCACAGCCATGCCCAGGCCTTCAGCGAGCGGTGACCGAGCGGCGCCCAAGGCGGCGCTCGGTCTCCCGGCCGCGTCCGCGCTCGTGATCGGGACCGTCATCGGGACCGGAATCTTCGCCCTTCCCTCCGCCCTCGCCCCGTACGGGCCTGTCTCCCTGGTCGCCTTCGTCGTCGTCACGCTGGGCGCGCTGGCGCTCGCGCTGAC
This sequence comes from Streptomyces sp. NPDC000345, assembly GCF_042898825.1. Classification (NCBI taxonomy): domain Bacteria; kingdom Bacillati; phylum Actinomycetota; class Actinomycetes; order Kitasatosporales; family Streptomycetaceae; genus Streptomyces; species Streptomyces sp. NPDC000345. Next base: position 95,207 of record NZ_JBIAZE010000013.1, read on the forward strand.
CTTCGGGGCGCTGTCGAAGCGGGTTCCGGCCAGTGGCGGACCGTACGTCTACGCCCGGGAGGCGTTCGGCGAGTTCGCCGGATTCCTCAACGCCTGGTCGTACTGGATCACCGCGTGGGCCGGCAACGCGGCGATCGCCGTGGCCTGGGTCGGCTACCTCGAGGTGTTCGTCAACAAGGGCCACACGACGTGGATCTCCATGACGCTCGCCCTCGCCGGACTGTGGACGGCGGCCGCGATCAACCTCACCGGCGTCCGCAACATCGGCGCCTTCCAGGTGGTCACCACCGTGCTGAAGTTCGTGCCGCTCGTCTTCATGGCGACCGTCGGACTGCTCTTCATCGACCCGGACAACTTCGGCGCCTTCAACGCCAGCGGCCAGTCGGCTCTCGGCGCGATCTCCGCCGCCGCCGCCATCGCCCTGTTCAGCTACCTCGGTCTGGAGGCCGCCTCGGTGGTCGCCGGCCGGGTCCGCGACCCGGAGCGGAACGTGCCGCGCGCCACCGTCTACGGCACCCTGCTGTGCGCCGTCATCTACATCCTGGGCACGCTCGCCGTCTTCGGCACCGTCTCGCACGGAGCGCTCGGCGACACCACGGCGCCGTTCACCGACGCCGTGAACAACATCTTCGGCGGCACCTGGGCGGGAGACGTCGTGGCCGCCGCCGCGATCATCTCGGGCATCGGGGCCCTCAACGGCTGGACCATGCTGTGCGCCGAGATGCCCTACGCCGCCGCCCGCGACGGACTCTTCCCCGACGCCTTCGCCAGGCTGCGCGGCCAGAGCGGTGTCCCGGCCTTCGGCGTCATCGCCTCCACCGTGCTGGCCTCGCTCATCACCGTGTTCAGCTACACCCGCTTCGACGACGTCTTCACCAAGATCGTGCTGCTGAGCGTGCTCACCGCGGTGATCCCGTACCTGTTCTCCGCCGCCGCCCAGCTGTACTGGCTGCTGGTGCGCGGCCGGGAGACCCTCAGCCCGCGGCGCCTGGCCCGTGACGTCACCGTCGCCGCCCTGGCGCTCGCCTTCTCCTACTGGTCGATCCAGGGCAGCGGCTACCAGACCGTCTACTACGGACTGTTCGTGCTGCTGCTCGGCGTGCCGGTCTACGTCTGGCTGAAGCGGGGGCAGGGCCGGTACGGCGACGCCCAGGCGGAGATCCCGGCCGCCCGCACCCCGCGTGAGGAGCGCGCCCCCGAGACGCCGGCCCCGCCCGCGCGGCTCTCCCGCGGACTGGGCACCAGCCGCGTCGGCGGCCCGCGCAAGCGCGACGCCCACCGCCACCAGGACTGACCACCGCCCCCGCACGGCAGAGGAAGCAACGCCATGACCACGTTCCACGTCGACTCCGAGGCGGGCCGCCTGCGCCAGGTGATCCTGCACCGCCCGGGCATCGAACTCTCCCGCCTCACCCCGCGGAACGTCGACGCCCTCCTCTTCGACGACATCCTGTGGGCCAAGCGCGCCCGGGAGGAGCACGACGCCTTCGCCCAGGTGCTGCGCGACCACGGCACCCGCGTGCACTACTTCGCCGACCTGCTCGCCCAGACCCTCGACTCCGCGCCAGCCCGCGACTGGCTGCTGGACCGGGTGATCACCCCGGCCACCGTCGGACCGGCGCTGATCGACCCGGTGCGCGCCCTGTGCGCCGAGCTCGACGGCGAGACCCTCGCCGGACACCTCATCGGCGGCCTCCTCAAGAGCGACCTGCCGCTGGCCACCCCGCACAGCCTGGTCTGGAGCGCGCTGGACGCCGAGGACTTCGCCCTCGCCCCGCTGCCCAACCACCTCTTCCCGCGCGACAACTCCTGCTGGATCTACGACCGTCTGTCGGTCAACCCGATGGCCAAGCCGGCCCGGCGGCGCGAGAGCCTGCACGCCGAGGCGATCTACCGCTTCCATCCCCTGTTCGCCGGCGTCGCCCCGGCACCGCTCCTCGACGGCGGCCCGGTGGGCACCCTCGAAGGCGGTGACGTCCACGTCCTCGGCAACGGCGCCGTCATGGTCGGCGTGGGGGAGCGGACCACCGCCCAGGCCGTGGAGAACCTGGCCGCCCGCCTCTTCGCGGACGGCACGGCGACCCGGCTGGTCGCCGTCCAGCTCCCGGCCACCCGTGCCTACATGCACCTCGACACCGTCCTGACGATGCTCGACCGCGACACCTTCGTCATCTACCCGGGCCTCGCCGACTCCCTGCGCTCCTGGACGCTCACGCCCAGCGGCACCCGCGACTGCGGCTTCGACGTCGCCCCGAACTCCGACCTGGCCACCGCCCTCGCCGAGGCCCTCGGCCTCGACAAGGTCCGGATGCTCTCCGCCCCGCAGGACATCCGCAACGCCGAACGCGAGCAGTGGGACGACGGCAGCAACTTCCTCGCCCTAGCCCCCGGGGTCGTCGTCGGCTACGAGCGCAACGTCACCACCAACACCTACCTGCGCAAGCAGGGCATCGAGATCGTCACCATCGCCGGCGCCGAACTCGGCCGCGGCCGCGGCGGACCGCGCTGCATGAGCTGCCCCGTCGAACGCGACCCGGTCGCCTGACCACCAGGGGGAACCCACATGACCATCGACCTGCGAGGCCGCTCCTACCTGAGCGAACTCGACTTCACCGCCCCCGAGATCCATCACCTCCTCGACCTGGCGGCCACCCTCAAGGCGGCCCGGCGCGCCGGCACCGAGCAGCCCCGCCTGACCGGCAGGCACCTCGCCCTGATCTTCGAGAAGACCTCCACCCGCACCCGCTGCGCCTTCGAGGCCGCCGCCGCCGACCAGGGCGCCGCCACCACCTACCTGGGCCCCGGCGACACCCACATCGGCGCGAAGGAGTCCATCGCCGACACCGCCCGCGTACTCGGCCGCATGTTCGACGCCATCGAGTACCGCGGCTCCGCGCAGTCCCTCGTCACCGCCCTCGCCGCCCACTCCGGTGTCCCCGTCTACAACGGCCTCACCGACACCGCGCACCCCACCCAGAGCCTGTGCGACGTCCTGACCATGCACGAGCACAGCCCCAAGCCGCTGCCCGACGTCGCCTACTGCTACCTCGGCGACGCCCGCAACAACATGGGCAACTCCCTGCTGTCGATGGGCGCGCTGCTCGGCATGGACGTGCGGATCGCCGCGCCCGCCCGGCTGTGGCCCGACCCCGCCCTGGTCACCACGTGCCGGAAGCTGGCCGAGGACAGCGGCGCCCGGATCACGCTCACCGAGGACATCGAGACCGCCGTACGCGGAGCCGACTTCCTGCACACCGACGTCTGGGTCTCCATGGGCGAGCCCGCCGAGACCTGGCGGGAGCGGATCGAGCTGTTGCTGCCGTACCAGGTCGACGCCAAGACGCTGGCCGCCACCGGCAACCCGGACGTGAAGTTCATGCACTGCCTGCCGGCCCTGCACGACCGCAGCACCCGTCTGGGCCGCGACCTCTTCGACCGCTACGGCCTGGACGCGCTCGAAGTCACCGACGAGGTCTTCTCCTCCCCCGCGTCCATCGTCTTCGACCAGGCCGAGAACCGGCTGCACACCATCAAGGCCGTGCTCGTCGCCACCCTGGAGGACTGAGCCATGCGTATCGTCGTCGCCCTGGGCGGCAACGCCCTGCTCCACCGCGGTGAACGCCCCGACGCCGCCGTCCAGCAGGCCAACATCGACCGGGTCGCCACCGCCCTCGCCACCCTGGCCCACGAGCACGAACTCGTCATCACCCACGGCAACGGCCCCCAGATCGGCCTGCTCGCCATGGAGAGCGCCGCCGACCCCGCCCTCAGCGCCCCCTACCCCCTGCATCTGCTCGGCGCCCAGACCCAGGGCATGATCGGCTCCCTGCTGGCCTGTACGCTGCACGACGCCCTCCCCGGCCGCCACATCGCCACGCTCGTCACCCACACCCTCGTACGGGCCGACGACCCGGCGCTCGCCCGGCCCACCAAGTTCGTCGGCCAGGTCTACCCCCGGGAGGTGGCCGCCGCCCTCGCCCGCAAGCGCGGCTGGCACATCGCGCGGGACACCACCGGCTGGCGGCGCGTCGTCCCCTCCCCGGCCCCCGAACGGATCCTGGAGACCGACACCGTCCACCAACTCCTGAACAGCGGGACCCTGGTGATCTGCGCGGGGGGCGGAGGCATCCCCGTCACCGCGGACCGCGACAGCGGCGCGCTGACGGGCATGGAGGCCGTCATCGACAAGGACCTGACGGCCGCCCTGCTCGCCGAGGACCTGAAGGCCGACTTCCTGCTCATCCTCACCGACGTCCCGTGCGTGTACGAGGACTACGGGACACCCGCACAGCAGCCGGTCCTCGACGCCACCCCCGCCGAGCTGCGCCGCAAGGGTCTCCCGGAGGGCTCCATGGGGCCCAAGGCCGAGGCCGCCGCCCGCTTCGTCGAGCGGACCGGAGGGCTCGCCGCCATCGGCGCCCTGGACGCGGCGTACGAGATGGTGCACGGCCGGTCGGGCACCCTGATCCGCCCCGACCTCACGGCCGGCTGACCGGCCGTGCCCGGGCCGCCGGGACGTCCGGTCCGGGACCCGGGGGCCGGTCGGCCCGCACCGCGGGCGCCTTCCGGCACTCCCCGTGACGATCACGAGCGACGAGCATCGAAGTGCAGGACACGAACCGAGGAGAGGAACGGCGATGACCGCAACCGTGACAGTCGGTGACAAGGTCACCGAGGCCTGGCGAGGCTTCGCCGGGGCACGCTGGCGCGAGCTGATCGACGTACGCGACTTCATCCAGGCCAACTACACCCCGTACGAAGGTGACGCGTCGTTCCTGACCGGTTCCACGGAGCGCACCCGGGCCGTCTGGGAGAAGGTCAGCGCACTGTTCCCCGAGGAGCGGGCCCGGGGCATCCTCGACGTGGACGCCGCGACGCCCTCGACGATCACCTCGCACGCCCCCGGCTGGATCGACCGCGACCGCGAACTGGTCGTCGGTCTGCAGACCGACGCCCCGCTCAAGCGCGCGATCATGCCCAACGGCGGTCTGCGCATGGTGGAGAACGGCCTCAAGGCGTACGGCTACGAGCCCGACCCGTTCGTCACCGAGGTCTTCGGCACCTACCGCAAGACCCACAACGCCGGTGTCTTCGACGCCTACACGCCCGAGATGCGGACCGCCCGCAGGGTCGGCATCATCACCGGCCTGCCCGACGCCTACGGCCGCGGCCGGATCATCGGCGACTACCGGCGCGTCGCCCTGTACGGCACCGACCGGCTGATCGAGGCCAAGCACGCGGAGAAGGCCCAGCTGGACGGCCGGCCGTCCACCGAGCACGTCATCCGCGACCGCGAGGAACTCGCCGAGCAGATCAAGGCACTGGGCGAACTGACCCGCATGGCGGCGACCTACGGCTGTGACGTCTCCCGTCCCGCACTCACCGCGCACGAGGCCGTCCAGTGGCTCTACCTCGGCTATCTCGCCGCGGTGAAGGAACAGAACGGCGCGGCGATGTCGCTGGGCCGCACCTCGACCTTCCTCGACGTCTACCTCCAGCGCGACCTGGACGAGGGGATCATCGACGAGTCCCGCGCCCAGGAGCTGATCGACGACTTCGTGATCAAGCTGCGGATCGTCCGGTTCCTGCGCACCCCCGAGTACGACGCCCTGTTCTCCGGCGACCCCACCTGGGTCACCGAGTCGATCGGCGGCATCGGCACCGACGGCCGCCCGCTGGTCACCCGCACCTCCTTCCGCTTCCTGCAGACCCTCTACAACCTCGGCCCCGCCCCCGAACCCAACCTCACCGTGCTGTGGTCGCCCGGCCTGCCCGCCGGCTTCAAGGAGTTCTGCGCCCAGGTGTCCATCGACACCAGCGCCGTCCAGTACGAGTCGGACGAGCTGCTGCGTCCGAACACCGGCGACGACACCGCGATCGCCTGCTGTGTCTCCGCCATGGCGGTGGGCCGGCAGATGCAGTTCTTCGGGGCGCGCGTCAACCTGGCCAAGGCCCTGCTCTACGCCGTCAACGGCGGCCGCGACGAGATGACCGGCGACCAGGTCACCCCCGAGATGCCCCCGCTCACCGGCGAGTACCTGGACTACGAGGAGCTGTCCGCGGCCTACGACCGGGTCCTGGACTGGCTGGCGGGGACGTACGTCAACACCCTCAACGTCATCCACTACATGCACGACAAGTACGCCTACGAGCGCATCGAGATGGCGCTGCACGACCACCCCGTGCACCGCTTCATGGCCTGCGGCATCGCCGGACTGTCGGTCGCGGCGGACAGCCTGTCCGCGGTCAAGCACGCCCGGGTGAAGGTCATCCGGGACGCGACCGGACTGGCCGTCGACTTCCTGACCGAGGGCGAGTTCCCCGCGTACGGCAACAACGACGACCGCGCGGACTCGCTCGCCGTCGGCCTGGTCGAGACGTTCATGGCGAAGGTCCGCCGGCACCCCACCTACCGGGACGCCGAGCACACCCAGTCGGTGCTGACCATCACCTCCAACGTCGTCTACGGCAAGCACACCGGCAACACCCCCGACGGACGGCGGGCCGGACAGCCCTTCGCACCCGGCGCCAACCCGATGAACGGCCGTGACCGGCACGGCGTCGCCGCCTCCGCGCTGTCGGTGGCCAAGCTGCCGTACGAGCAGGCCCGCGACGGCATCTCGCTGACCACCACCATCACCCCCGAGGGCCTCGGACACGCCCCCGAGGAGCGCGCGGGCCACCTGGTGGGCATCCTCGACGCCTACATGGCCACGGGCGGCTTCCACATGAACGTCAACGTGCTGGACCGCGCCACCCTCGAGGACGCGATGGCACACCCGGAGAACTACCCCGACCTGACCATCCGGGTCTCCGGATACGCCGTCAACTTCGTCCGCCTCACCCGCGAGCAGCAGCTCGACGTGATCAGCCGCACCTTCCACGGAACCCTGTGAAGGCGATGACGACCGGCCGGATCCACTCCTGGGACCTGTCCACCGGCGTGGACGGTCCCGGGACCCGGTTCGTCCTCTTCGTCAGCGGCTGCCCCCTGCGCTGTCTGTACTGCGCCAACCCCGACACCTGGCACATGCGGGACGGCCGGGAGGCGACGGTGGACGAGGTGATGGCGGAGATCGGGAAGTACCGGGCCTTCATCACCACCGCCGGCGGCGGGGTGACCGTCACCGGCGGAGAACCCCTGCTCCAGCCGGCGTTCACCGGCGAGGTGCTGCGCCGCTGCAAGGAGGCCGGACTGCACACCGCCCTGGACACGTCCGGCTTCCTCGGGGCCCGCGCCACCGACGAGCTCCTCGCCGACACCGACCTGGTCCTGCTGGACATCAAGTCCTTCGACATCGTCACCTACCGGAAGCTGACCGGCGGCCGGCTCGCCCCCACCCTCAGCTTCGCCACCCGGCTGGACCGTCTCGGCGTCCCGATGCGGATCCGCTACGTGCTGGTCCCCGGCTGGACCGACGACCCGCGGTCCGTGGACGCCCTGGCCGAATTCGTCGCAGGGCTGGGCACGGTCGAGCGGGTCGACGTGCTGCCCTTCCACAAGCTCGGCGCCCACAAGTACGACGCCCTCGGCATCCCCTTCCCCCTGCGCGACACGCCGACCCCCGACCCGGCCCTCACCGAGAGCGTCCGCGCACGCTTCCGGGAGCGTGGCGTGCCCGCCTACTGACCGCGGTCCAGGTGCGGCGCGGCGCGCGGGCGCGCCCTCCCGCCGCACCAACGGTCCCTGGAGACAGGGACGTTCAGCCCCGGGCCGGCAGACCTTCGGCCTGCGGCGCCGGGCGGCGCGCACCGCCAGAGTGAGTGGTGTCAGGCACCGCCCCGACCGCCCCCGAAGGGAATCACGACCATGGCCGTGCACGAGCACCCTCACCGGAGCCCCGGCTTCCACCTGCCGTCCTTCCGCAGGAACCGGACCGCCTCCGCATCCGAGTCGGCCTCGTCGGCCGCCACCGACACGCACACCGCGCGGGCCTACGCCTTCGCCTCCCTGCGTCTGCTCACCGGGTTCGTCTTCCTGTGGGCCTTCCTCGACAAGACCTTCGGCTTCGGCTACGCCACCCCGTCCGGCAAGGGCTGGATCGACGGCGGCTCGCCGACCAAGGGCTTCCTCGGTTCCGTCGCCGTCGGGCCGATGGAGTCGACCTTCCACTCCTGGGCCGGCGACCCGTGGGCGGACTGGCTGTTCATGCTCGGTCTGCTCGGGATCGGCGTCGCCCTGGTCGCGGGGGTCGCGCTGCGCCTCGCCGCCGTCGCCGGCACCGTGATGATGGCGCTGATGTGGATCGCCGAATGGCCGCCGGCCAAGCACCTCGCGGACGGCTCGGCGAGCATGTCCACGAACCCGCTCGTCGACTACCACGTCGTCTACGCCGTCGCCCTGATCGTGGTGGCCGCTGCCGCCGCCGGCGACACCCTGGGCGCGGGCCGGCTCTGGGCCCGGCTGCCGCTCGTCCGCGACCACGGCTGGCTGCGCTGAGCGCCGAAGGTGCGGTGGGTCCCTCCCCGGGCCCACCGCACCGCGCTGCGCGCAGGACCGTCGGCCCCGGCCCGGGACCACTGGCCCCTCCCCGCGAGACCCCTTTGACGACCACTCTGTAATCGGATCCTCACCACAGGAGGTAGAGATCATGCTCCGCACCATCACCGTAGGGCTCGACGGCTCCCGCGAGAGCCGTGCCGCCGCGGAATGGGCGGCTCGCGAAGCCCAGCTGCGCGACCTGCCGCTGAAGATCGTCCACGTCTGGGAGCCGGTGCCGGAGCCCATGGCCCAGGCGCCTCTCCTGGGCGCCGAGACCCAGCAGCACTGGACCGAGCGCATTCCCCGGGAAGCCGCCGAGGGCATCGGTCTGCGCCACCCCGGCGTCGAGGTGATCAGGGAGCAGCTCTCCGGACACCCGGCCGACGCCCTCGCCGAGGAGGCCAAGAGCGCCGAACTGCTCGTCCTGGGCTCCCGCGGCCTCAGCGGCATCGGCGGGTTCATGGTCGGCTCCGTCGGCCTGTCGGTCGTCGCCCACGCCGACCGCCCCGTGGTGCTGGTCCGCGCCCTGGAGGTGGCCGCCGACGAGCACGAGCCCGACCCGGCGGGTGTCCCGTCCGCCGCGACGCCGTTCCGGCCCGTGGTCCTCGGACTCGACACCGAGCACCCGGACGAGACGCTGATCGAGTTCGCCTTCGACGCCGCCCTGCGCCGGTCCACCTCGCTGCGGGTCGTCCACGGCTGGAACCCGCCGCCCTACTACGCGTACGGCACGCCGGCCAACCCCGCGCTGCACGAGGCGCTGGCCCTGAGCGCCTCCGAGGCCCTGTCCGAGGTGCTGCGCCCCTGGCGGAAGAAGTACCCGGACGTGAAGGTCGTCGAGGAGTCCCGCTACGGCAGCGCGGCCGTCCACGTCGTGGACGCCTCGCGTGAGGCCTCCCTCGTCGTGGTGGGCCGGCGGATCCGCCGCAGCCCGTTCGGCGCGCACGTCGGCCATGTCACGCACGCGGTGCTGCACCACTCCACCGCCCCCGTCGCCGTCGTCCCCCACAGCTGACCCGCTTCCGAGGAGAAGAGACCCATGAAGGCAGCGGTTGTCCGAGCGTTCGGTGAGCCCCTGGTCATCGAGGAGCGCCCCGACCCCGAGCCCGGCCCCGGCCAGGTCCGGATCCGCGTCGAGGCCTCCGGGCTCTGCCACACCGACATCCACGCCGCCCACGGCGACTGGCCGGTGAAGCCGAACCCGCCGTTCGTGCCGGGCCACGAGGGCGTCGGCCTGGTCGAGAAGCTGGGCGAGGGCGTCACCCACCTGTCCGTCGGACAGCGGGTGGCCGTGCCCTGGCTCGGCACGGCGTGCGGGCGGTGCGAGCACTGCCTGTCCGGCTGGGAGACGCTGTGCGAGCAGCAGATCAACACCGGTTACGGCTGCGACGGCGGCTACGCCGAGAAGATGCTGGCCTGGGCCGACTTCGCCCAGCCGGTGCCCCGGGGCGTCACCGCCCTGGACGCCGCCCCGCTGACCTGCGCGGGGGTGACGACGTACAAGGCGCTGAAGGTCGCCGACGTCCGGCCCACCCAGCTCGTCGCGATATCGGGGATCGGCGGCCTCGGCCACCTCGCCGTCCAGTACGCCAAGATCGCCGGAGCCACGGTCGCCGCGATCGACGTCACCGACGAGAAGCTCGAACTGGCCGCGGAGCTGGGCGCCGACCTCGTCATCGACGCCCGCAAGCAGGACGTCGGCGAGGTGCTCAAGCGGCACGGCGGCGCCCACGCGGCGATCGCCCTCGCGGTGAACGACGCGGCCTTCGAGGCCGTCAACTCCGGTCTGCGGCGCGGCGGCAAGCTGGTCATGGTGGCCCTGCCGGCGCACGGCACGGTCCGGGTCCCCATCTTCGACACCGTGCTGAACGGCACCTCGGTGATCGGCTCCATCGTGGGCACCCGGCAGGACCTCGCCGAGGTCTTCCAGCTGCACGCCGCCGGGCGGACCAAGGTCATCTACGAGACCCGTCCGCTGGCCTCGGTCAACGAGTCCATCGACGAGGTGCTGCGGGGTCAGGTCAAGGCACGGATCGTCTTCGACTTCGGAGCGCTGTGATGACCGCGCGCGAACTGCCCCTGGTCGTCGGCGTCGACGGCTCCGAACCGAGCCTGCGCGCCGTCGACTGGGCGGCCGACGAGGCGGCCCTGCGCGGGGTGCCGCTGCGGGTCGTGTACGCCTCCCTGTGGGAGCGCTACGAGGGTTCCGCCCTCGCCGAGGACCTGGCCAAGCCGTCGGAGGAGGTGCGGGCGGACGACATCGTCGCAACCGCCGCACGCCGCGCCCACCTCCGGCGGCCCGAGGTGAAGGTCTCGGCCGAGGTGCTCGCCGAGGAACCGGAGTACGCGCTGGTACGGGAGGGACGCGGCGCCTCCGCCCTGGTGCTGGGCACCCGCGGGCGCAGCGGCCTCGTCGACATGCTGCTCGGGTCCGTCAGCCTCACCGTGGCCGCCCACGCGAACTGCCCGGTGATCGTGCTGCGCGGCGGTCACGACAACCGGGGCGGCACCGGCACGCACGGCCGGGTCGTCGTGGGCGTCGGCGAGAAGGGCACGGACTCCGCCGCCCTGCGCTTCGCCTTCGAGGAGGCGAGGCTGCGGCACGCGGCCCTGGACGCGGTACGGGCCTGGCGGTGCCCCGCGCACGAGAGCACCGACCACCCGCTGCTCGCCGGCGAACCCGCCCGGCTGCACGAAGAGGCCGCGGCCGAGGTGCTGGAGAAGGCGCTGCGGGACGCGCCCGCCGAGGTGGAACTGCACCGGCGCACGGTCGAGGGACCGGCCCGCCGGGTCCTCCTCGCCGCCTCCCACGAGGCCGACCTGCTGGTGGTCGGCGCCCGCCGCAACCCCGGGCACCTCGGACTCCAGCTGGGGCGGGTCGCCCACGCGGTGCTGCACCACGCCGCCTGCGCCGTCGCGGTCGTACCCGAACGGGAGTGAGGGAGGTGGCCGGCTGCTCAGAGGCCCGCCGCGTGGTCGGGGACATAGGTCTGCAGATCACGCGGCGTGCGCACATAGCCGGTCGACGGGGGCCGCTCCGGCAGCTCCAGCACCGGCGGCGGCACGTCGGTGTACGGCACGGAGCTCAGCAGATGGGCGATCATGTTCAGCCGCGCCCGGCGTTTGTCGTCGCTCTCCACCACGTACCAGGGCGCCTCGCCGATGTCGGTGTGCACCATCATCTCGTCCTTGGCCCGCGAGTAGGCCTCCCACCGGGCGAGGGACTCCAGGTCCATGGGGGACAGCTTCCAGCGCCGCAGCGGATCCTCCATCCGGCGCCGGAAACGCTCCTGCTGCTCGGTGTCGCTCACCGAGAACCAGTACTTGCGCAGCAGGATCCCGTCCTCGACGAGCATCCGCTCGAAGATCGGGCACTGCCGCAGGAAGAGCTGGTGCTCCTCCTTCGTGCAGAAGCCCATCACATGCTCGACCCCGGCCCGGTTGTACCAGGACCGGTCGAACAGCACGATCTCCCCGGCCGCCGGCAGATGCTCGACGTACCGCTGGAAGTACCACTGGCTGCGCTCGCGCTCCGTCGGCTTCGGCAGCGCCGCGATCCGCGCCACACGCGGGTTCAGGTGCTCGGCCACGCGCTTGATCGTCCCGCCCTTGCCCGCCGCGTCGCGCCCCTCGAAGACCACGACCAGCCGGGCGCCCTCGGCGCGCACCCACTCCTGCAGCTTCACCAGCTCCGTCTGCAGCCGGAGCAGTTCCTTCTCGTAGGTCTTGCGCGGCACCTGCGCCACGTCCTTGCCGGCCATGCCGCCTCCACACCCCGATGACCTTCTACGCCGACGACTTCCGGAGTCGCACCCATGTCCACGGTCGAACGCCAGGACGCCACCGTACTTTCCGACGACGAGCTGCGCACCCTGGACGCGCACTGGCGGGCCGCCAATTACCTGGCCGCCGGACAGATCTACCTGATGTCCAACCCGCTGCTGACCGAACCTCTGAGGCCCGAACACATCAAGCCGCGGCTGCTCGGCCACTGGGGCACCTCACCGGGGCTCAACCTCGTCTACACCCACCTCAACCGGGTGATCAAGGCACGCGGACTCGACGCGCTGTGCGTCTGGGGGCCGGGCCACGGAGGGCCGTCCATCCTCGCCAACTCCTGGCTGGAGGGCAGTTACAGCGAGACGTACCCGGACGTCTCCCGGGACGGGGCGGGCATGGCGCGGCTGTTCCGGCAGTTCTCCTTCCCCGGTGGTGTGCCGAGCCATGTCGCGCCGGAGACGCCCGGTTCGATCCACGAGGGCGGTGAGCTCGGCTACTCGCTGGCACACGCGTACGGCGCCGCCTTCGACAACCCGGACCTGCTGGTGGCCTGTGTGATCGGCGACGGCGAGGCGGAGACCGGGCCGCTGGCCGCCGCCTGGCACTCCGACAAGTTCCTCGACCCCGTGCACGACGGCGCGGTCCTGCCGATCCTGCACCTCAACGGCTACAAGATCGCCAACCCCACCGTGCTCTCCCGGATCCCGGAGAGCGAACTCGACGCGCTGCTGCGGGGATACGGCCACGACCCGATCCACGTCACCGGCGACGACCCGGCGCGGGTGCACCGGGCCATGGCCCGGGCGATGGACGACGCGCTGGACCGCATCGCCGTGATGCAGCGGACGGCCCGCGAGGACGAAGTCGCCGAGCGCGTGCACTGGCCCGTGATCGTGCTGCGCACCCCCAAGGGCTGGACCGGTCCCGCCGAGGTGGACGGCGAGCCCGTCGAGGGCACCTGGCGCGCCCACCAGGTCCCGCTGGCCGGCGTCCGGGAGAACCCCGAGCACCTGCGCCGGCTGGAGGCCTGGCTGCGCTCGTACCGGCCCGCGGAGCTCTTCGGCGCCGACGGACGGCCCGTGGCCGACGTCCTCGCCTGCGTCCCCGACGGCGCCCGGCGGCTCGGCGCCACCCCGCACGCCAACGGCGGCCTGCTCGTGCGGGACCTGCCGCTCGCCCCGCTCGACGAATTCGCCGTCCCGGTCGACAAGCCGGGCACGACCCTGCACGAGCCCACCCGTGTCCTCGGAGACCTGCTGGCCCGGGTCATGAAGGACACCGGGGGACGCCGCGACTTCCGCCTGGTCGGACCGGACGAGACCGCGTCCAACCGGCTCCAGGCGGTCTTCGACGTCAGCGGGAAGGCCTGGCAGGCACAGCATCTGCCGGTCGACGAACACCTCGAGCACCACGGGCGGGTCCTGGAGATCCTCTCCGAGCACACCTGCCAGGGCTGGCTGGAGGGCTACCTCCTGACGGGCCGTCATGGACTGTTCTCCTGCTACGAGGCGTTCGTCCACATCGTCGACTCGATGGTCAACCAGCACATCAAGTGGCTGAAGACGTCCCGGGAGCTGCCGTGGCGGGCCCCGATCGCCTCCCTCAACTACCTGCTCACCTCGCACGTCTGGCGCCAGGACCACAACGGCTTCTCCCACCAGGACCCCGGCTTCGTCGACCACGTCCTCAACAAGAGCCCCGAGGTCGTGCGGGTCTATCTGCCGCCGGACGCCAACACCCTGCTGTCGGTGGCCGACCACGCGCTGCGCAGCCGCGACTACGTCAACGTCATCGTGGCCGGCAAACAGCCCTGCTTGGACTGGCTGACCCTGGACCAGGCCCGCGCCCACTGCGCCCGCGGCGCCGGGATCTGGGAGTGGGCCGGCACCGAGAACGGCGGCGCCCCGGACGTCGTCCTGGCCTGCGCCGGTGACGTCCCGACCCTGGAGGTGCTGGCCGCCGCCCAGCTCCTGCGCAGGCACCTGCCCGGCCTCGCCGTCCGGGTGGTCAACGTGGTCGACATCGCCCGCCTCATGCCGAGCGAGGAACACCCGCACGGCATGAGCGACTTCGAGTACGACGGCCTGTTCACCACCGACAAGCCGGTGATCTTCGCCTACCACGGCTACCCCTGGCTGATCCACCGCCTCGCCTACCGCCGCACCGGCCACCGCAACCTGCACGTGCGCGGCTACAAGGAGTCCGGCACCACGACCACGCCGTTCGACATGGTCGTCCGCAACGACCTCGACCGCTACCGCCTGGTCATGGACGTCATCGACCGCGTCCCCGGACTCGCGGTGCGCGCCGCCGCCGTACGGCAGCAGATGGCCGACGTGCGCACCCGCCACCAGGCCTGGATCCGCGAGCACGGCACCGACCTTCCCGAGGTCGCCGACTGGACCTGGAACGCCTGACCGCCCCTCACCCCCGGAAGGAAGTCCCGCCATGACCGTACGCGTCGGCATCAACGGCTTCGGCCGGATCGGCCGCACCTACCTGCGCGCCGCCCTCGACCGTGCCGAGGAAGGCGTCCAGGACGTCGAGGTGGTCGCGATCAACGACCTCACCTCACCCGCCACCCTGGCCCACCTGCTGGAGTACGACTCCACGTTCGGGCGCATCGGACGCGACGTCGAGCACGACGACAGCTCCCTCACGGTCGACGGACGGCGCATCGCCGTCACCGCCGAACGCGATCCCGCCGCCCTGCACTGGTCCGACTACGGCGCCGGCATCGTCGTCGAGTCCACCGGCCGCTTCCGGGACCGGGACTCGGCGGCCCTGCACCTGAAGGGCGGAGCCCACACCGTGCTGCTGTCGGCGCCCGGCAAAGGCGTGGACGCCACCATCGTGATGGGCGTCAACGACAGGACCTACGACCGGCACCGCGACCGGATCGTCTCCGCCGCCTCCTGCACCACCAACTGCGTCGCCCCGATGGTGAAGGTGCTCGACGACGCCTTCGGCGTCGAGCGCGGGGTGATGACCACCATCCACGGCTACACCAACGACCAGTCGCTGCTGGACGGCCCGCACCGCGACCTGCGCCGGGCCCGCTCGGCCGCCGTCAGCATCATCCCCACCAGCACCGGCGCCGCCCGCGCCGTGGGACTGGTGATGCCGGAGCTGGCCGGGGCGCTGGACGGGATCGCGGTCCGGGTGCCCGTGGAGGACGGCTCGCTCACCGACCTCGCCGTCGTCCTCACCCGGGAGGCGAGCGCCGACGAGATCAACGCCGCGTTCGAGGCGGCCGCGAACGGTCCGCTGCACGGCATCGTGCGCGTCTCCGAGGCCCCGATCGTCTCCCGCGACGTCATCGGCGACCCCGCGTCCTGCGTCTTCGACCCGGCCCTGACCCAGGCCAACGGCACCCTGGCCAAGGTCTTCGGCTGGTACGACAACGAGTGGGGCTACACCAACCGGCTCCTGGACCTGACGGCCCTGGTGGCGGACGACTGACGCGTTTCGACCGCGCGCCCCGCCGTGCGGCGGAGGGGGTCCATCGGCGGGCGCCGGAAGGGCCGACCGGCCACGGAGCGGCCCCGTACAGCCCATGCGATCCCCGCCTCCGCGCCGGACGATCGAAGTATCGAAGCCACCGAGGAGACCTGCGATGACGGACGACCTGCTCGACCGGGCCCCGGTTCACGCCCTGCTCGCGGACGGCACCACCGTGTGCATCCGGCCGGTACTGCCGGGCGACCGCGAACAGCTGCGAGGGTTCTACGAGGAGATGTCGCCCGAGAACCTCCGGCGGCGGTTCTTCTCGGCGAGCAGGCGCTCGGGCGCCCTGGCCGCCGACCGGGCCTGCGCCCCGGCCCGGCCGGGCTACCGGGCCCTGCTGGCCGAGGTGGACGGCCGGGTGATCGGCCTCGCCGAGTACGACACCGGCCGGGAGCGGGACGGCGGGCAGAAGGACGGCGCGGAGGTCTCCATCGCCGTCGCCGACGGCCTCCACCACCGCGGGGTCGGCACGCTTCTCGTCGAACACCTGGCCTCGGCGGCGCGCGCGGAGGGCATCACCACCTTCACGGCCGACGCCCTCAGCGAGAACCACGAGGTGCTCCGTCTCTTCGCCGACCTCGGCCTGCGCACCTCCCGCCGCTTCGAGGGGCCCGAGGTGCGCTGCACCGTCCACCTGGACCAGGACGACACCTATCTGTCGGCCGTCGAGGCCCGGGGCCGGTCCGCCGACGTGGCCAGCCTGCTGCCCTTGCTGCGGCCGTCCGTGGTCGCCGTGGTCGGCGCCGGACGCACCCCCGGCTCCGTGGGCCGGGCCGTCCTGCACCAGCTGCGCACGGGCGGCTTCACCGGCCGCCTCTTCGCCGTGAACCCCAAGGTCACCTCCGTGCTCGGCGTGCCGTCCCACCCCTCGGTCGCGGCGCTGCCCAAGAGGCCCGACCTGGTGGTCGTGGCCGTACCGGCCGCCGCGGTGCCGGCCGTCGCCGAGGAGAGCGGCCGGGCCGGGGCACGCGCCCTCGTCGTCGTCACCGCCGGCCTGGACCACACCCAGGCACAGGCCCTGCTGACCGCCTGCCGCACCTACGGCATGCGCCTCGTCGGCCCCAACTGCCTCGGCATCTCCCACACCGACCCCGAGCTGAGCCTCGACGCCACCTTCGCCGCCGGACACCCCCGCCCCGGGACGGCCGGAGTCGCCGTGCAGTCCGGCGGGGTCGGCATCGCCCTGCTCGACGGGCTGTCCCGGCTCGGCATCGGCGTGTCGTCCTTCGCCTCCCTCGGCGACAAGTACGACGTCAGCGGCAACGACATGCTCCAGTGGTGGGAGAGCGACGGCCGCACCGAACTCGCCCTGCTGCACCTGGAGTCCTTCGGCAACCCGCGCGCCTTCTCCCGCACCGCCCGGCGCGTGACCCGCCGCATCCCGGTGCTGACCGTCGACGCCGGCCGTACCGACGCCGGCCGCAAGGCCGCCGCCTCCCACACCGCGGCCGCCGCCACCCGCACCATGACCCGCGGTGCGCTGTTCACCCAGGCCGGCATCACCGCGACCCGCTCGGTCGGCGAACTCCTCGAAACGGCCGCCCTGTTCCACTCCCAGCCGCTGCCGGAAGGCAGTCGCGTCGCGATCGTCACCAACGCGGGCGGAGCCGGGGTGCTCGCCGCCGACGCCTGCGCGGAGGCCGGACTGGCGCTGCCGCCGTTCACCCCGGCGACGGTCGAGGAACTGCTCGCCGTGCTGCCGGACGGCGCCGCCGTCGGCAACCCGGTCGACGCCACCGCCGCGGTGTCCGAGGAACAGCTGACGGCGTGCGTCGACCGTCTCACCCGGTGCTCCGGCATCGACGCCGTCGTCGTGGCCCTCGTGCCCACGGCGGTCGCCGCGGCCACCGGGGACGACCTGGTCCGGGCCCTCACCGGGGGCCCCGGCCGGCGGCCGCGGCCCGTGCTCGCCGTGCGCCTGGAACAGGACCTGCCCGTCCGGCTGCTGCCCGCGGCCGACGGCGGCACGGTCCCCTCCTACGCCGAACCCCAGGCGGCGGCCCGCGCCCTGGCCCACGCCGCCGAGCGGGCCGCCTGGCTCGCCCGGCCCGCCGGCGCCGTCCCCGCCCTCGACGACGTCGAGACCGGGCGGGCCCGTGCGGTCGTCGAGGAGTTCCTCGGCACGCATCCCGACGGCGGCTGGCTCGACCCGCGCACCTGCGCCGACCTGATGGCCTGCTACAGCATCCCGCAGATCCCGTGGGCCTGGGCCGAGACCGAGGACGAGGCCGTGCTCGCCGCAGACCGGCTGCGCGGCTTCGACGGCCGGGTGGTCATGAAGGCCCACTGGCCCGGGCTGCTGCACAAGTCCCAGCAGCGGGCCGTCCACCTGGATCTGCGCGGCGACTCCCAGGTCCGGGCCGCGTTCCGGGACCTGGAGACCCGCTTCGCCGGTCTCCTGACCGGCGTGGTCCTGCAACCCCTCGCCGCCCGCGGCACCGAGCTGTTCGCCGGTGTCGTCCAGGACGAGGTCTTCGGCCCGCTCGTCCTGTTCGGGCTCGGCGGCACGGCCACCGAGGTCCTCGCCGACCACGCCGCCCGCCTCGCCCCCCTCACCGACCGCGACGTCCACGAGCTGATCACCTCGCCGCGGTGCGCCCCGCTGCTGCTGGGCGCGAACGGAAGCACCCCCGTCGACCTCGGGGAACTGGAACAGCTGCTCCTGCGGCTGTCCCGGATGGCGGCCGACCTGCCGCAGCTCGCCGAGGTCGACTTCAACCCCGTCCTGGCGACACCGGGCGGCGTCACCGTGCTCGACGCGCGGCTGCGCCTGCTGCCGCGTCGCCCCCACGACCCCTATCTGCGCCGGCTGCGCTGAGGAGGAACGGCCATGAGGCACAATAAGGTCGGCTCCGTGATGACCACGGACGTCGTCCGCGCCGAGTACGGCACCCCGTTCAAGGAGGTGGCCCGACTGCTCGCGACCCACCGGATCAGCGGACTGCCGGTGGTGGACGAGGACGACAAGGTCATCGGTGTCCTGTCCGAGACGGACCTGATGATGCACCAGGCGACCATCCCCGACCCCTACGAACCGAAGCACCGCGCGCGGCTCACCGAGCTGGCGCCCGGCGCCCGGCGCCAGGCCGCGAAGGGCAGGGCGCGCACCGCGGGCCGGCTGATGACGGCACCGCCGGTCACCGTGCACGCCGACGACACCATCGTCCAGGCCGCCCGCACCATGGCCCGGCGGCGGGTGGAACGGCTCCCCGTCCTCGACGAGGAGGACCGGCTCGTCGGGATCGTCACCCGCCGCGACCTCCTCCAGGTCTTCCTGCGGCCCGACAAGGAGATCCGCGACGAGGTGATCGAGGAGGTCCTGGTGCGCGCGCTGTGGCTGCCGCCGCGCAGTGTGGAGGTCTCCGTGACGGAGGGCGTCGTCACCCTCACCGGACACATGGAGCGCAAGAGCGACACCGAGATCGCCCTGTCGATGACCCGCCGGATCGACGGTGTGGTCGACGCGGTCGGGAAGCTGACCTACCGGCTGGACGACGCACGGGGGCGTACCGGGGAACAGCCACAGGCCGTCCACGGCGTGGCCGACGACTGGCTGCGCCGACTGTGAGAGGAGGCGGACCGCCATGACCGGCACCGTGTTGGTCACCTACGGAACGACGAACGGATCCACCGCGGGGATCGCCGAAGCCGTCGCCGACGTCCTGCGCAAGGACGGGCTGACGGTGGAGGCGCTTCCGGCCCGGTCCGTGACGAGCGTGGAGCAGTACGACGCCGTCGTGGTCGGCGGCGGGCTCTACGCGGGGCGCTGGCAGAAGGACGCCCGGCGGTTCGTCCGCCGGCACCGCGCCGAACTCGCCCAGCGGCCCGTGTGGTTCTTCAGCAGCGGACCGCTCGACGCCTCCGCCTCCGAGCGGGACATCCCGCCCGTGCGCGGTGTGCAGCGGGCCATGCTCCGGCTGGACGTCCGGGAGCACGTCACCTTCGGAGGGTGCCTGCAGGAAGGAGCCAAGGGACGCGTGGCCAAGATGATCCTCCGCTCCGGAAAGGGCGGCGACTTCCGGGACTTCGGCGCGATCGAGGCTTGGGCGGGACGCGTCGCCGAAGCCCTGACGCACCCCTAGGAGGCCCGCTCCGGACACGCGGAAGGCTCCGGGCCGTATCTTCTTCGGCCCGGAGCCCGGAACGCGTCTGCCGTGCCCCTCAGCTGGTCTTGTGACCCCATCGTGGTCCCACCTGATCCCATTCCCTGCCCCACTCGTCGATCCGGCGCCGGTCGAGCCGCCACCGGGCGACCGCTCCGGAACCGAACGCCAGGCCGGCGAGGGCGGCCGCGGCCGCGGTGCCCAGGAAGCCCGACTCGATCGCCGCCTCCGTGGAGCTCGGCGGCTCGGCGGTGAGCCGGCCCCGGGCGTCCTGCCAGACGGTGACCCGGGATCCGGCGTCGAGGCCGGCGTCCACCAGCGTCCGGCCCGTGCGGGTCGAGCCGTCGGACGCCGTCCAGCGCACCTTCGTCATCCGGCGGTCGGACGTCCCGCCGAGCGTGGCGGTGCCGAGCGGGACGTCGGTCAGGAGCACGGCCCGGACCGGCTGACGTTCGGCTCGCTGCTGTGCGAACACCTCGTCGGCGGCGTGAGCGGTCACCAGTCCGGCGGCGGTGCCGCCCACGGCGAAGACCGTCCACACGGCCAGCACGATCCAGGACTCGACGACGTCGTCGCGCCGCCGCAGCGGGTTGCTTCGCCACCGCCACAGCCGTTTCCTCGCGCACTTGCCTGCGGGCATCGGTCCGCACCTCCTCCTCGTCGTCGTGACAGTTTTGAAGGTGACAGCCGCAGCCGTGCCGGGACATGGGCCGACCAGGGGTGCGAGCAGGGCCGCCCGGGACCGACTCCACCGCCGCGAAGGGCCGTTCAGCCCAGGAGAGCGCGTGGGCCGCCGGGCACCCCGCCCGGGACCTTCGACCCCTGCCGGGGGCGGGACGGGGCGCCCATGCTCGGAGGAGAGAAGGACAACCGGCCGTCCGACGCCCACGCGCGAGGAGGGCATCATGGAGAGCACATCGTTCGGCGCCGCGCTCCTGGAGACCTGTGTCTCCGCCGCGGTGGCCGCGCCCTCGGTCCACAACACCCAGCCCTGGCGGTTCGCACTGGACCCCGAGACGGTGACGTTCGAGGTGCGTGCCGACCCCGGACGGGGCATGCGGCACATGGACCCCACGGGCCGGGCCCTGCTCCTGTCCGTCGGGGCCTGTGTGTTCAACCTCCGGGTCGCGCTCGCCCACTTCGGTTGGTCACCGGTCACCCGTCTGCTGCCCAGCCCCCGTGACCCCGCCCTGCTCGCCACCGTGCGGCCGGCGGGGCTCACGGCCCGGCGGACGGGGGAGCGGGACGCGGACCTCTACGAGGCGATCTGGCGCCGGCACAGCAGCCGCTTCCCCTTCACCAGCCGGCCGCTGCCCGCCGCGGTGCGCCGGGAACTCGCCGCGGCGGCCCTCGCGGAAGGCGCCTCGCTGCGCTTCACCGAGGGGGCGGACACGCTGCGTCTGCTGCGGCTGACCGCCGAGGCCGAACAACGCAACCGCCTCGACGCGGACCGGGCGGCCGAGGCCCGCCACTGGGTGCACCGGGACCTGGAACCGGCGCCCGACACGGGTCTGCCGCGCACGGCACTGGGACCGCAGGACGCCCGGGAGAGGATCCCGCTGCGGGACTTCACCGCCCAGCGCCACCGTGAACGGCTGACCGCACGGCCCTTCGAGGCGGCCCCGGTCGTCGCCGTGCTGACCACCGGCCACGACCGCCGGGTCGACTGGCTGTGCGCCGGACAGGCCCTGGAGCGGGTGTGGCTCGTCGCGACGGCCCACGGACTGCGCGCGTCGGTGATGCACCAGGCCGTCGAGTGGGCCGACCTGCGCGACGCCCTGGTCGCCGTCCCCGACGGCACCGCGCATCCGCAGCTGCTCCTGCGCCTCGGCTACGGACCGGAGGGGCCGGCCACCCCGCGCCGTACGGCGGGCCGGGAGCTGCGGCCCGTCACCCGGACGCCGGTCTCACCGGCGTACTGACCGGGTGCGGTCCCCCTCCGCGGCGGCGGTGAGGCCCGAGCGGCCGCCGAGGGGGGCCGGACGGCCCAAGCGGATCCGGCGAACAACGGACAAGCTGTATGTATCGGGCCATATCTGCAGTCGCGCAGAGGACGGTGAGGAGTGTCATGAAAGGCTTCGTCTTCCACGGCCCCGGGCAGTCCGCCTGGGAAGAGGTCCCGGACCCCGCAGTCAAGGAACCCACCGACGCCATCGTCCGGGTCGGCGCCGTCACCATCTGCGGGACGGACCTGCACATCCTCAAGGGCGACGTGCCCGAGGTCCGCCCGGGCACGGTCCTGGGACACGAGGCCGTCGGCGAGATCGTCGAGGTCGGCGCCGACGTCCGGACCGTACGTCCGGGCGACCGCGTGCTGGTCTCCTGCATCAGCGCGTGCGGACGCTGCCGCTACTGCCGCGAGGCCGCCTACGGCCAGTGCCGCGGCGGCGGGGGCTGGATCCTCGGCCACCTGATCGACGGGACCCAGGCCGAGTACGTCCGTGTCCCCTTCGCCGACCTGTCCGTGCACGCGCTGCCCAGCGCGGTCGAGAGCAAGGACGCCGTCCTGCTGGCGGACATCTTCCCGACCTCCTACGAGGTCGGCGTGCTCAACGGGCGGGTGCGCCCGGGCGACACCGTCGCCGTCGTCGGGGCCGGCCCCATCGGCCTCGCGGCGATCGCCACCGCCCGCCTGTTCGCGCCCGAACGCATCGTCGCCGTCGACCTGGCCGCGTCCCGGCTGGAGGCCGCCAAGCGGCTCGGCGCCGACGCCGTGGCCGACGCCCGCGAGGACCCCGAGCAACTGATCGCCGACCTCACCGACGGGCTCGGCGCGGACGTGGTCATCGAGGCGGTCGGCGTGCCGGAGAGCTTCGAGCTGTGCACCCGCATGGTGCGCCCCGGCGGCCACGTCGCCAACGTCGGCGTCCACGGCAGGCCCGCCACGCTGCACCTCGAGGACCTGTGGATCAAGAACGTGACCATCACCACCGGTCTCGTGGACACCCACTCCACACCCACCCTGCTGCGCATGGCCGCCGCCGGCCGGCTGCCCACCGCGCAGCTGGTCACCCACACCTTCCCGCTGGAACAGATGGAGGAGGCGTACGACGTCTTCTCCCGGGCCGCCGACACCGGCGCCCTCAAGGTGGTGCTCGGCGAGCAGCCGCACGACGAGGTCGCCGTCCGGGCGGTCTGACGAGAGGACGTGAGGGGCCATGGCCGAACAGACACGGGCGAACGTGACGGGCGGCGCGCCCTCGGGCGACCTGGGCCGCCGGCTCGCCGCACGCCGCGTCCAGCTCGGGCTGACACGGGAGGAGGCGGCCGCCCGGGCGGGCATGGCCCCCAGCTATCTGGCGCACCTGGAACAGCACCCCGACGCCGCGCCCGGCCGCGGCGCGCTGCTCACGCTGGCGGCGGCGCTGCAGACCACGGTCTCGGCGCTCACCGGAGGCGACACCGATCTGCCGCCCGGTCGTGAACAGGCCGGGCGCGCACCCGAGTTCACCGAGCTGAGCAAGGCCGAGTGCGCCGTCCTGCTGTCGTCGCACGGTGTCGGAAGGATCGCGGTGCCCACCGCCCTCGGGCCGGTGATCGTCCCCGTCAACTACACCGTCGTCGACGACACGATCGTCTTCAGGACCGCTCGCGGCGCCACGCCGTCCCTGGCGTCCGGCTGCCCGGTCGCCTTCGAGGTGGACCGCATCGACGACGCCTTCAGCGAGGGCTGGAGCGTCCTGGTGCGCGGGTACGGGCGCACGGTGACCGACCTCGCCGAGGAGCGCCGGCTCGCCGAACAGGCGTACAGCGCGCCGTGGACCGGCGGCCGGCGCGACGTGTGGGTGCGCATCGAACCGTACGCCGTCACCGGGCGCCGCATCGCGGCCTGAGCGGGGTCTCTCTCAGGAAGCCGGGGACCGATGGTCCCTGGCCGGGGGCGTCCCCGTCACCTGACGATGGACCGTGAGACACCGCTCTGTCACGTGAGAGACGAGAAGGCCGATGGACGCCAACGACGGATTCCGCGCACTCGACCGGCACGAGTGCCTGCGCCTGATGGCCGGGGTGCCGGTGGGACGCATCGTGTACACACGGCAGGCGTTGCCCGCCGTCCTGCCGGTCAACTTCCGCCTGGACCACGACGGCGCGGTGCTGGTGCGCACCTCGGCCTCCTCGGAACTCGTGAGCGCCGTCGACGGAGCGGTGGTCGCCTTCGAGGCCGACCAGGTCGACGCCGCCACCCACTCCGGCTGGAGCGTCGTGGTCACCGGGCCGGCCGGCCTGGTGACCGACCCCGCCGAACACGCACGGCTGCTGCGGACCGGTCCGCGTTCCTGGGTGCCGGCCCCGCGGGAGGCCTTCGTGCGCATCGAGCCGGAGCTGGTCACCGGCCGCGCACTCGTCGGCGGACGCACCCTGTACGGCGTGCGGCTCCCCTCCTGACCCGCGCCGAGAGCCGCCCGGCCGACCCGGCGACCCGCGCCCACCCCGCCCCTCGGGAGGATCACCCCCGTCCCGCACTGGTCCGAACGGCCCTTGAACCAAGGGCCGTTCGGCGTTTCCGGGGGTTCTCCCGGCTTCTGCCCGGGGCGACGGCACACGAGGACCATCGTCCGGGGAGGCCGGTGCGCCCGTCGGGCGCCGCCTCCGTCGAACGGCCGACTCGAACCACAGAAGGGACAGGTACGGCCATGACCTTGCACCACGTAGTCGTCGGAGTGGACGGCTCATTGATCTCCGTGCGGGCGCTGGACCGGGCCGCGGCCGAGGCCGCACGGCGTGGCCGCGCTCTGCGCGTGCTGTACGCGGTTCCCGACCGTGACGAGGCCGCACCGGTCCTCGGCGCCGCCGAGGCGCGCGTCCGCGCACGGCATCCGGGGCTGCCCGTGGAGACCGTCGCGGCGGAGGGCGGCGCGGTGCGCGCACTGGCGCGCGAGAGCGCCGGCGCGGACCTCACCGTCGTCGGCACCCGCGGTCTGGGCGCGGTGAGCGGACCGGCGCTGGGCTCGGTGAGCCTGCGGCTGGCCGCCCTCGCGCAGAGCCCGCTCCTGGTCGTCCGCGGGGACCACCCGTGCGACGACGGCGGGGACGTACTGCTGGGCCTCGCGGACGACCGGGACGCGCGGGCAGCGGCGTACGCCTTCCAGGAGGCCGAACGGCGCGGTGCGGGGCTCCGGGTCCTGCACAGCTGGAGCCACCGGCACATCACCCCCGAACTTCCCTCCCTCGTCCCGACGCGCAGCCCGGGTCAGGAACGGCTGGCCGGCACCGCCCGGGCCGAGGAGGCCGTACCGCGCTACGCCCTCACCCGGCTGCGGGACCGGCACCCCGGCGTCGTCGTGGAGACCCGCACGGTCCGTGCCGCTCCCGCGGACGAGCTGCTGGCGGCGACCCGGGAGGCGGCGGTGGTCGTCATCGGCGCCCAGCACCGGACGAGCGTGCTCGGCCCGCGGCTGGGTCCCGTCGCCCACACCCTGCTGCACCGGGCGCACTGCCCGGTGGTCCTCGTCCCGCGAGGATGACCGGCCACCCCGTTCCGCGCCGGGCGGGGCCGTACGCGACGGAGCGACACCGCGGGGGATCGGTGCCGCTCCTGTCTTCACTGTCCCTCGCGCCACGCCGCTCCCACCAGTGCCGATGGTCCCGGGCGAGGGGGGCCGGACGTCCCCCTCGGGCCTCGGTGCCTGTCCTACCTGCGGTGCATGGTCTCCAGGGCGGCGGCCAGCACGTGCGGGTCGTGGTGGCCCTTGTAGACCTCCGGCGGGTGCTTCTCCAGGCCCAGCAGCTGCGCCACCGCCGTCCAGGCGGTGCGGACGGAGTACTCGACGGTGAAGACGACGTCGTCGGGCACCTCGGCGAACTGCCCGATGAAGGCGAGGTTGACCGACCCCTGCGGCACCACCTTCGGCCGGTCGTCGCGACGGCGCGCCAGGAACTGGCTGGTGATGTACGGCATCACGCAGGGCACGACGGTGGAGGTCTCCAGGATCCGCGCCGCCGTCCGCTCGTCGAACGGGAGGTGGTGCAGCACCTCCTCGAGGATCTCCCGGCCGCTGCACATCGTCATCGGCTTGGGCGTGTGGTTGCCGGCCCGGCCGGGGTGCAGCCCGTAGCCCCACCAGACGGTCACGCCCTCGGGCTGGTCGCGGTAGACCGGCTGACGGTTGGCGACGACGGTGAGCAGCCAGTTGGACGCGGTGAAGGTCATCAGGCCGCCCTTGCCGGCCGGACGCCCGCTGAACTCCTCGAGCGCCTTCTCGAACGCGGGGTCCTTCGTGGTGACCGTGAACGACTCCCAGCGGGACTCCTTGATCCGCTTGTCGAAGACGGACGGGTTGCCGAAGTTCTCCCGGCCACGGGCCAGCCGGTGCCACAGCAGCCACGCGTCCGAGCTGTGCGGAGCCGGCGGGGGCGCGGAGGTGTGCGAGCCGAGGCTGGAGGCGTCGGTCATCGAGCCGTTGGTGACGAAGACGAGGTCGTCGGGGGCGACGGCGATCTTCTCGTCGTCGCCGTCCCGGCTCAGGTGGAGGGTGTCGACCGTGCCGCTGTGGATGCCGGGGGTGAAGCCGAGGTCGGTGACCCGGCAGCGGGTGTGGACGGTCACCCCCTGCTCGTGGAGCCAGGCCGTCAACGGCCGCACGATGGAGTCGTACTGGTTGTAGCGGGTCCGGTGGATGCCCTTCATCGTGGCGAACCCGGGGAACAGGTGGATGAAGCGCCTGAGGTAGCGGCGGAACTCGATCGCGCTGTGCCAGGGCTGGAAGGCGAACGTGGTGCACCACATGAACCAGAAGCTGGTGGTGAAGAAGTGCTCGCCGAAGCAGTCGGTGATCCGCTTGCCGTCCAGGTGACCCTCGGGAGTGGCCAGACAGCGCACCAGCTCCAGCCGGTCGCGCTCGGAGAATCCCATCGAGGTCGTGTCGACGATCTTGCCGTCCCCGTCGACCAGCCGGGCGATGTCGTCCCAGGCGAAGTCCTCGTGGCCGGCCAGGATCTCCTCCGTGACGGAGACCCCCGGGTCGTCGAGGGTGGGGATCCGGGACAACAGGTCGTACGTGCAGCGGAACTCGGCCTCGAACATGCGGCCGCCGCGCATGGTGTAGCCGGCGTCCGGTGTGCCGCCCGCGTCCAGGCTGCCGCCGAGGGTCCGCTGCTCCTCGAAGAGGTGGATGTCGGATCCCTCGAAGCCGCCGTCGCGGATCAGGTACGTCGCAGCGGCCAGTGCCGCGATCCCGCTGCCCACCAGATATGCCTTCGCCATCACACAACTCCTCATGCTCTCCCGCCGATCGGGAACCGCGGTCCCAGCCTCGCCGCAGCCGGTGCCTCCCGTCAGGGGGCCGTTGGTCACCATGTGGGCCCGGACGTCCCTCCCGTCCCCCCGGGCCGCCCCACCCACCGCCCGCCGGGTGAGGAACGGGGCCGGTGCCTGCCACGCGGGGCAGGCGAACGGGGCTCGCCCGCAGTGTGGTGGGCCGGGGGCAGCGCCTGCCGAAAGGGGCGGCAGGGGAGGGGTGCTCGCCCACCGGGTGGTGGGCCGGCCGGTGTCCGCACAACGGACGGGAGACGAGCAAGGGCTCGACCGCGAGGCGCCGCCGGGCTGGAGGTCGGCCTGCCGGGTGGTGGCGGCTTGCCGAGTGCGGGCGGGCCGGTGTCCGCCAACTGGGTGGCGGGCGGCGGATGCTGGCCCGCCGGGTGGTGGTCAGGCGGTGGTCGACCGCGCCGAGCGCCGGCCTGACGGGGGCCGACCCGCGGGCAACGGACGGGCCGGTGGTGGGCCGGCTGGTGTGGGCCAACTGGGTGGCACCGGGCGGGGGGCTTGCCTGCCGGGTGGGGGTCAGGCCGGTGGGTGGTCGGGCCGGGTGGCGGACTGACGAGGGTTCGCCCGGCGGGCGAGCGGGGGTGCTTGCCCGCCGGGTGGGGTCCCGGGCGGGTGGGTGTCGGCCGGCCGGGACCCGGGGCACCGCGGGTTCATGCTGAGCGGGGGGTGTCCTCCGGCGTGGCGGGGTGGGACGGGCCGCTTTCGCGGCGCCAGGGCGGGGTTGTCGTCCGGTGTCCGCCGTCGCGGGCCCCGTGGGCGGCCCTGTCGGTCTGGCGGCGCAGCCGGTCCTGGAGCCGGTCGACGACCTCCGTGCCCGTCGGCTCCTCGGCCGCCGCGACCACCTGGTGACCGCCGATGCGCAGGTCGGCCGTGGCCGACCACGGGTGGTCGCCGTGGTGGGCCGCCGCTCGCACGATGCGCACCTCGCCGGTGACGACCGGCAGGCCCGGCCGGTCCGTCACGGCGTCGATCTTCGCGCGGGCGTACGCCAGGGTCGCCTCGTCCACGGCGCCGTCGGAGCGCAGCAGAACCTTGGGCGTCTCCTGGGCGTTGTCGCGGGTCATGCGGGTTCCTTCCCTCGGTGCGTCAGAGCGGTTGGGGGGCGGCTCAGGCCGCGGTGCCGGGCAGCCACAGGTCGGGTCCGAAGACCTCGTAGCGGATGTTGCGCGCGGGAACCCCGGCGCCGAGCAGCTGGGCGCGCACCTCGCGCATGAAGGGCAGCGGACCGCACAGGAACACCGTCGCGCCGTCGGGGAGTTCGGTGCCGCTCAGGTCCATCAGGCCGGTGCGGGCGTCGGGTTCCCCGGCTCCGGGGCGCTCGTACCAGTAGACGGCCCGGGCGTCCGGCAGCCGGCCGACGAGGTCGTTCGTCTCGGCGCGCAGGGCGTGGTCCTCGGGGGAGCGGTCGGCGTGCAGGACCAGGACCGGCCGGGTGGAGCCGAGGGCGGCGAGATGGGCCAGGATGCCGGTCATGGGCGTGACCCCGATGCCGGCCGAGACCAGCACGACCGGCGCGGAGGCGTCCGCCGGCTCGTCGAGGAAGACGTCGCCGAACGGCGCCGACAGCAGCAGTTCGTCCCCGGCGCGGACCTCGTCGTGCAGCAGGGTGGAGACCTCACCGGCCGGCGCGTCGGCTTCCTGCGTGACCCGCTTCACGGTGATCCGCCGCAGCTCTCCGCCCGGGTCCGAGGACAGGCTGTACTGGCGCAGCTGGTGCACCCCGTCGGCCATGCGCACGCGGACGCTCACGTACTGGCCCGCCCGGGCGCGCGGCGCCGGTTCGCCGTCCGCCGGACGGAGCAGGAACGACACGACGTCGGGGGTCTCCGTACGGCGTTCCACGACCGTCCAGGGCCGCCAGATCCCGCCGGGCTGGACCCCCGCGTCCTGGTAGAGCAGGGCCTCCCGGCTGATCAGGGCGCCCGCCATCAGCCAGTAGACCTCGTCCCAGGCGGCCGCCACCTCCGGGGTGACCGCGTCGCCGAGCACCTCGGCTATCGCGCCGAACAGGTACTTGTGCACGATCGTGTACTGGTCGTCGGTGACACCGACGGCGGCGTGCTTGTGGGCGATCCGGGACAGCAGCTCGTCCGGGCGCGCCTCGGGGTTCGCCAGCAGGGCGGAGGCGAATCCGGCGATCGAGCCGGCCAGCGCGCGCCGCTGGGCCCCGCTGGCCTGGTTGCCGCGGTTGAACATGCCGTCGAGCAGTTCCGGCCGGTCGTGGAACATCGTGGCGTAGAAGCGGGTGGTGATCTCGTCGAGCGCTCCGCCCACGGCGGGCAGGGTGGCCTGTACGAGGGCGGCGGATTCCGCGGACAGCATGAAGACTCCTGGGAGGTGCGGGTGAAGGGAGAGGGAAAGGCGAGGAAGGGAGGGGGAAGCGGGCGGGGCGGCGGCCCCGGTCAGTTCGCCGGGACCGCGCCGTCGGCGCTCACGTCACGCCCGTAGTAGGCGGTGCGCATGAGCCCGCGCATGTCGTCGAGCATGGGCATCCGCGGGTTGGCGGGGGCGCACTGGTCCTCGTAGGCGTTGAGCGCCTGCTGCGGCAGCGCCTCGAGGAAGGCGCGCTCGTCGACGCCGAGGGCCTGGAACGTCGGCTCGATGCCCACGGCCTCACGCAGCCGCTCCACCGCCGAGGCGAGCGACTCGACGCCCTCGGCCGGGGTGGCGGCGGGCAGACCGAGCGTGCGGGCGATGTCCTGGAAGCGTTCGGGGGCGCGGTAGTTCTCGTACTTGGGCCAGCCGGTCAGCTTCGTGGGGACGGTGCCGTTGTAGCGGATGACGTGCGGCAGCAGCACCGCGTTGGTCCGCCCGTGCGCGATGTGGAAGGTGGCGCCGAGGGTGTGCGACATGGCGTGGACGATGCCGAGGAAGGCGTTGCCGAAGGCCATGCCCGCGATGGTGCCGGCGTTGTGCATCTTCTCCCGGGCCTGCGGCCGGGCCGCGCGGTCGTTGACCGCCGCCTCGATGTTCTCGAAGATCATCCGGATCGCGTGCAGGGCGAGACCGTCGGTGAAGTCGTTGGCGTAGACGGACACGTACGCCTCGATGGCGTGGGTGAGGGCGTCGAAGCCGCTGTCGGCGGCCAGCGCGCGGGGCAGCGCGGTGGTGAGCAGCGGGTCGACGATCGCCACGCTGGGGGTCAGCGCGTAGTCGGCCAGCGGGTACTTCTTGCCGGTGGCGGGGTCGGAGATGACGGCGAACGGGGTCACCTCGGCGCCGGTGCCCGAGGTCGTGGGGATGCACACGAGACGGGCCAGCTTGCCGAGGACGGGGAAGCGGAAGGCCCGCTTGCGGATGTCGGAGAACTTGTGCCGCATGTCGGCGAAGTCGACGTCCTTGCCCTCGGCCTGCTGCTCGTACAGCAGCCACATCACCTTGGCCGCGTCCATGGGGGAGCCGCCGCCCAGGGCGATGATGGTGTCCGGCCGGAAGTCGCCCATGAGCCGGGCGCCGCGCCGGACGGAGTCGATGGTGGGCTCCGGCTCGACGTTGTCGATGACCTGGATGGTGACCGGCTCACGGCGCCGGCGCAGCACCCGCTCGATCCGGTCGACGAGCCCGAGGCGGGTCATGGTGGCGTCGGTGACGACCGTGACGCGGTGGACGTCCGGCATCGAGGCGAGGTAGCGGATGGACTGCGGCTCGAAGTAGATCTTCGGCGGGACCTTGAACCACTGCAGGTTGTTGCGACGCACCGAGACCCTCTTGACGTTCAGCAGCTGGGCGGCGGAGACGTTGTTGGACACCGAGGTGCTGCCCCAGGAGCCGCAGCCCAGGGTCAGCGACGGCAGCAGGCTGTTGTAGATGCCGCCGATGGCGCCCTGCGAGGACGGGGCGTTGACGATGATGCGCACGGTCTTGATGCGCTTGCCGTACGCCTCCGCGAGCTCCATGTCCTCGGTGTGGATGACGGCGCTGTGGCCCTGCCCGTGGAAGGCGACCATGTCGGCGGCCAGGTCGAAGCCCTGCTGCTCGGAGCCGGCGCGCAGGACGGCGAGGACCGGGCAGAGCTTCTCGCGGGTGAGGGGCTCCTGCGGGCCGACGAGGTCGGTCTCGACCAGGATGAGCGAGGTGTCCGCCGGTACCGAGAATCCGGCCTGCTCGGCGATCCACGCCGGGCTCTGCCCGACGGCCGCGGCGTTGACCTTGGGCTCGCAGCCCGCGCCGGCGGCGCCGACGGGGAACAGGAACGTCTCCAGCTTCGCCTTCTCCTCGGCGGTGGCCAGGTGGGCGTGCAGGGTGCGGAACTCGGCGAGGACCGCGTCGTAGATCTCCTCGTCGAGGATGACGGCCTGTTCGGAGGCGCAGATCATGCCGTTGTCGAACGACTTCGACAGCACCAGGTCGTTGACGGCGCGTCGGACGTCGGCGCTCCGGTGGACGTAGGCGGGCACGTTGCCTGCGCCCACGCCCAGGGCGGGCTTGCCGGCCGAGTACGCGGCCTTGACCATGGCGTTGCCGCCGGTGGCCAGGATCAGGGAGACACCCGGGTGGCGCATCAGGGCGCCGGTCGCCTCGACGGACGGGGTCTCGATCCACTGCACGCAGTGCTCCGGCGCACCCGCCGCCACCGCCGCGTCACGCACGATGCGGGCCGCCTGCGCGCTGCAGCGCTGCGCGGAGGGGTGGAACGCGAACACGACCGGGTTGCGGGTCTTCAGCGCCATCAGCGCCTTGAAGACGGTGGTGGAGGTCGGGTTGGTGACGGGGGTGATCGCGCACACCACGCCGACCGGCTCGGCCACCTCGGTCATGTCGTCGATGTCGTCGCGGGCGATGACGCCGACCGTCTTCATCGGGCCCATGCTGTGGGTGACGTACTCGCAGGCGAACATGTTCTTGGCCGCCTTGTCCTCGAACACGCCGCGCCCGGTCTCCTCCACCGCGAGCCGCGCGAGCTCGGTGTGCTGGTCCAGGGCGGCGACCGAGGCCTTCTTCACGATGTGGTCGACCTGCTCCTGATCGAGCGCCTCGTAGTCGGTGAGCGCCTTGAGCCCGTTCGTCACCAGGCGGTCCACCGCGATGGCGATGTCGGACGGCGCGCCGGCGGGGTCGGTGGTCGCACTGCGGTCGTCGTGGCGGGTCATGGGGGCGAGCCTCCGTGGTCGAGGGGGCGCCGCACGGGCGGCGGCGCGGGGTGGGAGCGGCACCGGCGGGTTTGCCGCGGTACCGCTTCCACCAGCAGCGTCTTACGTCAGCGGTGCTCCGGCCCAGGACCCGAAGGTCCCTTCGCGGGACCGACCGGCCCCGACGCGACACGGACCGTCAGCCTGTTGACCACGCCGACCACGCCGTCCACCCGGTACGTCAGCCGGATCGCGAGCGGGATGTCGTCGAGGTGCTCCAGGTGTCCTCCCAGCGTGACCACGCCGTCCCGGACCGAGAGGGTCACGCCGTGGGCCGAGGGGCCCAGGGCGCGGGTCAGCACCTCGTCGTGGACCTCCCGGCGGATCTCGTCGTCCGTGCGCAGGAACACCCGCAGCAGGTCGCGCCGGGTGGCGATGCCGATCAGCCGGTCCTCCTCGTCCACGACGGGCAGCCGCTCGACGCCGTGCCGCTCCATCACACGCGCGGCGTCCGCGATCCGTTGTTCCGGGTGCACGGTGACCGCGGGGGTCGACATCAGTTCCCCGGCCGTGCCGGCGCGAGCGGCCGCGGCGGCACGGCGGGCGGACCGGCCCAGCGGGGGCAGCCGCAGCCGCCGGGTCAGGCGGCCCGTGGACCGGGCCGCCTGACGGCGGATCAGATCGGTCTCGGAGATCACTCCCACGACCTTGTCGTCGTCGTCCACGACGGGCAGCCCGCTGATCCGGTACCGGTCCAGCAGCCGTACGACGTCCTTGAACGACATCTCCCGGCGGGCCTCGACGACCTCACGGGTCATCACCTCACCGACGATGCGGGCCATGTCGGCCACCTCCTTGTCACCTGCTGTCACTCGTTTCCGTCCCGGCGAGCGCGGCCCGTCCGGCCTCCAGCCGGGCGACCGGGACGCGGAACGGCGAGCAGGAGACGTAGTCCAGCCCGGCCGCGTGGAAGAAGTGGACGGACTCGGGGTCCCCGCCGTGCTCACCGCAGACGCCGATCTTCAGGTCGGGCCGGGTGGCGCGGCCCTCGTCGACCGCGATCCGGACCAGCCGGCCCACCCCGTCACGGTCGAGGGTCTCGAACGGCGAGGTGGCGAAGATGCCCTTGTCGAGGTAGGCGGAGAAGAAGGCCGCCTCGACGTCGTCGCGGGAGAAGCCCCAGGTGGTCTGGGTGAGGTCGTTGGTGCCGAAGGAGAAGAACTCCGCCTCCTCGGCGATCCGGCCGGCGGTGAGCGCGGCCCGGGGCAGCTCGATCATGGTGCCGACCGGGCAGCGCACGGGGACGCCGGTCTCCTCCGAGACCTCGGCCAGCACGCGCGCCACCTCGGCCCGCTCGATGCGCAGTTCCTCCACGGCGCCGACCAGCGGCACCATGATCTCCGCCCTGGGGGAGCCTCCGGCCCGCGTGCGCTCCACGACCGCCTCGGCGATCGCCCGCACCTGCATGGCGACCAGTCCCGGCACGACCAGGCCCAGACGCACCCCGCGCAGGCCGAGCATCGGGTTCTCCTCGTGCATGCGGTTGACCGCGTCGAGCAGCTCGGTGTCGTGCGGCTCGGGGACCGCGCCCCGGGCCTCGGCGGCGGCGATGCGCACGGCGAGTTCGGTGCGGTCGGGCAGGAACTCGTGCAGGGGCGGGTCGATGAGCCGGATGGTGACCGGCAGACCGTCCATCGCCTCCAGGATGCCGACGAAGTCCTCCCGCTGGAGCGGCAGCAGCGCGGCCAGCGCCTTCTCGCGCCGGCTCTCGTCGCCGGCCAGGATCATCGCCTCGACCAGCTTGCGGCGCTCTCCGAGGAACATGTGCTCGGTACGGCACAGACCGACGCCCTGCGCGCCGAACCGCCGGGCGCGGGCGGCGTCCTCGGGGGTGTCGGCGTTCGCCCGCACCTCCAGCCGCCGCACGCCGTCCGCCCGGTCCATCGCGCGGGCCACGGCCTCCACCAGCCCGGCGGAGCGCTCACCCGTCTCGAAGTACCGCATCACGGCGGAGTCGACCAGCGGGGCGGCGCCCAGGTACACGGCGCCCCTCGACCCGTCCACGGAGACGACCGTGCCCTCCTCGACGGTCGTGCCGCCCACCGTGAAGCGACGGGCCTCGGTGTCCACGGTGATCTCCTCGGCACCGCACACGCACACCCGGCCCATGCCGCGCGCGACCACGGCCGCGTGGCTGGTCTTGCCGCCGCGGCTGGTGAGCACCGCCTGGGCGGCGATCATGCCCGGCAGGTCGTCGGGAGTGGTCTCCTGGCGCACCAGGACGACCTTCTCGCCCGCGGCGGCCCGGCGGACCGCTTCGGCCGAGTCGAACACCGCCGCGCCCACGGCCGCTCCCGGCGAGGCCGGCAGGCCGTGCGCGAGCGCGTCGCCGACGGCCGAGGTGTCGAACCGGGGGAACATCAGCCGGGCGAGTCCCTCCCCGCTGACGCGGGCCAGGCTCTCGTCCGGGGTGATCACGTCCTCGTCGGCCAGCTCCGCGGCGATGGCGAACGCGGCCTCGGCGGTGCGCTTGCCGACCCGGGTCTGCAGCATCCACAGCCGGCCGCGCTCGATGGTGAACTCGATGTCGCACAGATCCCGGTAGTGCGCCTCCAGCGTCCGCATGTGACCGAGCAACTGGTCGTACGAGACCGGGTCCAGCTCCTGCAGGGCGGTCAGCGGGACGGTGTTGCGGATGCCCGCGACGACGTCCTCGCCCTGCGCGTTCGCCAGGTAGTCGCCGTACAGGCCGGGCCGGCCCGTGGCCGGGTCGCGGGTGAAGGCGACGCCGCTGCCGGAGTCGCGGCCGAGGTTGCCGAAGACCATGGTCTGCACGTTGACCGCGGTGCCCAGGTCGTCGGCGATGTGCTCACGGCGGCGGTACACGCGGGCGCGCTCGCCCCGCCAGGACTCGAAGACGGCGAGGACCGCCCGGTGCAGCTGCTCGGCCGGCGACTGCGGGAAGTCCTCGCCGGTCTCCCGCCGGATCAGGTCCTTGTACGTGCCGACGAGCCCGGCCAGGTCCGCCGCGTCCAGACCCAGGTCGTTCGCGGCGCCCCGGGCCCGCTTGAGGTCGGCCATGGCCTTCTCGAAGCGGGAACCGTCGACTCCCATGACGGTGCTGCCGAACATCTGTACGAGACGACGGTAGGAGTCCCAGGCGAACCGCTCGTTCCCGGAGACCTTCGCCAGGCCGAGGACGGAGTCGTCGTTGAGGCCGATGTCGAGGATCGTCTCCATCATGCCGGGCATGGAGAACCGTGCCCCGGAACGGACGGACAGCAGCAGCGGGTCGTCGGGCCGCCCCAGGCGCCGTCCGGCGGCCTGTTCCAGGGCGGTCAGGTGCCCGGAGATCTCCTCGGCCAGGCCGTCCGGCTCGCTACCGGTGGCGAGGAAGGCCCGGCAGGCCTCGGTGGTCACCGTGAAGCCCGGCGGGACCGGCAGGCCCAGCCGGGTCATCTCGGCCAGGTTCGCGCCCTTGCCGCCGAGCAGGTCGGCCTGGTCACGGCCGCCCTCTGTGAAGTCGTACACGTAACGGACCATGGCGCCGGTCTCCTCCGTCGGGCTTCGGG
The DNA here is from genome assembly GCF_042898825.1 of Streptomyces sp. NPDC000345. NCBI lineage: Bacteria > Bacillati > Actinomycetota > Actinomycetes > Kitasatosporales > Streptomycetaceae > Streptomyces > Streptomyces sp. NPDC000345. Next base: position 130,984 of record NZ_JBIAZE010000013.1, read on the forward strand.
CTGGATACTCCTCCAGCGTCCGGCCGCCGGGACCGCGGGGGCAGGTGCTGCAGGTCCCCTCCACTGGGCCGACCGGCCCAGACGCGCAACCACCGAGAACTCGGCCCGATCCGCTACCGCGACCTCCGGCCGACCATTACCGTGGCACATGATCGGACCGGTGGGTGTCCGTGTGGACCGGAGGAGTGCAGGTGGGAAGCCCCGAGGAGGCTCGCGTACGGCTGCCTCAGCTGCGACTGGACGAGCTGCTGGAGGAGTTGCAGGCTCGGCTGGACGCGGCTCGTGGCACCCGCGACCGGGTGCACAGCCTGCTGGAGGCGGTGCTGTCGGTCGGCAGGGAGCTGGACCTGGAGCAGGCCCTGCACAGCATCGTGGAGGCCGCCGCCGTGCTGGTCGACGCGGAGTACGCGGCGCTCGGTGTGATCGGCCCGGACGGCAAGCGGCTGTCGGCCTTCCACACGGTCGGCGTCACCGAGGAGCAGATCGCCCGGATCGGCCCGTACCCGGAGGGCCACGGCATCCTCGGCGAGCTGATCCGCCACCCCGAGCCGCTGCGCCTGGCGAAGATCTCCGAGCACCCGGCCTCGTACGGCTTCCCGCCGCACCACCCGCCGATGAACACCTTCCTCGGCGTCCCCATCCGGGTGCGCGACCAGGTCTTCGGCAACCTGTACCTGACCGAGAAGCGGGGCGGGGGCCAGTTCGACGAGGAAGACGTGTCCGTGACGCTGACCCTGGCCGTCGCCGCCGGTGTCGCCATCGACAACGCCCGGCTCTACGAGGAGTCCCGGCTGCGGGAACGCTGGCTGCGGGCGAACGCGGCGATCACCCACAGCCTGATGTCCGGCGGCGCGCGCGGCGAGGTCCTCGCCCTGATCGCCGAGCAGGCCGGTGAGATCACCGGGTCCGCGCTGGCGGCGGTCGCGCTGCCCATGGAGGACACCGGGTCGCTCGCCGTGGAGGTCGCCGTCGGGATGAACGCCGAGGCCCACCGGGGGCTCGTCCTGCCGATGGACAGGAGCCTGATGGGGCTGGCCTTCTCCGAAGCGGCCCCGGTCACCAGCGACGACGTCACCCACGACGACCGCGTCTCGCTGGAACCCCCGCGGTTCGGCGGGCTCGGCCCCGCGGTGGCCGTGCCCATCGGCACCGGCGAAGCCGGTCTGCGGGGCGTGGTCCTGCTGGCGCGCGAGACCGGCCGGCCGGCGTTCTCGGCGACGGAGACCGAGACCCTGCAGGCCTTCGCCGGGCAGGCCGCCCTCGCGATGGAGCTGGCGGAACGCCGTCAGGACGCCGAGGAGGTCGCGGTGCTCAAGGACCGCGACCGCATCGCGCGTGACCTGCACGACCTGGCGATCCAGCGGCTGTTCGCCACCGGCATGACCCTGCAGAGCGCGGGCCGTTTCATCGAGCACGAGCAGGCGGCGGAGCGGGTGGTGCGCGCGGTCGACGACCTGGACGAGACCATCAAGATCATCAGGTCCACCATCTTCGGGCTGCGCACCCGCGAGGGCGCCGGCGAGGCGGGGCTGCGGGCGCGTGCCGTACGCGTGGTCGGGGAGGCGGCGCCGGTCCTCGGGTTCGCCCCCAGCGTGCGCATGGAGGGCCTGCTGGACACCGACGTGCCGAAGGAGATCGCCGACCATGTGGTGGCGGTGCTGTCCGAGGCCCTGACCAACATCGCCCGCCACGCGCGCGCGGACCGGGCCGACGTCCTGCTCGCCACGGACGGCCGGGAGGTCCGGCTGTCGGTCACCGACAACGGCGTGGGCATCCCGCAGGACGGCCGCCGCAGCGGGCTGCGCAACATGGCCGAGCGCGCCGAGCAGCTGGGCGGCCGGCTGGAGCTGGGCACCCCCGAGGGTGGCGGCACCACGCTGGTGTGGCGGGTCCCGTCGCGCAAGCCGTAGGGGGCCGGTGGGCCCCCCGCCGGTCCCGGGCCACCACGTCGCCGGTCTCGGGCGACCGTCCGTGGATCCCGGGGTGGGCCGTCCGTGGGTCCCGGGCCACCACGTCGCCGGTCTCGGGCGACCGTCCGTGGATCCCGGGGTGGGCCGTCCGTGGGTCCCGGGCCACCACGTCGCCGGTCCCGGGCGACCGTCCGTGGGCCCCGGGCCACCACGTCGCCGGTCCCGGGCGACCGTCCGTGGGCCCCGGGGTGGGCCGTCCGTCGGTACTGGTCGACCGCCCCGCGGTACCGGGGCGACCGCCGGTCAGTGACGGGGCGAGCACCCGGCAGTGCTGGCCGACCGCCGCCGGTACCGGGGCACCCCCCCCGGCCAGTGCCTGGGCGTCCCCCGTCGGTGCCTGGGCGACCGCTCGTCGGGTCCGGCAGGCGACCGCCCGTCGGTGCCTGGGCGACCGCCGGTCGGTACCGGCGGACCGGAGCAGGGAGCGGCAACCCGTGAGTAGAGGCTTCCGGACCTCGGGAACAGGGCCATGGGGCCCATGTCCTCGCGGGCCCGGCGGCGGAGGCTGGAAGTGACGCAGGACGGCATCCCAGCACTTGGAGGACGTCATGCCCTACCTCGTGAGTGACGTGATGACCCGCACCGTGGTCGCGCTGCGGGAGGGTGCGGCCTTCAAGGACGTCGCCCGGACCATGCGCCGCTGGAACGTCAGCGCCCTGCCCGTCCTGGACGGCGGCCACCGGGTCATCGGGGTCGTGTCCGAGGCCGATCTCCTGCCCAAGGAGATCCTCCGCGACCCCGACGCAGACCCGGACCGCCACGGGCGCTCGTCCGGCGCCTTCGGCCTGGCCAAGGCCGACGCGGTGTCCGCCGAGGACCTGATGAACGCTCCGGCCGTCACCGTGCGCGCCGACGAGACCGTGGCCCGGGCCGCGCGCGTCATGGCGCGGCACCACCTCAAGCGGCTGCCGGTCGTCGACGGCGAGGGTGTGCTGCAGGGCATCGTCAGCCGCACCGACCTGCTCAGGGTGTTCCTCAGGGACGACGCCGACATCGCCGAAGAGGTGCGCCGGGACGTCGTCGCCCGGCTCTTCGCCGCGCCGGCCGAGCCGATCCGGGTGGAGGTGCGCGACGGGGTCGTGACGCTCACCGGCCGGGTCCGCGACACCTCGCTCGTCCCCGTCGTCACGCGCAGGGTGCGGACGGTGGAAGGCGTGGTGGACGTCGACTGCGCCCTGTCCGGGCCGCCCCGCCGCCCGGACCTCGACCCGGATCTCCCCGACGACGCCCGGACCGCCCGGTCCGGCGGCGCCGGGACCGTGGTGTGACCTTGACGGCACATGGGGAGGTGTCAGGTTCATGGCTGGGACGCGGCGGACGACGACGACCGGGGTGCGCTTGTGGCGGTGGCGGCGCAATCCGCTGCGCCGCCGCAGCGATGTCGTGGAAGCCAGGATCGTGCTCGCCACCTGGACGCTGGCCCTCCTGGGCGGGGCGTTCGCGGGCCAGGCGGCCGCGACGGCGGTCGACCGGGACATCGCCGCACGGCGGGCGGACGTGCACCCCGTCGCCGCGGTGCTGCTGGAGGACGCCGCGAAGATACCGCCGACCACGACCGGTTTCGACGACGGCAGGGTGTGGGCCAGGGTCCGCTGGACGACCGCCGACGGCGTCACGCACACGGTGCGGACGAAGGTCGATCCCGATGCCGCGGCGGGCACCCGTGTGACGGCCTGGTTGGACAGCGCAGGCGATCCGGTCTCCGGGCCGCCCACGGCGGCACGGCGGACGGTGGAGGTGACGGGGGCCGGTGTGCTGGCCGCGTCCGGTGCCGGACTCGCGGTCCTCGCCGGCGGACGGCTGATACGCGGGCGGCTGCTGCGCCGGCGTCTGCAGGAGTGGGCCGCGGAGTGGGAGCGCGTCGGCCCGCAGTGGCGGAATCTCAGCGGAGGCAAGGGCTGACGGACCTCCTGCCCCGGGTGCCGGGGCACCGAAGGGGCGGGAAGGACACCACCCGCTTCTCGCGGATCCTGATTGCGCGGTGCGCGGCCTTGCGACGGCCGCTTCTCCGCGTCTCTCTGCCGGGTCCTTCCCGCCGCCTCCAGCACACCATGGCGACCCCACGGCCACCAGGGCCGACCGGCCCGCGAACGAGGGCCGTTCCGGGCCTTCGCCGGGCCCCCTCGGCTCAAGCGCGCCGTCCCGCCGCGGAGTTGGCTGGGAGCAGGGAGAACGACGCCGACCAGGGAGGGCGAGGACAGTGGGTACCAGTCTCACACCGGAGTTCTGGGAACGGTTCGCGATGCTGCTCGTGCTGGCGGCGGGCCTGACGTGTGTCCTCACCGCGGCCTTCGACGGTCTGGCCGTCCGGTTGCTGCGCCGCCGGACACCCAGGACGCCTCCGCCCGCGCCGTACGGGCCGGAGCGGACCGAGCACCGCGTGTCGGTGCACTCCTGACGCGCCGCGGGCATCGCTCTCGTGGGCCGGGGACATGATCCCCGGCCCACGCCTTCGTCTTTCACCGGCAGGGTTCCCGGGCGCCGGCTCACCGGCGCCGTTCCCGTGTGCCGGCCGGCGGCCGTCACTTCCGGAACTCCCGGTGGTCGTCGTTCTTGCCGAAGTAGTGCCGTTCCTCGACGAACTCCCGCTCACCGGGGCGCAGCACGGCGCCCGGCGTCGACAGGAAGGCGATGAGCCCCAGGACGCCGACCACCATCAGTGCGAAGCCGACGACGAACGAGCTGTAGCCGAACACCAGACAGGCGCCCAGCACCGTGGCGACGATCAGAAGGACGGGGATCATCTCTGTCACCTTCGTTCAGAGTGAGCGCAGCCAGTCGTCGGCGACGCCGTGCACGGCCAGGCCGGCGGGCTGCTCGGGCTTGTCGTCGATGCGGTAGGTGAGGTGGTCGACGACGTCCACGACGCCGTCCAGCCGCCGCGTCATGGCGACGGCGACGCGGATCTCACTGCGCCGTTCCAGTCGGCCGGTGAGCGTGACCACACCGCCCCGCACGGTCGTCTCGACGGTGTGCGGTGCCAGCCAGAGCGTGTTCAGCAGGACCTCCTGCTGCACGTCCCGCCGGATCTCGTCGTCGGTGCGCAGGAACACCCGGAGCAGGTCCCGGCGCGTGACGATGCCGACGAGGGTGCCCTCCTCGTCCACCACGGGCAGCCGCTCGACGCGGTGCTCCGTCATCAGCCGGGCGGCCTCGGCGACCGTGGTGCCGGCGCGCACGGTGACGGCGGGCGCCGTCATCACCCCGCGGGCCGTCCGCGCGACGCTCTTGGCCGCCGTGTGCCGGGCGCGGCCGCTCAGCAGACGCCGGCAGCGCGCCCGGACGCCGGTGGACCCCGGCTCGCGCACCTGACGCAGCACGAGATCGGACTCGGAGATCACACCGATGACCTTGCGGTCCTCGTCGATCACCGGGAGGCCGCTGATGCGGTGCTCCTCGAGCAGGCGCACCACGTCCTTGAACGGCGTGTCGCACCGAGCGGTGACGACGTCGCCGACCATGACGGCGCCTGTCCTCGTGGGCTTCATGGCCGAGCCTCGCTTTCCTGGGTACCGGTGTCACGAACTCCCCCTGAAGGAGCTCGACTTCAGCGTGCGCCCGAGGGCGCGCCGACCCCATGGGCTGGGCGGGCACGGCGGCGGGCCGAGTGGCACTCGACACACCTCACCCGCCCCTGGCCCGCCCCGGCGCAGGAGGACACAGGGGCCGGACGACCCCCGTGAGGGGCCGGTCCGCCCCTCGTCCGGACCGCCGACCGGTGCGACGGTAGGAGAGGGCCCTTGTGCGGTACGGAAGGCGGTGGGGACGATGACCCTTCCCCTGGTGGTGGGAATCGACGGATCCGACGCCGGCCTGACGGCGTTGGACTGGGCGGTGGACGAGGCCGCCCGGCACGGTCTCGCGCTGCGGCTGGTGTACGCCTCGCGCTGGGAGCGGTACGAGCGGGCCGTCCCGTCCACCACCCTCGGCCGCCCCTCGGAGCGTGTGTTCGCGGAGAACCTCGTCGCCACCGCCGCCGAGCGCGCCGGGCGGCGCAACCCCGATGTGAAGGTCACCACCGACATCGTCCCCGACGACGCCGCCGACGCCCTCCTGCGCGAGGAGGAGGACGCCTTCGCCCTGGTGACGGGGGCACGCGGCCGCGGCGGACTGAAGGGACTGCTCCTCGGCTCGGTCGGCCTGGCCGTGGCGGCCCGCGCGCAGTGCCCGGTGATCGTCGTGCGGGGCGACCGGGCGGGCCTGGCCGGCTCCCACGAACGGATCCTGCTGGGCGCGGGCGAACCCGTGACCGCAGCGGGCGCCGTGCGCTTCGCCTTCCGCGAGGCCGAGGCACGCGGATGCACCCTGGACGTCGTACGGGCCTGGCGCTGCCCCGCGCACGCCGGCGACGACGATCCCGCCCCCGGGGAGGAGCCGATGCGCCGGCACGAGGAGCGGGCCTCCGCCCTGATCGACACGCTGCTGCGGGACGCCGGCGCCGACCATCCGGCCGTCAGGGTGCGGCGGGTCACGGTGGAGGGACCGGCCCACCGGGTCCTCGCGCGCCGCTCGGCCGCTGCCGATCTGGTGGTCGTCGGAGCCCGGCGCAGGCACGGCCGTCCCGGGCTCCAGCTGGGCCGGGTGAGCCACACCCTGCTCCATCACGCGGACTGCCCGGTGGCGGTCGTGCCGCAGACGGTGTGAACGTGGTGGACACGGGCCGAGCGGCTCCGCCGGCAGGCGCCGGGGCCGGACCCGGCCTCGGCGAACCGCTCGACGAGGGGGTACCGCAGTGACGGGCTGGACCTGGGAGTACGACGACTACGATCCCGCGGACGAGCGCCTGCGCGAGTCGCTGTGCACGCTGGGCAACGGCTACTTCGCCACCCGCGGGGCCCTGCCCGAGTGCGCCGCGGACGAGGTGCACTATCCCGGCACCTACGTGGCCGGCTGCTACGACCGGCTCACCACCGACGTCGCGGGCCGCCGGGTGGAGAACGAGGACATGGTCAACGTCCCGAACTGGCTGCCGCTGCGGTTCCGCCTCGCCGGGCAGCCGTGGCTGACCCCGGACACCGCGACCGTGCTGGAGCACCGGCAGGTGCTGCACCTGGCCTCCGGGCTGCTGGAACGCCGGACGCGGTACGCGCTCGGCGACGGCCGGGTGCTGGCGGTGCGGCAACAGCGGGTCGTGCACATGGCCGATCCCCATCTCGCGGCCCTGCGCACCGAGTTCACCGCCGAGGGCTTCGCCGGCGACCTCGACGTGGAGGCGGCGCTGGACGCCGGGGTCACCAACTCCGGGGTCGCGCGCTACCGGGAGCTGGACGGCCGTCACCTCACCAAGGTGCACACCGGATCCGCCGGGCCGGACACGGTGTGGCTGCACTGCCGTACCCGCACCTCCGACGTCCGCGTCGGCATGGTGGCCAGGCTGGACGCCGACGACCCCGGCACCGCACGGCACGAGGAGACCCGCGTCGGCCGGCGGGTGCGCCTGAGCCTGCTGCCCGGACGCACCGTCACCGTCGACAAGATCGTCGCCCTGCACACCTCCCGCGATCCCGCGATCAGCGACCCGCTGGACGCGGCGCTCGACCGGGTCGGCGCGGCGCCCGGCTTCGACGACCTGCTCGAAGGGCATCTGACCGCCTGGGACCAGCTGTGGCGGCGGGCCGAACTGGACGTCGCCGGCGAAGCCGGGGACATCCTGCGGCTGCACCTCTTCCACGTCCTGCAGACCCTCTCCCCGCACACGGCGGACCTGGACGTCGGCGTGCCCGCCCGCGGGCTGCACGGGGAGGCGTACCGCGGCCACGTCTTCTGGGACGAGCTGTTCGTGCTGCCGTACCTCAACCTGCACTTCCCGGAGGTCTCCCGCGCCCTGCTCCGCTACCGCCACCGCCGCCTCGAGCGGGCCCGGGCCGCCGCCAGCGCGATCGGCCGGCGCGGCGCGCTGTACCCCTGGCAGAGCGGCAGCGACGGGCGCGAGGAGACGCAGGAGCTGCACCTCAACCCCCGCTCCGGCCGCTGGCTGCCGGACCACTCGCGGCTCCAGCGGCATGTGGGCTCGGCGGTGGCGTACAACGTCTGGCAGTACTGCGAGGCCAGCGGGGACGCCGAGTTCCTGCACACCAAGGGTGCCGAGATGCTGCTGCAGATCGCCCGCTTCTGGGCGGACTCGGCGACCTGGGACGAGCAGCTGGGCCGGCACCGCATCCGGGGCGTGATGGGCCCCGACGAGTACCACGACGCCTATCCCGGCGCGCCGCGGCCCGGCCTCGACGACAACGCGTACACCAACGTCACCGCCGCCTGGGTGCTCGCCCGCGCCCTGGAGGTGCTGCGCACCCTGCCGGAACCGCGGCGGCGCGAACTCACCGAGCGCACCGGCCTCGACGGCGGCGAGCTCGAACAGTGGGAGGACGTCTCGCGCACCCTGCACGTCCCCTTCCACGACGGCATCATCAGCCAGTTCGAGGGCTACGGCGACCTCGCCGAGCTCGACTGGGAGGGCTACCGGCGGCGCTACGGCGACATCCGGCGCCTGGACCGGATCCTGGAGGCGGAGGGCGACACGGTCAACCGCTACAAGGCGTCCAAACAGGCCGACGTCCTGATGCTCGGCTATCTCTTCTCGCCCGGCGAACTCCGGGACCTCTTCGCACGGTTGGGCCACCGGCTGGACGACGACACCTGGTGCCGGACGGTCGACCACTACCTCCTGCGCACCAGCCACGGTTCCACCCTCAGCGGCCTGGTCCACGGCTGGGTCCTGGCCCGCGCCCGGCGGGCCGAGGCATGGACGTACTGCCAGGAGGCCCTGCGCGGCGACATCGCCGACCTGCAGGGCGGCACCACGGCCGAGGGAATCCACCTCGGCGCCATGGCCGGCACCCTGGACCTCGTCCAGCGGGGACTGACCGGCATGGAGACCCGCGAGGGCGCCCTGTGGCTCGACCCGGTGCCGCTGCCGGAGCTGTCGGCCTACGGCTTCTCCCTGCGCTACCAGGGGCACTGGGGTGTCCGGCTGCGCCTGGAGCGCGGTGGCCTGGAGGTGACGGTGCCGCCGTCCGACCGCTCGCCGATCGACATCCGGCTGCCGGACCGGGCGGTGAGCGTGCAGCCGGGCGAGAAGTGCCACCTCCTCCTCGCGGACTGACGCCCGCGCCGGCTTCCGGACTCACTTCCGGCCTGACTGCTGGACCGAGTGCCGGACCGGCTTTCGGCCTGACTGCCGGGCCAACTGCCAGACTGACTGCCGGACCGGCTTCCGAACCCACTGCCGACCGACCTCCGGACCGGCTCCGTACCCACGGCGGGCAGGGCTGCCGGTCGACCGCCGTGTCTTCGCACAGAGGGGCCGGACGGCCCCCGGTGAGGACCGGGCAGCCTCTGCCCCCGCACCGGCCGCGGCGCGACGCTGGTAGCGGATGACAGACCGAGCGCTGGAGGTGCCGACATGCTTTCCCCCGTTGTCGCCGGAGTCGACGGATCCGCCGAGAGCCTGGCCGCCGCGTCATGGGCGGCCCGTGAGGCCGAGCGGCGGCACCGGCCGCTGCACCTGGTGCACGCCTGGGACTGGCACCCCCGCCAGCAGGAGCGCGAGATCGCCGGCGCCGCGCAGCGGCACCTGGCCCGGCGTGCGCTGCGGCGGGCGGAGGAACACGTCCGCGCCGAGAGCCCCGACGTCCGCCTCACCGACGAGCAGATGGAGGGCCCGGCCGTCGCCGCCCTGCTGAAGGCGGCCGACCAGGCCGACCTGCTGGTCCTCGGCTCGCGCGGCCTGAGCGGCTTCACCGGGTTCCTCGTCGGTTCCGTCGCGCTCGGCGTGGTCGCGAAGGCCACCCGTCCCGTCGTGCTCGTCCGGGCGGGCGAGGACGCGGCCGACGAACACCTGCCGGCGGGCGACGGAAGCGCCGCGACGGACACCGGCTACCGGGACGTCGTGGTCGCGATCGACGTCGACGACGCATGCGACGAGGTCATCGAGTTCGCCTTCGAGGCCGCCCGGCTGCGGCACGCCCGGCTGCGCGCCGTGCACGCCTGGCACACGGTCGGCCCGATCGGCCTCGGATCCGGCGACGTCGGCCTGGTGAACGACCCGGAGCAGGGCGAGGAGTGGCTGGGCTTCCTCCAGGCCGTGCTGCAGGTGTGGCGGGACAAGTACCCCGACGTGGAGGTCCTGGCGACGGTGGTGGAGGACAGGCCCTCGACCGCGCTCGTGCGGGCCTCGACCGGGGCGAGTCTCCTCGTCGTCGGCCACCGCCTCACCGAACGCCCGGTCGGCCCGCGCACCGGTCCCGTCACCCACGCCGCGATCCACCACGTCGGCTGCCCGGTGGCCGTCGTCCCCCACCTGTAGAGGAGCCCCGGACCGCGCTGGGCGGGCCCTTCGCCGAAGGACCCGCGAGCGCGGGTGGACGAAGGAGGTGACGGTCATGACGAGGCCAGTCGTGGCCGGTCTGGACGGTTCGAAGGAAAGCCTCGCCGCGGCCGACTGGGCGGCGAGGGAAGCCCTCCGCCGAGGACTGCCGCTCCGTCTGGTGCACGCCTGGGAGGGCCTGCCGGACGACGACACCGACGCGGGCCTGCCCGAGGTCCGGGTACCGCAGTACCGCGCGCGGCGGGTGCTCCGCGGCGCCCTCGAACTGCTGCACGAGCGCTATCCGCGGCTGTACATCGCCGCCGAGCAGGTGCGCAGGCAGCCGGGGCCCGCACTCCTCGCCGAGTCGGAGAACGCGGAGCTGCTGGTCATCGGGAGTCAGGGAGCGGGCGGTGTCGGAGGGTTCATGTCGGGTTCGGTCGCCCTGGCCACCGCGGCGCACGCCGGCCGGCCCGTCGTCCTCGTCCGGGCGGGCGAGACGGCGACCGGCGAACACCTTCCCGACGGCTCGGGAAGGCCGTCGACCACCACTCCCTGCCGTGAGGTCGCGGTCGCCGTCGACATCGGCGGGCCCTGCGACGACGTCCTCGACTTCGCGTTCCGCGAGGCCGCACTCCGCAAGGCGCCGCTGCGCGCCGTGCACGCCTGGCACGCGCCGCTCACCAGCGGCGTCCCGGGCGCCGAGGAGCGTGCGCGGCTCCGGCGGAAGGCGGAGCGCGACCTCACCGAACTGCTCGAACCCTGGCGCGCGAAGTACCCCGAGGTGGTCGTGCGCGAGAACCTCCACGAGGGCCGCGCGGCCCACGTCCTCGCACACGCCGCGGCCGGGGCCGGACTGCTGGTGGTGGGCCGCCGCCGGCGGCGTACCGCGGTCGGCCCGCACACCGGCCCGGTGGCCCACGCGCTGCTCCACCACGTGCGCCGGCCCGTCGCGCTGGTTCCGCACGACTGACGCAGGCCCGGCTCCGGCGGCCCGCCCGCCGGAGCCGGGCCCGAGAAAGGGTGTTCCCGATGATGTCCGACGTCCGTGCAGAACCCTGCCACGCCGCCGCCTACCTGGTGCGGGCCGCCGTCACCGCCCCGTCCCCGTACAACACGCAGCCCTGGATCTTCGTCGCGGAGGACGAGGACCGGGGCGTCGAGCTGCACGCGGACAGCGCCCGGCGACTTCCCCTCACCGACCCCAGCGGCAGGGAAATGGTCATCAGCTGCGGAGCCGCCCTTCTCAACATCCGGCTCGCCGTCCGCCACCTGGGCTTCAACCCGGTCGTCGAGCACTTCCCGCGCCCGTCGGACCCGGCGTTCCTGGCCCGGGTGACCTGGGGCGCCTACCACCGGCCCGCACCCGAGGACGAGCGCCTGTTCGGCGCCGTGCGGCGCCGCCACACCGTGCAGGGGCCGTTCCTGGCGGAGCCGCTCCCGCCGTCGCTGGCCGAGGCCCTGCGCGAGCACGCGCACGAGGCGGGCGCGACCCTGGACTTCGTCACCGACCGCGCGGGCAGACGGCACCTCGCCGAGCTGGTGCGCAGGGCCGAGGACGCCCGCCGCTCCCGTCCGGAGTACGCCGCCGAGCAGCGGCGGTGGACCTGGTGGCCCGGCGAGCCGAGGTACGACGGCGTCCCCGGCGGCGCCGACCGGACGCACCCGGACGTCACGGCCTTCGCCGGACGGGACTACGTCGGCCTCACACGGATGTTCCCGGCGCCCCCGCAGCGCCGGCCCTCGCGCACCGGGCCCGTCGCGATCCTCAGCACGGACCGTGACGACCCGGCGGCCTGGCTGCGGGCCGGAGAGGCCCTCCAGCGGGTCCTCCTCGAAGCGGCGGACCAGGGGGTCATGGCGGCCTTCCACACCCAGCCGCTGGAGGTCCCGTCCCTGCGGACGAGGATCCGCCAGACGCTCAGCGGCGGGGCCTTCCCGCAGATGATCTTCCGGCTGGGGTATCCGCCGTGCGTACGGCCGCTGCCCCGGCGCCCGGTCGCCGAGGTCCTCAAAGTCACCGGCGCGGCCACCTCGACCCCCACGTGAGCCGTGCACCGGGGGCGCGGTGAGGTGAGGCCCGGCCGCACGGCTCCCGGTCGTCCGCCGCCGACCGAGCGGGCGTCACGTCCGGCCGTCATGCCGTATCTGTGTCGTCCGGCCGTCATGCCGTACCTGTGTCCGGTCGTCCTGGCGTACGGGTGCGGGGCGACCGCCGCCGGTCGCCCTGCCCGAGGGGGCGTCGCGATCGGCCGTCCTGCCGCACGGCTCCCGGTCGACCGGCGTCGGCCGACCCGCCCAGCACGCTCGCCGCGGGCTGCGCCCGTCGCGGAGGGCGGGGGCCACGGTCTTCGCGACCGGAGCCGCCCCCGGTCAGCCGTGCGGGACGACGGCGACGGGGCACGGGGCGTGGTGCAGCACCGCGTGCGCGACGGGGCCGAGTCTCCAGGTCATGTGGGACGGCCGGCGGCGGCGGCCCACCACGGCGAGCCGGCTGCGCGTGGCGGCGGACAGCAGTGCGGGTGCGGCCGCTTCCGTGACGACCTGCGCCACGACGGGCACGTCCGGGAACATCTCGCGCCACATGACCAGCGTGGTGGTGAGCCGGGCGCGTTCCTCGGCCTCCAGACGGGCCTCCCCGTCGTCGGGGGACGTCAGATGCGGGTGACGGGGTAGGGCCCGCACCACGCGCACCCCGACGCCATAGGACTCCGCGGCGGCGAAGGCGAACTCCAGCAGCGGGTCGCTCGCCGCCCCCGCGTCCGACAGGCCGACCACCACCTCGTCGCGGTCCACCGCGGCGGGGTGTCCCCAGCCGGCCTCGACAGCGGGATCGCCGGCCCGGACGGTGACCGCCGGGCACCGGGCGAGGCCCAGCACGTGCAGGCTGATGGACCCGAGCAGGAAGCTCGCCATCGAACCGTATCCGCGCGACCCGAGCACCAGCAGGGACGCGCCCCTGCTGCGGGCGAGGAGGGCCTGGGCGGCGGGCTCCGCCACCAGTTCCGTCGTCGGCTTCAGATCGCCGTAGCGGTGCAGCAGTTCGGCCTCCGTGCGGTGCAGCAGATCCTGCCCGTACCGCTGCTTGCTCCCGGCCTCCTGGGGGATCGGCACGTCGAGTGGCTGCGTGGTCCACGAATGGAGCAGGACCAGCGGCAACCCCCTGCGGACCGCCTCGTCGGCGGCCCACCACGCGGCCGTCACGCTCCCGGGTGAGCCGTCGAGTCCGACGACGACGGGGCCGGTCATGACGCACCTCCCGTGTCCGGCGCGGCAGGTCACCGAAGGTCCGGCGACCGCGCGCGGTTCCCCTCCACCCTCTCGATTCTCCGCAACCGCCGCCTGCCGGGACAGGGCCGGACGGTGCGCTTCGGGGCCCGACCGGCCTCTGCCGGGGCGCCCCGCACCCCGAGAGCGTGGGGTCGGGAAGCGGGACTGGGCCGTCGGACCCGAGGGTCCGGCGGCACCGGGCCGTCCGCCGGCGCGCCGGGGAGCATCACCGCTTCCGTCCCGGCGCCGTGCGAAGGAAGGGGGGAGCCGACATGAGCGGCCCCGTACTGGTGGGAGTGGACGGCTCGGCGACGAGCATGGCCGCGGTGGAGGCCGCCGCCCGGGAGGCCGGCCGGCTGGGGGTGGACCTCCGGCTGGCGCACGCCTTCGAGTGGCCCGCCGCGCAGGTGCCGCCGGGGGTGCCTCCGTGGGATCCGGAGAGCGCCGGGGAGCACGGCACGGGCGGCGGCGCGCTGGCGGAGGCCGAGCGCCGGGCCCGGGGTGCCGTGCCCGGTCTGCGCGTGACGCACACGGTCCTCATGGGTGAACCCGCGTCGGTGCTGGAGACGGAGTCCCGCGGGGCGTCGCTCACCGTCGTCGGCAGCCGGCCGGCGAGCCGGTCCGGCGCTCCGCGACGCGGCTCGGTCGCCGCCAGGCTGGCCGCCGGCGCGGGCTCCGCGGTGCTGCTGGTCCGCGGCCGGCCGGACCCGGCCGGCCCCGTCGTGCTCGCCTGCGACCACGGACCCGCCGGTCGGCGGGCCGCCGAGTTCGCCTTCGCGCAGGCGTCGGCCCGGGGAACGGACGTGGTGGTGCTGGACGGGTCCGCGACGCGCGCCGGCCGGTTGGGCGAGCAGTCCGTCGCCCTGCCGCCCGCGCTGCGGAAGAAGTACCCCGACCTGACCGTGCGCCGTGCCCGCGTCCGGGGCGGGACACGCCGGGCGGTGATCGAGGCGAGCACCCGCGCTCAGCTCGTCGTGATCGGCACGCGTCGCCGGGGCGGCTGGACCGCCGCCCGCCCGGCCGGCGTCAGCCGGGCGGCCCTGCGGTACGCCGGCTGCCCCGTCGCGGTGATCCGTGAGGAGGGCGGGAACCCGTGACCGGGCCGGCGACGACCGAGGACCCGCGCCACCCGGACGCCGTCGAGCGGTCCTCCGCGACGGCGGACGCCCACCGGCTCGACCCGGGACGGGTGGCGGCCTCGCCCGGCGTCGATTCGAACGGGCGGCCCGCCGCCGGGGAAAGGCCCCGCCGGCCCGGAACGGCCTCCCGGTGAGGAGGCCCGCACCGCCCTATGTCCCCGGGATTCGGGACGTTCGGCCCCTGCGGGCCGCCCCGGTGCGGGGGCGAGGCTGGTGCCGCCGGTCCGGCAGCAGGCACGAGGGAGGTGCCATGGACGTTTCGAGCGCCTCGGTCGCCGCGCTGCGCGCCGCCCACGAGCGGTACGCGACCACGTCGCGCCGGGAGCCGGGCGTGCGCGGCCTCGTCGCCGACTCCTGGCAGCGCTGCGCGGCAGGCGGCGTACGGCCCGACGGCAGCCGCCCGCCACCGCGACGCTGGGCGTCCGAAGAGCTGGACGCCTATCGCCGCGCCCACCCCCTCGCCTCCGTACTGCCCCTGTTCCGCGCACTGCTGGGCGCCGGCGCCGCCGACGACGGGCATGTGTTCGCGGTCGGCGACGCCGACGGCGCCCTGCTCTGGGTCGAGGGCGACACCGGGGCCATGGGACGCGCCGAGCGCATGCACTTCGTCGAGGGAGCGGTGTGGTCGGAGCGGCAGGCCGGCACCAACGCCCCCGGCACGGCACTGGAGTTGGGCCGCCCCGTGCAGATCGTGACGGGCGAGCACTACAGCGCCTCCGTGCACGCCTGGTCCTGTGCCGCCGCCCCGGTGCACGACCCCGCCACCGGACGGGTGCTGGGCGTGGTCGACCTGTCCGGCGGCGCCTCCATCGCCACACCGCCCGCCCTGGCCGCGGTGCGTGGCGCCGCGCTGGCGGCCGAGGCGCAGCTCCTCCGGCAGCCGTCGGCGCCCCTCCTCGGGCCGGACGGGCGGGTCCGACGCGGCGGGGAGATCCCGCCCTTCGCCGGGGTCCGTCTGTGGGCGCTGGGCCGCGACGGCGTCCTGCTGGAGGACGCGGACCGGGTGCGTCATCTCAGTCCGCGGCACAGCGAGATCGTGCTGGCGCTGGTCCTGGCCGGCCGGGGCGTGCCCGGGGACCGGCTGGCCGTGGACCTCTCGGAGCACGAGGTGCCCGCCTCGACGCTGCGCGCCGAACTGACCCGGCTGCGCGCCGTACTGGGACCCGACCTGCTCGGCTCCCGCCCGTACGCGCTGCTGCGGCCCGTGCGCACGGACTTCGGCGACGTGTCCCGGCTGCTGGCCGAAGGCCGGGTCCGCGAGGCGCTCGCCCGCTACCGCGGCCCGCTGCTGCCGCGCTCCGAGGCACCGGCCGTCGTGGCCCACCGCTGTTGCCTGGAGCAGCAGGTGCGCGGGGCCGTCCTCGGCGGCGGTGACGCCGCGCTGCTGCGCCGCTGGGTGGAGGCGGCCTGGGGCACCGAGGACCCGGGCGCCTGGGCCGCGCTGGCCCGGACACTGCCGGCCGGCTCGCCGCAGCGCGCCGCGGCCGCCGCGCGGGCCCGCGCGCTGGACCTGGAGACGGCCGTGTACCCGCAGGTCCGGCGGCATGCAGCGGTGTTGCAGCGTGCCCGCTCCTAGCGTTCTGAGCATCGCCCCGATCGTCGTGATCGGACGTCATCCGAGAGGAGACGGTCATGAAGTACGAGCCTCCGGGTGCGCCGGGCAGCCCCGTCGACGTCGCACCCCGCTACGAGAACTTCATCGGAGGCAAGTGGCAGGCGCCCACCACGGGTCAGTACACGACCGACCTGTGCCCCGCCACCGCCCGGCCCATCTGCGAGATCCCGAAGTCCGGGGCCGAGGACATCGAACACGCCCTGGACGCCGCGCACTCCGCCAAGGACGCGTGGGGCGAGGCCTCCACGGCACAGCGCGCCGCCGTCCTGAACAGGATGGCCGACGCCATCGACGCCCACCGTGAGGAACTCGCCGTCGCGGAGAGCTGGGAGAACGGCAAGCCGGTCCGCGAGACCCTGGCCGCCGACATCCCGCTCGCCGCCGACCACTTCCGGTACTTCGCGGCCGCGATCCGCGCCGAGGAGAGCCGGATCACCGAGATCGACAAGGAGACCGTCGCCTACCACTTCCACGAGCCGCTGGGCGTGGTCGGGCAGATCATCCCGTTCAACTTCCCGCTGCTGATGGCCGCGTGGAAGCTGGCGCCGGCGCTCGCCGCCGGCAACGCCACGGTGATCAAGCCCGCCTCCCCGACCCCGTGGTCGATCCTGAAGCTGATGGAGGTCGTCGGCGACATCGTGCCGCCCGGCGTCCTCAACGTGGTCAACGGACCCGGCGCCGAGATCGGCAAGGCGCTCGCGACCAACAAGCGCATCGCCAAGGTCGCCTTCACCGGCGAGACCACCACGGGCCGTCTGATCATGCAGTACGCGTCCCAGAACATCATCCCGGTCACCCTGGAGCTGGGCGGCAAGTCGCCCAACATCTTCTTCGACGACGTGGCCGCGGCCGACGACGACTTCCTGAGCAAGGCCGTCGAGGGACTCGTGCTGTACGCGTTCAACAAGGGCGAGGTGTGCACCTGCCCCTCCCGCGCGCTCATCCAGGAGGACATCTACGAGGAGTTCATGGGCCGCTGCCTGGAGCGCATCCGGGCCGTCAAACAGGGCGACCCGCTCGACACCGCGACCATGATCGGCCCCCAGGTGTCGAAGCAGCAGGTCGAGAAGATCGCCTCGTACGTCGAGATCGGCCTGAAGGAGGGCGCCGAACTGCTCGCCGGCGGCCACCGGCCCACCCTCGACGGCCCGTTCGCGGACGGCTACTTCTACGAGCCGACCGTCCTCAAGGGCCACAACAGGATGCGGGTCTTCCAGGAGGAGATCTTCGGCCCCGTCCTCGCGGTCACCACGTTCAAGGACGAGGCCGAGGCCCTCGAGCTCGCCAACGACACTCTGTACGGCCTCGGCGCCGGCGTGTGGAGCCGTGACGGCGCCCGCGCCTACCGCATGGGCCGCGCCATCAAGGCCGGCCGGGTCTGGACGAACTGCTACCACCAGTACCCCGCCGGTGCCGCGTTCGGCGGCTACAAGGTCTCCGGCATCGGCCGCGAGACGCACCAGATGATGCTCGAGCACTACAGCCAGACCAAGAACCTCCTGGTCAGCTACGGCACCAAGCCGCTCGGGCTGTTCTAGGAAGGAGCACGGCGACATGTCCCCGAAGGTCGTGAACGGCACCGCGGGACGCGTCACCCTCACCCGGGCGGCCCGCAAGGCCATCGAGGCCCTGCGCGCCGCCCAGGGCCGGCCGGTGATGTTCGTCCAGTCGGGCGGCCGCTGCGGCGGCGGCGACCCGATGTGCTTCCCCGGCGGCGCATGCGTCCTGGGAGAAGCCGACATGCTCGTCGGCGTGGTGCACGGCTGCACCTTCCACATGAACGCCGACCACTACGAGGCACTCGGCCGCCCGCTCCTCGTCCTGGACGTCGAACCGGGCACCCCGGGCGGCTTCTCCCTCCCCGCCGGAGACGGACTGCGCTTCGTCACCCGGATCAAGGCGCCCCCGCGCCACAGCAGTTGAGGAGCAGGTCATGAAGGCAGCAGTGGTCACCGACTTCGGCAAGGCCCTGGAGATCCAGGACCTGCCGGTCCCCGAGCCCGGCCCCGGACAGGTACTCGTCCGCATGGAGGCCTCCGGGCTCTGCCACACCGACATCCACGCGGCCCGCGGCGACTGGCCGGTCAAGCCGCGGCCTCCGTTCGTCCCCGGCCACGAGGGCATCGGCCCCGTCCGGGCCGTCGGCGCCGGCGTCCCCGAGGACCTGGTCGGCAAGCGGGTCGCCGTCCCGTGGCTCGGCTCGTCCTGCGGCACCTGCCGCTACTGCGTCTCCGGCTGGGAGACACTGTGCCGGTCGCAGGTCAACTCCGGCTACTCCGTGGACGGTTGCTACGCCGAGTACACCGTCGCGAACGCGGGCGCGGTCGTCCGCGTGCCCGACGCCGTGCCGTCGCTCGACGCGGCACCGCTGACCTGCGCCGGCGTCACCACGTACAAGGCCGTCAAGGTCGCCCACGTGGTCCCGGCCGAACGGGTCGCCGTGTTCGGCATCGGCGGACTCGGCCACCTCGCGGTGCAGTACGCGCGCCTGGTCGGAGGTCTGGTCACCGCCGTCGACCTCGAACCGGACAAGCTGGGCCTGGCCCACCGGCTCGGCGCCGACGAACTCGTCAACGCCCGCACCCACGACCCCGTCGAGGAGATCAGGAAGGCCGGCGGAGCGGACGTGGCGATCGTCCTCGCCGCCGCGCCCAAGGCCTTCGAACAGGCCTACAAGTCGCTCAACCCCGGCGGACGTCTCGTCATGGTCGCGCTGCCCGCCGACAACGCGGCGATCGACGTGCCGATCTTCGAGACCGTCATCGGCGGCATCTCGGTCATCGGCTCCATCGTCGGCACCCGCCAGGACCTGACAGAGGTGTTCGCGCTGCACGCGGCAGGACGCACCCGGGTCATCGCCGAGACCCGCCGCCTGGAGGACGTCAACGACTCCTTCGAAGAGGTCCTCGGCGGGCGGGCCGAGGCACGGCTCGTCTTCGAGTTCTGAGAGGCCCGAGAGCCCCGAGAGTTCTGTGGCCCGGCACCCACCGGCCACAGGGAGAGGCAGCACACCATGGCCACCGTCACCGTAGGCGCCGTACGGGAGCGGGCGCCCGGCGAACGCCGGGTCGCCGTCGTCCCCGAGACCGTCACCCTTCTGCGCCGGGCCGGGCTCGACGTCCTCATCGAGACCGGGGCGGGCTCCGCAGCCTGGTTCACCGACGCCGACTACACCGCCGCGGGCGCGGCCGTCGTGTCCCCGGCGGAGCTGTACGCACGGGCCGGACTCGTCCTGTGCGTGGCGGCGCCCGACCCGGAGACCGCCGCGGCCCTGCGCGCCGGGCAGACCCTGATCGGCCTGCTCGAACCGCTGCGGCACCCCGCCCTGGTGCAGGACCTGCACCGACGCGGCGTGCGCACGGTGAGCCTCGACCTGCTGCCGCGCACCCTCAGCCGCGCCCAGTCGATGGACGCGCTGACCTCCCAGGCCGGCGTCGCCGGCTACAAGGCGGCCCTGCTCGCCGCCGACTCCTACGACCGCTTCTTCCCGATGCTGACCACCGCGGCGGGCACCATGCGCCCGGCGCAGTTCCTGGTCCTCGGCGCCGGAGTGGCCGGACTGCAGGCCATCGCCACGGCCCGCCGCCTCGGCGCCGTCGTCTCGGCGTACGACGTACGCCCCGCGTCACGAGGGGAGGTGGAGTCGCTCGGTGCCCGGTTCCTCGACGTCCAGCGCCCGCCGGACGAGGAACCGGGCACCGGACGGGGAGGCTACGCGAGGGAGTTGACGGAAGCCGAGCAGCAGGCCCAGCGCGCCGCCCTGGACACGCACATCGCCCGCTCCGACATCGTCGTCACGACCGCCCAGGTCCCCGGCCGCAGGCCGCCGCTGCTGGTGACCGCGTCCGTGCTGGAGCGGATGCGGCCCGGCTCGGTCGTCGTCGACCTCGCCGCGAGCGACCTCGGCGGCAACGTCGAGAACTCCGCACCCGACAAGACCGCCGTCCTGGACAACGGGGTCACCGTCATCGGCGCCGGACGCCTGCCGTCCGCGATGGCCACCGCCGCGTCCACGGCCTACGCCCGCAACCTCGTCGCCCTGCTGCGCCACTTGGTGCGGGACGGCGAACTCGTCCTCGACCCGTCCGACGAGATCACGGGTGCCCTCATGGGAGGTGAAACGTCATGAACGACCTCGACCTCCTCACCGCGATCACCGTGTTCGTGCTGAGCGTGCTGGTCGGCATCGAGGTCATCAGCAAGGTCCCCGCGACCCTGCACACCCCGCTGATGTCCGGCTCCAACTCGGTGCACGGCATCGTCGTCGTCGGCGCCATGCTGATCGCGGCGGAGTCGCACACCTGGCTCGGTTACGTCCTGGCCTTCGTGGCCATGGTCTTCGGCGCGATGAACGTCGTCGGCGGATACGTCGTCACGGACCGGATGCTGGAGATGTTCAAGGCCAGGCCGCGGACCCACGACGAGGCGCGGACCCACGACAGGGCGGAGGTGTGAGCGCCATGGACACCGTCTCCCAAGCCGTCCACTACGTCTTCCTGGGCGCGGCCGCCTGCTTCGTGCTCGGCCTGCACCTGATGAACCATCCGCGCACCGCCCGCCGCGGCAACACCCTCTCCGCCGGCGCGATGGCCGTCGCGATCGGGGCCACCGTGTGGCTGGTGGCCGACGAAGGCGTCATCAGCGGCACCGGCTGGCTGGTGCTCGGCTCCGGCGGGCTCGTCGGCGGAGCACTCGGCCTGTGGGCCGCGCGCGAGGTGCGCATGACCGCCATGCCCCAACTGGTCAGTCTCTTCAACGCCGTCGGCGGCGGCGCGGCCGCGCTCATCGCCGTCAACGACCTGCTCCAGGCCGACGACCCGGCGGCACTCGGCGCCAGGGTCTCCCTGCCGGGCGCGCTGGACATCGTCATCGGCGCGGTCACCTTCTCCGGCTCGCTGATCGCGGCCGGCAAGCTCCAGGGGACCGTCTCCGGGGCGCCCGTCGTCTTCCCCGGGGCACGGCTGCTGAACGTGCTGCTGCCGGCCTCCTTCGTCGCCGGCACGGTCTGGCTGGTGCTGGCACCGGACTCCCGTACCGCGCTGTACGGACTGACCGCCGTGGCCCTGCTGTTCGGTGTGACCATGGTGCTGCCCATCGGCGGCGCCGACATGCCGGTCGTCATCGCCCTGCTGAACGCCTTCACCGGATCCGCGGTCGCGATGGCCGGCTTCGTCCTCGACGAGACCGCCCTCATCATCGCGGGCATGCTCGTCAGCTCCTCGGGCGGCATCCTCACCAAGCTGATGGCCGACGCCATGAACCGCTCCATCGCCAACATCGTCATCGGCGGCTTCGGCACCGCCGACGGCGCCCGGGCGGCGACCGGCGCGGGCGGTGCCCCGGCCCAGGTGCGGTCGGTCTCCGCGGACGACGTCGCGATCCAGCTGGCGTACGCGAGGAAGGTCGTCTTCGTCCCCGGCTACGGTCTCGCCGCCGCCCAGGCCCAGCACGAACTCGGCGGCCTGGCCGAACTGCTCACCGACCACGGCATCGACGTCAGCTACGCCGTGCACCCGGTCGCGGGCCGTATGCCCGGCCACATGAACGTGCTCCTGGCGGAGGCGAACGTGCCGTACCCGAGGCTGAAGGAGATGGACGAGGCCAACTCGGAGTTCCCCCAGGCCGACGTCGCCCTCGTCGTCGGTGCCAACGACGTCACCAACCCCATGGCGCGGCGGCCCGGCAACGCGGTCTCCGGGATGCCGATCCTCGACGTCGACAAGGCGAAGAGCGTCGTGGTCATCAAGCGGTCGATGGGCCACGGCTACGCGGGCATCGACAACGAGCTCTACACCGACCCCAGGACCGGGATGTTCTTCACCGACGCGAAGAAGGGGCTGAGCGAACTGAAGGCGGCCGTCGCGGAGTTCGTCGGCTGAGTGCCCAGGCGGTGATGAGCCCCCGCCCGCGCGGCGGGGGCTCACCCCTGGACGTCAGCCGTCGGCCCCCGGCAGCCGCCGCTCCGTCAGCGCGGAGAAGAGGTGACAGTCGTCCGGCCGGACGGTGACCCGCAACTGCTCCCCCTTGCCGTGCCGTTGCCGCTCCGGGGCGCGGACGACGACCTCCGCGCTCTCCGCGCCGACCTTGGCGGTCGTGTGGAGGTAGGTGACGGCCCCGGTGTCCTCCACGGCCTCCACCACCAGCTCCAGGGCCGGCGTCTCCAGGTCCTCGCCGGACAGCACGGTGAAGGACTCCGGCCGGACCCCGAGCAGGACCTCGGCCGGCCCTCCTCGGACGCGGCCCGCCGCACCGCCGGACCCAGCGGCACGAGAAGCCCGCCCAGCTCGGCGCCCTCCCCGACGAGAGGCAGACGGAAGAGGTTCATGGCGGGGGAGCCGATGAAGCCGCCGACGAAGGCGTTGGCCGGGCGTGCGAACACCTCCCTGGGGGACCCCACCTGCTGGAGCACCCCGTCCTTGAAGACGGCCATGCGGTCGCCCATCGTCATCGCCTCGACCTGGTCGTGGATGACGTACACGGTGGTGGTGCCCAGCCGCCGCTGCAGCGAGGCGATCTGCGTCCGGGTCTGGGTACGCAGCTCGGCGTGGCCTTGTCGAAGGTGACGGATGCCATGACCTCCCCTCCCTGTCGGCCCCCGCGGGTGCCTCGTACGAGGGCACGCGGTACGCGGGGGCGGGGGGCGCCTCGCCCGGCGCCGCCGCACCTTCAGCCGCCCGGCCCGCAGGCGTTCGGCGGCAGGCACCCGACGGCCCTGTCACGGCGGCGCCGAGGCCCGAAGCGCGGGCCGCACAGCCCGTCGCCGGGGCCCTTCGGCCCGTTCCGCGGGAGGAGAGCCGCCTGCCGCCCGGGGGAGAGGAATCGGCGGGCGGGCTCAGCCGAGGTCGAGCACCTCGTGCACGGGGCGGCGCGGGGTGCCGGGGCCCGCGGGGCCGTATCCGAGGCGGATGACCATCTGGATGAAGCCCAACGGCGACTGCGGGTCGCGCACGGTCCAGCGGAGTTCGGGCCATTCGAGGGCCTGCGAGGTGAGGGAGGTGGCGAGCCCGTCGAGGGTGGCCTGGAGCAGGACGCGCTCCATGGCCTGGCCCGCCAGCAGCCAGTCCTTCGGCCGGTCGCCGGTGGTACCGAGGACGGCGAGCTGGGGCGCGCTCTCGAACGCGGCGGTCTCACGGCCCGGCACCGGCAGCCTGGCGGCGAAGTCCCGCACGGGCGCCCGGTTGCGCCGGCGGGGCCCGAAGGCGTACTCGGGCACTCCGTCGCTCGCCGTCTCCACCGCCGCGGTGCCCGTACGGGTCCACTGCCGCAGTTCCTCGGCGGCGGCCGTGTCCAGGGCGTCACGCCCCTCGGCGTCCTGGACCAGGTCCAGCAGGGTCCGCACATGCCATGATCCGGGGAAGACCAGCCGAGCCCCCTCCAGCAGGGCGGCGGCGCTCAGCGCGTCCTTCAGGGGCTCGGGGATCGGCTCGTCCGTGAACGGCTGACGGCTGGTGTGCCGGCGGCGGATCGCCGGATACAGCGGCACCAGGTCGTGCTCGACGCCGTGCCCGGGAAGCGCGGGACCGCTCAGCCGTACCGACGCGAGCAGGCGCGGGTTCGCGGGGTCGGGCACCAGTTCGGTGGCCGTCGCCCAGCCCGCGTGGGCGGCGGAGACCCGCAGGTTGAACAGGGCGGCGGCGCACCCCAGGTGCAGCGCGCGCGTGGTGGGATCGGCCCGTGGCATGGCGCGGTCGAGATCCGCGTACACCTCGACGGTGCCGTCACCGCGCAGGAAGCGGAATCGCCACGGCTGCGCGTTGTGCATCGACGGAGCGGCTGTGGCGTCTTCGACCAGGGCTGTCACGGTCGTCGTGTCGAGTTCACGTACGCTCACCGGAGCTGCCTCCCTCCAGGGCCGACCGGCCGTTCACGAAAGCGCGTCCCGTCTCCTCCACTATTCCACGGCGGTCGCGGTCGCGGACGCGTGCGGCCGTGGCCGCGCGATCAGTTCTTGCCGGGCCGGGGTTCGCCGCCGGCCCGCAGAACGGTCAGGCGGCGGCGGTACTCGTCCTCGTCGATCTCCCCGCGGGCGAAACGTTCGGCGAGGAGCTGTTCGGGGGTGGTCCTGGGCGGCGGCGCGCCGGTCGTCGCCCCCGGGCCGGCCGGCCGGGACAGGGCCCGGAACAGCAGGACGCCGCAGGCGATCAGCGCGGCCCAGAAGAGGACCATGCCGACCGACATGGTGAACCAGCCCCACCCACCGGGATCATGGCCGTACCAGAGCATCACGGTCACCCACTTCCTCACGGTCGCCGGACGCGGGCCTCACACCCGTGATCCCGGCGCCCGTCTTCACGGTCGCTCTCCGTCCACTCGCCCGTCATGGGCCGAAGAGCCCCGAACCGCCGGGCCTTGGGCCCTGGTACCGCGGGCCGGTCGGCGCACGGCGGCACGAGGGCGGCCTCCTCAGGCCTCCGGCCCGATGCCGGTCACCGGAGGATCGTGCGGGGTGTGATGCACCGTGCAGTGCGCGGCGACCGCGAGCAGGGCCGCACGGCGCCGGGCGGACAGCTCGGGCGGCGGCACCAGGACCACGCGCACGGATCCGAGGCGGGCGGGCCGGTCCGCGGCCGTGGTGAACCGCACGGACCCGCAGTCCGGTGCGTGGCAGTCCGTGGCGCTGCAGACGGCGGCCGCGTAGAAGGCGACGCAGATGGCCGTCGACGCGGCGGACAACGCGACCGGAGTCGGCGCGGTGTCCGTACCGCCCGCGTCCAGGGGCCGGACGGCCTGGAGCCGGTGGCCCCGGACGTCCACCGCGTACGCGTCACCGTCGACGTGGGTGAAGGGTGACCTCCAGCCGGTGCACCTCCGGCGCCTCGCGCGGCCCGCCGGCCGTCGCGTCCGGTGCCGTGCTCGTCATGACCGGCCTCCCTCGCCGTTGCGGGCCGAGGGGCCGATCGGGTGAGAAAGGGACGGTTCGGCCCGATGCCGTCCCGCGCGGCGGCGGGACCCTCCCCCGCCGGCCACCGTCGAGACGGTCCTCCCGGGCCGTTTCAGTCGTGCGGGACCACGGCGACGGGGCAGCGGGCGTGGTGCGCGGCGGCCTGGGCGACGGGCCCCAGGCGCGGCCCCGCTCCGGCCGGGTGCCTGCGCCGGCCCACGACGAGCAGGTCGGCACCCTCGGCGGCCTTCACGACGGCCCTGGCGGGGCTCTCCAGTCGGGGCACGTCCGTCACGACGACTCCGGGGAACTTCTCCCGCCAGGGGCGCAGGACCTGGTCGAGCCCCTTCTGCACGTCGTGCGCGATCTCCTGGGTCACACCGTGGTCCGAGCCCCAGGGGGCGTACGCGTGCAGCGGGACGCCCCGGCCGTGGACGGCGCGCAGCGGCACGCCCCGGGCGGCGGCGGTGGTGAAGGCGAACTCGAGCAGGTCCTCGCACGGGCCGTGGAGCTTCAGCGCCACCACCACGCCGCCCGCCGCCGGGGCGGGCCGTCCCGCCTCCCCGGGCTGCTGGGCCCGCACCAGCACCACGGGCCGCTCCGAGCGGGCCACGACGGGCATGCTGATGTCGCCCAGGAAGTAGCTCTCCCAGGGCGTCAGTCCGCGCGAGCCGAGGACGAGCATCTCGGATTCCGACGCCGCCTGGAGCAGGGCGTTCTGCGCGTCGTCGGCGACCAGATTGCCGACGACGGTGAGTCCGGGGTGGCCGGCCTGGAGCTCCGCCTGGGCGTTGTGCACGAGCTTCTTCGCCCAGTAGTTCTGGTCGATCTCGGAGGGGGCGTTCGTCGGCTCCGGCACCAGCAGGGGCCACGCGTGCAACAGGCGCAGGGTGAGACGGCGCCGCTCGGCCTCGTCGGCGGCCCAGTGGGCGGCCGCGTGGCTCTCGGGTGAGCCGTCGAGACCCACGGTCAGGGCTGGTTCCATGGCGACTGCCTCCGTCTCGTACGAAGCTGGAAGGACGGTGAGCGTCGGCGCCGACCGGCAGAGCACGGCGCTTCTACAACGAGGACTACCCCAGATCTCCCCGCGCCGCATGTGGTCCCCGGCCCGACGGCGCCGGTGTTCGAAGTCCGCAACGACGGAGGTGGCGGCGGTGACGCTTCCCCTGGTGGCCGGCATCGACGGGTCCGAGGCGAGCCTCGAGGCGGTGGACTGGGCCGCCGAGGAGTCGCTCCGGCACGGCGTGCCGCTCCATCTCGTGCACGCGGCCGTGGCCGGCCACGAGGCGCCGGACCTGATCGACGTCGCCTGGGACCGCGCCCGGCGCGGCACACCGGCCGTACGGCTGTCGAGCGAGGTGGTGCACGAGGACGCGGCTGCCGCCCTGGTCGGCCGCGGGCGCAACGCCTTCGGGCTGGTCCTCGGGTCCCGGGGCCTCGGAGACCTCGCCGGGCTGCTGCTGGGCTCGGTCAGCCTCGCCGTGGCCGCCCACGCGACGTGCCCGGTGGTCGTCGTACGCGGCGGAGCCAAGCACCGTCAGGGCCGGTTCGGCAGCGTCGTCGTGGGCGTCGAGGACGGGGAGGGCAGCGACACCGCGGTGCGGTTCGCGTTCCGTGAGGCCCGCGCGCGGCACTGCCGGCTGGTGGCGGTGCACGCCTGGAGCGCCCCGGTCCCCGGACCGCCGGGCCCGTCCGGGCCCGCGCTCCGGACCCGCCGGCGCCCGCCCGCGCGCGTGCTCGCCGAGGTGCTGGCCGGCCCCTTCGAGCACTACCGGGGGGAGGTCGAGGTGAGCAGTGAGACGGTCGAGGGTCCGGCACGGCGCGCCCTCCTGGACGAGGCGTCCCACGCCGACCTGCTCATCGTCGGAGCACGCCGGCGCCGCGGGCACGTCGGTCTGCAACTGGGCCTCGTCAACCACGCGGTGCTCCACCACGCGCCGTGCCCGGTCATGGTCGTGCCGAGGATATGAACGGCCCCGCGCAGGCAGACGAGGGACACCCCGGCGCCCCGCTGCCGGACCCCCGACGAACCGCACCCGACGTACCGACGTGAGGAGCACAACGATGCCGCATACCGTGGAGTGGACGGTGCGTCTCTTCCTCTTCGAGGAGGACGACGACACCAAGGCACGCGTGGTGCTGAACACCGGCACCACGGAACTCACCGGCCACGGCGCCGCGCACCGCAACCCCGCCGACCCGGACGTCCCGGAGATCGGCGACGAACTGGCGGCGGGCCGCGCCCTGCACGACCTCGGCCGGCAACTCGTGGAGGTCGCCGGCCGTGACATAGAAGCGATCAACCCGCCCGCGAACGGGCGCACCGCCGGTCCGGGCACCGGCTGGCCGATGCCGGAGCAGACACCGTGAGCATGAGCGCCCACACGCCGGCGGCATCCTGAGGAACGGTGGCGATCATGCGAGCTCAACTCGGCGACCGGCTCGTGGTCGAGCGCCCGGGCACCGGTGCCCCCAGGCGCGACGGCGAGATCGTGGGGCTCCATCACCCGGACGGTTCCCCGCCCTACGACGTGCGCTGGTCGGACACGGACGAGGTGACGCTCGTCTTCCCCGGGCCGGACGCGCACATCCGTCATCCCGCTCACGAGGCCCCCGGCACCCCCGGGGACCAGGGCGGCACCGGGGCCCACGGCACCCTGACCGGCCGGACCCCCAACCCCGGCGACGTCGGCCGGCGCGTCGCCGCCGAGCGCGCCCGCCGCGGGCTGTCCCGGGAGGAGACGGCCCGCCGCGCCGGAATGGCACCGGAATATCTCGCCTACCTCGAGGAACAGCCCTCGGACCCCACGGTGGCCACCCTCATCAAGCTGTCCGACGCGCTGGGCACCAGCGTCACGGCCCTGCGCGGGGGCGGCGGCGATCTGCCGCCCGGCCAGGGCACGGCCCTCCTGCGCCCGCGCCTGCGCGACCTCGGTCCCGAGGAGTGCCGGGCCCGCCTCGGCACGCACGGGGTCGGACGCGTCGCCGTCTCGGCACCGGACGGCCCGGCGGTCGTCCCGGTCAACTACGACGTCGTCGACGACGCGGTCGTCTTCAGGACGGCCCCCGACTCGGCCCCCGCCTCGGCCGTCGGGACGGAGGTCGCCTTCGAGGTCGACCATGTGGACGAGACCATGCGCCAGGGCTGGAGCGTCCTCGTCGTCGGCCCGGCCCGCGCGGTCACCGAACCCGACGCGGTGCGGGAACTGGCCGCCCGCGCCCACACCAGCCCGTGGGCCGGGGGCGAACGGGACCTGTGGGTGTCGATCCGGCCGACGCGCGTCACGGGGCGCCGCGTCCTGCCGGCGGAGGACTAGAACGGGGCCGGCGCACGTGTCGCGAGCGACCAGGGACGGTGCGACGGTAAGGACAGGCAAGTCTCGTGGTGCCGACCAGGAAGGCGGTGGCGACGATGGAACTCCCGCTGGTCGTGGGCGTCGACGGATCGGATTCCAGCTTCGAGGCGGTGGACTGGGCGGCGGACGAGGCGGCGCGCCACGGGCTGCCCCTGCGGCTGCTGTACGCCTCCCTGTGGGAGCGCTACGAGGGCGTCCGCCCGTCCTTCTCCACCGGCCGTCCGTCCGAGGAGGTCATGGCGGAGAACATCGTCGCCTCGTGCGTGGAACGCGCCCGGCGGCGCACCCCGGAGCTGAAGGTGTCGGGCGAGGTCCTGCCCGACGACGCCGTGTCCGTGCTGCTGAACGCGGGCCACGCGTCCTTCGCCCTGGTCACGGGTTCCCGTGGCCGTGGCGAGCTCGCCGGACTGCTGCTGGGGTCGGTCGGCCTCACGGTGGCCGGCCGCGCCGTGTGCCCGGTCGTCGTCGTCCGGGGCGGGCAGCGCAACCGGCAGGGCTCCTACGGCCGTGTCGTGGTCGGCGTCGGCGACTCGCCCGAGGGCTCCGAGGCGGTCCGGTTCGCCTTCGACGAGGCGCGCACGCGCGGCTGCGCCCTGCACGCCGTACGGGCCTGGCGCCGCCCCGCCCGCGCACGCGCCGGTGACGCCGCGGGCGCCGACGAGGAGAGCGCCTCCGCCCTCCTCACCGACTCGCTGCGCGACGCCGTCCGGGACCACCCGGAGGCCGAACTGCACCGCCAGGTGGTCGAGGGCACCGCCCACCGGGTCCTCCTCGACGCCTCGACGGCCGCCGATCTGATCGTCGTCGGCGCCGAGAGGCGGCACGGCCACTTCGGTCTGCAGCTCGGCAGGGCCGCACACACGCTGCTGCACCACGCCGAGTGCCCGGTGGCGGTGGTTCCGCAGCGGGACTGAGCGGACGGCGTCCCGTCGCGGGAGCGGTCAGGGCACCAGCGGGCGGTCGTCCGGCTCGGTGCCGCCCATGTCGAGGCGGAACGGCGGATAGACGTCCGTCATCAGGGAGGTGTAGGCGGCGACCCGCAGCACCCATCGGTTCAGGCCCGTGACCAGGTCGAACAGGTCCCGGGGGTACTTCTCGGTGAACGTCAGGATCACGGCGGCGATCACCGTCAGCACGGCCACCAGCCCGCCGTCCCACCAGCCGAGGTGCCAGCCGCCGACGAAGAAGCCGACGACGATGTAGTGCGGGATGGCCAGCAGCCACCACTTCACCAGGACCAGGCCCCGGGAGAGCCGCTCGGGGTAGGCGATGTCCAGCCGGGCCGGGTAGTCGGGCTCCTCACCCAGGCTGAACGGCGGGTAGCGGTCGGTGGCCAGGGTGCCGTACGAGTAGAAGGCGACCCGCCAGCTCCAGCGCAGCACTCCCAGGTTGAAGTCGAACAGGGCGCGCGGGTAGCGCTCGGTGAACAGGATCGCGAAGAAGGCGATCACGGAGACGACGGTGAAGGCGATCCACAGGAAGAACAGCACGATGCAGTGCGGGATGATCAGGATCCACTTCACCAGCCACAGCCAGCGGGACAGCGGGGCGTCGAGCCGCGCGGTGACCCGGACCGGGCGGTCGGGCAGGGGGGTCGGAGGCGTCATGGCGCTCAGCTCCACTCTCGCTCAGGTGGCCAGTCCGGCGCGGCGTGCCGTGTCGTCGCCCGGCGCCGCGGAGGTGTCGTCCATCCGGTGGTCCAGCCGGGCGGACACGTCGACGACGCCGTCCACCCCCTGGCACAGCCGGACGACGATCGGAACGAGGGACTTGCGCTCGACGGTGCCCGTCAGCGAGACCCGCCCGTCGACGACCCGCACCGTGACCGCGCCGGGGCTGATCCCGAGCGTGCGCAGCAGGACCTCCCCGGTGATCTCCTCGCGCAGGGCGCTGTCTCCCCGCAGGAACACGCGGAGCAGGTCGGCCCTGCTGACCACGCCGACCAGCCTGTCGGTCTCGTCGACCACCGGCAGCCGTTTGACGTGGTGGCGCTCCATGACCTGGGCGGCCTCCACCACGCTCCACTGCGGCCTGGCCGTCACGGCCGGACTGTTCATCAGCCCTTCGGCGGTCGTGGCCGCCGCCTTGGCGCCGGCGGACGGCTCGGGCCGCAGCCCCGGCGGCAGACCGGCCGGATCCAGCTGGGCGGCCTCCTTGCGCAGCAGGTCGGCTTCGGAGACCACGCCCACGACGTGTTCGTCGTCGTCCACGACCGGTACGGCGGTGACGTCGTACTCGGCGAGCAGCTTGGCGATCTCCTTGAAACCGGTGTCCCGGTGCACCCGGACGACCGTGGTGGTCATGAGGTCGCTCACCATCCGGTGCCACATGGTCCCGCCTCCTGATGTCGTGGGCGTTCCTCCTCCTTCCACTCTCCGCCCGGCGCTCGGCGCCCGCATGGGCCGGCCGGCCCCGAACAGGTCCGTTCCGAGGGGGGCCGGACGGCTCCGCGGCTCCCTGACCTCGGGCCATCCGGTCCGCCGAGGAGGACGCGGCGGAGCGGCCCGGTGTCCCCCGAACGGGCCTACGCGCCGCCGCACCGGTCCCGGCGGTGCGGCGGGACCGGGCCTCGGCGGCGGTCGGGGCGACGGACCGGGCCGAGGCGGAGGCAGCTCACAGGCCCACCCGTTCGGGTTCGGCACGCAGGCGCGCGATGTTGCGTTCCAGCAGGGCGGTCGCGGCGCGCACCCCCACACCGCGGGCCCCGTCGATCTCGGGCAGGCGGCCGTCGGCCCGCTTGAGGCCGGCCAGCGCGGAGTCGATCGCCTCGTGCGCCGCGAACAGACACGGGGTGCTGTAGACCGCCACGTCGACGCCGAGTTCGGTCAGCTCGCCCAGCGACAGCCGGGGTGACTTGCCTCCGGCGATCTGGTTGAACAGCAGCGGTTTGTCGCCGACGACGGCACGGATCCGGCGGATCCACTCGACGCTGCGCACCCCGTCGACGAGGACCACGTCCGCGTCGGTGGCGGCCAGCGTCCCGGCACGGTGCAGGATGTCGTGCTCGTCGGTGGCGTCGGTGCGGGCCACGACGACCAGGTCGCGCCGGGTGCGCAGCACCATCTCCAGCTTGGCGAGGTACTCGTCCAGCGGCAGCACCTGCTTGCCGTCGGCGTGGCCGCAGCGGCGCGGCCGCTTCTGGTCCTCCAGGATCACGCCCGAGGCCCCGATCCGCTCCAGGCCCTCCACCACGTGGCAGGCGACCTCCGGATCGACGTACCCGTCGTCGATGTCCACCAGCAGGTGGTGCCGCGGGAAGGCGCCGCGCAGGCGCTGGACGAACGCCACCATGTCCGGCCAGGCGATGAACCCGATGTCCGGCAGTCCGTAGTACGAGGCCGCGAATCCGAACCCGGAGACGAACAACCCGTCGTAGTGCTCGGCCGCGATCGACGCCGAGTACATGTCGTGGACGCCGATCAGCGGGGTCGTCCCCGGGCTGACGATCTGTTCCCGCAGCTTGTTGCCGTGGCTCAACGTCCTGCTCCTCCCCTGAGGCCTGGGCTTGGACACCGTGCGCGGGAACGCCGTGCCGACACGGGGGACCTGCGCCGGGACAAGAGGATTTCGCTGCCGGGACACGGCTTTCTCCCCGCGCCCGCCTCCCTCACTCCAATGGCGCAGCCGGTTCACCGCAGAAACGTCACTGGCCGTCGCGGCCGTGGTCGGCGGCGTACGCGGCGAACACCTCCGCGGGCGCGCCGTCCGTGTGGAGGAACCGCTGGTCGAGGATGGTGGCCAGGTCCTTCAGCGCGCCGTCGAGCAGCGCACCCGCCAGCCGCACCTCGGGCCGCTCCGCCTCCTGCCCGCGCCGGGCGAGCACGGTGGCGTAGCCGACCATGGCCGCCAGCGACGAGTGGTCCTCCCCGTCATGGAAGTAGTACGCCTCCGCGTACTGGGTGAAGTCGATGCGCACGCGTGCGACGTCGGTCGCCAGGCCGTCCAGCAGCAGGGCCCCCGCGGTGCAGTCGATCTGGCGCGTCGTCGGATTCGCGTCGCGCAGCAGCGCCAGCCGGATCGCCAGGACCCTCCTGCGGGTCAGCGCCGGATAGATCTCCAGCACCCAGGAGACGGTGGCCGTCAGGAGCGCGAAGCCGATGAGGGCCTCCAGCGGTGAGACCAGTCGGAGCCAGCCCTCGTCGGGCGCGATGTCGCCCAGCCCCAGGGTGGCCACGGTGACGAGCGACAGATACAGGGAGTCGAGCAGCGCCGGCTCCTGCGCCGCCTTGGAGCCGGGGGAGAAGGTGAACGCTCCCGGCATGTGGGGCCAGTACACGATCGCCCAGCCGAGGACGACCGTGACGGTCCACATGCCCACGACCGTGACCATGGCGAGCGGCCCGACGAGCCCGACCACCCGCCCGGGCGCACGGAAACGCCGCGCGAGTCGCCACAGCGCCGTCATCACCAGGCGGCTCAGACCGCCGTGGCGGGTGGGGTGCCAGAGCGTGTGGAACAGGTCCCGCAGGGTGATCATGACAAGCCCGGCACCGACCAGCGAGACCAGCCACTTCATCCACGTCTCCCACGGCCTGTCGCGTGCAAGGGAACCCGCTTCCGGAGCCCAGGCCCCGTGCGGCCCGGCGGCGGGAACGGGGGCGGTGGGAACGGGTGGCGGCCGCCGGTGTCATTCGTCCGCCGGGGAGATGCGGCGGCCCGTGAGGTGGGCGGGCCGGATCGCCACCCACATCTCCCGTGCTCCGCCCGCCCAGGGCGTGGTGTGGGCCCGTTCGGTGAGCCTGCGTACGGCGTCCGGCTCCGTCACGGCGCTCGCGGGGCCGACGGCCAGGACACTCCAGCCCTGACTCGACGCCTCGTCCAGGTGGTCGACCTCGAAGGCGACCTCGGATCCGACCGCTGCCGAGGGCGTGGAGCCCGGCGCGGTCCGGAACACGATCGCGTCGTCGACGACCTCGTAGTTGACCGGGACGACCGCCGGCCGGCCGTCGGCCGCGGACACCGCGACCCGCCCCACGCCGTGGGTGGAGAGCAGGGCGCGGCACTCCTGCGGGCCGAGGTCCCGCAGCCGGGGACGCCGAAGCGCCCGGCCCTGGCCGGGCGGCACGTCCGCTCCGCCTCCGCGCAGGGCGGTGACGGTGGTGCCCAGCGCGTCGGCGAGCCTGACGAGGGTCGCCGCACTCGGGTCGGCGGGCCGTTCCTCCAGGTACGCGAGGTAGCCGGCGGACATCCGCGCCCGGTGGGCCGTCTCCTCACGGCTGAGGCCCAGCCTGTGGCGTTCGGCGGCCACCCGGCGGCCGATGTCACCGTGGCGGAGCGTCCCGGGCGTCGCGGGCGTCCCGGATGCCGCGGGTGTCCCGGATGCGGCGGGTGTCCCGGGCGGCTGTGCGGCCGTGGGCCCGGTCCCCGCCGTGTGCCCGCCCGCCGCCGAAGGGTCGTGCGCGGTCCCGGCGTGCCCGTGTTCGAGATGGCGGATGTGCGCGTCGGGCCCGGGGAACACGAGCGTCACCTCGTCCGTGTCCGACCAGCGCACGTCGTAAGGAGGCGTTCCGTCCTCGTGATGGAGCCCGACGATCTCCCCGTCGCGCCTGGCGGCGTCGGTCTTCGTGCTTTCGATGACGAGTTGATCGCCGAGGTGAGCTCGCATGACGCCTCCCGCTCCTCAGGGTGGTGCTGTATCCAACGTGCCACGCGCGACCGGCGGCCGCACGGGGCCGCCGTCCGGCGGGGCCGGGGACGGTGCGGCGCGGTCCGGCAGCCGCTCCTCGATACGGCGCCGGACACGGGCGGTGAGCGCGCTCAGCCGCTCCGAGGACGTCGCACGGGGCGCGACGGGCGCGCGGATCCTGCGGGCGGCCGGGGGCAGCAGGTCCAGGTCCGAGGCGAGTCTCTCCCGGCACTCGGCGAGCGTGGCCCGGGGGCGGGTGCGCCGCCCGTCGCGCATCACCGTCTCCAGGAGCGGAACCCCGTCCTCGGGGGGCCGCTCGGTCAGGAGACCGATCACGTCGGCGCAGCCGGGGCGGCGGAACACCTGTTTGCGGCCGGGCGCCGTCACCTTCGCCGACGAGAGCTTCATCACCGGGTGGCCGTCGAACTCCACCAGCTTGTACGCGGAGTCCAGGTAGGGCGCGTCGGCCGACACCCCGACGCGGGTGCCCACGGCGTACGTGTCGATCGGC
Source organism: Streptomyces sp. NPDC000345 (assembly GCF_042898825.1). NCBI lineage: Bacteria > Bacillati > Actinomycetota > Actinomycetes > Kitasatosporales > Streptomycetaceae > Streptomyces > Streptomyces sp. NPDC000345. The sequence goes on from NZ_JBIAZE010000013.1 coordinate 165,657, forward strand.
GCCCCGGAGCGGACCAGGTCGTCCACGGCGTACTCGTCGAGACCGCCGCTGGCGACGATCCGCACGTCCGGCAGTCCCGCGTCGTCGAGGATCGCGCGCGCCCGTGCCGCCAGGTCGCCGAGGTCGCCGCTGTCCAGCCGTACGGCGGAGCCGGGCCCGCGGTCCAGGTCCCGCAGGACGCGTGCCGCGACCCGCACGCCCTCCTCCGTGTCGTAGGTGTCCACCAGCAGGGTCACCGGTCCGGGGTGGGACCGGGCGAACGCGCGGAACGCGTCCTCCTCCGTGGCGAACACCTCCACGAAGGAGTGGGCCATCGTGCCGACGGCGGGGATGCCCTCGGCGGTGGCCGCCGCCACGTTGCTGGTCCCGGCGAAGCCGGCCATCGCCCCCAGACGGGCCGCCTGGAAGCCCGCCTGCGGGCCGTGGGTACGCCGCAGGGCGAAGTCGACGACCGGGTGACCGGCCGCCGCGAGCACGCAGCGCACGGCCTTGGAGGCGATCGTCGTCTGGTGGCTGAGCCGGTTGAGCACGTACGTCTCGGCCAACTGGGCCTGCGGAAGCGGTGCGGTCACCTCCAGCAGCGGCTCACCCGCGAGCACGATCCGCCCCTCCGGTACCGCGCGCACCTGGCCGGTGAACGTCAGGCCGAGCAGGGGTTCCAGGTCCCCTGACGGCCGGTGCAGCGCGGAGGCGAAGGCGTCGACGTCCTCCGGGCCGACCTGGAGACCGTCCAGGTAGTCGAGTGCCGACTCGAGACCCGCCGCCACCAGGAAGCCGCGTTCGGGCGGCAGGTCGCGGACGAAGAGGCTGAACGTCGCCGGGCCGGTCGTGCCCTCCCGCAGGTAGCACAGGGCCATCGTGACCTCGTACAGGTCGGTGGTCATGGCGTCCGACATCGGTGTCACCTCCCGGTTTGCGGCCGGTCCTGTCCGTCACCGGTGGAAGCGGGCCGACCACTGGGGCTCGACCAGCTCCCACTCGGCGTCCCACCGCGCGTACCGTCTCCGGTCCAGGGCCAGGCGCGTGCCCGCCCAGGCCGCGTAGGCCCCGGCGGCCACGCCGAACGCCGCCATGCCGCCCACCAGCCAGCCGGTGGTCGTCGCGTTGAGCGTGCTCACCGGCGCGGTGGTGACGGTTCCGTCCCGGTCCACCCACACCCGCACCGCGGTGCCCGCGGGGGTGCCCGGCTTCACCAGGGCCGCTCCGGTGCGCACGGTGCCGTCGGTGTCGGTCCAGCGGACCTGCGCCGGCTGCTTCGCCCAGTCTCCGTCGCTCTTGACGCCCGAGGCCAGCCGGGCCGTGACCTGGTGGCGCTCCGCCGCCTGGGCCCGCACGGTGCGCATCGACGCCCCGTACGCCGCAAGCCCCGCACCGACCGCGGCGGCCGGCAGACCGAGGACCACAACGACGATCAGGACGCGGCGGAACCAGCGTTCGAACCGGTCGGACGGGCGCCGCAGGGAGGCCACGCCCGAGCCGCGCCCCGGCGGCGGACCGGATGTGTACGGCGAACCGTGCGCGCTCATGAATCGGCCTCCAGAGACTCGTCGGCCGTCCCCCGCCGTCTTCTGCTCCCACCGTCGAACGGCAGCGGACCGGAGCACAGGGCCGAAGGTCCCGGCCGGTCCGACTTCCGGCCCGGATCCACGAGGGGACCCCACCCGACCCCTTCCTCCGCGCATGCGCCGAGGAAGGGAATGGGGTACTCCTCGAAGGAGGGAAGCACCGCGCCCGGCATGCCGGCGACGTCCGGACCAGGCAGGTCATCGGACTCGTCACCGTCATCCGCCGTCGCGTCGGGCTTCGTACGAGACGGAGGCCGCCGCCATGGCATCTCACCTCGGTCCTGTCAGCCGGGCCGCCATCCACCACGGACGCCGCCCCGGCGCCCTCGTCCCCCATGACTGAGCCCGGCCACGACGGAGGGCAGCCGCCGCGCGCGGAGGTGTGCGAGACCCATTCCGCGATCGTGTTCTTCGTCGGAGACCGGGCCTACAAGGTCAAGAAGCCGGTGGACCTGGGATTCCTGGACTACACCACACCGGCCGGACGCCGGGCCGCGTGCGCGCGCGAAGTCGCTCTCAACCGCCGCTTCGCCCCCGACGTGTACCTCGGCCTGGGGGAGTTCCGTGGCCCCGGCGCCGAGGCGCCGGAACCCCTCGTGGTGATGCGGCGCATGCCCGCGAACCGGCGCCTGTCCCGCCTGGTACGCGAAGGGGAGGCCCTGGACGAGGTCCTCAGGTCCGTCGCCCGGCACCTCGCCGCGTGGCACGCCGACGCGCCCCGCGGTCCCGACGCGGACGCGCAGGGCACGCGGGACGCCCTGTCGTCGCGGTGGGAGGCCGGCTTCGCGCAGGTCCACGCGATGGCGCAGGACGGCCCGGTGCCCGACGGCGTGACCGAGACGGAACGGCTCGTGCGGCGCTATCTCGCCGGCCGCGAGGGGTTGTTCGCCGCCCGCATCGCGCAGGGCCGGGTGGTCGACGGCCACGGCGACCTCCTCGCCGAGGACATCTTCTGCCTCGACGACGGCCCCCGCGTCCTGGACTGCCTGGAGTTCGACGACCGGCTGCGCTGTGTCGACGGCCTCGACGACGCCGCCTTCCTCGCCATGGACCTGGAACGACTCGGCGCTCCCGAGGCCGCCGCGTACTTCCTCGCGCGGTACGGCGAATACTCCGGGGACCCCGCGCCCCCGTCCCTGTGGCACCACTACGTCGCCTACCGCGCGTTCGTCCGCGCCAAGGTCTCCCTGATCCAGGCCCGCCAGGGCGCGCCCGGCGCGGAGACCGAGGCACGCCGGCTGGTCTCGACGACGCTGCGCCATCTGCGCACCTCAGCCGTCTGCCTGACCCTGGTCGGCGGGCTGCCGGGCAGCGGGAAGTCCACCCTCTCCGGCGCGCTGGCCGACCGCCTGGGGGTCACCCTGCTCAGCAGCGACCGCCTCCGCAAGGAACTGGCGGGCGTGCCCCCGGAGCGGTCCGCGGCGGCCGGCTACGGCGAGGGGCTGTACACGGCCGAGTGGACGGCGAGGACCTACGCCGCCCTCCTCGACCGGGCTGCCGCCCTGCTGTCCGCGGGCGAGTCCGTCGTCCTGGACGCCACCTGGTCCGACCCCGCGCAGCGTGCGGCGGCACGGCGCGTGGCCGAACGCACCTGCTCGGACCTGGTGGCCCTGCACTGCCACGTGCCCCACGACGTGTCGGCGGCCCGCCTGAGCGCGCGCGCCTCCGCCTCCGGCGCTTCCGCATCCGGCAACTCCGACGCCGACCTCGGCATAGCCACCGCCATGGCGGCCCGGGAACCCCGGTGGCCGGAGGCGGTGGCCGTCGACACCAGCGGCCCGCTGGAGTCCGCGGTCGCCCGCGGACTGGCGGCCGTACGACCCTGGGGAACCGGCCGGGCCCCGGTCTTCCGCCGCCCCTACGGGGAGCCGGACTGACGGCCGGCGCGGCAACGAGCGGTGGGCGGTGGGCGATGGGCGGGTGGCCCGGCGCACCGGGCCGTGGCCGGCACCGGAACCCGTGCACCGGAACCCGTGCACCGGAACCCGTTCACTGGAACGCGGCGTGGATCTCCTGCTCGGTCGCGGTGTGCGAGACGAGCAGGATCTCGTCTCCTGGGCGGAGCCGGACCGCGGGGTCCGGCACGGTCGGCTGCCCGTCACGGACGATCGTGGCGACGACCGTCCCCTCGGGCAGCCGGACGTCGCCCAGGGCCAGGCCCGCCGTCCTGGACCGCGGTGTGATGGCCGTTTCGATGACGTCGACGCCGGCCTTGCTGAGCCGCAGCAGGGCGACCGTGTCGGTGGCCCCGGTGGCCTCCTCGATGAGGGAGATCAGCGGGGTGGCGGCGGGGACGGCGACGTCCACGCCCCAGCGCTCGTCGAACAGCCAGGCGTTGTCGGCGTCGTTGAACCGCGCCGCCACGCGGGGCACCGAGAACTGCCGTTTGGCGAGCAGGCTGATGACGAGGTTGTCCTCGTCCTCCCCGGTGGCGGCGATGACGAGGTCGGCGGTCAGGGCCCCGGCGTGTTCCAGGAGGGCCGGTTCGCAGGCGTCGCCGGCCACCAGCCGCACCGGGACGCGGTTGCGGAGCTCGGCGACGCGGTCGTCGTCGATGTCGATCAGCGTGACCTCGTTGCGGGCCGCGGAGAGCACCTGGGCGATCTGGGTGCCGAGCCGCCCCGCTCCGGCGATGAGCACGTTCACGTCCCCAGCTCCTTGTCGAGAAAGCCGCGCAGCCTGCCGAGCGCGGTGGCGGCGACGGCGAAGGTGACCACGTCGTCCGCCTGGGCGGAGGTGCCGTGCGCCGGGATCAGTGAGCGGCCCGCACGGGTGACCTCGACGACGCGGATCTCCCCGTCGACCTCGAACTCGGCCAGCCGCCGTCCGATGAGGTAGTCGGGTACCTCGGAGCGGACGAGCACCGTCTCCCCGTTGCCGAAACCGAGCTCGGGGCTCAGATGGCGGTGCAGCAGCATCTGGTGGATGCGGTGCACGGTCCAGCGGACGCTGGCGATGGTGGGGATGCCGAGTTCGCGGTAGATGTCGGCACGCCGTGGGTCGTAGATCCGGGCGAGGACGATCGGCACCCGGTAGGTCTCCCGCGCGGTGCGCGCGCTGACGATGTTGCTGTTGTCCCCGGAGGTGACGGCGACGAAGGCGTCCGCGTGCTCGACACCGGCGGCCTCCAGCACGGAGCGGCTGTAGCCGTTGCCCTCGTGGAAACGGATGCGGGGGCTGTCGGGCAGCCGCCGGGCCGCCTTGGGACGCCGGTCGACGACCTGCACGTCGTGCCCTTCGGAGGCGAGCAGACCGGCGAGGGTGGCCCCCACACGTCCGCAGCCGACGACGATCACCTTCACCGTGGGGCTCCTTTCCGGCGGTCGGCGCGGCGGCGCAGCCACCCCTTGCGTACCTCGTCCGCGATCAGGGGGAGGGTTCCGAGCCCGGCAAGCAGCGCCCAGTCGGCGGCGTCGAGCGGGGCGGTGTTGAAGACGGCCTGCAGCAAAGGCACGTAGCTGATCGCCGCCATGAGGGCGACGCCGAAGCCGCCCGCCGCCAGCAGGGCCGGATTGGACAGCAGCCCCACCTTCAGCAGGCTCTGCCGGTCGGTGCGGACCGCGAGCGCGTTGAAGAACTGGCTGAGCACGATCCCCGCCTGGACCATGGTGATCGCCTCCCGGTAGACGGGCGTGTCCTTGGTGAAGTCGTCGAACGGGATGCCCGAGGACCCGATGTGCCAGAAGAAGACGGCGGTGACGCAGAGCGCCTGGATGCCGCCGAGGAACAGGATCCGTCCCACCACGGAGGCTGAGAACAGCCGTTCCCGGCGCGAGCGCGGCGGGCGCTCCATCACGTCGGGCTCCGGGGGTTCGGCCCCGAGGGCCAGGGCGGGCAGTACGTCGGAGCCCAGGTCGATCGCCAGGATCTGCACCGCGCTGATGGGCACCAGCGGGAAACCGGCGAAGGTCGCCGCCAGGATCGGGACCAGCTCCCCGATGTTGTGACTGAACAGGTAGACGAGGAACTTGCGGATGTTCTGGTAGACCGCCCGGCCGAGCCGCACCGCCGCGGCGATCGAGGCGAACGAGTCGTCCAGCAGCACCATCGAGGCCGCCTCCCGGGCCACGTCGGTGCCCGAGGCCCCCATCGCCACCCCGATGTCCGCGTGCTTGAGCGCCGGGGCGTCGTTCGCGCCGTCCCCGGTGACCGCCACCACCTCGCCCCGCCGCTGGAAGGCGGTGACCACGCGCATCTTGTGCTCCGGGCTGACCCGGCACAGCAGCAGCTCGGACGGCTCGGCCAGCAGCGCGTCGAGCGCCTGTTCGTCCATCGCGTCGAGCCGGGCGCCCGTCACCACGACGGGATGCGGCCCGCGTACGATCCCGACCCGCCGGGCCACGGCCTCCCCGGTGAGCGGGTGGTCGCCGGTGACCATGACGATCCGGATGCCGGCCCGGCGGCAGGCGGCGACCGCGTCGGTGACCTCCGGCCGCGGCGGGTCCAGCATGCCGACCAGTCCCAGGAGCGTGAGCGAGGACTCGGCCTCGTCCTGTGCGGGGCGGGGCCCGTCCAGTTCCCGGCGCGCGACGGCGAGCACCCGCAGCCCCTGCGACGCCAGCGCGTCACCCGCGGCCAGGACCGCCGCCCGGTCCGGCTCGGTCAGCGGCCCGTCCCGCCCCTCCCACTCCACCTCGGCGCAGCGCGCCAGCAGCTCGGCAGGCGCGCCCTTGACGCACGCCTGGTAGCCCGTGCCGCTCTTGTGCACCGTGGTCATCAGCTTGCGGTCCGAGTCGAACGGAAACTCGGTCACACGCGGAGCCGCCGCCTCCTCCGCGCCCGGGTCGAGACCGGCCTTGGCCGCCACCACGAGCAGCGCGCCCTCCGTGGTGTCGCCGAGCACCCGCCAGTGCCGGCCGCCCTCGGGCGGTACGAGACGGGCGTTGCAGCACAGGCCCGCCACCCGCAGCAGTTCGCGCACCGGCGCCGCGTCGGCGACCTCCCCTTCCGGGGCGTAGCCGACACCCGTCACCGTGTGCGCCGCGCCCCCCGCCCACACCCGGGTGACGGTCATCTCGGCCCGGGTGAGCGTCCCGGTCTTGTCGGTGCACACCACCGTGGTCGACCCGAGCGCCTCCACGGCCAGCAGCTGCTTGATCAGAGCGCGGCGGCGCGCCATCCGCCGGACACCGATCGCCAGGGACACCGAGAGGGTGGCGGGCAGCCCTTCCGGCACCATCGCCACCATGACCCCCAGCGCGAACACGAACAGGGGCACCACGGACTCGCCGGTGGGGAGCCGTACGGCGAACATCAGGGCGCCGATCGCCAGGGCCGCTCCCGCCACCCGCCGCGCCATCGACGCCACCTGGAGCTGCAGCGGGGTCTTCTGCCGCGGGGCCGCCGCGGCCAGCCGGTAGATCCGCCCGAACTCGGTCGCCGCACCCGTGGCACAGACCACCGCCCGGCCGGATCCGGCGACCACGTCGGTTCCCATGAACACGCAGTTGCGGGCCTCCAGCGGCGGCCCGGCCGCCACCGGATCGGCGGTACGGCCCACGGCGTTGCTCTCGCCGGTCAGCGGCGCGTTGTTCACCGCCAGCTCGTGCGCCTCCACCACCCGGCAGTCCGCCGACACGGCGTCCCCGGCCTCCAGCACCACCACGTCGCCCGGCACCAGCTCCCGGGCGGGCACCTCCCGCCGCTCACCGCCGCGCAGCACCCGGCACGCGTGCGGCACCATCGCCTCCAGCGCCTGGGCCGTCCGCTCGGCCGAGTACTCCTGCGCGAAGCCGATGACGGCGTTCAGCACCACGACGCCCAGGATCGCCATCGCGAGCTGCAGGGTGCCGACGTCACGCGGCTCCTGAAGCTCGTACGCCAGAAAGGTGATCCCGGACGCGACGATCAGCAGGACCGCGAACAGGTCCGTGAACTGCGCCCCCAGCTGCCGCCATACGGCGCGGCCCTTCGTACGGGGCAGTTCGTTGGGCCCGTACCGCTCCAGCTCCGCCCGCGCCCGTTCCGCCGACAGGCCGCGCCGCGAGGTGTCCAGCGCGGTGAAGACATCGGCCGCGGCGAGCTCCCGCACCGCGGGAGGCGGACCGGAGCCGGACGCGGCGCCGTCCGCCCCGTCCGCCTCTGCGCGCGTCACCGGCGGGTCCGTACGAGCGCGCATCACACGCACCCGTACGGTGCCCCGACGGCCGGCTCCCGCCGAAGCGGGCGAAGGGCGCGGAGGGCCTTGCGTGAGGTTTCCATCACGGACTCCAGTGCGTTCGGCGGCCGGCCCGCCGGTGCGCCGCCCTCGAACGGGGGCGTCCCCCCATAGTGCGACGGACCGGACGAGCCCACCAGGGCCGTCCGGGGCAGACCCCCGGCCGTCCGGCGCCTCCTCACACAGGCCCGCCCGAATACCGCCGGGGCCTGCTTCCCCCTCCAGCGGGCGGACCCCTCCGGGGCGGGGGCTCCCGTACCGCCCACCTCGGCCGGCCCCGCTCACGACGATTCCGGCCACTGCGCGGATACGGAATGCCTCCTGCCGCCGCGTGGAGCGCACGGCCGGAAGCCGGGGGAGGGGCCCCTGTCGCGCCGCCGATCCCGGCCCGCGTCCTGCCCGGGGGCGTCTCCCCGGGCTGGCGGTTCGACGGTGCCGAGCGAGGTCCCAGCCGCGCCCGCGGTGGTGGCACGGCCTGTGACCGGGGGACGGGAGGCCGGACCCGGGGTGTCTTCCCGGCCGGCGGGCCGGCGGGCCGAGTGAGGTCCGAGCCGCGCCCGTGGTGGTGGTACGGCCTGTGGCCGGGGGACGGGAGGCCGGACCCGGGGCGTCTTCCCGGCCGGCGGGCCGGTGGGCCGAGTGAGGTCCCAGCTGTGCCTGTGGTGGTGGCACGGCCTGTGACCGGGGGACGGGAGGCCGGACCCGGGGCCGTCACGCGGGGCCGGAGCTCGGGGTCCGCCGGGCCGTCACCCGGTGCCGGAACCCGGCAGGAGGCGTGACGGGGCCACGCTGAAGCCGATCGAGGTTCCGCCGCCGGGGCGGGCGCCCGCTCGCACGGTTCCGCCGTGGGCCTCGGCGACGTCGCGGACGATGGCCAGGCCGAGCCCCGATCCGGGCAGGCCACGGGCGGACTCGGCCCGGTAGAACCGGTCGAACACCCGGGGAAGGTCCTTGGCGCCGATGCCCGGACCCCGGTCGGACACGGTGACCGCTCCCCGGCGGACGCGGATCTCGAGGGGATCGCCGCCGGCGGGGTCGAACTTGGCGGCGTTCTCCAGCAGGTTGCCCACCGCCCGTTCGAGAGCCTGCGGGCGGCCCCGGACCACGGAGCCGTCGGCGTCGACATGGACCAGACGGCCGGTCCGCCGGTACACGCGTCGTCCGGCGCGGCGGGCCACCTCCGCCAGCTCGACCGGCTCCTCGGCTTCCTCGTGGATCCGGGCCAGGGCCAGTTCGACGAGCTGGTCCACCAGGTCACCGAGCTCGCGGGTCTCGCTCTCGACGTCGTCGATGAGCCGCTCGCGCGCGTCCGGGGTCAGCTCGCCGGCCCTGCGCAGCACGGTGGCGTTCGCACGCAGGCTGGTGAGGGGGGTCCGCAGCTCGTGCGCGGCGTCGTGCACCAGCCTCTCCTGAGCCTCGCGGGCGGCGGCGATCCGGCCGAGCATCCTGCCGAACGACGCGGACAGCCGCCCCACTTCGTCCCGCCCGCCCGCCAGCCGGGCACCGTCGAGGACCACCCGGCCGTCCGCGCTGACCTCCTCGGCGACCTCGGCCAGCCGCAGCAGACGCCGGGTGATGCGCCCGGCCACTACGGCTGGGAATGACGGTGCGGGCGACCCACGCCGCGGGCCGGCTGCTGTCCGTGCTCCTGCTCGCGGCAGTCGTGCTGGCCGCCGGCCCCGTGCCGTCGGCCGGCGCCCATCCCATGAGCACCTCCGCCGTGCTCCTCGACGTCCGGGACGACCGGATCGAGGGCGAGGTGCAACTGCCCCTCGACCGGCTGGCGATCGCCGTGCACCGCGAGCTCACCCCGGCGGGCGTGCTGGGCGCCCAGCGGACGTTCCTGCGGCGCTACACCGCCGCGCACATCGCCGCCGCGGGTGACGACGGCACGGCCTGGTCGGTGACGCTCGGCGCCCCGGCCGTCCGTACCGTCGACGCGACCCCGCACCTGGTGTACCCGCTGACGATCCGCCCGCCCGACGGCCGGGTCACCGGCTTCGACCTCGACCACGACGTCGTCGTCGAGGAACTCCTCACCCACCGTGTCATCGTCACCGTCCGGCACGATGCCGACGACGCCAGGACGCTCGGGGTCCTCGACCGGGACACCAGGAGCATCCACGTCCCCGCCGGCGAGGGCACCCGGCAGCGGGGCTTCGTCACCGCCGTGGGCCTGGGGATCGAGCACGTCGGGGAGGGCGCCGACCACCTGCTCTTCCTCCTCATGCTGCTCATCCCGGCCCCGCTGGCGGCGACGGGCGGGAGATGGCGCGCCGCGACGGCGCCGAAGCGGCGGAGCGTCGTCCGCGTCGTGCACGTCGTCTCGGCGTTCGCCGTCGGCCACTCGCTCACGCTGGCCCTGGCGGGCGCGGGGCTGGTCCACGTACCGTCCCGGCCGGTCGAGACGCTGATCGCCTTCTCGATCGCGGTGTCCGCGGTCCACACGGCACGCCCGCTCGTGGCCCGGGGCGAGGTGCTGATCGCCGGCTGCTTCGGGCTCGTCCACGGGCTGGCGTTCGCGGCGGTCATCGGCGACCTGGGGCTGGACCGGGGTTCCCTCGTGACCACGCTCCTGGGCTTCAACCTGGGCATCGAACTGAGCCAGTTGCTGGTGGTCGCGCTGATGATGCCGTCGCTGCTCGTCCTGGCCCGTACCGCCCTCTATCCGGCGTTCCGTGCCGGGACGGCCCTCGTCGGCCTGGTGTTCTCGGTGTCCTGGATGCTCGAACGCGCCGGGCTGACGCCCTCCGACCCGTTCGAAGGCCTCCAGACATGGCTCGTCGGACACCCCCTGCTCGTCGCCGCGTCGACAGCGGCACTCGCCGCCACCGCCCGGCGCCTGGCCCCCCGTCCCCTCGGCGGGGCGGCCCCGCCGCGGGCGACCGGGCACCGCGACCCGGGACCGGGCTGCCGTCGGGCGTGACCCGCAGGAGAACGTCGTCCGGCCCGCGGGTCCCGCGGTGGACCGGCGACGGCACCGCGGACCAGCTGTGGAGCCTCACCACGCGCCGGCCCACGGACTCCTGCGTCCCCGGCCGACGCCGGCGGCCGGGGACACCGGCACGCTCAGCCGGCGGGGGCGCCGAACCACCTGCCCAGACAGGCGAGCAGTTCCTGCTGATCCTCACCGGCCCACGCCACATGGCCGTCCGGTCGCAGCAGCACCGCGGGGACGTCCAGTTCCTCGCTGACGTCGACGACGTGGTCGACGCGGTCCGCCCAGCCCGCCCCCGACAGCCGGCCGGTCCGGTCGAGCAGCAGCCCGCGGCCGCCGTGCATCAGCTCGTAGAGCCGGCCCTGCTTCAGCTTCACGTCCCGCAGCCGCCGGCCGAGCAGCTCGTGGCCCTCGCCGAAGTCGTAGCGGACCCCGACGGCGGTGATCATCCCGGTGACGTACCGGTTCACCTCCTCGAAGTCCATCAGCTTCGAGAACAGCTCGCGCAGCGCGGTCGCACCCGGCTCGGTCCCCAGCAGCGTGATCTGCGCGCGGGTGTTGTCCAGCACGCGGGCACCCACCGGGTGCCGTTCGGCGTGGTAGCTGTCCAGCAGCCCCTCCGGCGCCCAGCCGTCCACCTCGGCGGCCAGCTTCCAGCCGAGGTTGAACGCGTCCTGGATGCCGAGGTTGAGGCCCTGCCCGCCGGTCGGCGGGTGGATGTGGGCCGCGTCTCCGGCCAGCAGCACCCGGCCGACCCGGTAGCGCTCGGCCTGCCGCGTGGCGTCACCGAACCGGGAGAGCCAGCGCGGCGAGTGCACGCCGAAGTCGGTGCCCGCGACGGCCCGCAACTGCCTTGTGAACTCCTCGAGGGTCGTCGGCGCCGTGCGGTCCTCGGCCACCCCTTCGGCGGGCACGACCAGGCGGTACCTCGCGCCCTCGAGGGGCATGGCGCCGAACCGCAGCTGAGTCCTGCGCACTTCCTGGACGACAGCCGCGATCGTCGCCGGGTCCTCGGTCACCTCCATCTCGCCCAGCAGGGTCTCGACCCGGGAGGGCTCACCGGGGAAGCCGACGCCGAGGCTCCTGCGCACCGTGCTGCGGGCCCCGTCGCAGCCGACGAGATAGCGCGAGCGCAGACGCGAGCCGTCCGCCAGTCCGACGGTCACCCCCTCCTCGTCCTGGCTCAGCGCGGTCACCTCGTCACCGCGCCGGATCTCGGCACCGAGTTCGAGGGCCCACTCCTCGAGCAGCCGCTCGGTGACCGGTTGCGGGGTGGCGAGTCCGTACGGGTGAGCCGTGTCCAGCCGCTCCGGCCACGGTTTGGCGATCCCGCCGAAGAGCCCGCCCACCTGGAACTTCTCACTGACCGCGAGGAACCGGTCCAACAGGCCGCGCATGTCCGTCATCTCGACGCTGCGCGCGTGCAGGCCCTGGCCCCGGGACTGCCCGGTCCGCTCGGTCAGCCGCTCCAGCACGACCACGTGCACGCCGTGCAGCCGCAACTCGGCGGCCAGCATCAGGCCGGTCGGCCCGCCGCCGACCACGATCACATCGATCATCAGCCCACCCGTTCCACGACACCGGACCCGGCCCGGGAGCCCCAGGCGTCCCATGAACCAACGCAATTACACATACTGGGCAAATCCGCCATTCCCCCTGTTTCCGTCCTGGGCCGATCATTCTGCGGCACACCCCGGGCCTTGCCGCAAGGCCCCCCGTGCGCTATACGTTGAGAGTGGCAAGGAGCGCTGAGCTCCTTGCCTTTGTCGTTTCGCCAGGAGCTGCTCGCGGCGACCCGTTCGTACGCGCGTCCGTGTCTCGTCGGCCCGACGGCCGCCCAGGCGGGCTCCGTGGGCGTCGATGTCCCCGAGGGCGCTGCATGTTCCAGCGGAAAATGCCGAAGCCGTGTCCCGGGGCCGGTACCTTCCGTAGTCTCGGGGTCACCCGCACGCTTCGGTGTGCGTGAACGACCATGCCCCGCCCCGTAGTTGAACCGCTTCCGCCGCCGGCGCGCCGAAAGGACACGGTCATGGCCGTCGAGGCCGAGGTTCTGAACGAACTGCACCGGCTGCGCGCGCGCATGCCGCAGCTGAGGGGAGCGCTGGCGGCCAGCGCCGACGGGCTCGTCCTGGCCCGGGACATGCCGGACGTCGAGGCGGAGTCGCTGGCGGCGCTCACCGCGGCCGCGCTCGGCGTGGGCCGTCGCATGGCCGACCTCGCGGCCCGCGGCGAGTTCCGCGAACTGCTCGTCCGCGGTGCCGGGGGATACGTGGCGACCTACGCGGCCGGCCCCTCGGCCGTCCTCACGCTGCTCGCCGACGACCGGGTCAACGTCGGCCGCCTCCACCTGGAAGGGCGGCGCAGCGGCACCCGTATCGCCCAACTGGTGGCGGAAGGCTCCCCGGCCGACCCGCCACGCCTCCCCGGGGACCCGCCCGCTCCCACGGTCCGCGGCCGGATCCTGGGCTCCCTGCCCGTGCGTATCCCCCCGCAGTCCCGGCACGAGCCCTGACCACGGGCACCGCCCGCCGGCCGGGTTCAGCCGCCGGTGCCCTCGGCCTCCGCGCGGCCGCGCCGCCTGCCGGCGCCCCGACGACGGGTGCCTGCTCGCTCCGGTCCGGGGCCGGGGGGCGAGGGGGCACTGAAGCCGCCGGGGACGAGACGGGGCGGGGCCACCGTCGGTGGTGTCGCGGGGCCGGGCGGTGACGGACGGCTGCCCTGCGGCTCCCGCTCCGCGTCCCGGGGCGGGGGCGGCGGCGGAACCGCGCGGCTCATCACGCGCGCGTGGGGCATCAACGGGGCGCAGGCGGAGCACACCTCGGTGAGCGTCCACACCTGGCCGACCGCCGGGTCGTGCCGCAGCACGAGCACGACCGAGCCCGCACAGTTGACCCGGGTGCCCTCGTGCAGCGCGCACCGCTGGCGCCGGCACCAGCAGGCGGCGTCGTGGTGCACCGCCGCCGCTCTGGCGTGCGCGGCCACATGGGCCTCGGCGAAGCGGCGCAGGGCCGCGATGTCCCGGGAGCGCGGCGGCATCGCGCACGCCGACGAGCAGGTGACCGAAGCGGTGCGGTCCCGGTGCCCGACCACACGGATCGTCCAGCAGCGGCCCGGGCGTCGGGCCGAGGGGGCGTCAGGGTACGTAAGAGCCAAAGCACATGTCCTTCGTGGGGGGAGGGCGACGAGTCCGGATGGCTCCGGCAACGGCCCGCCGGAAGTGACCTCGTTCACAGCATGCCCGTGCCCGCGCGGACCATTCGCGCTGTGCCCCCTCTGGCGGACACACCACTGTCCGCGTCTACCCCTAAGCTCCCTCCATGAACACCGGGGAACCTGACAGACGCGTCGTCGACGGCCGATTCGAACTGCTGCAACGGCTCGGCGGCGGAGGCATGGGATGGGTGTGGCGCGCCCGCGACCTGGCGCTGCACCGGGACGTCGCGGTCAAGGAGGTACGGCCGCCGGATCCCGCGCTGGCCGAATACGACCCCGAGGGCGCCCGCACCCTGCGCGAGCGCGTCCTGCGCGAGGCCCGCGCGCTGGCCCGCGTCCACCACCCCAACGTGGTCACCATCCACCACATCGTCGACGGCGGTGAGGGCACCTATCCGTGGATCGTGATGGAGCTGGTCACGGGGGGCTCGCTCCAGGACCGGCTGCAGCGCGGCGTGTTGACCCCCGTCGAGGCCGCGCGGGTGGGGCGCGAGGTGCTGTCCGCGCTGCGCGCCGCGCACGCCGTCGGCATCGAGCACCGCGACGTGAAACCGGCCAACGTCCTGCTGCGCCCCGACGGGCGGCCCGTGCTCACCGACTTCGGCATCGCCGCCGTCCGCGAGGCCACCAGCCTCACGGCGACCGGCTCCGTCATCGGCTCGCCCGACTTCATGGCGCCGGAACGCGTCAGCGGCAAGGACGGGGGCCCGGCCGCCGACCTCTGGTCGCTGGGGATGCTGCTGTACGTCTCCGTCGAGGGCCACCATCCGCTGCGCCGGGCCAGCACGCTCGCCACACTGGCCGCCGTGCTCGGCGAGGACGTACCGCCGCCCCGGCAGGCCGGCCCGCTGACCGGCCTGCTCACCGCGCTCCTCGTCCGCGATCCGCAGGCCCGCCCCGAGGCCGAGGAGGTCGACCGGCGGCTCGCGGCGGTGACGGGGGAGGCCCAGGACGCGTCGGCGGGGCCGGTGGGCGCCACCGGGGCTCCGGCCGCGGGCGCCGCCGTACCCGAGGACCGGCCGTTCCCCTCCATGGGCTCCGCCGTGTCCGGGGCCCGGCAGGCCCCGCCCGCGGGCCCGAAGGGCGCCTTCGGACCGTTCGCCGCCCCGACCACGCCCCCGGGTGTGCCCGCACCGGGCTTCTCCGGCGCGCACGCGGCGGATCGGCTCCTGGGATCCGCCGGCGCCCCGGGGTTCACCGGCGCGCCGACCTCCTATCCGCTCGCGCCGCCGCCGGCCGTTCCCTCCCCGGGAGCGGCGCCCGCCGCGGCCTTCGGTGCCGTGACGGCTGCCGCTTCCTCTACGCTGCCCCGGCCCCGCCGGACCCGGACCTCGGCCGTCGCCTCGGCCGTCGTCGGCACCGTCCTGACCGGCGTCCTGGTCTGGGCCGTTCCCCAGCTGAACGACGACGACAGTGGCGGCGGTGACGGCGGAGCGGCCGCGCCGACCTCCTCCACCACGCAGAGCAGCCGGTCGGGCTCCGCGTCGCCGAGCGGGTCGTCGTCCGGCGGTGACGCGGCGGGGGCGACCGACCTCCTCACCGAGGACGGTCTGCGTACGGCGGTGAAGAAGCTGAAGGCCGCGATGGGCGGCACGAAGGTCACCAGCCTCGTGGTGTACCCGGAGTACGCCATCGCGGAGGCGCCCGTCGACGGCAACCCGAAGCTCTACGACCGCTACGAGTACCGGGGCGGGGACGTGGCGGTGAAGGACGGGCCCGGCGGCACCGTGCGCACCGGCGACACCCCCGTGGACCTCGACACCTTCAACTGGGACGCCGTGCCCGGGCTGTTCACCGAAGCCGGGCGGACGCTCAACATCAGCGATCCGACCAGCCGTTACCTGGTCGTCGACCCGGCGTCCACCGTCTTCGACGACCCGCCGACGATGAGCGTCTACCTGGCCGACGACTACGGCGGCGCCTACCTGGAGGCCGATGTGAAGGGCAAGGTGATCGAGGCCCACCCCCGCGACAACGGCTGACAGGCCCGGTGCGGCGAGAGTGCGTGCCGAACGCCGCTCCTTCTCCCACGGAGATCCATCAGAAGGGCCCTAGTGCGGGAACGCCCGCGGCTGCCGCAGGACGGGGAGTTCGTCGCGGAACTCCTCGATGCGGGTGCTGATCTGCCGCATCAGGACGGTGTCGGTGAGGCGGTCCAGGTAGAGGTTGCGGCGGGCCAGGCCCACGGCGTCCACACAGAAGTACAGGGACATGAGGGGGTTGACGAACAACTCGCTGTCCCTGGTGCGCTCGGTGAAGCGCACGTCGCCGAAGTCGCCCCGTACGGCGGCGGCGACGGAGCCGTTCACGATGCTCGGGTGCCCGGGGGTGGACGCCTGGGCGTGAGCCACCGCGTCCAGGTACAGGGCCCCTTCACGGCTGTCGCGGGGCAGGGAGAAGGCACCCAGGTAGGCGCCCTCGCGGTCCAGCGCGGCCAGGTTCTCCAGGACCAGGGAGTGGTTGACGCCGTGATGGGCGTCCACGCCGAAGCCCAGGCAGGCCACCAGTCGGTGCTCGACCTCGTCGAGGGCGTGCACGGCCGCCAGACTCGCCATGTCCTCCTCGGGCGTGCCCAGTCCGTGCTCGTCGCCGCGCATCAGGATGTCCGTGCCGCCGTCCACCAGGACGAGGGCGTCGACGCCGCCGAGGTGGCTCAGCAGGGCCCGGTAGGCGTCCCGCAGCGGCGCCACACCGGTGCGGGGGAACGCGTACACCGTGGCGGGCAGCCCCTGCCGGTCCAGCCAGGTGGCCAGGGTGTGTTCGGGGAAGTAGTCGCCCCGCGCCGGGGTGTCGGGGCGCACCACCGCGACGTCCGGCTCCAGCCATACCTCGGAGGGCAGGCCGTACAACTCGGTGAAGGAGAGGTTGGCCAGATGGACGTCCTTGCCGGCCGACCGCAGCGCGAGCGCCAGCGGAAGGCCCGCGAACACGTCGAACCCGCCGCCCGCACCGGCGACGAGGACCCGCCGCGCGTCGCGCAACCGGGTGAACAGGGGAGGCTCGTGAAGGAAGAACACGCCGGGACGCTAGCAGCCGTCGATCATGCGCCCCACCATTTTCCGGCCCCCGGGCCGGGACCCGACGGGCCGAACCGGTCCGCATCCGGTCCACAGCCCCCGCCTGCGGGCGTGCCGGTGGCCGACGTATGGCTGGTGGGGTCGGCCGAGGGCCCCGGTGGCGTCGTGCCGCCGGGGCCGCGGGCAGGGTGCCCGGGGGTGCTTACGCGCCGCTCTCGCGGAGCATGTCCTCGCGTTCGACGATCTTGACGCGTTCGCGGCCCTGCGGCTCGCCCAGGGCCTTCTCGGCGGCGTCCAGCCTGTACCAGCCCTCCCAGGTGGTGTAGCGGACGTCGCGGTCGCCGAGGAACGCGTCCACGGCCTCCGGCTCGGGCGAGGACGGCGTCTGCAGCCGGCCGCCCGTGTAGTCGGCGAGGAGGTTCGACACCGTCTCGTTGGCGTCGCCCTTGGTGTGGCCGATCAGGCCGACCGGGCCGCGCCGGATCCAGCCGGTGACGTACACCGACTGCAGGTGGTTGCCGCTCTCCTCGACGACCCGGCCGCCCTCGTCCGGAACCGTGCCCGAGTCGATGTCCCAGGGCAGCTTGGGCAGCTTCTCCGAGAGGTAGCCGACCGCGCGGTAGACCGCGGTGACGTCCCAGTCCTTGAACTCCCCGGTGCCCTTGACGTTGCCCGTGCCGTCGAGGGCGGTGCGCTCGGTGCGCAGGCCGACGACCTTGCCGTCCTCGCCGAGGACCTCCGAGGGCGACTCGAAGAAGTGCAGGAACAGCTTGTGCGGACGGTCGCCGACGTCGCGGATCGCCCAGTTCTCCAGCGTCTTGGCGACCATGTCGGCCTGCTTGTTGCCACGCCGGGTCGCGATCGAGCCCTCGTCGTAGTCGATGTCCTCGGGATCGACGACGACCTCGATGGTGGGGGAGTGGTCCAGCTCCCGCAGCTCCATCGGCGAGAACTTGGCCTGCGCCGGGCCACGGCGGCCGAAGACGTGGATCTCCAGCGCCTTGTTGGCCTTCAGACCGTCGTAGACGTTCGGCGGGATCTCCGTCGGCAGCAGCTCGTCCGCCGTCTTCGCCAGGATGCGGGCCACGTCCAGCGCGACGTTGCCGACGCCGAGGACGGCGACCTTCTCGGCCTGAAGCGGCCACGTGCGCGGCACGTCCGGGTGACCGTCGTACCAGGAGACGAAGTCGGCGGCGCCGTAGGAGCCGTCGAGCTCGATACCGGGTATCGACAGCTCGCGGTCGGCCATCGCGCCGGTGGAGAAGATCACCGCGTCGTAGAAGGCGCGCAGGTCGTCCAGGTTGATGTCGGTCGGGTAGTCGACATTGCCGAAGAGACGTATCTGCGGCTTGTCGAGCACCTGGTGCAGGGCGGTGATGATGCCCTTGATCCGGGGGTGGTCGGGGGCCACGCCGTAACGGATCAGTCCGAACGGGGCCGGCATCCGCTCGAAGAGGTCGATGGAGACACCGGGGTCGGCGGCCACATCGGACTTGAGCAGCGCGTCGGCGGCGTAGATCCCGGCGGGGCCGGCTCCGACGATGGCTACCCGCAGGGGGCGGGGCATGATCAGGTTCCCTTCGAGCGGCGACAGATCAACTCGGGGGAAGCCTAAACTGAGGCATACCTAACCCGGTACGCGGGTCCGTTCTATGGACTCATAAACATCATTTATGAGTCAAAGATCGCATCGGCGCCGGATCCGCCCCGCCCTACGGCAGGGGCTGTTCCGCCCAGATGACCTTGCCGGTGGGCGTGTAGCGGGTCCCCCAGCGGTCGCTCAGCTGCGCGACCAGGAACAGCCCGCGCCCGCCCTCGTCCGTCATCGCCGCGTACCGCAGATGCGGCGAGGTGTTGCTGCTGTCGGAGACCTCGCAGATCAGGGTGCGGTCGCGCAGCAGCCGGACGCGGACCGGGGCACTGCCGTAGCGAAGGGCGTTGGTGACCAGCTCGCTCAGGATCAGCTCCGTGGTGAACGACAGGTCCTCCAGGTCCCACGCGGCCAGCCGCCGGGCGACCGCCGCCCGCACCTCGCCCACCGCCGCCGGATCCATCGGCACGTCCCACTCGGCGACCCGGTCCGCGCCGAGCGCCCGGGTGCCCGCCACGATCAGCGCGATGTCGTCGTTCGGCCGCGCCGGCAGCAGCTCGTCCAGGACACTCCGGCACGCCTGCTCCGGCGTACCGCCGGCGCTCCGCTCCAGGGCCGAGCGCAACAGCTCCAGCCCCGTGTCGATGTCCCGCTGCCGGTCCTCCACCAGCCCGTCCGTGTACAGCACCAGCCGGCTGCCCTCCGCCAGCTCCAGCTCCGCCGTCTCGAACGGCAGCCCGCCCAGGCCCAGCGGCAGCCCGGCCGGTACCTCGGGGTACTCCACCCGGCCGTCGGGGTGGACCAGCGCCGGCGGCGGATGCCCGGCCCGGGCGACGGTGCACCGCCGCGCCACCGGATCGTAGATGGCGTACAGACAGGTCGCCCCCGATACCGGCGCGCCGACGGCGTCGGCCGACTCGTCCTGGTCGATCCGGGTCACCAGCTCGTCCAGCAGCCCCAGCAGCTCCTCGGGCGGCAGGTCGAGGGCGGAGAAGTTGTGCACCGCGGTGCGCAGCCGGCCCATCGTGGCCGCCGCGTGCAGGCCGTGCCCGACCACGTCACCCACCACCAGCGCCACCCGCGCCCCGGACAGCGGCAGTACGTCGAACCAGTCGCCGCCGACCCCTGCCTGTGCGGGCAGATAGCGGTAGGCGATGTCCAGCGCGTTCTGCTCGGGCAGGGTGCGCGGCAGCAGACTGCGCTGCAGGGTGACGGCCATGCCGTGCTCGCGGGTGAAACGGCGCGCGTTGTCGATGGAGACCGCCGCCCGCGCCACCAGCTCCTCCGCCAGGGCCACCTCCTCCGGGTCGAACGGCTCGGGCCGCTCCGAGCGCAGGAAACTGACCACGCCCAGCAACAGGGCCCCCGCCCGCACCGGCACGGTGATCAGCGAGTGGATGCCGAACTCCACGACCTGCTCGGTCCGCTCCAGATCCTGGGCCCGCCAGCCCGGCGACTCCGCGAGCCGCGCCTCCAGGACGGCCCGCTCGCTCGCCAGGCTGCGGGCCTGCGGCGCCGAGTCCACGAACCGGATCCGCTCGCCCACCGCGTACAGCGGCGCGCCCTTGCGGACCCCGCTCATCGCCGTGCGCCGCAGCGTGGCCCGCGCCTCCGGCTCCTCACCGTCCAGGACGGCGTCGAACAGGTCGACGGTGACGAAGTCCGCGAACCGGGGCACCGCCAGCTCCGTCAGCTCCTGAGCCGTGCGGGTGACGTCCAGGCTCGTCCCGATCCCCACCCCGGCCGCGTACAGCAGGTCGAGACGCTCACGGGCCGCCTCCGCACGACCGGACAGGGCGCGCAGCTCCGTGGAGTCGCGCAGGGTGGCGACGCTGCCCGCCGGGCCGCCCGTCAGGTCCGTGGGCCGCTGGTTGATCGCCAGCAGCCGGTCCCCGACCAGATGCACCTCGTCCGTGACCATCCGCCCGGACGCCAGCAGTTCGGCGGTGCCGGGATCCAGGCCCAGGTCGAGTACCTGGCGGCGTTCGGCGTCCGGCGGCAGGTCCAGCAGACGGTGCGCCTCGTCGTTGGCGAGCAGCAGCTCGCCGTCCCCGCCGACGATGATCACGCCTTCGCGCACGGAGTGCAGCACCGCGTCGTGGTGCTCGTACATCCGCGTCATCTCGCGCGGTCCGAGACCGTGGGTCTGGCGCAGCAGCCGGCGGCTGACCAGCGCCGTGCTCGCGGTGGCCAGGGCGAGGGCCGCCGCGGCGCTGCCGAGGACGAGCGGCAGCTGACGGTCGGCGTTGCCGCCGACGTGCTTGGTGGTGATGCCGGACGACACCAGGCCGACCACCGTCCCGTCGGGCGCCTTGACGGGCACGACGGCCTGCACCAGCCGGCCGATGGTCCCGTCGACCTCCTCGACCTCGGTGCCGCCGTCCAGCGCCGGCTGGATGTCGCCGACGAACTTCTTGCCGATGCGGTCCGGTTTGGGATGCGTGTAGCGGATGCCGTCGGTGTTCATGACGACGATGAAGTCCATGTCGGCGGCCTTGCGGGCCGCCTCGGCCGACGGCTGGAGGACCGCCGTGGGGTCGGGGCTGCGCAGGGCCTCGACGATGCCCGGCGAGTTGGCGTACGTCTGCGCCACCGCGAGGGAGCGGTTGCGGGCCTCCTGCGTGCTGTCGTGGCGCACCTGCAGCAGCAGCGCCACGACGGCCGCCACCACCAGCAGCAGCACGATGGCCACTTGCAGGAAGAACACCTGCGCGGCGAGACTGCGCCCGCCCAGTGCCGACTCGGGCGCACGCCGCATTCCCGAGCCCCGGGGACGACGGGCCGGCCGGGCACCCGGGCGCCCCAGGACACGTGCCATGTGCCATTCCTACACTGCCAGGCCCCGTGAGGCGAGAGACGTCACACAGGGTCACGGGCCGGGCTGGTCATGATTCCCCTGTGTGATCTTCACGGTCGTCGGGAAGGGTGGCGAGCAGCAGGGCGATGTCGTCCGCCCGGTCGGCCGCCTGCCGGGCCGACGCGGTCAGCCGGTCCGCCACCTCCCCCAGGGAGCGCCCGCTCGCGTCGCCCGCGCCGGCCAGGACCGTGCGCAGCGCGGCGATGCCCTCGTCGATGTCGTGCCCGGGCCGTTCCACCAGCCCGTCCGTGTACAGCGCCAGGATCGCGCCGGGGTCGAGCCGCAGCTCCGCCACGGGGTACTGGGCGCGCGGGTCGACCCCCAGCACCACCCCGCCCGGCAGGTCCACTGTCGTCGTACGGCCGTCGGGCCGGCGCAGCAGCGGGGGCAGATGGCCGGCCCGGGCGGCCCTGGCCAGGCCGGTGGCCGGGTCCAGCCGGACGTAGCAGCAGCTGGCGAACTGGCCGGGGTCGAGATCGATGAGCAGGTGGTTCGTGCCCGACATGACCTCCTGCGGCGGATGGTCGCTGAGCGCGAACGCCCGGACCGCGCTGCGCAGCTGCCCCATGGTGGCCGCCGCCTGCACCCCGTGCCCCTGGACGTCCCCGATGACCAGCGCCAGCCCGTCACCGGCCTCCACGACGTCGTACCAGTCGCCGCCGACGTCCATGCCCTCGGTGCCCGGCAGATAGCGTCCCGCGGTCTCCACGCGCGCGTGCTGCGACAGCCGCCGCGGGAGCAGCGCCTGCTGCAGCCCGCGCGCGAGGGCCGCCTCGGTGTCGTAGCGCTTGGCCTTCTCCATGGCGTGGGCGATCAGCCCGGCCAGCGCGGTCAGCACCGTGCGCTCCTCCTGGCTGAAGCTGCGCGGGCCGTCGAAGCCGAGGATGCACGAGCCGACCGGCCGGCCCGACGCGATCAGCGGGAGGAAGGCGCGGGCGCCCTCCGTCGCGTCCAGCGCGATGCCCGGATAGGCGGCCGCCAGTTGCTGCATCGAGTCGAAGAAGAGCGGACGGCCGGTGGTGAGCGTCTCCACGCCGGGCAGCCGGGCGTCGAGGCCCACCCCCTCGAACGGCGCGAGGAAGCCCTCCGGGAAGCCGTTCTCCCACGCCAGGTACAGATGCCGCTCCTGCAGCAGGTAGATCGCCAGCCGGCGGCCCCCGAACGCGGGCAGCAGCTCCTGCATGACCACCGCCGACACCTGGCGCGCGGTCACCGCCTCGGTCAGCGCGATCGCCAGCACGATCGGCCGGTACAGCGGGGCGGTCGACGCGGCCGCCTCCGGCGCCGGGACCTCGGCGTCCACCGGCTCGGGGGCCGATGCGGAGGGGACGCGGTTCGCCGGGACCGCCTTGCACGTGAGCAGATCGGGGCCGGGATAGACGGACAGGCTCAGCCAGTCGCCCTCGAAGACCCGCGGGCGGTCGGGGGGCCGCCGTACGTGGAAGTGCACCGGCTCGGGCGACAGCAGGGCACCGCGCAGATGCTCCTCGCAGCTCGACTGGTTCAGCCACGGCACGGCGTCCCACAGCGGCCGGCCGACCAGTTCGGCCCGGTCGACGCCCAGGAAGTGCGCCGCCCGGGAGTTGGCGTAGACGACCAGCCCGAGCCGGTCGAGGCAGAAGACGCCCTCCGGGAGCAGGTCGGCCGCGCCGTCGGCGAGGGCCCCCGCGCCGGGGTCGAGGAGGACACCGGTGACGGCCCCGGACGGCCCCTCGGCCGCCGCCCACAGCTCCAGCAACCGCATGCCGCCCTCCGTCGTGCGCACCTCCAGGGGCAGCGGCGGGGGGCTGCCCCGCGCGGTCTCGCGCAGAAGGCCGGGCAGCCGGTGGGCGTCGGTCGGGTCGACGGCCCGGGCCAGCGCGTCCAGCGTGGCGGGAAGGTCCCCGGGCGGCAGCCCGAACAGGGCGCGCGCCCGCTCGTCGGCCACGACGGTGTCGGACACCGGGTCCCACGAGAACCGTCCGACCCGCCCCGGTGCCGGGCCCGCCACCGGCGGCCGTACGCACACCGGCTCCTCGTCCCACGTCACGGCCACACCGTCGGCCTCCAGCCGCAGCAGGTCCGCCGCCAGACGGTCCGCCACCGCCGCCAGCCGCTCGCGCTGCGCCAGCACCTCCGCCGCGTCGGCGACCGCCGCCCGCAGCACGAGCAGCACCCCGAAGGAGCGGCCCTCCACCGCGACCGGGACGTAGAGGGAACCGAACTGGAAGGGGAGCCCCGCCGCCAGTTGCGGATACCGGCGCATCGCCTCCGTCGCGTTCGCCAGCACCACCGGTACGCCCGTCCGCTGGACGTCCACCACGGGGAACGGCCGGTCCTCGTGCACCCGCCACCAGGGCCGGAACAGCGGTCCCGGGAGCCCCGCGAGCACGGCGAGCCGGAGCACCCCTTGCGTGCGCGAGCACAGGTAAGCGCCCCCGGCACGCCCGCCCGTCGCCCGCAGCGCGTCGACCGCGGCAGCGGTCAGCAGCGCGGGCAGCGACCCGGCCGGCTTCCGCTCGTCCTCGGCGCTCCCAGTCATGGCCCTACCTCGTCCGTGCGCCGCCGCGTGGGCGACACAGCAAGAATGCGCCACATCCGACCGGATGTGCATCCGCACCCGGCAGGCCGGGGTGCTGCCGCAAGGCCGGGCCGGGCGGAGGGGGAGAGAACCGGAGACGCCGGGACGCGGGAGCGCCGCTCCGCGCGGCGACGGCACACGGCGGGGCGCCCGGAGATCGGCGTCCGGCGGGGTGGCAGGCTCCGCGGCCGTGCCTCGATGGGTGTGGGTGCTGTGTCGTGTGGCCGGGTGGAGCGGAGCGGCGCCCCGCCGGGTGGCCGGTTCCGGGGCGGTGCCGCGGTGGGTGGGCGTGCCGGGCCGCACGGCCGGGGCGACCGTGCGGCGGCCGGGGTCAGGGCGTCGTGTGCAGGGTGGTCTTCGCGAGTTCGTAGGCCGGGAGCATCGCCTCGTGCTCCTCGTTGTCCAGGCCGCCGAGGTGGAGCACGACGGGCCCGCCGGGCGTGACGACGGCGAGGGCACGGGCCTTCTTCGCCTCCGTTCCGCCACCGGGTGTGACGTACTCGACCTCGGTGCCGGTGACGTCGCCCGCCCTGAAGCCGCGGTACTTCTCCCGGCCGGCCCCCGGCTCGTCGGCCACGAAGTCCTCGAGCACGGCGCGTGCGCCGGCGTCGCCGGGCTCACCGGTCCAGACCCGCAGGAACCCGATGTTGCCCGCCGGCTTGGCGTCGATCTCACAGGCCATGGTGACCGGCCCCTGGTGCAGAAACGCGTCGGCCAGGTCGGCCAGTTCCTCGCTCACGTCGTCCGCCGCTCCGGCGTCGACGGCCTTCGCCTTCCAGGACTCGGCGATGTCGAAGGTGACGGGCAGCTCGCAGGCCGAGCCCGCCGCACCGACGGTCCCTCCCCGGCGGGCGACCTCGGCCGCCGTCGAACCCCCGCCGCCGCTCCCGCCCCCGCTGCCGTCCCCCTCCCCGGCCGCACAGCCCGTCACCAGTCCCGTCACCAGTCCCGTCAGCAGGGCGGCCAGTGCCGGCCCCCGCCTCCCGTTTCCCACCCCGAAGCGCACCGCGCCGTCTCCTCTCGATCCAGGCGGTGCACTGTAACGCGAAGGGCAGGGCCTCCCGCCACGGAATACGCCCGGCGGGGTGCCGCCCCGCACCGGGCCGCGGACACGGCCCGGCGCCCGGATCCGCCGCCGGTTCAGGCCTTCGGGTGAGCGCACATGACGTGCTGTCACACCCGGGCCCTGGCTGGGAACCATGAGACCCATGGGCAAGACCGCGCTGATCGTCATCGACATGATCAACACCTACGACCACCAGGACGCCGACCTGCTGCTGCCGTCGGCGCGCAGAGTGGTCCCGGTCGCCGCCGGTCTCCTCGCCCGCGCCCGCCGCGACGGCACACCGGTCGTCTACGTCAACGACAACTTCGGCCAGTGGCGCTCCCACCACGGCGAACTCCTCGGCACGGCCCTCGCCGGCCCCCATGCCGACCTGGTCGAACCGCTGCAGCCCGACGAGGACTCCCTGTTCGTCGTCAAGGCCCGTCACTCGATCTTCTTCGAGACGCCCCTGTCGTATCTGCTCGACCAGGAGGGGGTGGACCACCTCGTGCTGTGCGGTCAGGTCACCGAGCAGTGCGTGCTGTACTCGGCGCTCGACGCCCACATCCGCCATCTGCGGACGACGGTGCCCCGGGACGCCGTCGCCCACATCCACGCCGATCTCGCCGACGCGGCCCTGCGGATGATGGAGCGGAACATGGAGGCGCGGGTCTGCGACAGCGCGGACGTCTGGTCGACCTGAACGGCCCCCACGACACGAACGGCGTGAACCGCGCGAACGTCACGCCCCCGAACGCCGCCTGACGACGGGCCGCCCCACGTCGGCCCCTCTCCGCGCGCGCCGCCCCACCGTTCTCTCCGCTCGACAAGGACACAACATGGCCGAGTTGACCCGCCGCAGACTGCTGGGCTCCGCGGGCGCGCTGGGCGCGGCCGCGGCCGTCACCCTCCTCCCGCCGAGCGTGCGCAGGGCCGTCGCCGCCGAGCCGCCGCGGCGCGGCTCGCTCGCCGACGTCGAGCACGTCGTCCTGCTGATGCAGGAGAACCGGTCGTTCGACCACTACTTCGGCACCCTGTCCGGGGTGCGCGGCTTCGCCGACCCGGACGCGCTGACCCTCGACACCGGACGCTCGGTCTTCCACCAGCCGGACGCCGAGCACCCGCAGGGCCACCTGCTGCCCTTCCACCTCGACACCCGCACCACCAGCGCCCAGGCCATCCCCTCCACCAGCCACTCCTGGTCGGTGCAGCACGAGGCGTGGAACGGCGGCAAGATGGACCGCTGGCTGCCGGCCCACCGCAAGGCCGACGGCCCGAACGCCCCGTACGTCATGGGCTACCACACCCGCGAGGACATCCCCTTCCAGTTCGCGCTCGCCGAGGCCTTCACCCTCTGCGACCACTACTTCTGCTCGGTCCTCGGCCCGACCTGGCCCAACCGCCTGCTGTGGATGACCGGCACCCTCGACCCCGGCGGCACCCTGGGCGGGCCGGTCATCAACAACACCGCGCCGACGCCGTACCGCTGGACGACGTACGCCGAACGGCTCCAGGCGGCCGGGATCAGCTGGAAGGTGTACCAGCAGGAGGACGACTACGCCTGCAACGTGCTGGAGCAGTTCGCCGTGTTCCGTGCCGCCCAGCCGGGCTCCGAGCTGTACGAACGGGGCGTCCGGCCGCAGCCCGAGGGGACGTTCGAGGACGACGCCCGGGCCGACCGGCTGCCGACCGTGTCCTGGATCATGCCGACCAGTCACCAGTCGGAGCACCCGCATCACCTGCCGGCGGCCGGCGCGGCCTTCGTGGCCTCGAAGATCGAGGCGATCGCCGCCAACCCGAAGGTGTGGCGCAAGACGGCGTTCATCCTCAACTACGACGAGAACGACGGCCTGTTCGACCACGTGCCCCCGCCGACGCCGCCCGCCGGCACACCCGACGAGTTCGTACGGGGGCTCCCGGTCGGCGGCGGCTTCCGCGTCCCCGCGCTCGTCGTCTCGCCCTGGACCGTGGGCGGCTGGGTGGCCACGGAGACCTTCGACCACACCTCCACACTGCGGTTCCTGGAACGGGTCACCGGAGTCGAGGAGCCCAACATCAGCGCCTGGCGGCGCGCCGCCTTCGGCGACCTCACCTCCGCCTTCCGTTTCTCCTCCACCCGGCCGGTGGCACCCCGCCTGCCGGGCGACACGGCGGAGCAACTGGTGCGGGCGCAGCAGGCGGTGGCCGCGCTGCCCAGGCCCACGCCGCCCGGCGCGGCCCAGACGCTCCCGCCCCAGGAGCCGGGGAGCCGGCCACAGGTGTGACCGGCACCGCCCGTCACCGAACCGGTGCCGACAGTCCCGGTCCGTGAGGGAATGATCCTCGCGGGCCGTCTTCGCGTCTTCACAGGGGCGACACCGGCTCTCCCGCCGGGGTGGCGTCTCCCGCCGGTGACGTGCGCCGATCCCGCCGCGCGGGGCGGCGCCGTACGGGTGGGGGAGTAGTTCCGACCCGCCCGGACCCGGACGTCCGGGCGACGAGTTCCCTGGGGGGACCCTTGGTGATCCTGCGTCCAGACGCGGAGCGGCGCCACGACGGCCGTGCCGGGGACGGCGAGGACGGGCGGCGCCGCGGCGCCCCGGCCCGCGCGGCCGCCTTCGTGGGCCGGACCCTGCGGAGCGAGTGGTACGGCATCGTCGTCGACCCGGTGCGAGAGCTGCGCCGGCGCGGCCCCGGCGCGCTGCTGCTGGCGTTCGTGGCCTGCGGCGGCGTGATCTTCTTCCACGCCGTCGCGCAACGCCCGGCCGGCGCGACCGCCGTGCGGATCCTCGGCGGCGTCCAGGGCGACCTCCCGTTGTGGCTGGCCCTGTTGCGCACCCCGGTCTCCCTGTACGTCCCCGCCCTCGACCTGCCGGTGTGGGCCGGCATCACCCAGCTCTTCCTCGCCTTCGCCCTGGCCGAACTCGCCCTCGGCCGCCTCAGGACCCTGGCCGTCGCCTACGCGGCCACCCTCGCCGGCACCCTCACCGTGCGGGTGATGATCGCGATCGGGCCCGGCTGGTGGGGCCTCGGACTGCCGCCCGAGGCGGGGCAGGTGCTCGACACCGGCCCCTCCGCGGCGGTCGTGGGACTCTTCACGTACCTCTCCGTCGTCCGCCGCGCGCCCGTCGTCTTCATCCTCACCGGCGGCTCCATGGTGGTCGAGTCGATCGCCAAGCCCAACCTGGCCGGCCTCGAGCACCTGATAGCCGTGGCCGCCGCCGTCGTTCTGGGCCTTCTGCACGAACGCGGTCATCTCCGGCGGCCCCTGCGGGTTCCGGCGGCCCTTTCCGCGGCGGTGACGAAGGACCGCCGGGGACGGTCCACCTGAGATGTTGCTATGAATGCGTGAGGCGGTTGAACGCTCCTGTGCCCCGCTGCGTATAGGGCCGGGGGATTTCCATGCCCCGACCGCCGACCACGACGCGTAGGAGCACTCCTTGGTACACAACAGGCGCAGACGCCCGACAGGCGGACGACGTGCGACCTTCGCGGCGGTCGCACTGATCCTCGGCGGCGGCGGGCTGATGGCGGTGAACGTCTATGCCTCCGCCACTTCCAACGGCGAGACCGTGCAGCTGACGGGAGGGGGCGCGGTCACGATCGACTGTCCCGACGTCGGCAACGGCCTCACCGCCGTCCCGGAGCCGGCCGCACCCGAGGTCGCTCGCGAACTCGCCCTCCTGGACGAGCAGATAGCCGACGCCTACCGCCAACTCCAGGAGCAGGCGGATGCGGTACGGCAGGACCCCGGATTCGCCGACAACGCGGTCATGAACCCGCTGAAGGAGAAGCGCGGCGCGACGCTCGGCCGTATCGCGGACGCCATCGACCGGGCCGGCGACCGCCCGGAGGGCCTGGATTCCCTCGCCGCCTGCACCCTGCGCGTCACCGAGGAACCGGTCCAGGGGCAGCAACAGCAGGAACAGGGCCAGGAAGAGGGCCAGGAGCAGGAGCAGGGGCAGAACCAGAACGAAGGCCAGGGACAGGGCCAGGCTCAGGGGTCCGGTCAGAACGGCCAGCAGGGCAACGGCGGGCAGGCCGGCAACGGCCCCGTCGCCGGCGACTACGTGGACATCACCACCGTCCAGCCCGCGCAGCAGGGCGCCGACCCCGCCTCCGGCCCCTCGCGCGGCACCTTCACCACCAGCTGCGGCGTGAACGAGAACGGCCTGTTCAACTCGGACAACGTCATCGTCGCCCCCGGCGTCAGCAACGGCGCCCACCACTTCCACGACTACATCGGCAACCAGTCCAACACCGCCTTCGCCTCCGACGAGGACCTCGCGAACGCCGAGACCAGCTGCGTGGACCAGGGCGACAAGTCCACCTACTACTGGCCCGTCCTGCGGCTGCAGAACGGCACCCAGGAGCAGGACGCGGGAAGCCCCGGCGGCGGGATCGAGGGCAACGCCGGTGAGATCGTCACCCCCAAGGACGTCACGCTGACCTTCGTCGGCAACGCGCGCTCCAAGGTCACCGCGATGCCCCGGCTGCTGCGGATCATCACCGGCGACGCCAAGGCCTTCGTCAACGGCAACGCGAACGCCAACGCCTCCTGGAGCTGCACCGGCTTCGAGGACCGGCAGCTGAAGGACAAGTACCCGCTCTGCCCGGACGGCAGCGACGTGGTGCGCACCTTCCGCTTCCAGAGCTGCTGGGACGGCAGCAACATCGACAGCGCCAACCACCGCACCCACGTGGCCT
The DNA here is from genome assembly GCF_042898825.1 of Streptomyces sp. NPDC000345. Lineage (NCBI taxonomy): Bacteria > Bacillati > Actinomycetota > Actinomycetes > Kitasatosporales > Streptomycetaceae > Streptomyces > Streptomyces sp. NPDC000345. The sequence goes on from NZ_JBIAZE010000013.1 coordinate 195,286, forward strand.
TCGCCGCCACCGACGGCACCTGCCCGGCCGGTTTCGAGGCCATCCCGCAGCTGGTGCAGCGCATCGTCTACGACGTCGACGCGCCGAGCCTCGCCGACGGGGGCCGTACCACGCCGCTGTTCGCGGTGGACTCCTTCCCCGAGCAGCTCCACAAGCCGGTGACGGACCACGGTGACTTCATCAACGTCTTCGACGAGGACCTGATGGGGCAGATGGTCGGCTGCATCAACGACGGCCGGACCTGCGGCGCCGGAACCGGCGACGACGGCTCCGACGACGGTGCCGGCAACGGCGCGGACGACGGGGCGGGCAACGGGGCCGACAACGGCGCGGGCAACGGCGCCGGCGAAGGCGGCGGAGGGGACAACGGCTCCGGCGGAGCCTCGGACGACAACCCGGGTGACGACGCCCAGGAGCCCCCGGCCCAGTCCCAGGCCCCCGATGCCCCCGCCACCGAACCCGCGGAGACGGACCCCGCGGCAGGCGGCGACGGCGCCGGTGGCGGCTCCGCCGGCACGGGCCCCGACACCTACGCCAAGCCCACCGCCGACGCGCCCAAGGCGGCCACCCCGGCCCCCGGCACCGAGGCGGAGGGCGAGGTCGGCAAGGCCGCGACCGCCCCGGAGAAGACGCCGTCGCCGGCGGACACGGCCGCCGACACCCCGGCCGACACCGACACCCCGGCCGGCACCGGCGCACAGCCCCCGGCCGACACCGGGACCGGGACCCAGCCGCAGGCCGTCGAGGGCAGCCTGGCCGAGACCGGCGCCACCCTGTGGCCCGCGGCCGCCGGCGGCCTGCTGGTGATCGCCGGCTTCGTCGTCCTCTACCGCAACGTCCGCCGCACCGGCTGAGGCAGCGGATCACCACAGGAACACCACGAGGGGCCCGTCGCACCGGCGACGGGCCCCTCGCCCCGTACGGGTGCTCCCGCGCCGAGCCGCCGCTCCGGCACCGGCCCGCACGGTATACGTCGCCAGAACCGCGCGCGACGATGGGAGCACCATGGAATCCGTGGACCACGTGGACTACTACGACCTCGGCGGCCACCGCCGGCCCGTGACGACCTCGTCCCCCGAGGCCCAGCTGTGGTGCGACCGCGGACTGGTGTGGTCGTACGCCTTCCACCACGAGGAGGCCGTCGCCTGCTTCGAGGAGGCGGCCCGCGCCGACCCCGACTGCGCGATGGCGTACTGGGGCATCGCCTATGCCCTCGGCCCCAACTACAACAAGCCCTGGGAGTTCTTCGACGACCAGGACCTCGCCCGGACCGTCGCCCGCACCCACGCCGCGGTGGAGCTGGCCCACGAGAAGGCCGCCGGCGCCACCCCCGTGGAAAGGGCGCTGATCGGCGCGTTGCGGGCACGCTATCCGCAGAACCGGCCCGCGAAGGACTGCTCGGTGTGGAACGCGCCCTACGCCGACGCCATGCGCGCCGTCCACGCACTCGCCCCCGACGACCTCGACGTCGCCGCCCTGTACGCCGACGCGCTGATGAACCTCACGCCCTGGCAGCTGTGGGACCTGCGCACCGGCCGGCCCGCCGAGGGCGCCCGCACCGGCGAGGCCAAGGAGGTGCTCGACCGGGCGCTCACCGACCCGGCCTCGGCCGGGCACCCGGGCATCCTGCACTTCTACATCCACCTCATGGAGATGTCGCCCACCCCCGAGGCCGCCCTCCGGGTCGCCGACCGGCTGCGCGGACTGGTGCCCGACGCCGGCCACCTCCAGCACATGCCCTCGCACCTGGACGTGCTCTGCGGCGACTACCGGCGGGTGGTCACCGACAACACCGCGGCGATCGCCGCCGACGAGAAGATCCTGGCCCGTTCCGGCCCGATGAACTTCTACACGCTGTACCGGTGCCACAACCTCCACTTCAAGATCTACGGCGCGATGTTCCTCGGCCAGTGCGGGACCGCGCTGGAGACCGCGGGACGCCTGGAGGCCGCCGTTCCCGAGGAGCTGCTGCGGGTGGAGAGCCCGCCCATGGCCGACTGGCTGGAGGCCTTCCTCGGCATGCGGTTCCACGTCCTGATCCGCTTCGGCCGCTGGGACGACATCCTCGCCCTGCCGCTCCCCGCCGACCGGGAGCTCCACAGCGTCACGACGGCGCTGCTCCACTACGCCCGCGGGGTCGCCCTCTCCGCCACCGGCCGGGTGACGGACGCCGAGACCGAACGCGGGCTCTTCCGGGCGGCGGCCGAGCGGGTCCAGGAGACCCGCATGCTGTTCAACAACACCTGCCGGGACATCCTCGCGATCGCCTCCGCGATGCTGGACGGCGAGCTGGAGTACCGCAAGGGCCGGTACGACCTCGCCTTCGCCGCCCTAGAACGCTCGATCGAACTGGACGACAGCCTGCCCTACGACGAGCCGTGGGGCTGGATGCAGCCCACCCGGCACGCCTACGGCGCCCTGCTCCTCGAACAGGGCCGGGTCGCGGAGGCGGAGGCGGTGTACCGCGCCGACCTGGGACTCGACGACACGCTGCCGCGGCCGTCCCAGCACCCGGGCAACGTCTGGTCGCTGCACGGCTTCCACGAGTGCCTGGTCCGCCAGGGCAAGAACGCGGAGGCCAGGATCGTCGCCCAGCAGCTGAGGTTCGCGGCCGCGCTGGCGGACGTACCCGTCCGGGCGTCCTGCTTCTGCCGTCTGGACCCCTCCCACGTTCCGGGCGTCACCCCGGATTGCTGCGCCGTGGACAATTGACCGAATGCTGTCCACCTACCATGACCCGTACCACACGACACGCACCTCGAGGGGACCTGGGAGCATGGCGGGCGCACGGTGAACAAGACGCTTTCGAAGTGGACCGCGGGCGTGACGGGCCAGGACGCCGTCGCCCGGGCGCGCAGATGGGCCCGGCTCGCCCTGGTCCTGGTCCTCGGCTGCGCCGCGGTCGTGGCCGGCGGCGCCGGGTCCGGCGGCTGGCTGGTCCTGCTCGCCGGCCTCGCCGGTCTCGCGCTCGCCGGGGCCGGCGTCTGGTGGATGCTGGCCCACCGGGGCGGCGCCCGGTTCCTCGGCGGCGTGCTCGCCCTCACCTCGCCCGTGGGCGTGCTCGTGCTGTACGCCACCTCGGGGCTGTGGGTGGTGGCGGTCGGCGCCCTCGCGCTGTGGGCCGCGGCCCTGGCCTCGGCCCGCCAGTCGATGCGCTCCCTGCGCCGTCCCAAGGGCACCCACGGCCGCCGCACACCGCCGCCCCGCCGCCCCGTTCTGATCATGAACGTGCGGTCGGGCGGCGGAAAGGTCGAGAAGCACGGCCTCGTCGAGCGCGCCGAGTCGCTCGGTGCCCGGGTGGTGCTGCTGGGCACCGGCGAGGGCTGGACCGACCCGGTCGCCGAGGCCCGCAGGGCCGTCGCCGAGGGCGCGGACCTGCTCGGCGTCGCGGGCGGCGACGGCACCCAGGCGCTCGTCGCGGCCGTCGCCGCCGAACACGATCTGCCCTTCCTGGTCGTCGCCGCGGGCACCCGCAACCACTTCGCCATGGACCTCGGTCTGGACCGCACCGATCCCGTCCGCAGCCTCGACGCCCTCACCAGCGGCATCGAACTGCGCGTCGACCTCGGCGACGTCGACGGGCGGCCGTTCGTCAACACCGTCTCCTTCGGGGCGTACGCGGAGATAGTGCAGAACCCCGAGTACCGGGACGCGAAGGCGGCCACCGCCCTGGAGCACCTGCCCGACCTGCTGCAGGGCGGTGCGGGGCCGGCTCTCGACGTGCGCGCGGACGACACCCGTATCCAGGCCCCGCAGGCCGTGCTGGTCAGCAACAACGCCTACGCGCGCGCCGACCCCCTCGGCGGCGGCCGTCGGCCCCGCCTCGACGCCGGTCTGCTCGGCGTGATCGGCGTCCGCGTGGAGGGCGCCGCCCAGGCCGCCGAACTGGCCCTGCTCGGCGAACGGGCCAGCGGCATCACCACGCTCACCGCGCACCGCGTGGTCGTCGAGGCCGACCGGGACCGCATCCCGGTGGCCATCGACGGCGAGGCGCTCGAACTGCCCACCCCGGTGGTGTGCACCGTACGGCCCAGCGTGCTCCGGGTCCGGGTGCCCCGCCATCGCCCCGGCGCGGCCTACGCGCCACCGACGGTCGACTGGCGGCGCATCGCGCGCCTGGCCCTCGGCCATCCCGACCCCCGTACGATCAAGGATGCCTACGATGTCTGACCGCCTGCCGAAGCTCACCACCCCGCCACTGGTACGCGACCTCGCCACCCTGGACCAGGCGCTGTACGAGACGGTCACCATCACCCGCACCCCCACCCTGGACACCGCGCTGCGCCGGCTGTCCGCGGCCTCCGACCACTCCAAGCTGTCCTTCGCGGTCGCCGCGGGCCTCGCTCTGCGCGGCGGCCGCCCGCGCCGCGCCGCCGTCCTGGGCGTCGCCGCCATCGGTGTGGCCTCGGCGACCGCGAACCTGGTCGGCAAACGGCTCGTACGGCGTCGGCGGCCGCACCGCTCCGCGGACTCGCCGTTCCCCGGACGCCATGTGCCGATGCCGGACTCCGCGTCCTTCCCGTCCGGGCACACCGCCTCGGCCGTCGCCTTCGCGGCCGCCGTCGGCCAGGCACTCCCGGCCGCCGCCGTCCCGCTGGGCCTGCTCGCCTGTGCGGTCGGCTACTCCCGGGTCCACACCGGCGTGCACTACCCGGGCGATGTCGTCGCCGGCGCGCTCCTGGGCACGGGATCGGCGGCCCTGGTGCTGTCCCTCGCGGCCCGCGCGGACGTCTAGGGGAGTGGTCCCGCACGGATCGGTTCACGCCAGGTGAGCGAAAACGGTTTCAGGAACGGCCGGAATCCCATTTTCCACTACCGTAAGTAACATGGTCCACTTTCCTTCGACGCGGACCTACTGGCAAGTAGGCAAGCCCGCGGAAACCGTTGTTTCGTTCGGAGGACCCCCATGCCCTCGCCCGAGGACGCCCTGCACCAGGCCCGCACCGCCTACGAGGAGCACGTGCGCACGTGCCGTCAGTGCCACGTCGACATGTCGCCGTGCGCCGTCTCCAAGCTCCTCCTGCGCGCCTACAACAACGTCCGCAGAACCCAGGGACGCGCCGGCTCCGTCATGCGCTGAGGAAGCCGCTGCCCGTCCGTGACGGACGGGTGAGGCGGTGGGGGTCGCCTGGGGCGGTGGTCGGCCAGGGCGAGGCGGCGCCCGCCGGCTTCGCGCCGGACGGGACCAGTTCGCCCGGGTGCGCCTGGGCGACCCCGACACGGACCCCTGGCCCGGCTCGCCGGGCGGCTCGGCCCGCAGCCCCCGGCCGAGCATCACCGACGCACCGGACGTACGGCGTCCCGGTCGCCCTCGCCGTCATGGCGCTGACCGGGACGCTCACCTCACGCGGGCCGTACCGCGCCGCGTACCGTGCCCTCGCCGACGGCGAGGATCGGCTCCTCGCGGATGTGCGCGCCGGGGCCCGGGGCGTGGATCATCGTGCCGCCGTCGGTGCACAGACCGACGTGGCTGAGGTCGTCGTGGAAGAACACGAGGTCACCGGGGCGGAGTTCGTCCAGGCCGACCCGGGTGAAGGCCTTCGCCTGGTCGATCGCGGACCGCGGCAGGGTCACCCCGGCGGCCCGCCAGGCGGCCTGGGTGAGGCTGGAGCAGTCGTACGACTCCGGCCCGGTCGCACCCCATACGCAGGGCCGCCCGACCTGCGCACGCGCGAAGGCGAGCGCCTTGTCCGCCTTGCCCAGATAGGCCGCGCCGGTCGCGCTGAAGGTGGCGCCGACGGGGGCCGCGGCCGAGGCGGGGGCGGGCACCGGAGCCGGGGCGGGGGCCGGTGCGGCGACGGGCGCGGGAGCCGTGAGGACCGGCTCGGCGTAACCCATCGGCGCTCCCACGAGTCCCGCGGCGGGGTAGGTCATCATGCCCGGCATCGGCGCCGCGACGCCGACTCCGGAAGCCGGGAAGCCGGACTGGGGAGCGGCGCCGACGAGTTCGGGGGCGGGGAAGCCGGACTGGGGAGCGGCGCCCACGAGTTCGGGGGCCGGGAAGCCCGCCGCGGACGCGGTGAGGGCGGCGTCGGGCACGGGCAGACCGGCCGGGGACATGGCGAGGCCGGTCTGGGCCATCGGGGTGCCGGCCGGGGGCGTGGTCAGGGAGGCGTCCGGCATGGGGAAGCCGAACGACCCGCTCGCCGGGCCGGTCTGGGGCATCGGCGTGCCGGCGGCAGGCGTGCCGGGGCCGGCTTCGGGGTACGGGAAGCTGAACGGAGGCGCTCCACCGAATTCAGCGGACGGGAAGCCCGCCCCGCCGTTCGCGGCCACCGCGCCGGGGGCCGGGGCGCCGGCCTGGGGCACGGCACCGGCGTCGGGCATGGGGAAGGTGAACGAGCCGGTTCCGGGGCCGGGTTGGGCCGGGGGCGTTGCGGTGGCGGGGGTGGTGGGTCCGGCGTCGGGCATCGGGAAGGTGAACGAGCCGGTGGACGGGCCGGGTTGGGCCGCAGGGGTGCCGGACGCCGGGGTGGTGGTCACGGCATCGAAGTCGGGGAGGATGAACGAGCCCGTGGCGGGGTCGATCTCGGGCATCGGGAAGCTGAACGCGGGCTTCGCCACGCCGAACTCGGACGTCGGGAAGACGGGCGTCGACTCGGCGCCCCCGGCGGACCTGGCACGCCGGGAGGCGGATCTGCCGCCCCCGGACGGGGAGCCGGTCCCCGCCCCCGGCGTCATGATCTTGGCTTCGGGCAACTGGTCGTCGCCGCTTCCGCCGCCGACGCCGCTGGCGCCGCGCTGAGCCGCTCCGTCGGAGCCGGCGGCCGGCGCCTGGCCCGCCCACGCCGCCGCTGCCTCCGCCCGGTACACCTGCTGCTCCGCGGTGTCCCCGGGCTGCGACATGGGGGCGGCCGGAGGTCTCATCGGCTGTGCCGCCAAGGGCTGTGACGCCGTGCCCGGCTGCGGTCCCGTCGGCGGCACCGTCGGCTGCGACGGTATCGCCGGCGCGAGCTCCTCCCGGCGCGGCTCGAGGGCCGCGGGCGCCCGCTCGGGTGCCGCGGGCAGGGCGGGGACGGCCCGCGCGGTCAGCTCCGGGGTCCGCCGCTCGGGCGCCTCCAGTTCGAGTCTTCGGCCCGGCTCCGACGTACGCCCCGCACCGTTCTCGAAGGCCCTTTCCAACTCCATGGGCACCCGGGGGCCGGCCGGAGCGATGGGGCGGGCCGGCATCCGGTCGGCCGGCAGGACCGCCTCGACGGTGGGGCCGATGCTGTTGCGTGCCACGTCGAACCACTTGCGCGCCATGGCCTCGGTCGACGGGTCGGCCGACCCTCGCCCGCCCCGTGCGAGGGAGACACCGGACCGGCGGTTCGCGCCCGACATGGCGGCGCGCGTCGCGTTGAAGTTCCCGGTGTCGCTCTCGGCCCGGTCGTACAGCGCGTGGACCGCCTGCTGGACCTCCGCCCGGCTCGGCTCGCCGACCTCCATCGCCATGGAAGACGTACTCCTTCCGTGCACCGCCGGGCGCCCCGGCCCGCGGATCCGGGCGACCCCCGATTCGGGGATGCCCCAAGCTCTGTGCCCTGCCGGGCTGTTGGGCCGCGTGACCCGGCGGGGTGTGCCGGAGTCGTTCATGCGGTCTGGGCGTCAACCTAGCCAACATGTGTGACTGGTGTGAAGATTGAAGCGTTAAATGTCCGATACGTATTCGTGACCTTCGTCTCTCGCCCCGCCGGACCGGCCCGCAATGACCGGTTCACCACCGTTCATGATCGCCCACCGGGTCGCGAACGCGCCTCGTAGGTTCAGGAGTCGGGCCGGCGGGCACGGGTGGCCTCGTCCTGGGCGAGCAGCGAGAGCAGGGCGGCCACCTGCAGCCCGGCCTCCGCGGGATGGCGCAGCACCTTGTCCGGCTCGATCCGGTAGACGTTGCCCCGCCCCTCCCGGACGTGGGACAGATAGCCGTCCCGTTCCAGGTCGGCGATGATCTTCTGGACGGCGCGTTCCGTCAGTCGGCAGTGTGCGGCGATGTCACGGATCCGGGCGCTGCGGTCGTCCGCGATGGCCGCCAGCACGCGGGCGTGGTTGGTCAGAAACGTCCATCCGTTGTGCGGCTCGGGCACTCCCTCCATGCGGCAATCCTAGGGCCGGGCATTCATGTAAACAAATGCCGGAACTTCATTTCAGGTATCTGTTGACGTGTGACGGGTGGGCGAGTGAATCTGTTGTCGCAAGGAAATTGACCGGGGGAGGCGGTCATGTCGGATCCCGCGTACGACGCGAACCCTGGAACGGGTGACGCCCGGGGTGGTCTGGAGCCGACCGGTGCGCAGCCCGCCCGCCCGGTGGCCGCCCTGCGGATCACGGTCCGTCCGGACGGCGACCGCATCGTCGTGGCCGTCCACGGTGAACTCGACCTCGACTCCGTCGAACGCCTGGAGCGGGCTCTTCGTGCCGCCCTGCACGCGGCGGTCGGCGGTGTCGACCTGGAACTCGGCGATGTCGCCTTCTGCGACTGCTCCGCCCTCAACGTGCTGCTCGGCGCGCGTGAGCAGGGCCTGCGACAGGGCAAGACGGTCGCCCTGCGAAGCCTCGCCCCCGCCGTCGCACGCCTCCTCGAACTGACCGGCACCCGCCCGCTGTTCGCCGAGGCGGGGCCGGCCGGTCCCGCGGAGGGCGCCGACGGCGACGGCACGGCCCACGGCCCGGACCGGATCCCGGACGAAGCCGTCCTGCGCGACCTGCGCGTCGAGGTCGTCCAGCTGCGGCGCGCCATGCAGACCCGTCCGGTGATCGACCTGGCCCGCGGCGTTCTCATGGCGTCCTTCGCCCTGAGCGCCGAGGACGCCTGGCGGGTCCTCGTGGAGGCGTCGCAGCACACCAACACCAAGCTGCACCACCTCGCCCGGGACGTGGTGTCCGCCGTTCGGGGCGCACCGCCGGCCGACGCCGTGCAGGAACAGGTGGGCGCGGCGGTGGCCAGGATCCGGGCGGAGACGCTCGCGGGCGCCCCGGTCGGGGCGGCGGCGGAGACGGCGCCGGGGACGGCTGCCCGCCATTCGGCGGACGACTGAATCGATCGCCGTGACGATCGATTCCATCGTCAGACCTTGAGATTGTCGCGGAAACAGTCGTAGATTCGTCGTATTCACTCGTCCCTCAAATCCGGGGTGTGCCATGGACCGTGCCCGACTGCGTCATCTCCTGGCCCGCGAGAGCGCGGACGCCGAGCGGCGCAACCCCCGCTCCCGCGACGCCTACGCCCGCGCCGGACATCTCTTCGGCCGGGTGCCGATGACATGGATGAACAAGACGGCCGGTGCCTTCCCCCGGTACCTGGAGTCCGCGCGCGGAGCCCGCGTGCGGGACATCGACGGGCACGAGTACATCGACTTCTGCCTCGGCGACACCGGCGCCATGGCGGGTCACTCCCCGGCCGCCGTCGCCGACGCCGTACAGCACCGCTTCACCACCCTCGGCGGCGCGACCGCGATGCTGCCCACCGAGGACGCCGAATGGGTCGGCGCCGATCTGACCCGCCGCTTCGGCCTGACCCGCTGGAGCTTCTCCCTCACCGCGACCGACGCCAACCGGTGGGCGATCCGCCTCGCCCGGGCCGTCACCGCCCGTCCCAGGATCCTGGTCAACAGCTACTGCTACCACGGCAGCGTCGACGAGTCCCTGATCGTGACCGGCCCCGACGGGACCGGCACCGCCCGCCCGGGGAACGTCGGTGCTCCCTGCGACGTCACCCTCACCAGCAGGGTCGCCGAGTTCAACGACCTGGAGCAGCTGGAGCGCGAACTCGCCCACGGCGACGTGGCCGCCGTACTGATGGAGCCCGCGCTCACCAACATCGGCATCGTCCTGCCCGAGCCCGGCTACCTGGCCGGGGTGCGCGAGCTGACCCGCCGGCACGGCACCCTGCTGATCAACGACGAGACCCACACCTTCTCCGCCGGCCCCGGCGGCTGCACCGCCGCCTGGGACCTGGAACCGGACGTGCTCACCATCGGCAAGGCCATCGGCGGCGGTATCCCGGCCGGCGCCTACGGGCTCTCCGCCGAGCTCGCCGACCGGCTCCTGGGCCGAGCCGATCTGGACCTCGTCGACATGGGCGGCGTCGGCGGCACCCTCGCGGGCAACGCGCTCTCCGTCGCCGCGACCCGCGCCACTCTCGAACACGTCCTCACCGACGAGGCGTTCGCCCGGATGCACAAGCTGTCCGAGCGCTTCGAGGCGGGTGTCCGCGCCGGCATCGACGCCCATGCCCTGCCCTGGTCCGTCAGCCGCCTGGGCGCCCGTACCGAGTACCGCTTCGCCGCCCCCGCTCCCCGCACCGGCACCGAGGCCGCGGCCGCGGGCGACACCGAGCTCGAGGACTTCCTCCACCTCTACCTCGCCAACCGGGGCATCCTGCTCACCCCGTTCCACAACATGGCCCTGATGTGCCCCGACACCACCGAGCAGGACGTCGACACCCACACCGGGCTGTTCGGCGCCGCGCTGGCCGAACTGGCCGGCTGACCACCGGGAAAGGACCCACGCGTGGACGAGATCGACCGGGCCATCCTGCGCGAACTGCAGACCGACGGACGGATCGCGTACGCCGACCTGGGCCCCCGGGTCGGGCTGTCCGCCTCCGCCGCCCGCCAGCGCCTGCAACGGCTGCTGGACTCCCGCGCCGTCCAGGTCGTCGGCGTCACCGACCCGATGGCCATGGGCGGCCAGGCCATGGCGCTCCTCGGCATCACCGCGGACGCGGATCCGCGCCCCGTCGCCGACGCCCTGGCCGCCCACCCCGAGGTGGTGTACTCCGTGCTCACCTCCGGCGGCTTCGACCTGTTCGCCGAAGTGGTGAGCCCCACCGCGAAGGACCTGCTCGACTTCGTCAACGACACCGTGCGCCAGATCGAGGGCGTCAGCGGTGTCCAGTCCTTCCCCTACTTCGCCATCCACACCCACCGGTTCCTGTGGGAGGTGGGCTGACCGGCCGGCCCGAGGGTGGGCCCGGTTCCGGCCCGGTCGCCCCCGTCGGGTAGAACTGGTGTTCATGCGCGTCGACCATGACCCCGAGTCCCTGGGTGCGGGGGCCTTCTACCGGCTGCTCACCGCCGTCGTCGTACCCCGGCCGATCGCCTGGGTGTCGACCCTCGCGGCCGACGGCACGACCGCCAATCTCGCACCGCACTCGTTCTTCACCGTCGCCTGCACCGACCCGCCGGTCGTCCAGTTCACCTCCGTCGGACGCAAGGACACCCTGCGCAACGTCGAGGCCACCGGCGAGTTCGTCGTCAACTTCGCCCCCGAACCGCTCTTCGGGCAGATCAACGCCAGCGGCACCGACTTCCCCGCCGACGAGGGCGAGTTCGACGCCGTGGGCATCGAGCGGGAACCCTCGCTGCGGGTGAAGCCGCCCCGCGTGGCCGCGTCCCCCGTGGCACTGGAGTGCCGGCTGCACTCCACCCTCGGCATCGGCAACTCCACACTGGTCCTCGGCCGGGTCGTGCACGCCGCCGTCGACGAGGACGTCCTCGTCGACGGCCACCCCGACATCCGGCGGCTGCGGCCCCTGGCCCGGCTGGGCCGCGACGAGTGGGGCACCGTCGGCGAGGTCCACGAACGGGCCCGGATCGCCTACCGCGACTGGCCGCCGTCCTGACCGGTCCGGTCCTATGATCGGATCATGATGAGGTCTGGGGTCAGATCCATGGCCAGGCGCGCGGGTGCCGACGGCTCCTGGCGTTCGCTGTGGTCGAAGAACTCGGCGCTGTCGATCGGCTCGGTCGACTCGTTCCTCTCCATCGGCTCCGTCGGCAGTTCCCTGTCCGTCGGATCGGTCGGCAGCTTCCTGTCCGTGGGCTCCGTCGGCTCCGCCGCGTCCTTCGCCTCCGTGGGTTCCTGGCTCAGCGCCGGCTCCGTGCTGTCCGCCGCATCAACCGGCTCGGTGCTGGCCTGGCGGACCCGCTCCCGCGGCGGCGCCCGCGCCATCGGTACGGCGGCGGCCGCGCTCGCCGGCGTGGCACTGCTCCACGCGTGGACGGCGAACCGGGACCGTTCCCCCGGATGACCCGCCGCCGGCGGCCCGCGGTCACACAACCCCGCGCCACGCACACCCCGCCCAGGACCCCGCCCGGGTCGGCGGGACTCGACGACCCCGGAGCGCTCGCTCAGACGAACGAGCCGGAACGCACCCACTCGCGCGGGGAGCGCCCGTAGGCCGCGCGGAAGACCCGGCTGAAGTGGCGGGATCGGCGAAACCCCAGCGCTGGGCCACCGCCGACACCGTGGCGGCCGCCGTGTCACGCCGGGTCAGCTCCCGGGCGCACTCCTCCAGCCGCCGCCGCTGGATCAGCCGGGCCACCGTGACCCCCTCGTCCTCGAACAGCCGGTGCAGATAGCGCACGGAGATGTGGTGCGCCTCGGCGAGACCCTCGATGGTCTGCGACGCGGCCGGCCGCAACTCCCGCAGCAGCGCACCGAACGCCGCCCGCTCCCCGCTCGACCCCGCCCTTTCCGCCCGCCGTGCCCTGCCCCCGACTCCCGGGCATGGTCGTCCGAGTTCTGGGAGAGCGGCGCTCCCGCACCGGCGGTGACCGCGGTCGCCGCAGGTCAGAGGCATTGTCAGTGGCCGCCTGTACGTTTTTCGATGTCGCGCCGATCCGGTGCGACAACCCCCCTTCGTGCTGCGCCGGTTCGGCGTGTGCAGCCGTGTGCCGCAAAGGAGATGGTGCGTTGTCGGACCGGGAGAACTGGGAGAGGGCGAGCACGGCCCGGGTCGTGCCGCCCGCCCGTCCGCGCAAGCTCGCCAAGGTGCCCTTCGTCGAACTGGCCGACGGACGCCTGCAAGGGGTCGTCTCCAGCGGCTCGGACATCGAGCGGGTGTACGTGTCGTCGATCGCGTCCGGCACCCACGCCTTCGCGTGCAGCACCAACAACAACCGGCCCTGCGGAGGCGCGCGCGGCTCGTTCTGCAACCACATCCGCGCCCTGGTCACCGAGGCGGTCCTGCAGTACGGCGCCGGGCGCGTCGCCCGCTACCTGCGCGTCGAACCGGCGGACGGCGCCCTGGACGCCGCCGCCCTCACCACCGCGATGACCGCCGCCCGCCCGCCCCAGGCGGACGGCAAGGCGGCCGCCGCCCCCGTCTTCAGCCGTTTCCTGCGGCACCTCGCCTATCTCGAACAGGCCCCGGTCACCGCCCCGTTGCCGGAGATGCAGTGGTTCCCGCCGACCCGCGCCGAGACGGCCGGGGCGCTCGCCGCCGGCGCGGGGGAGCACACCGGCGCGCTCACCGCACCCGTGGCAGGACTGGACGAGGCCCTGGCCGCGGCCGACGCCCTCGACCGGTGTCTCGCCGCGGGCCTGCTGCGCCCCCGGGCCGACCAGGCCACAGACCTCGCCGACCTCGCCCGCGCCGTCGCCGGCAGCCCGCCGGCCGCCCGGGTCGCCGAGGCCGCCGAGAAGGCCGCGGCGGGAACCGCGGGAGAGGACCACTTCCTCGCCCTGGCCGCCGCCCGCACGGCCCTCCTCGGCGCCGTCCACGACGCGCTCGCGGCCCGCGCCGACGAGGCCACCGGCCGCACCCGCACCGACGACCCGCCCCCGGGAACCGGCGACCCACAGCAGGTCAACCTGCTCGCCGCCGCCCGGACCTGGCTCGCGGACCTCGCCCGCGCCGGCTGGCGGGGCATCGACCACGACCTCGTCGGCGGCGCCGCCCGGATCGTCTCCGCGATGCTGCCGCAGCCCGAACTGCGCCGCCTGGCCACCCTGCTCGACGGATTCGCCGCCGAACTGGCCGCGTCCTGCCCGGGATCCGCCCTGGAACGGATCCCGGCCCGCCGCTGGGGCGACCTGTGGGCGCGCGCCCTGCTGCTCACCCGGCCCGGCGCCACCGGCCGGCCCGCCGCCGGAACCGCCACCGGCCGGCTGCTGCCGCTCGGCGTCGACCTGCACGAACACGCGACCGCCGCCCAGGCTCAGGTCCACGCCGTGTTCGAACCCGACGACGGCACCGCGCCCCTGCTGGTCCGCGCGAGCGTCTCCGTCCCCAAGCCGGACACCGTCGTCGCGGCGGGCGTGTGGCAGTTGCTGCGACCGCATCTGTCGCTGCTCGCCGCCCTCGGCGAAGGCCGGTCCATGCACCTGGACGCCATGCCGCTCACCGCCGGGGGCGACCTCGTCTGGGACGACGACCGCGCCCGCCCGGGCGAACCGGCGGATCCCTTCGCCACCGCCCGCGTCGCCCTGCCCACCGCGACCGCCGCCCCCACCGCGCCCCTGGACCGCCACCCCGCGCGCCTCGCCGAGCCGGTGTTCCTGGAGGGCTACACCACCCGGCGGGACGGCGACACCCTCGTCCTCACCACCGCCGGGGACGACCTCGCCGTCGACACCGACCGCATCCCCGTCGCGGGCCCGCTCACCCCCGAGGCCGTCGAGGCCTCCGGCGCCTGCATCGGCCTGCTCCGCTGGGACGCCGGAGCGTTCCGGCTGCACCCCCTGGCCGTCGAGACCACCGTGCGAAGGAAGACCGTCGCCCTCCACGCGGGCGCCTGGGCGGGCGGCACCACCGACAAGGCGGGCGTCAAGGCCGAGAAGGCCGCCACCGACGCCGTCACCGTCCTGCGGGAACGAGCGGGAAGGCTGCTGCGCACATGAACGACGCGACGCCCCGGGCGACCCCGGACGACAACCGCCGGCAGGTCCTGTACTGGCGGCTCCTCGCCCGCCTCTTCGACCCCGAGGAGCAGGCGGCCCTGGAATCGGCGAGCCTCGCCGTCGTCGAGGACATCGGTCTGCCGCCCGCCCTGCTGGACCCGCAGGCCTCCGTCGACTCGATCGTGCAGCGCCATCCGGAGCTGGCGGGGGAGTTCGACGGGCTGATGGTGCCCGACGCCGCGGCGGACGAGGACGGCGACGCCGTCGCACGCGACCGGGCCGCCGAGGTGCGCCGCGCGGCCCTGGTCTCCAAGGTGCTGCTCAACGTCTTCGCCACCGGCACCGGAGCCGTCAGCGCCGGACAGCTGTCCCGCTGGCAGTCCGACGCCGGCTGGCTGGAGCGCGCCCTGGGCTGCTCACCCGGCGACCTGCGCGGAGGGCGCGGCGCGGGCGGTCACGGCGCGGGCGGCCCCGGCGTCAGCCCGGCCGGCACCGGCGGCCACGGCGCCGGCCCCGACCTCAGCCGGCTGATCCCCGCGATCGGGCCCGAACTCGGCTCCCTGGAGGCCGACCTCGTCCAGCGGATGCATCTGCGCGAGGTGCTCGCCGACCCCCGGCTCGCCGCGCGGCTCACGCCGAGCATGTCGCTCATCGAGCAGCTGCTGCGCGACAAGAACAACCTCTCGGGCGTGGCCCTGGCCAACGCGAAGTCCCTGATCCGCCGCTTCGTCGACGAGGTCGCCGAGGTCCTGCGCACCCAGGTCGAGAAGACCACGGTCGGGGCGATCGACCGCTCCGTCCCGCCCAAGCGCGTCTTCCGCAACCTCGACCTCGACCGCACCATCTGGAAGAACCTCACCAACTACAGCCCCGAAGAGGAACGCCTCTACGTCGACCGTCTCTACTACCGGCACACCGCCCGCAAGACGACGCCGCAGCGGCTGATCGTGGTCGTCGACCAGTCGGGCTCGATGGTCGACTCCATGGTCAACTGCACCATCCTCGCGTCGATCTTCGCCGGACTGCCGAAGGTGGACGTCCACCTCGTCGCGTACGACACCCGGGCGGTCGACCTCACCCCCTGGGTGCACGACCCCTTCGAGACCCTGCTGCGCACCCAGCTGGGCGGCGGCACCGACGGCACGGTCGCCATGGCCCTGGCCCAGCCGAAGATCACCGAGCCGCGCAACACCGTCGTGGTGTGGATCTCCGACTTCTACGAGTGGAACCACCAGCCGCTGTTCGACAGCATGGCCGCCCTCCACCGCTCCGGCGTCAAGTTCATCCCCGTCGGCTCGGTGACCAGCTCCGGGCGCGGCAGCGTCAACCCCTGGTTCCGGGAGCGCTTCAAGGACCAGGGCACACCGGTGATCTCCGGCCACATCCGCAAGCTCGTCCGGGAACTCAAGACGTTCCTCGCCTGATACCCACGCTTTGAGAAAGGCACTGTGATGACCGACCTGTTGCGCGCCCCCGCCGAGATCAAGTACGCCGAGGAACTGGACTGGCTGGAGTCGGTCGACGACGGCCCCAAGCCGTTCTCCTGGCGCCTCTCCCCGAAGATGGTCCGCCTGTTCGTCCTCGGCTCCGAGCGCGCCGACGGCCTGGACCGCCAGATCGACCAGAAGTGGTTCGGCGACCGCAGCTTCGTCGAGCGCTCCATCGTCACCCTCGCCTCCGACCGCGGGCTGCTGCTCATCGGCGACCCCGGCACCGGCAAGAGCTGGCTCGCCGAGCTGCTGGCCGCGGCGATCTGCCGCAACTCCACCCAGGTGGTGCAGGGCACCGCGGGCACCACCGAGGACCACATCAAGTACTCGTGGAACGTCTCCATGGTGATCGCCAAGGGCCAGTCACGGGAGTCGATGATCCCCTCGCCGATCATGACCGCGATGGAGACCGGCACCATCGGCCGCTTCGAGGAACTCACCCGGTCCACCAGCGACGTGCAGGACGCGCTGATCTCGATCCTGTCGGAGAAGTACATCTCGGTCCCCGAACTGGACGGCGCCGGCGGCGACAACATCGTCTTCGCCAAGCCCGGCTTCTCCGTCATCGCCACCGCCAACAGCCGCGACCGGGGCGTCAACGACCTCTCCTCCGCCCTCAAGCGCCGCTTCAACTTCGTCCGCATCCCCGTGGTGACGAACAAGAAGAGCGAGGCGGAGATCGTCCGCTTCCGCACCGAGGAACTCCTGCGCCGCCACCAGATCGAACTCGACGTCCCGCCCACGTTGCTGGACGTGCTGCTGCAGAGCTTCGCCGACCTGCGCGCCTCCGCGGCCGCCGCCGGCAGCGACGACGAGAAACTGGAGTCCGCCCTGTCCACCGCCGAGCAGATCGGCGTCCTCGAGGACGCCATCCTGCACAGCAACTTCTTCGGCGAGCGCGCCCTGACCGCCCACACCCTCGCCTCCTCCCTCGTCGGCTCCCTGGCCCGGCGCGAGCCCGAGGACCTCGCCATCCTCAACAAGTACCTGCACGGCGTCGTCGAACCCCGCAGCAAGGAAGAGGGCGGCTCCTGGCCGGAGTTCCTCGCAGGCGGCCGCGACGCGATCGCGACCCTGTCATGAGCGGCGTCACGAGCGGGGGCACGTTCGAGGCGCTGCGCGGCCAACTCCACGAGGCGGCCACGGCGTTCGCCGACGGACCGGGTGCCCTCGAAGGCATCCTCCGGGGCATCGTCGACGACGTCGAGCGCGCGGTGCGCGAGCCCCTGGAGATCTTCCCGGTGTGCCATCACTCACCGGCCTCGGCGATCGCCATGGCCCGCCGGCTGCGCGAGAAGCAGCCGAAGGTGGTGTACCTGGAGCTGTGCGAGGACATGGCGCCGCTCCTCACCGAACTGCGCAACTGCCGCCTCCCGGTGGCCGTCCAGGCGTTCGCGACGGAGGTCGAGGGCTTCCCCGCCGACTGGTCGCCGCTGTCGGTCGTCGCCCCGGTCACGGAGGCGTCCGCCGAGTACCAGGCCATCGCCTACGCCCTGGACACCCCCGGCGTCGAACTGGTCCTCGTCGACCGCTCCTCGGACCACGTCTTCCAGTGGGAGAACCAGGAGGAGCCACCGGGGGAGACGCCGGGACCGGCCGCCGGGGCGGACCCCGACGCGCCGGCGGCCGGCGAGGAGAGCGCACTGCACGGAGACGCCGTCGGAGTGGAGATCGGCGACCTGCGGCCCCGCTTCGCCGAACTGGAGGAACACCTCCTGCGGCACGGCCGGGTCCGCCACTGGTCCGAGTGGTGGCACCAGTACGTGGAACTGCCCCTCGGCGACAGCGACCACGACACCTACCGTCAGGTGATGCTGCTCATCGGCAGCCTCTTCCGGCGCCTTGCCCCCGGCGAACCGCACAAGGTCCGGGTCGACGAGGACCGCGAGCGGTACATGTGGACCCGGATGCGCGAGCACCTCGCCGCCACCGGCACCGACCCCGCCGACTGCCTCTACGTCTGCGGCGCGTTCCACGCCGCGAGCCGTGTGGCCGAGTTCGGCGTGCACGGCAGCGACACCTTCACCATCAGCCCGCCCAGCGGCACCCGGTGGCGGCACGGCCTGATCCCGTCCAGCCACGCCGCGATCGAGGCGCAGTTCGGCCTGGCCGCCGGCTCGGTGTCCATCGCCGCGACGGAATGGGCCAAGAACCTCAAGCGCACCCGCGTGCGGCCCTACCGGCTGGCGGGCCAGGCGGGCACGAAACCGAGGAAGGGCCTGCCCGCGGCGTCACCCGCCGCCGCGGCACCGCCCGCCGACCGGCTCACCGGCTTCCTCCAGCGGCCGCCCGCCCTCGACCCCCTCGACGAGGCCGAACTGCTCGGCTGGTCGGTGGACATCGTGCGCGCCGCCCGGCGCAACGGTTACCTCGCCTCCACCGCCGACGCCATCGCCGTCTTCGAGACGTCGATCCTGCTGGCCGGCATGCGCGACCGTGCCAAGCCGACCCCGTACGACTTCCAGGACGCGGCCGTCACCTGCATCGAGAAGGACGCCGTACCGGGCCGGCGCGACGTGCGCAGGCTGGTGGAGATCATGATGGGTGGCGACCGCGTCGGCCAGGTCGGCTACGACGCGCTGCCGCCCCTGGCCCGCGACGTCCACGACCGGCTCGCCCCGCTGAACCTGAGACTCCAGCAGCGCGGGGTGCAGCGGGCCCTGCTCGACATCGCCTCCCGGCCCGAACTGGCGCACTGCTCCGACGTGCTGTGGATGCTGCGCCGGCTGCTGCCCCAGGGAGCCGCCCGGCCCATCATGGGCGACCGCAGCCTGGGCGAACGCCCCATCCAGGAGTCCTGGGACCTCGCCCTGGGCACCCACCAGCGCGCGCTCATCGAACTGGGCTACGAGGGCGTCAGCATCGAGCAGGTCCTCGAGCAGCGGCTGCGCCGCACCGCGTACGCGCCTGAGGCCACCGCCGCGACCGTCCTGGAGACGGTCGAGGACGCGATCCTCCACCTGCGCAGCCGCCGTCTCGCCGACGAACTGGGCACCCGCGCCCTGGAGGTCCTGGCGGGTGAGCGCAGCGTCGACGGCGCACCCGAGGTGCTGCGCCGCGTCCGCCGTCTGCTGGCCTACTACCGCACCAGCGAACCGGTCCTGCCGCCGTGGATCGAGTCCTTCGTCAAGACCGGGTACGCGCACTACTGCACCCGGCTGCCGACCGCCTTCACGGACGAGGAGGCGACCGTCCGCCAGGTCGCGGCGATGCTGGGCTTCCTGTTCAGCATGGAGAGCCTGGCCCTGTCGCTCGGCTGCGACCGCACCCAGCTGGAGCTGGCCCTCGCCCAGTCCCACCCGGCCGAGCCCGCACGGACCGCCCTGCTGTGGGCGGCCCGGACCCACCTGGGCACCTTGTCCCGGGCCGCTCTGCGGGAGCGCTGCGACGGCCTGCTCGCCAACCCCCTGGTGGTGCCGGCGTACCCCCGCTACCTGAGCGGGTTCGTACACGCCCTGGAGCCGGTGCCGGGCCTGGCGGACTTCGTCGTCGAGGCGGTCTCGAACGCCTTCGCCCGGCTGCCCGACCGGGTCCTGCTGCCCTGGCTGCCGACCCTCATCACCACCCTGCGTGCCGGCGGCGGCGAACTGGCCCCGCTGATCGTCCGCGAGGCCGGCCGGATCTTCCCGGCCCGGCTCGCGGAGCTGGACACCTGGGTTCCGCCGTGGCGGCTCCCGGAGGCACCTCCGCGTGCCGTCCTCCCGCCGGCGGGCGGCGGCGCCTCCGGCGCGGCGCTCCTGGCCGCCCACCCGGCGACCTGCGACGCGCTGACGGACCTGCTGGGCTACGAGGGAACCTGGGACACCACCGCTCCCGCCGCCCCGGGCGCCGCACTCCTCGCCCGCCACCCGCAGACCGCGACCGCACTGGAGGCGCTGCTGGCCGCCGGATGACGAAAGGGTCCCCCGCGACAGCGGGGGACCCCTGACCTCACCCCGCTCCTAGCGGCGGTGGGTGCCGATCGTCACGGAGCCGGGCTTCACCCCTGCCCCGGTGTCGAGGACGACGGTCCCGTCGGACTTCTTCCAGATCCTGATCGCGAAGGTGTCGGGGTGGTCGGTGGCCGTGACCCGGAAGCCGTAGCCCTTCTTGCCGCCCACCGTGCCGGAGCCCTCGACGACGGCCTTGGAGCCGGTGACGACGAGCCAGTCCAGACCGGTGGAGCGGAACTTCACCCGGGCCGGGCCGGAGACGTAGGTGACCTGGCCGAGCGGGGTGGCGGCCTGCGGGAGGTAGCGGGCGGCGACGGTGAAGAAGCCCCGGGGGCCGACGGCGCCCGCCCCCACCACCGGACCGGCCGAGCGGTCGTACACGACGACCTCCGGGAGCGTACGGCCGGCCGACGCGCCGTCGTCGTCGGTGACCGTGACCACCGGCCTGCGGATGCCCGCCGAGGCGTAGGTGTGCTCGGCGCGGCAGCCGGTCGCGGTGACCGTGCCGGCGGACGGCCTGGTGCCGTCCTTCCAGTCGACGGAGCAGGTGTGGGTGTCGGCGGTGCCCGGGTCGGTGAAGGACACCGTGACGACCGTACGGCGGCCGGCCGGGACCGGGCCCGTCGGGCCGGTGACGGACGTGACGGCCGGGGCCGCGTTCCTCACCGTGACGACGGCCGTGTCGGTGCTGCGTCCACCGGTCAGGGTGAGGGTGAACGTGCCGTTGTCGGCGCAGGTCACCGTGGTCCGGGCCATCCCCGCGTCCGCGATCGTGCAGGGCGCGCCCTGCACGGCCGTCCACTTCGGGCTTCCCGCGCCGGAGTGCGTGCCGTTCAGGGCGATCGCGTCGCCCTCCGTGCCCGTGACGTCCGGGCCGGCGTGCACGACGGCGACGGGGTCGACGCCGGTCAGCGTGGGCACGACCTTCTCGATCAGGCCGTCCGCGTCGAACTCCATCTTGTCGACGGTGGTCTCACGGTGGGTGCCGTCACCGCCGGGGATCGCGAACCGGTGGTAGGCGATGTACCAGTCGTCCGTGCCCGGGACCCGGACGACCGAGTGGTGGCCGGTGCCCAGGATGCCCAGCGAGGCGTCCTTCTCCAGGATCACGCCCCGCTTGGTCCAGGGGCCGGTGGGGGAGGGACCGGTGGCGTAGGCGACGCGGTAGTTCTCGTCCCGGGTGTCGTTCTCCGACCACATGAAGTAGTAGGTGCCCTCGCGCTTCACCACGAACGAGCCCTCGTTGTAGCCGCTCGGCGTGATGTCCTTCACCTGCGCGGTGTCGATCGAGGTCATGTCGGCGTTCAGCGGCGCCACGTACGCGTGGCCGTTGCCCCAGTAGAGGTACGACTGGCCGTCGTCGTCGGTGAACACGGCCGGGTCGATCATCTGGCCGCTCAGCCGGCCCGCCTTCAGCAGCGGCGCGCCGAGCGCGTCCTTGAAGGGACCCG
Organism: Streptomyces sp. NPDC000345; assembly: GCF_042898825.1. Lineage (NCBI taxonomy): Bacteria > Bacillati > Actinomycetota > Actinomycetes > Kitasatosporales > Streptomycetaceae > Streptomyces > Streptomyces sp. NPDC000345. The sequence continues at coordinate 216,763 of NZ_JBIAZE010000013.1, forward strand.
TGGGCGAGTCGGAGACGGCCACGCCGATGTTCGCGTCGGCGCAGAAGTAGAAGTAGTACTTCCCGTCCTTCTCGGCGATCGTCGGCGCCCAGGCCCTGCTGTCCGCCCAGCTCACGTCGGGACCCAGGTCGAGGATGACGCCGTGGTCCGTCCAGTGCACCAGGTCGGTCGAGGAGTACGCCTTGAACTGCGTACCGCTCCAGCCCTCGAAGCCGTCGGTCGTCGGGTACATGTAGAAGGTGTCGCCGAAGCGGACGATGTTCGGGTCGGCGTTGAGCCCCGGCAGCACCGGGCTCTTCATGATCAGCGCCGAGACCGTCCAGGTGCGCTTCTCGCCGTCGGAGCCGGTGACCTCGTACCGCACGGGCTCGGTGAAGTCCTGCACGCTGCCGGAGGCGGGGCTGATCGCCGCGCCGTGGGCCAGGGTGAACTCCGGTGCCAGCGCGGTGAGGTCGGTGCCCTCCTTGAAGGGGAGCGTGATGCGGCTGTCCGCGTTGTCGATGAGCGCGTCGACCTTCAGCGAGGAGGCGGTCGCCCGCGCGATGCCCGTCGTGTTGCCGCTCAGCTCCATCACCTCGGCCGCCGACAGCGCCCGGTCGTAGATACGGAAGTCGTCGACCTCACCGCCGAAGTACGGGTCGGCCGAGTAGAGGGAGCGGCCGATGTACCCGCTGTAGTCCTTGTCGGCGTCGTACAGCTCGGACGGTTTGATGGTGACGCCGGCCGCCCGGGCCGCCTCGATGCCGTCCACGTAGAGGATCATCGTGCCGGTCGAGCCGTCCAGGGTGACGGTCACGTGGCGCCACTGGCCCGCGGTGAGCTGCGAGCCCGCCGTCAGCTTCGACTCCGCCGACCAACTCGCCTTGGTGATGGCCGAGTACAGCTTCGAGGAGCCGTTGGAGGGGCTCGCGAAGAGGTACTTGTCGCTGTCCGGACCGAGCCCGAACAGCCACTGCCAGCTGCTGCCGCCCTTCCACTTCGCGTACGTCGAGACGGTCACGCTGTCGGCGTTCTTCAACACGCCGTTCGGGATCTTCACATACGGCGAGTCGCTCGCGCCGGACATGCTGAACGAGCCGCCGTCCACGCCGGTGCCGAAGGCGGGCGTACGGGCGTAGGTGCCGTGGTGGCCGTGGCCGCTGGAGTCGACGGCGATGTTGCCGGACGTCTCGTCGAAGCCGTAGTGCAGGAGCAGGTCGGCGGGCACGTCGGCGCCCTCCTCGGAGACCGTCACCTCGGCCTGCACGGGGATCGCGGCGCCGTCGGGCAGGCTTCCGCTCACCGTGAACGTGCCGGCCTGCGCGTACGCCGACTCCGGGACGTCGTCCCAGCTCACGGCCACCGGCCTGTCGACCCCGTCGGAGTAGGTGGCGATCACCGTCGCGGGCAGCACCGGCGCCTCGCCGGTCCGCGTCTTCACCGAGATGTCCTCGACGCCGGTGACGAGCTGGTCCGGCTGGTAGGCGCGCAGCAGCCGGTCGTACTCGGCCTGGGTGACCGGCAGGACCGTGCCGTGGCGGGGCCGGGACGGCAGGTCGTAGTCGGCGACCGGGGTCCAGTCGCCCGCGGCCAGGTCGGTGGTCTCGAACGGGATGTAACCGCGGCCGCCGAACTCGTCGAGGAACGCGTACCACTTCTCCTCGGTGTTCGACTTGAACACCAGCGGACCCTCGGCCGCGCTCATCGCGCCCTTGCCGATGCCCTCGGCGACCGCGTCCCAGGAGAGGTTCAGCAGCGAGTCGCTCTTCTCCTCGAAGATGAACTTGCTGTTGGGCGTGGAGGAGGTGTTGTTCCGCTCGTCCTTCGACAGCCGGAAGTAGGTGCCGTCGTGCTGGATGACCGTGGAGTCGATGACGGAGTAGCCGCGGTCGATCCAGACCTTGGGCTCGCTGAAGGTGTAGAAGTCGCGGGTGGTGGCGTACATCATCCGGTTGTAGGTGTCGCCGGAGTGCGCCTCGTTGTCGTACAGCTTCGACGCCCAGAACACCACGTACTCGCCGAGGTCGCTGTCGTAGTACGCCTCGGGCGCCCAGGTGTTTCCGGCGCTGTCGGGGGAGACCCGCACCAGGCGCTGGTCCGTCCAGTGCACCAGGTCGGTGGACTCCCAGACCATGATGGACTTGCTGCCGGTGCGCTGGGCGGCGTCCCAGTCGCCGTTGCCGTAGATCCTGAGGTCGGTGGCGATCTGGTAGAACTTGTCGCCCTCGGGGGAGCGGATGATGAACGGGTCGCGCAGGCCCTGCTCGCCGAGGGTCGAGGTCAGCACGGGTTCGCCGTCGTTGAGCTCACGCCAGTGCAGCGGGTCGTCGCCCTTGCTGAGCGCGGCGTAGAGCTGCTCGCCGTTCGCCGTGCCCTCGCCGGTGAAGTAGCTGAACATGTAGCCCTTGAGGGCTTCCTTCGCGGGGAGTTCGGGGACCTTCGCGGTGAACACCCGGGTCGACTTCGCGTCGCCCTTGGTGACCGTCGCGGTCAGGTCGGCCGTGGTGGTGCCCGCGCCGTGCGCGGGACGGTGGACCACGCCGTCGGCCGAGACGACGTCCGGGTCGGCGGAGGACCAGGTGACGTCCGTGCCGTAGGTGCCGGAGGCCGGCAGGGTGAGGTTGCCGCGTGCGTCGTCGAGGTTGTGGACGGTCAGGGCCTCGGCGGCCCGCTCGGTCGCGGTCTGGTCGTCGAAGGCCGCGAGGACCGTGACGTCGAAGGACCTGGTGGCGGTCACGGTGCCCTTCTTCAGGGTCGCGGTGAGGGTGGCGTGCCCGTCGGGCTGACCCGCGGTGGGGCGGGTCACCTTGCCCGCGTCCGTGACGAGGCCGGGGTTGTCACTGGCCCAAGTGATGGTGGAGCCGCCTGCCGTACCGGTCTTCGGCAGCGTGAGGTCGGCGGTCACCGCGCCGGTGTCGCCCAGGTCGAGGGCCGCCTTGTCGTCCTCGAGGCCCTGGGTGGCGACGGGGAGCGCGAGCTGCTCGACCTCGGACGCGGCCAGGGCGCGGTCGTACACCCGGAAGTCGCGCATGCCGCCCTTGAACAGCTTGTCCCCCGAGTAGACCGACTTCCCCAGGTAGTTGGCGGTGGTCGTGCCGGAGCCGATCGCGCCGGGGGTGATGGTCACCGAGGTGTTGCGGGCGACCTCGACGCCGTCCTCGTACAGGACGCCGGTGGTGCCGGTCTGGGTGTAGGTGACGTGCTTCCACACCGCGCGGGTCAGATTGCGGGAGTCGGAGGGCTTGGTGGTCTGTTCCGTCGACCAGTTGCCGCCGGCGATCGAGGTGCGGAACGAGTTGCCGGTGGTGAACAGGTAGCCGTTGCCGCTGCTGCCGCTGGAGTTGCCGAAGCCGTAGAGGAAGTACGGCGTGGACTGGGCCGCGTCGATCTTGACGTCCATCGCGACGCTGATCGACGTCAGGCCCTTCATCACGTCGTTCGGCACCTTGACGTAGGTGTCCGAGCCGTTGAAGGCGAGTCCCTGACCGGACGACGACCAGTCCGCGGTGCCGTTGACCGTGCCGTCGAGGCCGTGGCCGGAGGCGTCGGTCACCGTCGTACCGGAGGCGCCGTCCAGCTTGTACCAGAGGGCCAGTCCGTCCGTGACGTCCGCGGTGCCGGCGGCCTGCGCGGGAGCGGCCGAGACGAGCCCGGCGAGCAGGGACACGGCGGTCAGGGCGGCCAGTCGTCCCGCCCCGCGTCTCGCATGGTCGCGGAAGCGTTTTCTATGCGTCATGGGAGACCGCCGTTTCAGCCGTGTGACGTGATGTTGCGAGAGTGTCAAACGGTGTACACGGCCGCGTCAAGAGTTCTCGAACAATGTCCGACCAGTCGAACGGTGAGCCGGCGCCCGTCAAGCCCCGCCTCTCGGCGCGGTGTTGTGGATTCCAGCCATGCCATGAGGGCCCACCACCGGTGCGGGGCGGCCGGTGCCGCCGTCGCCGTCCGTGAGGGACACGGAGGTGATCGCCGGCGCGCCCGCGCACGTCGACGGCCGGATGCTCGCCGTCGCCGAGCAGGCGGGCATCGCAACGCCCTCGCCCACCCCGGCGACACGCTCGGCCGTACGGCCTCCCCGCACCAGATCCTCGCCCCGCGCGCCGGGCCGCTGATCGCCGTACGGCTCAACGCCCTCACCCGCGACGGCGACATGATCGACCGTCGAAGGTAGCGGGCACGGTCCGATCGAGCGAGACATGCGGTGAGTGGCCCGACTCACATGGCCAACCCGGTCACTCACCGCCACGATGGGTCCCGTCACCGGCAGGCTGAAGGGGTCCAGAATGTTCCGCAAGGTGCTGGTCGCCAACCGTGGCGAGATCGCGATCCGTGCGTTTCGCGCCGGCTATGAGCTGGGCGCGCGTACGGTCGCCGTCTTCCCGCACGAGGACCGCAACTCGCTGCACCGGCTGAAAGCAGACGAGGCGTACGAGATCGGCGAACCGGGACATCCGGTGCGCGCCTACCTCTCCGTGGAGGAGATCGTCGGCGCGGCGCGCAGGGCGGGCGCGGACGCCGTCTACCCCGGGTACGGGTTCCTCTCCGAGAACCCCGAACTCGCGCGGGCCTGCGAGGAGGCGGGCATCACCTTCGTCGGACCCGACGCCCGCACCCTCGAACTGACGGGCAACAAGGCGAGCGCGGTCGCGGCGGCCCGCGCGGCCGGCGTCCCCGTCCTCGGCTCCTCCGCGCCTTCCAACGACGTCGACGAACTGGTGCGGGCCGCCGAGGAGATCGGCTTCCCCGTCTTCGTCAAGGCCGTCGCCGGCGGCGGCGGACGCGGCATGCGCCGCGTGGCGGACCCGGCCGCACTGCGCGAGTCCATCGAGGCGGCGTCCCGCGAGGCCGCCTCGGCCTTCGGCGACCCCACCGTCTTCCTGGAGAAGGCCGTCGTCGACCCCCGCCACATCGAGGTGCAGATCCTCGCCGACGGGCAGGGCGAGGTCATCCACCTGTTCGAGCGCGACTGCTCGCTCCAGCGCCGCCACCAGAAGGTCATCGAGCTGGCCCCCGCGCCCAACCTCGACCCCGGGCTGCGCGAGCGGATCTGCGCCGACGCCGTGCGCTTCGCCCGCCAGATCGGCTACCGCAACGCGGGCACGGTCGAGTTCCTCCTCGACCCCGACGGCAACCACGTCTTCATCGAGATGAACCCCCGCATCCAGGTCGAGCACACGGTCACCGAGGAGGTCACCGACGTCGACCTGGTCCAGGCACAGCTGCGCATCGCCGCCGGCGAGACCCTCGCCGACCTCGGCCTCTCCCAGGACACGGTCACCCTGCGCGGCGCGGCCCTGCAGTGCCGTATCACCACCGAGGACCCCGCCAACGGCTTCCGTCCCGACACCGGCCGCATCAGCGCCTACCGCTCCCCGGGCGGCTCCGGCATCCGTCTCGACGGCGGAACCACCCACGCCGGTACGGAGATCAGCGCCCACTTCGACTCGATGCTGGTCAAACTCACCTGCCGGGGCCGGGACCTGGAGGCCGCCGTCCGGCGCGCCCGGCGCGCCGTCGCCGAGTTCCGCATCCGCGGCGTGGCCACCAACATCCCGTTCCTGCAGGCCGTCCTCGACGACCCCGACTTCCAGGCCGGGCGGGTCACCACCTCGTTCATCGAGCAGCGCCCCCACCTGCTGACCGCCCGCTCCTCCGCCGACCGCGGCACCAAGCTGCTCACCTACCTCGCCGACATCACCGTCAACAAGCCGCACGGAGAACGGCCCGAGCTGATCGAGCCGACCACCAAGCTGCCGCCCCTGCCGTCCGGCGAGCCGCCCGCGGGCTCCCGGCAGCGGCTGATCGACCTCGGCCCCGAGGGCTTCGCCCGCTGGCTGCGCGAGTCACCGACCATCGGCGTCACCGACACCACCTTCCGCGACGCCCACCAGTCCCTGCTCGCCACCCGCGTGCGCACCAAGGACCTCCTCGCCTCCGCCCCGCTGGTCGCCCGGACCCTGCCCGGTCTGCTCTCCCTGGAGTGCTGGGGCGGCGCCACCTACGACGTCGCCCTGCGGTTCCTCGCCGAGGACCCCTGGGAGCGGCTGGCCGCCCTGCGCGAGGCCGTCCCCAACATCTGCCTCCAGATGCTGCTGCGCGGCCGCAACACCGTCGGCTACACCCCGTACCCCACCGAGGTGACGGACGCCTTCGTCCAGGAGGCCGCCGCCACCGGCATCGACATCTTCCGCATCTTCGACGCGCTCAACGACGTAGGCCAGATGCGCCCGGCCATCGACGCCGTACGCGAGACGGGCACCGCGATCGCCGAGGTCGCCCTCTGCTACACCTCCGACCTGTCCGACCCGAACGAGCGCCTCTACACCCTCGACTACTACCTGCGCCTGGCCGAGCAGATCGTCGAGGCCGGCGCCCACGTGCTGGCCGTCAAGGACATGGCGGGCCTGCTGCGCGCCCCGGCCGCCGCCAAGCTCGTCTCCGCCCTGCGCCGTGAGTTCGACCTGCCGGTCCACCTGCACACCCACGACACCGCCGGCGGCCAGCTCGCCACCTACCTCGCCGCGATCCAGGCGGGCGCGGACGCGGTCGACGGCGCGGTGGCCTCCATGGCCGGTACGACCTCGCAGCCCTCGCTCTCCGCGATCGTTGCCGCCACCGACCACTCCGAGCGGCCCACCGGCCTCGACCTCCAGGCCGTCGGCGACCTCGAGCCGTACTGGGAGAGCGTCCGCCGGATCTACGCCCCGTTCGAGGCGGGCCTCGCCTCCCCGACCGGACGCGTCTACCACCACGAGATCCCGGGCGGCCAGCTGTCCAACCTGCGCACCCAGGCCGTCGCGCTCGGCCTCGGCGACCGCTTCGAGGACATCGAGGCGATGTACGCCGCCGCCGACCGCATCCTCGGCCACCTGGTCAAGGTCACCCCCTCCTCCAAGGTGGTCGGCGACCTCGCCCTGCACCTGGTCGGCGCCGGCGTGTCGCCCGAGGACTTCGAGGCGGCCCCCAACCGCTACGACATCCCCGACTCCGTCATCGGCTTCCTCCGCGGCGAACTGGGCACCCCGCCCGGCGGCTGGCCGGAGCCCTTCCGCAGCAAGGCCCTCGAGGGCCGCACCGAGGCCAAGCCGGTCAAGGACCTCAGCGCCGAGGACCGCGAGGGCCTGGAGAAGTCCCGGCGCGCCACCCTGAACCGGCTGCTCTTCCCCGGCCCGACCCGCGACTTCGAGACCCACCGTCAGACCTACGGCGACACCAGCGTCCTGGACAGCAAGGACTTCTTCTACGGTCTGCGCCCGGGCAAGGAGTACTCCGTCGACCTCGAACCGGGCGTCCGCCTGCTGATCGAGCTGCAGGCCGTCGGCGAGGCCGACGAACGCGGACTGCGCACCGTGATGTCCAGCCTCAACGGCCAGCTGCGGCCCATCCAGGTCCGCGACCGGGCGGCGGCCTCCGACATCCCGGTGACCGAGAAGGCCGACCGTGCCAACCTCGGCCATGTCGCGGCCCCCTTCGCGGGCGTGGTGACCCTGGCCGTCTCCGAGGGCGACGAGGTGGAGGCCGGCGCCACGGTGGCCACCATCGAGGCGATGAAGATGGAGGCCACCATCACCGCCCCGAAGGGCGGCCGGGTGAGCCGGCTCGCCATCAACCGCATCCAGCAGGTGGAGGGCGGTGACCTGCTCGTCGAGGTGGGCTGACCGGGTGGTCGCCGGCGGTCGTCCGCCGGCGACCACGCACCGTCACCCGTCCCCGCGGGCGCAGACCCGCGCCGAGCGGCCCCCGTCCGGGGGTTCCCGCTCCCACCCACGCCGAGACCCTCACCGCCCAGCGCGCCGCTTGCCCGTGCACCGGTCCTTCTGGCGGCACCCCCGTCCACCCGGTCCCCCCGTCCCCCGCCGGGGGACGGTTCTGCCCTTGCGGGCAGCACCTCTGCCCTCGCGTCCGGTGACGCGCGCCGGGCCACGGGCTACCGTCCGCCCGTGAACACCTGCACTTTTGCGGAACGGCCCGTGACGGATGCCCCGGCCTCTTCGGAGCTCGCCGCGTGAGCGACCAGCACGCCGTGGACATCCCCCAGACCGAGCACCCGGCCCCCGGGCACGACACCGACCGACCCGGTGCCTCCGCGCAGGAGACCTGCCCGCACCGGCCCGCCGCCGCACCGCAGTCCTCCGCCGCGCGCCCCCGCCGCCGGGGCCCGGGCACCTTCACCCTCCTGGTCCTGCCCGGCCTGCTCACCCTGTCCGCCGTGGCCGGAGTCCTCGCCCTGACCGGCGGACTCCCCGACGACCGGACGCCGGGCGACAGCCCCCGACAGGACGCCGTCTCCGGCGTCAACGCGACCTACGGCCCCTGGCTGCGCAAGGCCGCCGACGCGTGCACGGTCGTCACCCCCTCCGTCCTGGCCGCCCAGATCGACCAGCTCACCGGCTGGAACAACGACACGGCCGGACTCTCCGGCGGACAGGGCGTCGCCGCCTTCACCGACGAGGAGTGGCGCACCTGGGGCAAGGACGACGACGGCAACGGCGCGTCCTCGCCGACCGATCCCGCGGACGCCATCATGGCGCTCGGCCGCCGGGACTGCTCCCTCGCCCGAAAGGTCACCGACCTCAGGACCGACGGAACCATCAACGGGGACCTGGTCGACCTCACCCTCGCCGCCTACGCGGTCGGCACGGACGCCGTGACGAAGGCGGGACGCGTTCCCGCCGCCGCGAAGACCTACCTCACCGAGGTCAAGGCCCTGTTCGCGAAGTACGCGGAGTTCGACCGGGAGGACCCGAGCGGCGGCGCGGGCGCCCAGGCGGACGCCATCCTGGCCCCGCCCGTCACCACCCTCACCATCACCTCCCCCTACGGCTCCCGCAAGCACCCCCTCACCGGCGTCACCAAGCTCCACACCGGCGTGGACTTCGGCGCGCCCCAGGGAGCCCAGGTCTCCGCGGCCCGCGCGGGCACCGTCGTCTTCGCGGCCCTGACGAAGGCCTACGGCAACCGGGTCGTCGTCGACCACGGCACCATCGAGGGCAAGCGGCTGGAGACGACGTACAGTCACCTCTCCCGCATCGACGTCACCGCGGGACAGACCGTGCAGAGCGGGACCCCGGTCGGCCGGGTCGGCTCCACCGGCCTGTCCACCGGCCCCCACCTGCACTTCGAGGTGATCTACGACGGCTACTACACCGATCCGCGGCCCTGGCTGTCGTCGGGCGGCTGACGGGCCGGCCCCGGCGGGCTCAGCTCAGCACGGTCTCCCAGGTGTCCACGGCGTAGTGGAGGCTCATCCCGTGGCGCGCGTACAGCGCCGGCGCGCCGGTCGCGTTGGCGGTGTCCACGCCGAGCCCGACGGTGTCCCGTCCCCGGGCGGCGAAGGCCGCGAAGGCGTGCCGCAGCAGCAGCCCCGCCAGACCGCGCCCCCGGGCCTCCCGCAGCACACCGATGCTGCGGATCCAGCCCATCGCCTCCCGGTCGTCACGGGCCAGCAGGAACCCCGCGTCCCCCTGCTCGTCCGTGCCGGCGATCCACACCAGCGACCAGTCGAGCCCGCCGGCGTCCACATCGTGCAGCCACTGCTCGTAGCCGCGCGGCTGGAAGTCGAAGTGCCCGGCGAACGAGGCCTGGTACAGCTCGTGGACACGCCTGCGGTCCGCCTCGGTGGCACAGGACCGCAGCCGCACCCCGGAGGGCAGCGACGGCGCCCGGTCCTCGACGGGGTCCACGGCCCGCCGCAGCACGTGATAGCGCCGTACGACGGACCACCCGCGCGCCCGGATCAGCGAAGTGTCCAGCGTGGGCTCGATGTTGAGATGCAGATGCACCATGGCGCGCCCGGCGCCGTTCTCCCGCGCCTTCCCGAGCGCCCTGGCCTCCATCGCCTCCAGGACGAGCCGCCCCGCCTCCTGCCGGTCGGGCAGCACGTAGTGGTCGATGTCGATGCGCTCGCCGCCCGACTCGTCCCACAGCAGCCCGTAGGCCACCAGCCGCTCTCCGTCGAACGCGAGCCAGGAGTCCCGCTCCAGGTCGGTCTCGGGGTGCTTCAGATCGGCCTCGACGGTGTGCAGATCCGTCTCGGGCCGGCCGATCTCGATCACGTCGACGGCGTTGAGCAGGTCGGTCACGGCGGGCGCGTCGGCGAGGGTGGCGGGACGCAGGACGAGGGGCATGGGCCAAGGGTCGGCGGCGGCGGGACCGGCCGCAACGCATTTTCACCTCGCGCGCGGTGCAGCGATGAGCCCTGTATGCGCCCCCACGCGCCTGGGCAGAATCCGTTCGGCCATTGATCATGCGGGTGAGCGACGAGGTCCTCCCCCCGAACTACCCGGGAAGGCAGGTCGGTTGTCGTGCAGTTGCGTCTCCCCGCCTCCATAGCGGAAGCACAGCGGTGTCTGGCCGAGGGCGCGGTCCCGATCGGCGGCGCCACGCTGGTGTGGGCCGCCTGGCAGCGGGACGGCTTCCCCGAACAGGCGCTGTCCCTGCGCAACCTGCCGGAGGCGAACGTGGTCGGCTCCGAGGAACTCGGCGGGGCCGTGCTGCTGCACCGCGTCGACGCCACCGTGCCCGAGGTGCTGCACCGCGCGGCCGCCGGCGTGGGCACGGGAGCGGTGCGCCGTACCGCCACGGTCGGCGGCAACATCGTCGGCAGCACGCTGCGCTGTCTGCTCCCCGCGGCCCTCGTCCTCGACGCCCGCGCCACGGTCCTGGAACCCGACGGCGTGTCCGAGACGGACCTCACCGAGCTGCTGGCGAAGCGTCACCTCCTGCTCGCCCTGCGCTGGCGCACCCCGCTGGTGAGCGGCCACCGCAAGGTGGAGGGCGAGGCGGGCGGCCCGCCGCCCCTCGTCGTCGCCGCCGCGGCGCACGCCGACGGCGACGGCCCCGGAGAGCTGCGTGTCGCGGTGCGCGACGGTTACGAGGTGCTCAGCGAGACCACACCGCTCGCCCCGGACGCCGACCACGCCCTGCACGCCCTGGAGCGCACGGACCTCGGCGCCCTGCCCGCCCCGGCCAGGGAACACGTCCGCGAGGTGGTCACGGACGTCCTGGCCCGCGCCGGCGCCCGGCCCTGAGGCCCGGCGGCCGCGCGCCGCCCGCACCCGGCGACGGCCCGGAGGACCGTCCGGACCCCCGTCTCCCGCACCACGAGGCGCTCCGCCTCACGTCTCCCGCACCGGCGCGTACACGTCCGCCTCCAGCCCGAACGTCCACGCGACGCCCGCGCGCGCCGTCCGGGTCGACGGCGGCACCCGCAGCCAGTAGGTGCGCCGCGTCCCGTCCGGCTCCGGGGTGGAGTTGAGGACCTCCACCATCACCACCGGCTCGTCGTCCGGGAGGTCGATCCGCCACAGGACGCCCGTCTCGTCCCGGTGGACGGGACGCGCCCCGGAGTCCGCCAGATAGCGGTCGTAGCCGTAGTACTCCAGCATCACCCGGCGCAGTTCGGCGTTCTCCTCGGAGCGGATGCGCTCCGGGGTCAGCGCCGGCAGTTCCGCCAGGAAACCGGCCGGCACCGGCATACCGCGCCAGGCGTACAGGGCGAAGCCGTCGGGGTAGGCGAGCGCCGGGCCGTCCCCGCGGTCGAGCCGGCCCGCCTCGTCGCGGTACAGCGCCACGGGCCGCTCGCACACCACCGCCACCCGCTCGAACGGCCACCACCAGCCGGCGCTGCGGCACACCGCGGCCAGCCCGTCGAGCGGACCGTCGTCCGTGAGGAACGCGGCGAGCCACGGCGCGTCGTGCTGTCCCAGCACCGCGTCCAGCAGGATCAGCCGGATCTCCGCGGCCTCCCTGCCGGTGTCCCCGCCGGCCAGTTCCTCCAGGACGCCGGCCCGGATCCGGTCCACCAGCGTCTGGGTGGAGTCCCACAGCCTGCCACCGGTCGCCGCCCAGTGGGCCGGCCAGCCCGCCGGGCCCAACTCCTGATGCAGCCGCTGCCGCTGGCCCGCCCAGGGGGCGCTGCGCACGGTCTCGCGCACGCTCGCACCGGTGCCGGTCATCGCCCGGATCAGGGTCACCGCCTCGCGCGGCGAGCCCGCCCACACGACCTGTACCGGCTCGGCCAGCCCGGCCTGCCGGTAGGCACGGCGCACACCGGCCTCGGCGGCCGCCCGGTCGGCGGGACCGGTCGCCGCGGCACACGCCCGCCAGACGCGGGCACTCTCGTCGGAGGCCACTGCCGTCACCCGCATCGCCGTCGTCGTCATCTGCGCTTCCCCCACTTCCCGTTCAGCCCGCTTCCCGTTCAGTCCGCCACGATCCGCACGGACCCCGGCACGTACTCCCGCTGCCGGATCACCCGGTACCAGCCCTTCGGCAGGGCGATCACCGCGTGCTCCTCGTGCACGACCCGGCCGCCCTGCGGCAGATGCAGCAGCAGCGGACCGAACGGCCCCGGCTCGCGCACCAGATCACCCGGCCCCACCACGGCATGGGCGTGCCCGGTGACCTCGCCCAGCGCCAGCACCAGCCGCCCCCGCCCGTCCCGGGCCTCCCGCGGCGCCCGCGCCACATGCGGCGGCACCGCCTCCGCGTCCACGGGCACGATCAGCACGTCTCCCTGCCGGTACATGGCTCTCCCCTCACCGCCGGGTGCACCGCGCACCGGCCTCATGACCACGAACGTACGGGCCACCACTGACAACGCCCCAGAACCCGGCCCCGCCGCCCGGCGCTGTCAGTGCCTGTTGGTACAACTGCGGGCATCAGGGATCGCACACGTTTTCCGCACAGGAGCAGCCCTATGTCCTACGCCACCCACCTCGTCTCGCTGTACGGGCTGCCCGCCTACACCTTCCCGGGCCCCGACGCGCGCACGGACGACCTGCCCGACGCGGACGGCTCCGCCTGGCGGATCAGCAGCGACGTCTACGACGCCGACGAGGACTGGACGGTGGCGTTCACCCGCTTCTGTGAGGCCGTCGACACCACCCGGGTGCGCGCCCTGATCGTCGGTGCCTGGCAGGAGGCGTACGACACCGAGCCCACCGCCGTCGTCGAGGCCCTGGTGGGGGCCCGGGACCGCTTCCCCGCGCTGCGCGCCCTGTTCGTGGGCGACATGGAGTCGGAGGAGTGCGAGATCTCCTGGATCAACCAGACCGACGTCACCCCGCTGCTCACGGCCTTCCCCGCACTGGAGGAGTTCGGGGTGCGCGGCGGCTCCGGGCTGGAGTTCCCCTCGGTGCGCCACGGCGCGCTGCGCAAGCTCGTCATCGAGGCGGGCGGCCTGCACGCCGAGGTGGTGCGCGGAGTCGGCGGCAGCGACCTGCCCGCCCTGGAGCACCTCGACCTGTGGCTCGGCACCCCCGACTACGGCGGCGACAGCGAGGTTGCCGACCTGGAGCCGATCCTGTCCGGCGCCCGGCTGCCGAGCCTGCGTCACCTCGCCCTGCGCAACAGCGAGATGCAGGACGCCGTCGCCGCGGCCGTCGCCTCCGCGCCGGTCGTCGCCCGGCTGGAGGTGCTGGACCTCTCCATGGGCATCCTGACCGACGAGGGTGCCGCCGCCCTGCTCGGCGGGCAGCCGCTGACCCATCTCAAGAAGCTCGACCTGCACCACCACTACCTCACCGAGCCGCTCCAGGACCGCCTGCGGCAGACCCTGGCCGGCGTCGAGCTGGACCTCGACCGCGACGACGCCGACGAGGACACGGAGGACGACGGCACGGTCTGGCGCTACGTCGCCGTGGGCGAGTGAGCACACCCGTCCCGCCGGGTCCGCGCTTCGCGGTCGTCGGCAACCCCGGGAACCGCCGCGTCGCCCTCTTCGGCGACGCGGTGCGCGCCGCCGGCCTCCCCGCCCCGCGGATCGTCCCCTGGCGGGACGTGCTGCGCGGCGGCGGCGCCGACTTCGCCGCCGACGAGATCGTCCGCGTCGACTCACCCGGTGAGGACGACGAGGTCGACCGCCTGCTGCGGGGCACCGACGACCCCACCCGGGTCGAGGGCTCGGCCCGCTGGTACGCCCGCTTCACCGCCGCGGTGCGCGGCCTGCGCGGCGGCAGCCGCCTCGACGACCCGGACGACCTCGCCGTGCTGTTCGACAAACGCCGCTGCCACGCCGTCCTCGACGCCGCACGGATCCCCGTACCCGCCTCGCCCACCTCGGGCCCGGGCGCGCCTCCGGTGCGCGGCTGGGACGACGTACGGGCGCTGATGCGCGAGCACCGGATGCACCGGCTGTTCGTCAAACCCGCGCACGGGTCGTCCGCGTCCGGCGTCCTCGCCGTCGAGTCGGGCGGCGGCGGCCGGATCAGGGCCACCACCTCGGTGGAACGCGCCCCGGACGGCCGTCTGTACAACTCCCTCAAAGTGCGCCGCTACGACCGCGAGCAGGACATCGCGGCCATCGTCGACGCGCTCGCCCCGGACGGTCTGCACCTCGAACGCTGGCTGCCCAAGGCCTCCCAGGAGGGCCGCGCCGCCGACCTGAGAGTCGTCGTCGTGGCCGGGCGGGCCACCCACGCGGTGGTCCGCACCAGCCGCCACCCCCTGACCAACCTTCACCTCGGCGGCAGCCGCGGCGACCTCGACGCCGCCCGGCGCGCCGTCGAGGCGGCGGGCGCCCGCTGGGCCGACGTCCTCGGCGTGTGCGAACAGGCCGCGGCCTGCTTCCCGCGCACCCTCTGCGTCGGCGTCGACCTGCTCCCGGCCGTCGGCTGGCGCAGAGCGGCCGTGGGCGAGGTCAACGCCTTCGGCGATCTGCTGCCCCGCCTGACCGGCCTGGCCGGCAGCGGCGCCGAGGGCCTGGACACCTACGGCGCCCAGGTGGCCGCCGTACTGCACGACCGGCACAGAACAGGAACACCCCATGCCTGAGCCCGACATGAAGGACGTCGTCGGCAGCCACGACATCCTCCTGGTCACCCTCGACACTCTCCGCTACGACGTGGCCGCCGAGCTGGCCGAGACGGGTCGCATCCCGAACCTCGCCCGTCACCTCCCCGGCGGCCGCTGGGAGAAGCGGCACGCCCCGGGCAGCTTCACCTACGCCTCCCACCAGGCCATCTTCGCGGGCTTCCTGCCGACCCCGGCCGCTCCCGGCCCGCACCCGCGCCTGTTCGCGGCGAGCTTCGCGGGCAGCGAGACCACCGCCGACGGCACCTTCGTCCACGACACCCCGGACCTGGTCTCCGGCCTGGCCGAGGCCGGCTACCACACCGTGTGCGTCGGGGGAGTGGGGTTCTTCAACAAGCAGGGCCCGCTCGGCTCGGTGCTGCCCGGCCTCTTCCACGACTCCCACTGGACGCCGGAGTTCGGCGTCACCTCGCCCCGCTCCTTCGAGAACCAGGTCGCCCACGCCGAACAGGCCGTCCGGGAACTCCCCGCCGGCCAAAGGCTGTTCCTGTTCGTCAACGTCTCCGCCCTGCACCAGCCGAACTGGTTCCACCTGCCCGGCGCGACCCGCGAGGCCGGCGACACCCGCGCCACACACGCCGCCGCCCTCGAGTACGTCGACCGGCACATCGGCCGGCTCTTCGCCGCCGCGAGCAGCAGACGCCGCTGTTTCGCGATCGTCTGCTCCGACCACGGCACCGCCTACGGCGACGACGGCTACACCGGCCACCGCCTCGGCCACGAGTCCGTGTGGACCGTGCCGTACGCCCACTTCTTCCTGGACCACAGCGCCGAGGCCGCCCGATGACCACAGCCCAGCTCACCAGCCCCTACCAGCACTACGTCTACGCCTACCCCCACAAGACCGCCTACCGCGGACTCCCCGACCGCCCGGCCCTCACCGACCTGTGGGCCACCGAACCCAAGAACGCCCTCTCCCTCTACCTGCACATACCGTTCTGCGAGGTCCGCTGCGGCTTCTGCAACCTCTTCACCCGCATCGGCGCCCCCGACGGCCTGACCGGCGCCTACCTGGACGCCCTGGAACGGCAGGCGAGCGCCGTACGGGACGCCCTGGGCGACACGGACGAGGTCCGGTTCGCCACGGCCGCCTTCGGCGGCGGCACGCCCACCTTCCTCACCGCCGCCGAACTGGAGCGGCTCTGCGACATCGCCGAGCAGCGCATGGGTGCCGACCTGCGCGCGCTCCCGCTGTCGGTCGAGGCCTCACCCGCCACGGCCACCGCCGACCGGCTCGCCGTCCTGGCCGACCGGGGCACCACCCGCCTCAGCCTGGGCATCCAGAGCTTCGTCGACGCCGAGGCCCGGGCCGCCGTACGCCCGCAGCGCCGCGCCGACGTCGAGGCGGCCCTCGGCCGCGTCCGCGACGCCCGCATCCCGGTCCTCAACATCGACCTCATCTACGGCATCGACGGCCAGACCGAGCGGACCTGGCGGCACTCCGTGGACGCGGCCCTGGCCTGGCGCCCCGAAGAGCTCTACCTGTACCCCCTCTACGTCCGCCCCCTCACCGGCCTCGACCGTCGCACCCGCGGCCCCGGCCCCGACCCCGCCTGGGACGAACAGCGGCTGCGCCTGTACCGCGCCGGCCGCGATCACCTCCTCGCGCACGGCTACACCCAGCAGTCCATGCGCATGTTCCGCCGCACCGACGCCCCGCACCGGGGCGCCGACGACTACGCCTGCCAGACCGACGGCATGATCGGCCTCGGCTGCGGCGCCCGTTCCTACACCGCGGGTCTGCACTATTCCTTCGACTACGCCGTCGACATGCACCAGATCCGCGCCATCGTCGACACCTACGTCACGGCCGACGACTTCGCCCATGCCGAGGTCGGCTACCGCATGGACGCGCGCGAGGCACGCCGCCGCCACCTCCTGCAGTCGCTCCTCCAGGCCGACGGGCTCCCCGTCGAGGACTACCGCGCCCGCTTCGGCGGCACCCCGGCCGACGACTTCGGCGCGCAGCTGCGGCGCTTCGCCGACCGGGGGTGGCTGACCGACGCCGATCCCGCGACGCTGCGGCTCACCCCGGAGGGCCTGGCCCACTCCGACGCCATCGGCCCCGAGCTGTTCTCCCCGGCCGTGCGCGCCGCCATGGCCGCCTACGAGAGGAAGTGACCGGCCCGCCATGGACCTGACCCTCCTCTACCGGGGCCCGCTCGCCTCCTGCGACTACGACTGCCCCTACTGCCCGTTCGCCAAGCGCCGCGACTCGACCGCTCAACTGCGCGCCGACCGCGCCGCCCTGGAACGGTTCGCCCGGTGGGCAGCGGCCCGGACCGAGGACCGCCTCTCGGTCCTCTTCACCCCCTGGGGCGAGGGCCTCGTGCGCTCCTGGTACCGGCGCACCCTCACGGAGCTGTCCCACCTCCCGCACATCCGCCGGGTCGCCATCCAGACCAACCTCAGCTGCCGCACCGACTGGCTCACCGAGGCCGACCACGACACCCTGGCCCTGTGGTGCACGTACCACCCGGGCCAGACGCCCTACGACCGCTTCCTCACCAAGTGCCGTGACCTGGCCGGGCGCGGGATCCGCTTCAGCGTCGGGATCGTCGGCCTCGCCGAGCACCTCGAAGCGGCGCGCCGGCTGCGCGCGGACCTGCCCGAGCACGTCTATCTGTGGGTCAACGCGGCCGAGGGCCACCCGTACACCGACGCGCAGGCCGAGGTGTGGACCGCGCTCGACCCGCTCTTCCCGTACAGCCGCCACCCGCACGCCAGCGCCGGACTGCCCTGCCGCACCGGCGAGTCGGTCGTCTCGGTCGACGGCGACGGCACGGTCCGCCGCTGCCACTTCGTCCGCGCCGAACTCGGCAACCTCTACGACGGCACCTACCGCGCCGCCCTGCGCCCCCGGCCCTGCCCGCTCGCCGTCTGCGACTGCCACATCGGCTATGTCCACCTCGAGACCCTGCCGCTGTACGACGTCTTCGCGGGCGGCGTCCTGGAACGCGTCCCGGCCGAGGTCCCCGCACGGCACTCCGCCCGCGTCACGACGATCGCGATGCGGGCGGAGGCAGGTGCCTAGGAGGGTTACGGGGCCACGTCCGTGACCCTCCAGCGCTGGTTGGAACCGGAGTTGGCCTGCCAGGTGGTGACGGCCGCGCCCTCGTTCGTCGCCTGGCCGCCGACCTCGAGGAGTCGTCCGGTGGCCACGTTGACCAGGGTCCAGGTGCCGTCACCGGTGGTCGACATGATCCACTCGGTGGCCGGGTCCCGCTCCCCGGTGTCGGGCTCCACCACGGGCACGTTGTCCCTGACGGCGAGCCGCTTGCCCTCGGCCGGGTTGGCGAACACGTACCGCTGGCGGTTGCCCTTCTTGCCGTAGCGGGCGTCCAGCTGCCACTCCTGGGCGACGGAGCCGTTGGCCGAGCCGATGACCAGGTTCGTACCGTTGGCCGCGACGGTCACGGCCTTGCCGCTCTGCACGCCGGTCAGCGTGTAGGAGTGGCCCTTGCTGAAGAGACCCGCGTTCTTCGCGACGCCGGAGACGCCCTTGACGGCGAAGGAGGTCACGGACTGGGCGGGCACGGTGAACGAGGCCCTGCCGTCGACGACCTTGACCGGGGCCTGCTTCTGGAGCTTGCCGTCGGCGCTGGTCACGACCGGGGTGACGGTCGCGTCGCCCTTGACCGTGCGGAACTTCGACAGGTCGATGGTGACCGTACGGGCCGCGGTGGTGGAGTTGACGTGGACGAGCGAGGCGCCCTTGCCGTCCTTGGTCACGGCGGCGGCGCTGGAGGTGTCGTCCACCTTGATCAGCTTGTCGCCGGGCTTGATGAAGTGCGTGAAGTTGCGCGCCGTGTCGAACTTGGTGTTCGTGTGGATCGGGCACGACTCCAGCGTGTCCGCGGAGGTGCAGCTGAACGGCAGCTGGATGGAACCCCAGTTGCCGCCCTTCGCGGACTCGCCGCCCGGCTTCATGTTGTCGTAGTCCTCGACCGGCTGCCAGAACACCCAGGCCTTGGGCTCCAGTTCGCGCAGGTCGTTGACGATCTGCTGGGCGAGGCCGAGACCCGGGCGCATGTCGGTGAAGCTCTGCCCGTCGCCCCAGTCACCCTCGACCTCGCTCATCCACAGCGGTTTGTCGGCCGCCTTGGCGAGGTCGCGCACGGTGGTGCGCTGCGAGGTGCCGTAGGTGTGGACGTTCATCTGGCCGACGGCGTCCTTGGAGGCCTGCGAGTAGGAGTTCCAGTTCGTCGCGAAGATGCCCGGGTTGGTCTCGTCCATCGCCGAGATCTCGGCCTTGACCTTGGCCTTCTTCAGCGCGGTCGGCAGCGCGGCGAGCACCTTCTGCTGGAGTTCGGGCCCGATGTGGGCGCCCTCCTGCCGGCCGCCGACGGGCTGGCCGTCCGAGCCCAGGCGCGTGCTCCAGTAGCCGGTGTTGGGCTCGTTGAACGGGTCGATCGTGTCGACCTTGATGCCCTCGGACTTCTCCAGGAGCCTGGTCGCCCCGGCGAGGTAGGCGGCGAAGTCGTCGACCGAGGCGGCCTTGAGCTGGTCGGTGTTGGCGTTGAAGCCGCCGGAGACGTATCCGCTCTCGGTCATGAACCACGGCGGGGAGTTGCTGAACGTCTCCCAGTGGTCGATGTCGTCCTTGATGCGCTCCACCCACCAGCGCTGGGTGGCGTCGGCGTCCTTGTTCCAGTCCGCCGGGTCGTCCGCGCTCCACCAGTCGGTGTCCGTACGGGTGGTGCCCTCGGGGGCCTTCCACCAGCCCTCGACGGCACCGCCTGCGCGCAGGTAGTCCTTGACGTCCGGCGCGTTGCCGCCGCCGATGTTGTACCGGGCGATGTTCAGCGCGAGGCCGCCGTCGTCGAAGAGGAGCTTCGCGAGCTTCTCCCGGATCGCGGGCGGGTAGTCGCCGGTCGCGTTGGCGAACCAGACCAGGCTGGTGCCCCAGCCCTCGAACGCGTCCTGCCCGTACGACGGGTCCGGCGTCACCGTGACGGCGGCGTCGGCCTGCGCCTGAGCGGGGACGCTCAGCAGGGCGGCCCCGGTGGCCAGGGCGGTCAGCGCGGCGGCCCCGAGGAACCGTCTGCTGTGGGTACGGCGTGCCATCAGTGCTCCCAACTGCGGTGGTGGTCGCTGTGGTGCGTCCCCTCCCGCCGCGTGGGCGGGAGGGGACGGCCCCCGGCACGGGTCAGGCCGCGCCGGGGAGTCGTGGGGGTGAGGGTGCGATGCCTAGCGGGCCTGGCGCAGTACGGCGACCGCGCGTGGCCCGAGGACGAGGGCGCCGTCCGTGCGCTTCCCGCCGGTGAGGAGGTCCCCCTCCAGGCCGGTCACCGGCACGGTCTCGTCGGTGCGGTTCACCAGGAACAGGAACCGTCCCTCGGCTCCGCGCCGGACGGTCAGCTCGACCGAGCCCCGTACGTCCTCCGGGAGTTCACTGCTCACCCCGGCCGGCTCCAGCAGCCGCGGCAGCAGCGAGCGCAGCCCGTCGGCCCCGAGCCGGGTGGAGACGTACGCGGCCGAACCGGTGCCCGTCGTGCGCCGGGTGACCGCGGGACGGCCCGTGTGCACACCGGTGCGGTAGCGGGCCAGGACCTGCGTGTCGGCGTCGTCGGTGACGGTGATCCGGTCGGTCCACAGGGTGCCCGTGGTGGAGTCGTCCAGCTCGACGCTCTCCCCGTCGAGCAGCGGACCGAACTCCTCGATGCGGATGCCGAGCAGGTCGCGCAGGGCGCCCGGGTAGCCGCCCAGCCAGACGTGGTCGTTCTCGTCGACGACCCCGGAGAAGTAGGTGGTGATCAGATGGCCGCCCTGCTCGGCGTAACGCGTCAGCTCCTTGGCGAGTTCGGCGGGCACGACGTGCAGCACCGGCGCGATCAGCACCTGGTGGCGGGAGAGGTCGGCGCGGGTGGTGACGAGGTCGGCGCGGACGCCGAGCGCGAGGAGCGCCGAGTACCAGTCCAGCGCCTCCTGCCGGTAGTCGAGCAGCGAGGTGGGGTGCGAGTCCTGCTCGCTCGCCCACCAGGACTCCCAGTCGTAGAGGATGCCGACGGCGGCCGTCTCACGCTCCGAACCGGCCACCGGAGCCAGGGCCTTGAGGGTGGCGCCGAGGTCGGCCACCGCGCGGAAGAGGTCGCTGTCCGCGCCGGCGTGGGGCACCATCGCCGAGTGGTACTTCTCGGCGCCGGCCGCCGACTGCCGCCACTGGAAGAAGCACACCGCGTCCGCGCCGTGCGCCACGTGCAGCAGCGAGTCGCGGGCCAGGTCGCCGGGCTGCTTCGCCACGTTGACGGCCTGCCAGTTGACGGCGCTGGTGGAGTGCTCCATCAGGAACCACGGGCGGCCCCCGGCGATGCCGCTGACCAGGTTCGCGGAGAACGACAGCTCGTCGCGGTCCTGCGGGCCGGGGTGGACGTAGTGGTCGTTGGAGACGAAATCGATCTCGCCCGCCCAGTCCGGGTAGTTCATGCCCTTCGTGCCGCCCATCACCATGAAGTTGGTGGTGACCGGGACGTCGGGGGTGATCTCCCGGAGGATCTCCCGCTCGGCGATCAGATGGTCCCTCAGCGCGTCCGAGGAGAACCGCTTGAAGTCCAGCTGCTGGGTCGGGTTGGGGTGCGAGGCGGCCAGCCGCGGCGGCAGGATCTGCTCCCAGTCGCTGTAGCGCTGCGACCAGAACGCCGTGCCCCAGGCGTGGTTGAGGGCGTCCAGCGTGCCGTAGCGGGCGCGCAGCCAGACCCGGAAGGCTCTGGCCGCGTCGTCGGAGTAGTCGTAGATGTTGTGGCAGCCCAGCTCGTTGGAGACATGCCAGGCGACGAGGGCCGGGTGGTCCCGGTAGCGGGTGGCGATCTCCCGGACCAGGCGCAGGGCGTGCTCGCGGAAGACCGGCGAGGTGGGCCGCCAGTGCTGGCGGGCGCCCGGCCACACCGTCTCGCCGTTCGCGGTGACGGGGAGGATCTCCGGGTGGGCCGTGGTCAGCCACGGCGGCGGGGAGGCGGTGGCGGTGGCCAGGTCGACGCCGATCCCGCCCGCGTGCAGCAGGTCCATGACCTCGTCGAGCCAGCCGAAGTCCCAGGTGTCCGGGCCCGGCTGGATCCGGGCCCAGGAGAAGATCCCCACGGAGACGACGGTGACACCCGCCTCCCGCATCAGCCGGACGTCCTCCTCCCACACGTCCCTGGGCCACTGCTCGGGGTTGTAGTCGGCCCCGTAGGCCAGACGCGGGGCGGGGTCACCGTCCGCCCCGCGCCGCATGCGGGAGTGGAGGGTGGAGATCATGGCGGTCCTTCCGAAGGGGTGGTGCACGGGGGCGGCGCGGCCCGGGTGCCGCGCCGCCCGGTGTTCTGCTGCGCCGAGGACTACTTCTCGACGGTGAAGCCCTGCTCCTCGCCGTACTTGACCGAGGCCTCCTGCCAGGCCTTCAGACCGTCCGCCAGCGTGGTGCCGGAGACGTAGGCCTTGCCGACCGTGTCGTTGAAGATCGAGTTGGCGTACTGCTGGAAGGGCAGGTACGACCAGTCGTCGGCGACGTTGGCCGCGGACTGGGCGAAGATCTCGTTGGCCTTCTGGCCGCCGAAGTACTCGAACTCCTTGTTGAGGAACTCGGAGGACTGCAGCTCCGCGTTGGTGGCGGGGAAGGCGCCCTCGCTCACCCGGGTGGTCACGCCGTCACCGGCGTTGGCGTACTCGACGAAGGCGTAGGCGATCTCCTTGTTCTTGCCCAGCGCGGGCAGCGCCAGGGAGCTGCCGCCGTTCTCCGCGCTCGCCTTGTCGCCCTTGGCCCAGGCCGGCATCGCGGCCGCGCGCCAGTCGCCGGACGCGCCCGGCACGCCGGTCACGAAGTTGGCCGGCATCCAGGCACCGGTGGCCAGGGTGGCGATGGTGCCGTCACCCAGACCCTTGTACCAGTCGTCGGTCCAGCCGTTGACGGGCGCGAGAAGCTTCTCGTCGATCAGCTTCTGCCAGACGGCCTCGAACTTCTTGGCGCCCGCGTCGTCGAAGTCGATCTTCACCTTGGTGCCGTCGACCTTGTAGGGGCGCGAACCGGCCTGCCACAGCATGCTGGTGGTGAAGCCCGCGTCACCGGCGTCGTTGGCGATGTAGGTCTTGGGGTCGGCCTTGTGCAGCTTGCGGGCCGCCTCCAGGTACTCGTCCCAGGTGGTCGGAACGGCGATCTTGTACTTGTCGAAGACCTTCTTGTTGTAGAACAGCGCCATCGGACCGGAGTCCATCGGCAGGCCGTAGACCTTGTCACCGTCGTTCACGGCGTTCCACGGGCCGGGGGTGTACTTGGAGGCGAGCTTGTCGGCGCCGTACGGGGCCAGGTCGGTCAGGCCCTTGGTGAGGGCGTACTGACCCAGCGCGAAGTACTCGACCTGGGCGACGTCGGGCACGCCCTTGCCGGCCGATATGGCGTTCGACAGCGCGGTGTAGTGCTTGTCGCCGGACCGCTCGCTGACCAGGTTGATCTTGACCTTGGGGTACTTCTTCTGGAAGTCGGCGGCGACCGACTTGAGCGTGGGCTCCCAGGCCCAGACGGTGACCGTGCCGCCCTTCTTCAGGGCCGCCTGGATGTCCGAGGCGGAGACGGCCTTGGTGTCGGAGCTGTCGTCCGAGCCGCCGCAGGCGGTGGCGCCCAGGGCGAGGGTGGACAGGAGGGCGAGGCCGCGCAGCAGGCGGCCGGTCTTTCTGCGCATGAAGGTGCTTCCACTTCTTCGTGGGTGGGACAGGTGAGGGTGGGGGTTGCGCAAACGCGGGGTCGAACGTGGGGCTTGGGGGCGGCCGAGCCGCGGGGTCACTCCTTGACGCTTCCGGCGGCGAGACCCGACTGCCAGTACTTCTGCAGGAACAGGAACGCGGCGATGAGCGGCAGGATGGTGAGCAGGGAACCGGTGATCACCAGGTTGAAGATCACCTCGCCGCCGATGGTCTCCGCCTGGGAGTTCCACGCGCTCAGGCCCAGGGTCAGCGGGTACCACTCCGGGTCCTTGAGCATGATCAGCGGCAGGAAGTAGTTGTTCCAGGTGGCGACCGTGGTGAACAGCAGCACGGTCACGATGCCGGGGGCGAGCAGCGGCAGGGCCACGGTGAAGAAGGTGCGGGCCTCGCCGGCCCCGTCGATGCGGGCCGCCTCGAGGAGTTCGGTGGGGATGGCCTCGGTGGCGAACACCCACATCAGGTAGAGGCCGAACGGCGACACCAGCGACGGGATGACGACCGCCCACGGGGTGTCGGTGAGGCCCATCTTGCTGAACATCAGGAAGGTGGGCACCGCCAGAGCCGTGCCGGGGACCGCGACCGCGCCGATCACCGTGGCGAAGATGCCGCGCTTGCCGGGGAAGTCGAACTTCGCCAGCGCGTAACCGCCCAGGACCGCCAGCAGGGTGGCACCGCCGGCGCCGAGCACCACGTACAGCAGGGTGTTCAGCAGCCAGCGGGTGAACACGCCGTCGTCGTAGGTGAACGTGTCGCGGACGTTGTCCCACAGGGCGAAGTCGTGCGCGAACCACAGACCGTTCGAATCGGCCAGGCCCGCCTGGGTCTTGGTGGCGTTGATCGCCAGCCAGATCAGCGGCACCACGGTGTAGAGGACCACCAGGGAGGTCAGCACCGTCAGCAGTGTGCTGCGCTTCGGCCGCCCGGGGCTGTGCTTGCGGGAACCGCGCAGGCGCGGGGTGCTCCGGCCGGGGCCCGCGGTCCTGGCGGGTGCGCTGGGGGAGGCGGTGGTGAGAGGGCTGCTCATCGGGTCACGCTCCCTTGCGCATGCCGCGCAGCTGCACGACGTAGGCGACCACCATCGTGATCAGGCCCATGATGATGGCCACGGTCGCGGAGTAGTTGTGCTGCTGGCCGTTGAAGGACAGCGAGTACGTGTAGAAGTTCGGGGTGTAGTCCGTGGTGATGGCGTTGCGCGCCAGCGGACGCAGGATGCTCGGCTCGTTGAAGAGCTGGAAGCTGCCGATGATGGAGAAGATCGTCGCGATGACCAGGGCGCCCCGGATGGCGGGGAGCTTGATCGCGGTGATCACCCGGAGCTGTCCGGCGCCGTCGATCTCCGCCGCCTCGTAGAGGGAGTTGGGGATGACCCGCAGCGCCGAGTAGAAGATCAGCATGTTGTAGCCGACGAACTCCCACGTCACGATGTTGCCGATGGACGCCAGCACCAGGTCGGGGGAGAGCGGGTCGGGCAGCGTGACGCCGAAGGCGCCGTTGATGTCGCCCACCAGGCCGTACTTGGTGCCGTACATGAAGCCCCACATCAGGGTGGCGACCACGGCGGGCACCGCGTACGGCAGGAAGATCGTGATGCGGAAGAAGCTCTTGCCGTAGAGCCGCCCGCTGTCCAGGGCCAGGGCCACCAGCAGGGCGATCCCCAGCATGATGGGCACCTGCACCACGAGGAAGAGCGCCACCCGGCCGACGGAGTCCCAGAACTGGTCGTCCTTCAGCGCCTGCGTGTAGTTGTCCAGACCGACGAACGTGGTGCCGCCGATGAGCTGGTCGCGGAACAGGCTCAGGTAGATCGAGTAGCCGATCGGTGCCAGGAAGACCAGGGCGAACACGGCCACGAAGGGACCGATGAAACCCCACCCCGTCCAGGAGCGTCGGTCCCGTCTCGCCGGAGGGGGTGCCGGCCGCGGCGCGGCGGCCGCCGGCGGTTGCAGCGTCGTCATGTCGTTCCTCGCTCGTGCGGTGGTGGAACAGGCGGCGGGTCGTTGCACGGACGTTTCCGACCGCCCCGCCGGCACCATGATGTTTACGCAAACATCGGCCACGCAAGAGCCTGGGTGGACTGTTATGTTTACGTAAACATCTGATGGCGGCATGTCTACACTCCCCTGATTACGATGGTCAAGGGTCCTTTGGGGGCGACCGTGGCACCTGCGCGAACAGAGAGGTGGGGACACCGTGGACATGGCTGAAACAACCCCGGCCGAGACGACGAGACGCCGGACGACAGCCTCCATGGCCGATGTGGCCCGCCTGGCGGGTGTCTCCTCGCAGACCGTCTCCCGGGTCTCCAACGGTTACGCGGGGGTGAACGAGGAGACCCGGCGGCAGGTGCTCGCCGCCATGAAGGAGCTCGGCTACCGGCCCAACAGCGCCGCCCGCGCCCTCAAACGCGGGGAGTTCCGCACCATCGGCGTGATCACCTTCTCGCTGTCCAGCACGGGCAACGTCCGCACCCTGGAGGCCATCGCCACCTCCGCCGCCGCCGAGGGCTACGCGGTGACCCTGCTGCCGGTCGCCATCCCCACCCAGGACGAGGTGCGCGGCGCGTTCACCCGGCTCGAGGAACTGGCCGTCGACGCGGTGATCGTCATCATGGAGGTGCACCTCCTGGACGCCGCGACCATCATGCTCCCGCCGTACGTCCAGGTCCTGGTCGTCGACTCCGACGCCGGCGAGCACTACACCGTCGTCGACACCGACCAGGCCGGCGGCAGCCGCACCGCCG
The DNA here is from genome assembly GCF_042898825.1 of Streptomyces sp. NPDC000345. Taxonomy (NCBI): domain Bacteria; kingdom Bacillati; phylum Actinomycetota; class Actinomycetes; order Kitasatosporales; family Streptomycetaceae; genus Streptomyces; species Streptomyces sp. NPDC000345. Next base: position 242,972 of record NZ_JBIAZE010000013.1, read on the forward strand.
TCCAGCATCTGCTCGGCCTCGGGCACGAGACGGTGTGGCATCTCGGCGGCCCCGAGGACTCCTTCGCCGCGCAGCGCCGTACCGACGCCTGGCGCGCCGCCCTCACCGAGGCCGGCCGCACCCCGCCGCCGCTCATCCGGGGCGACTGGTCCGCCGAGTCCGGCTACCGCGCCGGCCTCGAACTCGCCGCCCGCGAGGACTGCACCGCCGTCTTCGTCGCCAACGACCAGATGGCCCTGGGCCTGCTGCGCGCCCTGCACGAACGCGGGCGACGCGTGCCCGAGGACGTCAGTGTGATCGGCTTCGACGACATCCCCGAGGCCGGTTCCTTCCTGCCCCCGCTCACCACCGTCCACCAGGACTTCGCCGAGGTCGGGCGGCTGTGCGTGCGGGCCGTGCTGCGGAAGATGCGGCAGCAGGACACGGAGCGGGGGACGACGCTGGTGCCCACGCGGCTGGTGGTGCGGGAGAGCACGGCTCCGCCGTCCAGCGCCGGGTAGGCGTCCGTCAGCGCCGGCCCCGCAGTGCCGGTTCCCCGGCCGCCCGTACCGCTGTGCGCCACGCCGCCGTGACGGCCTGGTGGGCTGCTCTCGTACCCCGGTCGGTCTCGGCGGGCAGCCGCATCGGAGCGCCGAGGTGGACGTGGCAGCGGGGGCGGCGCACCGGGGCCGTCAGGGTTCCCGCCAGCTGCTTGGTCGCGGAGCCCGAGGCGATGCGGCGGGCGCCGGCGTGACCGACCGGCACGACCAGCGCGCCGGACCTGTGCGCGAGCCGGGCCAGCCCGGTGCGGAACGGCTCCGGCGGTGTCGGCGCCGCGTCCCGCCGGCGCGGCAGGCCGCCCTCGCCGTACAGGAGCACGTGCCGGCCGCCGGCCAGCGCCTCGGCGGCGGCGTCGAGGGCGAGCGCGGCCCGGGCCGTACCCCGGTGGACGGGGATGTGCCCCTCGCGGGCCAGTGCCTTCCCCAGCAGCGGGATCCGCCACAGCCCCGCCGTCGCCAGCACCACCGGTTCCAGTTCGAAGCGGCGCAGAGCCGCCATCACGACGGCGGGGTCGGCCATCGAGTCGTGGTTCGCGACGAAGATGCTCCCGGCGGGCAGGCGCAGCTTGATCTCACTGGTCACGGTGAGCCGCCCGAAGAACGGGGTCAGGGCGATGACGGTTCGGCTGAACACGGGCGGGCCTCCCTCGGGACGATGATCCGGTCATAGTTTCGCGGGGGCGGGGCGGCGGCGCCTGAGTACGCGTACTCATCCAACGGGACGTGACGGGACGGGACCGGTCCCGCCGACCGGCCGGGCAACGCGTTCGCCGGGGTGAGGACGCGTGACACGCGTGATGCCGGCCTGACCGCGAGGCCTGGGCCTCACGTCGGTTCGCCGGCACGCCGTGTCGAACACGCCACGACGCGACCCGCTGCCGTGACCCGCTGCCGTGTCCGGGCCGCAGACCTCGCGGGTGATCACCGCGGCGGGGGAAGATGGAACCGCAAGCCAATGGTCAACCGACATGGAGGAGCGGGCACATGCAGCACGAGCGAGCGGGCCGGCCGGCCGGCCCCGAGGACCTCGTCGACGTCGCCCGGCTGGTCACCGCGTACTACGCGCTGCACCCCGACCCGGCCGATCCCGCGCAGCGCGTCGCGTTCGGCACTTCGGGCCACCGCGGTTCGTCCCTGAACACCGCGTTCAACGAGGACCACATCGCCGCCACCAGCCAGGCCATCTGCGAGTACCGCGCCGCCCAGGGCACCGACGGCCCCCTCTTCCTCGGCGCCGACACCCACGCCCTGTCCGAGCCGGCCCGCGTCACCGCCCTGGAGGTGTTCGCGGCCAACGACGTCACCGTGCTCATCGACAGCGCCGACGGCTACACGCCCACCCCGGCCGTCTCGCACGCGATCCTCACCCACAACCGCGGCCGCACCACCGCCCTCGCGGACGGCGTGGTCGTCACCCCCTCGCACAACCCGCCCGCCGACGGCGGCTTCAAGTACAACCCGCCGAGCGGCGGTCCGGCCGGCTCCGACGCCACCTCCTGGATCCAGGACCGGGCGAACGACATCATCGCGGCCGGCCTGAAGGACGTACGGCGCATCCCCTACGCCCGCGCCCTCGCCGCCCCCACCACCGGCCGTCACGACTTCCTCGGCTCGTACGTGGCCGACCTCCCCGCCGCCTTGGACCTCGAGGCGATCCGCGCCGCCGGCATCCGGATCGGCGCCGACCCGCTCGGCGGGGCCTCGGTCGCCTACTGGGGCCGGATCGCCGAGCAGCACCGCCTCGACCTGACCGTGGTCAACCCGCTCGCGGACCCCACCTGGCGTTTCATGACGCTGGACTGGGACGGCAAGATCCGCATGGACTGCTCCTCGCCGTACGCGATGGCCTCGCTCATCGACCAGCGCGACCGGTTCCGGATCGCGACGGGCAACGACGCCGACGCCGACCGGCACGGCATCGTCACCCCGGACGCGGGCCTGATGAACCCCAACCACTACCTCGCCGCGGCCATCGCCTACCTCTACGCGCACCGCGAGCAGTGGCCCGCCGACGCGGGGGTCGGCAAGACGCTGGTGTCGTCCTCGATGATCGACCGGGTCGCCGCCGACCTGGGCCGCCGGCTCGTCGAGGTGCCCGTCGGCTTCAAGTGGTTCGTGGACGGCCTGGTCGACGGCTCGCTCGGCTTCGGGGGCGAGGAGTCGGCCGGCGCGTCCTTCCTGCGCCGGGACGGCTCCGTGTGGACCACCGACAAGGACGGCATCATCATGGCGCTGCTCGCCTCCGAGATCACCGCGGTCACCGGGAAGACCCCGTCGGAGCACTACGCCGCCCTGACGGACCGTTTCGGCGAGCCCGCCTACGCCCGCATCGATGCGCCCGCGACCCGCGAGGAGAAGGCGCTGCTCGCCAAGCTCTCGCCCGCCCAGGTCACCGCCGACACCCTGGCCGGCGAGACGGTCACCGGTGTGCTCACCGAGGCCCCCGGCAACGGCGCGGCGCTCGGCGGCATCAAGGTGACCACCGCCAACGCCTGGTTCGCGGCCCGCCCCTCCGGCACCGAGGACGTCTACAAGATCTACGCCGAGTCGTTCCTCGGCACCGAGCACCTCACCCGGGTGCAGGAGGAGGCCAGGGGCGTGGTCATGGCGGCACTGAAGGGCTGAACCCGCGGCGGTGGGCGGACGCCTGTCCGGCACGGTCCGCCGGACAGGCCTCACCGCGGGCGGCCGGCCAGGGCCTGTCGCGGAAGCGGCGTCACGCGGCAGGCGCCCCTTGCGCAGTACCCGGTGCCTGCCCCGGCACTAGGCCACGGCGAAGCGGAACGCGCCCGTTCCTCCGCCCAGCGTCAGCCACACGTGCTGTCCCTCCCGCACCAGCCGCAGCGCCACGTGGGCGCAGCCGGGACAGCGGGCGGTGAGGCCCGGCTCGGGGCCGTAGACGTGCAGCTCGGGCAGCGGGCCCGAGCGGGCGCACTCGGGGCAGCGCCACCAGGCTGCGGTGGCCTCCACGGAGAGGATCTCCGAGAGCGGTCCGGCGAGGCAGTTGCCGTCGAGATGCGGGGCGGTCCGCGCCATGGGGTTCTCCAAGGGGGTCAGCCGAAGCGTTCGGTCCGGATGGTGGCGGGGTCCCGGCCGAGGCCGGTCAGCAGATCGCCGACCGTCTCGACGAAGGCGGTCGGGCCGCAGACGTAGACCGGACTCGTCGGCGCCAGCCCGGCCGCAGCCTCCGCCAGGTCGGCCGCGGTGACCCGGCCGGGCCCGCGGGCCTCGCCCGGCGGCGACGTCCGCGTGTACACGAAGCGAACGTCGAGGCCGTCCCCGTCCGCGAGGTGCTCGCGGTACCAGACGTCGTCGGGGCCGCGGACCGAGTACAGCAGCCGGAAGTCGCCGCCGCCCCGGGACCGGCGGCGGGCCCGGACCATCGCGGCCAGCGGGACGACCCCCGAGCCGCCCGCCACCAGCAGCACCGGCTCCGTCCGCCCCGGCCGCCACACGAACCAGTTCCCGAGCGGCCCGCGCACCTCCACGTCCGCCCCGACCGGCAGCCCGTCCGCCAGGTACGGCGACACCTCGCCGTCCGGCACGGTCCGCACGCCCAGCTCGATCCGCTCGCCGTCGGCGGGCGCGGCCAGCGAGTAACTGCGTACGGCCTGATAGCCGTCGTCCGCGGTCAGGCGCACGTCGACGTGCTGACCGGCCAGGTGTCCGGGCCAGCCCGCGACGGTGAAGAGCAGGGTGCGGGCGGTGGCGTTCTGCGGGCGCCGCTCGACGAGCCGGGCCCTGCGCCAGACGAGGCCCATCCTCAGTCGCCCCAGTTGCGCTGCTCGCGCCACGGGTCGCCGTAGTCGTGGTAGCCGACGCTCTCCCAGAAACCGGGCTCGTCCTCGTGCGACAGCCGGAGCCCGCGGACCCACTTGGCCGACTTCCAGAAGTACAGGTGCGGCACCAGCAGCCGGGCGGGGCCGCCGTGCTCGGGAGAGAGCGGATCGCCGTCGTACGTGTGCGCGAGCCAGGCCCGGCCGTCGAGGAGGTCCTCCAACGGCAGGTTCGTGGTGTAGCCGCCGTAGCTGGTGACCACGACGTGGTCGGCGGCCGTCTCGACGTCCTCGAAGAAGGCGTCCAGGGGCACGCCGCGCCACCGGGTGTCGAACTTCGACCAGCGCGTCACGCAGTGGATGTCCCGCACGGTCTCCTGCTGGGGGAGCGCCATCATCTCGTCCCAGGTCCACGCGTGCGTCCCGCCCGTCTCCGAGGTCACCGTGAACCGCCAGGTGTCCGTGGGCACCCGCGGGGTGGGGCCCGCCGACAGCACGGGGAACGACTCGGTCGGGTACTGGCCCGGCGGCAGCTTGTCGGCCATCCGCCGGGCGCGCCCCTGGAAGCCGGGGGAGAAGGAGTTCACAGCGGTCATCTCCTGAGCACGTCCACCTGCCCGGGGGAGCGTGCGGGTTCGGTAGTCCAGTGTCCGGCGGTGCGGGCCCCGGCACCACTCGGTCGCAGGCGAACGGTAGGACGGCGCGGCGGGCCGGTGTTGCCCGCGCGTGCACGGGCGCTGGTCCGCCCGCGCACGGTCCCGCCGACGCCGCAGTCCAGCGTGCACGGTCGGGTCCGCGCTCTCCCCGTCTCCGTCACGCCGTCCGGCCATGTCATCGTCCGGATATGATCCTCTGAAAGTAAAATGTGAGGTTTGCCCGAAGGGCCTGCCGCCCCCGCCGGAGTGATCCCGGAGTGATCGATGTCCCGCATGCGCCCCCCGGACGAAGGCGACGAGCTGCTGGCCAGGCTCGGCTCGCTGACCGCGCAGGCGCGCGAGCGCGCGGAGCTGCAACGCTCCCGCGTCGAACTGGCCCTCGCCCTGCAGCGCGGCATGCTGCCCAGGGACCTGCCCGTCGCCCCCGGATTCCGTCTCGCCGTCCAGTACGCCCCGGCCTGCTACGGCCTCAACGTGGGCGGCGACTGGTACGACGCCTTCACCCTGCCCGACGGCCGCCTGGGCCTGTCCATCGGTGACGTCCAGGGCCACAACATAGAGGCGACCTCGTTCATGGGACAGGTCCGGGTCGGCCTGCGCGCCCTCGCCTCCGTCACCGGCGAGCCCGGCCACCTGCTCGCCCGCACCAACGACCTGATCCTCTCCCTCGGCAGCGACCTCTTCGCCACCTGCACCTTCATGCGGCTCGACCCCGTCAGCGGTGTCCTGGAGAGCGCCAGGGCCGGACACATCCCCTGCGTCTGGGCCACGGCCGACGGCAAGTCCGGCATCGCCGAGGACGAGGGCGGACCGCCCCTCGGCGTGGTCGCCGGGACGGACTACCCGGTCACCCGCTACCGCCTCACCAAGGGCGGGGTCTTCGTCCTGCTCACGGACGGCGTCGTCGAGGGCCCCACACTGAACGTCGAGGAGGGCCTCGAACAGGTCGTACGCCTCGCGGGCGCCGCCGCCGTGGCCGGGATGGAGGCGGACGCCCTCGCCGCCGCCGTGATCAAGGGCGCCGAACGGGTCGGACACGAGGACGACGCGGCGGTCCTGGTGGTCGGACACGACGGACTCGTGACGGACGTACCCCGGATGCAGCCACGGAGCCCGCGAGCGCGTTTCACGCCTGGCCGACCGCCCCGTGACGGTGTCTGATGGCTGCTGTGGTGGGTATCCCGGACCTGGATCGGCGCAGAACGGCCCTCTTCGCCCTCCAGACGCTCGCGGTCGCCGTCTGCTACTACGCGGCCGGGCGGCTGGGACTCCTGCGGCACCTCGTCGTCGAGGGAGCCGTGTTCACCCCCATCTGGCCGCCCACGGGCGTGGCGGTGGCCTGTCTGCTGATCCTCGGCCTGCGCGCCTGGGTGGGCATCGCCCTCGGCGTCCTCCTCGTCATCGTGTCGATCACCTCGCTGCGCCCCCTCGTCCTGATCAACGTGGTGGGCAACACCGCCGCCCCCGTCTGCGCCTGGATCCTGCTGCGCAAGGTCGGCTTCCGCACCGATCTCGCCCGGCTGCGCGACGGCCTCGCCCTGGTCTTCCTGGCGGCGCTCACCGCGATGCTGCTGAGCGCCAGCGTCGGCGTGGGCCTGCTCGTCCTCACCGGCCGGCTCGACGCGCACTCCTTCTGGCCGGTCTGGCTGGGATGGTGGGTGGGGGACGCGATGGGCGTCCTGCTCGTCACGCCCGTCCTGCTCCTGCTCCTCTCGGCGCGCCGCACGGTGGACCTGACCCGCTGGAAGGAGGCCTCGGGGCTCGCCCTGATCTGCGTGGCCCTCGTCCCCCTGGCCACCCGGAGCCCGGTCAGCCTGCTCTTCCTCGTCTATCCGCTGCTGATCTGGGCGGCCCTGCGCTTCCTGCTGGCCGGCAGCATGCTCTGCGCCCTGTTCACCTCGGTCATGGCCACGGTCGCCGCGACGGACCGGATCGGTCCGTTCGCCCGGCTCAGCCATGTGGAGGTGATGATCAAACTCCAGGCCTTCAACGGCACGATGGCCCTGACCGCCCTGCTGCTCTCGGCCGTGATCATGGAACAGCGCAACACCCGACGCTCGGTCGAACGGGCCTGCCAGGAACTCGTGGAAGTCCTGGAACACCTCACGGCGGGCGAAACCTCGCACGGCCGCCCGGCGAAGGACCAGGACGTCTGAGACGTGGGGACGCCCGTGAGCGCGGACGCCCGCATGGCTGGACGCCGGAGAGCCGGGACGCCCGCGAGCCCCGGCCCGGACCCGGGCCGAGGGCGCCGCGGGGCGCCTGGCATGCTGACGCCGTGCACAAGCCGGCCCCGCTCAGCCCCGACGCCCCCGGCGCCATAGCCTCCCCGCTCCTCACGCAGCAGTGGCTCGACCTGTGCTTCCTCCACTGGTCCGTCGCTCCGGAGACGGTGGCGGGACTGCTGCCGCCCGGGACCGTCCCCGACACGCACGAGGGGACGACGTACGTCGGACTCGTCGCGTTCCGGATGCACCGGGTCGGCTGGCTCCGGCTGCCCGGTGTGCCGTACCTCGGGTCGTTCCCGGAGACCAACGTCCGCCTGTACTCCGTCGACGGGCACGGGCGGCGCGGCGTCGTCTTCCGGTCGATGGACGCGGCACGGCTGATCCCGGTGGCGATGGGGCGGGCCGGCTTCCGGCTGCCGTACCTGTGGTCCCGGATGAGCGTGCGCACGGTCGGCGACACCGTCACCTACACCAGCTCCCGCCGCTGGCCCGGCCCGCGCGGCGCGTACAGCCGTATCGCCGTGCGGCCCGGGGAACGCATCGAGGAGCCGACGGAGCTGGAGCACTTCCTCACGGCGCGCTGGGGGATGCACAACACCTTCTTCGGCGGAGCCGCCTACCTCCCCAACCACCATCCCCGCTGGCCCCTGCACCGCGCCGAGCTGGTCATGTGCGAGGAGAACCTGATCGCCGCGGCAGGCCTCCCCGTGCCGCGCGAGGAGCCGGTCAGCGTCCTGTACTCCCCGGGAGTGCCGGTGCGCCTGGGCCGGCCCGCACGCCCGGCGGGCATCCCCACGCCCTGAGGCCACGGGGGCGGCGCTCCGCTCCCGTCCGAGCGGTCCGCCGGTGTGTCGAGGATCCGGGGAGGGCGGCGCCCGCCGCGCAGCGCTGTCACCGCCCGGGCGGGCCGCCTCACGGCCTCGCGTTCTCCCGGTGGACCGCGCCGGCGAACCCTTGACCCGCGATCGGCGCTCCGTGATGCTGTGTTGCGGCACATGCGATGCGTGCCGTAATGAGCAACATCCGTCTCAGTCTCGTACCAGCCGAGGAGTGGCCATGGCTCACCAGGTCCGTGCTGTCGTCGCGCGCGCGAAGGGTGCCCCCGTCAGCCTGGAGACGATCGTCGTCCCCGACCCCGGCCCGGGGGAGGCGCTGGTGAAGATCCAGGCCTGCGGGGTCTGTCACACCGATCTGCACTACCGCGAAGGCGGCATCAACGACGAGTTCCCCTTCCTGCTGGGGCACGAGGCGGCGGGTGTGGTGGAGTCGGTGGGGGAGGGTGTGACCGATGTGGCGCCCGGGGACTTCGTCGTTCTCAACTGGCGTGCGGTGTGTGGGCAGTGCCGGGCCTGTCTGCGGGGGCGGCCGTGGTACTGCTTCGACACGCACAACGCCCGGCAGAGGATGACTCTGCTGGACGGTACGGAGCTCTCCCCGGCGCTGGGTATCGGTGCTTTCGCGGAGAAGACGCTGGTGGCGGCGGGTCAGTGCACGAAGGTGGACGCGTCGGTGTCGCCGGCGGTGGCGGGGCTGCTGGGCTGTGGTGTGATGGCGGGCATCGGTGCGGCCATCAACACCGGCAGCGTGGGGCGTGGTGACACGGTCGCGGTCATCGGCTGCGGCGGGGTGGGGGACGCGGCGATCGCGGGTGCGAACCTGGCCGGCGCGGCGAAGATCATCGCCGTGGACATCGACGACCGCAAACTCGCGAAGGCCCGCGAGATGGGCGCGACCCACACCGTCAACTCCCGTGACGCCGACGCCGTCGAGGCGATCCGTGAGCTCACCGGGGGCTTCGGCGCGGACGTCGTCATCGAG